>NZ_CP192049.1:7200000-7914640 GCF_050942265.1 Kribbella sp. CA-253562 | reverse complement strand
CTGATGGTCGCCCAGGTGGAGGAGCGCCTCAAGGACAAGGACATGGGCATCGAGCTCACGCCCGCGGCCAAGGCCCTCGTCGCCGAGCGCGGCTTCGACCCGGTGCTGGGCGCCCGCCCGCTGCGCCGCGCACTGCAGCGCGACGTGGAGGACGTCCTGGCCGAGAAGATCCTGTTCGGGGAACTGCGCCCCGGCCAGATCGTCCTGGTCGACGTGGCCCCCGAGGGCACGGTCAGCTCGGACGGGCTTCCGGAGTACTTCACGTTCACCGGAACCCAGAAGAGCACGCCCGACCTGGAACTCACCGAGATCGCCGGCGGCGGCACCGGTGTCCAGGACAGCTGATCGCTAGCTGAGCACGACGAAGACCCCGCGGATTTCGGTCCGCGGGGTCTTTTGTTTGGCTGGGGTTGTTTCCCCACGCGGGCGCCTCGCTCGCTGGCGCTCGCACGGTGCCGGCTCCCGCCCACCCCGTTTCGGAGGTGCGCGTGCTGGCGCCCGCTTCGACCGCGCGTGCTGGCGCCCGCTTCGACCGCGCGTGCTGCGCCCGCTTCCACCGCGCGCTGGCGCGCTTCTGTCGAGGACAGGTGGTCGGGTGGCCGGCCGAGGTGTGCCGGCGCGGGCTCGTCCGCTCGTGGCGCTCGCTCCGGTGCCGGCTCTCGCCCGCTCGTGGTGGAGGCGTGCTTGCTGTGCGCCCTTGTCGAGCCCGCGTGCTGGCGCCCGCTTCGAGCGCGCGTGCTGCGCCCGCTTCCACCGCGCACTGGCGCGCTTCTGTCGAGGACAGGTGGTCGGGTGGCCGGCCGAGGTGTGCCGGCGCGGGCTCGTCCGCTCGTGGCGCTCGCTCCGGTGCCGGCTCTCGCCCGCTCGTGGTGGAGGCGCGCTTGCTGTCCGCCCGGGGTCGAGCCCGCGTGCCGGCAGCGCCCGCCTGCCGCTCGCTCCGGTGCGAGCGGCTGCTGGTTCTGCCGAGCTGGGCTCTGCGGGCTTCCGCCCGCTCACGCTGGAGCTGCGTGTGCTGGCGCCCGTCGCCCATCCGCCGGCTCGGATGACATTGGGTGAGGAAACGGCCTGTCGGCGAGCCAGTAGGGGTTACAACCGGACAGTATCGGTCACAATGAGTGGGCATCCACGCGGGCTCAGTGACGGGCGTGGGGGCCGAACTCGTCGAGGAGACCGGGATGGGACGCCGCAAGCATCGGGGTAAGGCGCTGGTCGCGGGCTGGTGGCGGGTGGCGGCGGTTGTGGGTGTGCTGGCGGCGGTGGCGGGGTGGGCGACGGCTGGGGTGGTCTCGCGGTCGGGGGACAAGTCTGCGGCGGCGGGTGACACCGGTGCGCCGGTTCGGGCGGTGCAGATCACCGCGCCGCGGGCCGACGGGCAGGTTTCGCAGGTCGAGCAGGTGTCGGGGACGTCGCGGGACTTGCAGCCTGGTGAGGTGGTCTGGATTCTGATTCGCCGTGCCGCGCGGACCGAGGCGTACTACCCGGCCTCGGGACCGTGTCTCAGCACCGGCGACACGTGGACGTGTCCGGATGTGCGGATCGGCGGTGCGGCGCCGGTCGGACAGTTCGAGCTCACACCGGTCGTGCTCGACGGACGTGGGCAGCGGGCGCTGGTCGACTATCTGACAAATGCCGGCCAGAACTCGAGCGGGCCGGGGCTGGCGCAGCCTCCGCAGGGTGTCGTTCACCAAGGGCCGTCGGTCGTGGTGTCCCGCGAACGCTGAGGCCCGAAGCACGCTCCGCAGGAACCGCGGCGGCGGTAGTAGTAGGCGGCTGTCGCCACGGCGACTGAGACACCCCACAGCGGGAACGGGAAGAGCAGCAGGTGGCCGAGGTTGGTGACCACGGATTCCTCGGGGAGCCAGAGTCCCTGGACGAGGGTCAGGCTGCTGACCAGCAGCAGGGCCGCAGCCGTGACACCCGGGACGACGGCGGCTTTGAGAGGGACGGGCCGCCCGGCCAGGAACGGGATCCAACGCGGCCAGAGCTCGCCCCACGGACGGATCAGGCCGAGCGTGACCACGCCGGACGCGAGCGCGATCAACCCAAGTCCCAGCCCGAACAGCTTCATGCCGGGGTCCGCGTCCAGGTCGGCGGCGGAGATGCCCAGACCGACCGGGTTCGGAAGCAGCCAGGTCATCCGAAGCAGCGCGTACGGCATCGGGCAGAGGGCCGCCACGATCGTGGCCCAGAAGCCCCACCGGCGGGCGACCTCGGGCTGTGTCCACCAAGCACCAGGTCGGCCGCAGCGGGCACAGCGGCCCCGAGCGGTCCGCAGGGCCCGTACGCCGAGCACTGCCCAGCCGACGCCCAGGAGAAAGGCGCCGAAGACGAACAGGGGCTGGGCGCCGACCCGCTCCGGTACGCCGGCCAGCGCCGAGCCCAGTTGGCGGAACGCCTGCCAGTCGAACAAACCAGTGGTCAATTGCAGCACGACCACCAGCGCCAGTACGCCGAGCAGAAGCGCCCGAGTGCCAGCCTGCCGCCAAGCCCCAGCGACCAGGAAGCCGAACGCGACCGGCAGACCGACCAGGACCAGCAGATACCCGACGAGCACGATCACCGTCATGCTCGGCGCGAGCAGGCCGAAGACGACGGCCTGGACGGCGGTGAACACCAGCAACGGCCGGTACGCCGACGGAGTCCACGTGGTCTGGGTGTGCCCGAGCGCAGTCGGTACGCCGAGCATGCCGAGCACCGCGACGAGCCCCGCGCCGACGTCCGAGCGAAGGTAGGCCAGCGGCGAGACCTTGTCGCCCTCAGCGGTCGGCCCGAACGGGTACCAGTCCGCGCCGAGCAGCCAGACGACGCCGAGTACGCCGTACAGGAGGGAGAGGGCGGCGACGGCCAGCGGGAGCCGGCTGGTGATGGTGACGCGGTCGGCGGTGACGGTCATGTGTTCCTCCGGTACTCGTGTGCTTCCACGGTGCGACCGGAGGGGTCGTTGGCGCTTCCGTCCTGCGAGGGGTTCGGTTCCCTCTCGCGGGTGAACTTCAGCGGTTCCGGCGCAGCCGCTGGACAGCGTGGGCGAGCGACTCCTCGTCGGGCTCGACCGGATCCGGATGATCGGCGACGAGCTGAGCGCCGGCGCAGAGCAGCCAGATCACGCCGGTCACGACGGCTACCTCGGGTCCAGGACCTGGCCAGGCGCCGCCGACCGGACTGATGGTGTTGGCCTGCCAGCCGCCGGCGGCGTAGACCAAGGCAATGAGACCGGAGACGGCAGTCGCCACCTGCGCCAGCTGACCAGGACGCAGCGCCAGCGCGAGGACAGTCGCGCCCAGTCCGGCAAGCCAGGTGAATGCGAGCGTTGGCTGAGTCTCGATGCCGAGCTGCCAGACGGACTGCCCCAGGCGACGGCTGAAGACCCACGGCAGCAGCAAAGCCACCCCAGCGGCCAGTACGGCGAGCAGCGTCGCCCGGCCGAACCACCTGTGCTGCGCGACCGCCTGCCGCCGCTCCTCCTGCTCCAGCCTGCGCGGCAGGAGCTCGTCGGGAAGCTCAGCCATCGGCACCCACCGGCGCGATCCGGTACGACGCCGAGCCGCCAGCGGCCTTCCGCTGATCGCACCGAGCAGCTGGCTCACCAGCAGCCGGGTAAGACGCCGCAGAGGCGGCAGCGTCCGGGATGACAAGCACCTGGTCCCCACCGCCCGGCGAGACCCCCAGTACGACGGAACCGTCGGCCCGAGCCTCGATACTCGCCACACCGGCGACGTGCCCCGGCAGCGGCCGCAGTACGCCGTCCGGCGTGACGACAACCGTCTCGGAGCTCCCACCGAGCCACAGGTTGCCCCGCATGTCGACAGCGAACGCCCCGACCGTCAACGACGAGCTGGCAGGGTCCCGACTCAACGGGCAGCCGGCCGGAGCGACTCCCGTGAGCTGCACAGGCCCAGAACCCGGCCGCTGAAGGACTACCCGGTTCTGGCTCGTCTGCCGGGCCACTGTGCCGTCAGGTCCGGCGGAGACCGGCCTGCCGGCACCGGCGACCAGAAACCCGTCCAGCTTCATACCGGCGCGAAGTGCTGCTGCCGGGATCTGCCAGGTGCGCATGCCACCCCAGATGACGATCGAGCGATCGGCGCTCCGCTGGGTGAAGGCCGGGCCGGTGCCGGTGGCGAGCACCTCGACGCCCGGCGTGACGTAGTACGTGCCGTCGGGGTTCTGGTGGCTCAGGCTGATGTCGGCGCTGACCAGGTCGAGCGGGACGGACAGCACGGCCCACGGCCGATCGCCCGCTCCACCGGCGAGCAGCAGCATCCGCTGGTCAGTGACGCCGAGCAGAGCCGGGGGAGTCGGGCCGTGGCTCAACGCGACCTGGGGAAGCGCGATGTCGTCGGCGTACGCGAAGACTGTCGAGCCCTCGGAGCCGGTGCGGCCGAGCAACCAGATGCCCGGCGTACCGTCGAGTCGGCCGGCGATCGAGTCGAGCGGGTCCGACGTACCGATCGCGACGCGCATGCCCATCGCGTCCTGCAGTTGGCCGCCGTTGAGGTCCAGCAGCCGGTGTGGTGCACCAGCGATCCTCTCCGGCCGGTACGGCGCTGCCGACGCGTCGGGAACGAGCAGTCCGCCGACCAGCCCGAGTGCGGCCGCTGCTGCGACAAGTGGGAGCTGCCGCAAGGGCAGCAGGCTGACCACGACGAGCAGGACGCCGAGTGCCAGCGCGATCCACGCGCCGAGGCCCGGGCGGTAGCCGACGCCGTCCGGGAGACGCGGCGGAAGCTGCAGGAGGGCGTGCAGCGTGCCGGTGATCGTCAGCGCTCCGGTCGCGGCTGCGGCAGTACGTCGTACGAGGTGGGCGCGGGCGACGGCGGCGGCCAGAGTTGCGAGAGCCAGTACGGCGACGAGCACTGCCCACGGGACCGCGTAAGGCAGTTCCCAGAGCTGGACGCGGAGCAGACCGGCCTCAGCGCCCGCCGGACCGAGCGCGACGGCGTCGACCAGTTCGCGCCACGGCAGCAGTGTCGAGAGCAAAAGGAGTGCCGAGGCGGCAGCCGGAACGAGGGCCGCGGTCGTCCCTCGAGCCGGCCGAACGGCGACCAGGTCGCAGAGTTGGACAAACGTTGCCCGCAATTCGGACTGGTTCAGCGGTTCGTCGGCGACCGTTTCGCCGCGGTCCAGGAGGACTTCGCGGGCTGGGACTTTGCGAGTCGCCCAATGCACGCAGACCCCCACCGCCAGCGTTCCACCCGCGAGCGTGCCGATCACAGCCGGTGAACTGGAGCAACCCGATCGGCCCTGAACCACCAGACCAGTCCAGACCGCTGCGGTGAGCACGGCCAGTCCGGGAGCGGCCCAGCCGCGCACTCGGCGGCGTACCGCCGATCGGTCCGCCCACAAGCGATCCGCGAGAACGACGGCGATCAGTACGACCGGCAGCACGAGCGCCGGACCACGTCCCTCGACTGGTTGGGTGGTGGCTCGCCACAGGTAACAGCCTGTGCTCGCCGAGCCCGGCAGCAGCACCGAAACCGCTGTGGCCACAGCGAGTCCGGCCAGTGCGAGGCTGTGCCATCCGGTCCGCCGGACGGCCGCCCGATGCCGCAGCGTCTCCACCTGTAACAGACCCGCCGCTGCCTGCGATTCAGTGGGAAGATCACGCAACGGCATAAAAAAGAAGCTACCCGTAGCCGGATGTGGCTCGTTGTAAGAGCATGACTGCGCCAAGTGGACCCGGACTGTTGGAGAGGGGGCCGGAGATGGAATCATCTCGTCGCATGGACGCACCGCGTCTGCCCCTGACCCAGGAACCGGTCGTCGACGCCGGTTCCTTTGGCGTGCGGCAAGCGGGCGGCGTACTGGAGCGTGCGCAGCGGATCGCGGACACCCTGCGCGAGCAGGCCGAGCACGAGAACGACACCGCCCTGCGCGAGGCCGAGCGGGTCAGGGCCGAGGCCGAGCAGCTCCGGGCCGACGCCGAGGCGGAGGCGCGGAAGGTGCGCGCCGACGCGGCGGCGGCCGCCGAGCGCCTGCTCGCCGACGCCGAGCAGCGGGCCGAGCAGTTGCGGACCGAGGCCGAGACCGCCTCCGAGCGGGTCCGTTCCGAGGCCGACGAGGAGACCGAGCAGCTGCGCGCCACGGCGACCGCCGAGGTCGCGAAGCTGCGGGCCGAGGTCGCGGCCGAGGTGAAGCGTCTGCGCGACGAGGCGGCGGCCGAAGCGGAGCAGGTCCGCTCCGAGGCAGCCAGTACGGCGGAGCGCCTCAAGGCCGAGTCGGAGTCGGCGGTCGAGCAGTTGCGCGCCGAGGTCGCCGAGGAGGTGGCCCGTCGCCGGAGCGAGTCCGAAGCCGCGGCGGACAAGCTGCGCACCGAGACCCAGACCGCGGCCGACGAGTTGCGGGCCGAGTCGCAGGCCGCGGCGGCCCGGCGGATCGCCGACGCCGAGGCCGAAGCCGACCGGATCAGGACCGCCGCCGACGAGCACCGCGCCCAGGCCGAAGCCGCTGCGGAGCAGGTGCGGACCGAGTCGGAGGCGACGGCGGCCAAGCTGCACGCCGATTCCGAGCAGGCGGCTGCCGAGTTGCGCGCGGATTCCGAAGCGGCGGCGGCCAAGCTGCAGGCCGAATCCGAAGCCGCGGCGGCCGCGCTGAAGACCGCCTCCGAAGCCGAAGCGCAGAAGCTGCGGGCCGACGCCGAAGCGGAAGCGCAGCAGCTCAAGGCCGTGACCCAGGCCGCGGTCGACCAGCTCACCGCGGACTCCGAGGCCGCGGCCGCGCGGCGGATCGCCGACGCGGAGAAGGAAGCGGCCCGGCTCAAGGCCGAGGCCGACGACCTGCTCGAGCAGGCCCGCGAAGCCCGCGAGGCCGCCGCGCAGAACGTCGAGCGCGCCGGCCGCGAAGCGCAGCAGTTGGTCGCCGACGCCGGCGAGCAGGCCGCGCTGGTATCGCAGGCCGCCGCCCGTGCCGAGGCCGATCTGATCGCGCGGGCCGAGGCCGAGGCCAAGGAGTTGCGGGAGGCCGTCGAGCTCGAGGTCGAGACCGCCCGGGACAAGGCCCGGACCGAGATCGCCGAGGCGCACGCCGAGATCGAGCGGCTGCGCGGCGAGAACCGGGCCGAGCTCGAGCGCCGGACCGCCGAGCTGGAGGAGACCGAGCGGGCCAAGCTGGCCGCGATCTCGCTGGAGATCGACAAGCTGCGGACCGAGGCCCTGGAGGACATCGCCCGGCGCAAGTCGGAGGCCGAAGCGGCCAACGAGCGGCTGATGGCCGACGCCCGGGCGCAGGCCAAGCTCGTCGTCGACAGCATCGAGGCGGACCGGCGTACGGCGGCTGCGGAGGCGCAGCGCATCGTCGAGGAGGCCAACAAGACCGCCGAGGCGGCGATGGCCGAGGCGGAGAAGCAGACCGCGTGGACCAGGAAGACGGTCGACGAACTGGTCGCGGCGGCCGAGTCCGAGGCGCAGGCGATCCGGGAGAAGGCACAGACCGACGCGACCGAGCTGCTGCGCGCCAAGCGGGCCCACCTGCGGCGCGTCGTCAGCCGCTCGACCAGCCGGCTGAAGGCCACCCAGGAAGAGATCACCCGGCAGAACGCCGAGCAGACCATCCAGGCCGACGCCGCGCTGAAGCAGGCCACCGCGCAGGCCGAGGCCGCGATGGAGGCCGCCAGTCAGCAGGCCGAGCGGGTCACCGTACAGGCGCAGGCCAAGGCCGAGCGGCTCAAGGCCAGCGCCGAGGCGGAGGCCAAGGAGATCGTCGAGCGGGCCAACCGCCGGGTCGCCGAGGCCGAGGCCAGCACGCAGGTGCTGCGCCAGCGCGCGGCCAACGACCTGGCCGACGCGCAGCGCCAGTCGCACGACCTGATCCGCAAGTCCCGCGCCGAGGCCCAGCAGCTCGAGGCGCAGGCCCGGGCGCACGCCGACGAGCTGCGCTCGCAGGCCCGAAAACTTCTCGCCGACGCCGAGGCGAGGGTCGCCGCGCTGAACCAGCGCCGCGACGAGATCACCAAGGAGCTCACTCAGCTTTCGGGTGTGATCGAGGCACTCGCTGTACCCGGCTTCCGCGTTGATGGTGGAATGTCCTCCAGCGAGGGTTCCACGGGGGAACCAGGATGAGGACGTGACAGCCAGATCCTTGTCAGTGACAATGTGTGATCCACCCACCCACCGAAGTGAGCATCAGAAGACATGAGCAGTGAAGCCCCAACCCCGTTCCGCACCGTTCTGCGTGGCTACGAGCCTGCCCAGGTGGACCAGCACGTTCGGGAGCTGACCACCTCGCTGACCGCGCTGCAGCAGCAGTCCGAGCAGCTGCAGCGGCACGTCCAGGAGCTGCAGGCCCGGACCGACGCGGCCGAGGCGGCGGTGATCTCCGCCCAGAACGACGACAAGGACCGGACGCCGACGTTCACCGAGTTCGGTGAGCGGGTCGCCAAGATCCTGTCGCTGGCCGACGACGAGGCGCGGGACCTGGTCACCCGGGCCCGCACCGACGCGGAGGCGATCGTCGCCGACGCCGAGGCGCACGCGAAGAAGGTCCGCAAGGAGGCCGAGCAGTACTCCCTGGACTGGAAGAGCGAGGTCGACGCCGAGGCCGCCCGGATCCTCGAGGAGGCCCGGACCCAGGCCGACGACATGCGCGACGAGGCCGAGCGCGACGCGAACGCGCGGCGCAGCGAGGCGCAGGCCCTGTACGAGCAGGAGCGGGCCAAGTCCGCCCAGGCCGCGGCTGCCTTCGAGACCACCCTGGCCGAGCGCCGGGGCAAGGTCGAGCAGGAGTTCGCCGCCCGGACGGCGCTGGCCGAGCAGCAGCTGGCCGCGGTCACCGACCGTGCGGCCCAGGTGCAGCGCGAGGCCGACCGGTCCCGCAGCGAGGCGGAGCGCTTGGCCCAGCAGCAGCTGGCCGACGCCAACCGTCAGGCGCAGGAGATCGTCGCCGCCGCCAAGGACAAGGCCGAGCGGATCCGCGCCGAGTCCGAGCGTGAGCTCGCCGCCGCGACCCAGCGTCGCGACAGCATCAACGCGCAGCTGACCAACGTCCGCCAGATGCTGGCGACGCTGTCCGGCAGCCCGGCGATGCCGCTCGACCTGCTGGCCGACGACGACGACGAGACCGCCACGTCCAGCAGCAAGAAGAACTGAGCAGCCTCACCCCTGCTCGCCCGCACCGAGGCCGGCTCTCCCCCAGGGGAGAAGCCGGCCTCGAGCATGCCCGGAACCGCCGCCACCCGCTGCGACCCGTCGGTCCCAGCACCCCAACCCATCGGTCCCAGCACCCCGCCCGCCGGTCCCCCGCCCCCCAGGCCCGCCGGTCCCCGCCCCCCAGGCCCGCCGGTCCCCGCCCCCCAGGCCCGCCGGTCCCCGCCCCCCGGCCCGCCGGTCGCCGCGCTGGTCCGCCGTGCCGCCCGATCCCTCCCGCTCGTCCCATCGCCCATCGCGTCCCATCCCACCCGTCGCGCTCTGTCCCATCCCGCCGCGTCCCATTTCGACGGTTAACCCTGCCGGTGATGGGTTCTACGACCGCATACAGAGGTAGAACCCACTCCGTTGACGGTTAACCGTCGAAATGGGCCGGGACGGGAGCGCAGGGTGGGCGGCTATTGGGGGAGCTGGTAGCGATTCCGGGGGAGGGGTTCGACCAGTCCGTCGGCGACCAGGCCGTCGAGGGCGCGTTCGCGCTGGAGCTGGTCGGGCCAACTGGCGTCCAGGGACTTCTTGGCGACCGGCCCGGAAGCAGCACGCAGTACGGCGAGCAGGCGGCCGCGGACCTGGCGATCGGTGCCTTCGTACGTCTGGCCCTTGCGCGGCGGTCCGTCGTACGGCGGGGAACCGGCCAGGACCCACGCGCACTGGCTCCTGATCGGGCACTCGCCGCACCGCGGGACGCGGGCCGTGCAGACCAGAGCGCCTAGCTCCATCGTGGCGACAGCCCAGCGGGCCGCAGTCGC
This sequence comes from Kribbella sp. CA-253562, assembly GCF_050942265.1. Classification (GTDB taxonomy): domain Bacteria; phylum Actinomycetota; class Actinomycetes; order Propionibacteriales; family Kribbellaceae; genus Kribbella. The sequence goes on along the minus strand of NZ_CP192049.1, from coordinate 7,904,754 downwards.
CTCGTCCGCAGGCAGAGCTGCGGCAGCGAGTCGCTGGTCGGCAGCAGTCGGGGAGATGGTCGGCTGCGCGACGCCGGTGAGGGCACGAGCGAAGACCCGTCGCACATTGGTGTCCACCACCGCGTGCCGCTGACCGAAGGCGAACGACGCGATCGCTGCCGCCGTGTAGGTCCCGACGCCGGGCAGTGCGAGCAGTGCGGCGTGGTCGTCCGGCACCTCGCCGCCGTGCAGCTCCACGATCGCCCTGGCGGCCGCGTGGAGCCGCAGAGCCCGCCGTGGGTAGCCCAGCCGGTCCCAGGCGCGCACAGCCTCACCAGGCGGCTCAGCGGCGAGGTCACCCGGCTTGGGCCACCGCCGCATCCACTTCTCGTACGCCGGCAGCACCCGGGCGACCGGTGTCTGCTGCAGCATGAACTCGCTGACCATCACCGCCCAGGCGCCGGCGTCAGGCTCTCGCCAGGGCAGCGTGCGGGAATTGGCGACGTACCACTGCAGCACCGGAGTGTGCAAGGTGGATGCGAGGGGAAGCGGCGAGTCTGACATGTCGGGCTCAATCCTGACACTAAGGTGCGGACATGAGCAGCCTGCTCCGTCCGGTCGGGCACCTGCCTGCCAGCGTCTACTGGTTCCGCAGGGGCCTGCTGCTCGTCGCCCTGGTGGTCGTACTGGTGCTGTTCGGCCGGCTGATCGGCGGAGGCGGCGACAAGCCCGAGAACACGGCCGCCGGCGGACCGCAGCAGGGGCAGACCTCCGGAGCCCCGGTCGACCCGACCAGTACGCCGTCCACCGACGAGCAGACACCGGTCGAGAGCCCGCGCACCACCGGCAAGCCGACCACGAAATCCACGGCCAAGCCGAGCACCTCGGAGACGCCGAAGACGCCCGAGCCGCCGAAGGACTGCGCCGGCCGCGACGTCCGGGTGGCCGTGCTGCCCGCCGTACGGTCCATCTCCAGCGGTGGTTCGCTGAACTTCTCCGTCCAGCTCAGCGCCGTCCGGGGGGAGTGCAAGGCGGCCATCGATCCGGCCCTGCTGTCGCTCACCATCACCTCCGGTGCGGACCAGATCTGGTCCACCACGCAGTGTGAGCAAACCGTGCCCCGAGCAACCTTCCTGGTTGCCAAGGGCAAGCAGTCCACCAGTGTGATCGCCTGGGACGGGCGCCGCTCGGCCCCCGGCTGCCTACCCGGCCAGCCGCAGGCCAAGCCTGGAACCTACGTGGCCAAGGCCGCGTACGACGGCCAGGCGTCCGCCGCCCAGGCCTTCTACGTGGTCGCTTCCTAGTCCGCTTCGACGGTGGCGGTGCTGGTGTAGGCGCCGCGTTCCAGTGCTTCGGGGCTGGTGGGTGGATCCGAGACCCGTCAGACGTAGCGTTCGAGGATGCTGGACTCGGCGAGGCGGGACAGGCCCTCGCGGACTGTGCGGGCGCGGTTTTCGCCGACGCCGTCGACGGTTTGCAGGTCGTCGATGCTGGCGGCGAGCAGCTTCTGCAGGTGGCCGAAGTGCTCGATCAGGCGGTCGATGACGGCGCCGGGCAGGCGCGGCACCTTGGCGAGCAGGCGGTAGCCGCGCGGGGTGACCGCCGCGTCCAGCTGCTCGGCTCCACCGAGCTGCAGGGCCCGTGCGACCTGGCCGATGTCGAGCAGGTCGGTCGGGCTGACCGCGTCCAGCTCCAGCAGTACGTCGTCTGCGGTCTTCGCCTTGCGGCCGGTGGCGGGCGGCAAGTAGTCGCGGACGACCAGCTCGCGCTCGCCGGCGACGCCGGCGACCAGTTCGTTCAGCTGGAGGGTGAGCAGCCGGCCGTCGGTGCCGAGCTCGACGACGTACCCGTCGATCTCGGTGGCGATCCGGCGGACCATCTCCAGCCGCTGCGCGACGGCGGCGACGTCCCGCACGGTGACCAGGTCCTCGATCTCCAGCGCGGACAGCGTGCCGGACACCTCGTCGAGGCGCAGCTTGTACCGCTCGAGCGTGGCCAGGGCCTGGTTCGCCCGGGACAGGATCGCGCCGGAGTCCTCCAGTACGTAGCGCTGGTCGTCGACGTACAGCGCGATGATGTGCATCGACTGCGACACCGAGATGACCGGGAAGCCGGTCTGCCGGGCGACCCGGTCGGCGGTGCGGTGCCGGGTGCCGGTCTCCTCGGTGTGGATCGACGGGTCCGGCATCAGGTGTACGGCGGCGCGCAGCATCCGGCTGACGTCGCGGTCCAGGATGATCGCGCCGTCCATCTTGCTCAGCTCGCGCAGACCGGTGGCGGTGAACTCGACGTCGATCGCGAAGCCGCCGGTGGAGATGGAGTCGACGGTCTTGTCATGACCGAGGACCAGCAGGGCGCCGGTGCGGCCCCGCAGGATCCGTTCCAGGCCTTCGCGCAGTTCGGTCCCGGGTGCCACGGCAGCCAGCGTCGCGCGCATCCGGGCATCGGTGCTGTTCTTGTCGGAATTGGGGGCCACGATCCCTGAGTCTATGCGGGTCGGCGGCGTGGTGTGAGCCAATAGCCTGCGGAGCGAGCGCTCCGTCCGAGGTGGTTCGACGGGCGCTTGCAAACGCCCGTGCATCCGAATGTGCACGCGACGCGTGCAATCACTTTTCCCGCGTACGGCCGGCTGTTTGTGCCCCGCCCCCGGCCCGCGAACCTACCGGACCGGTCGATCGGTCCGCCGAGACGGCAGCGAAAATTCGCCGCGCCCGTACGGCGAGTCTCGGCGTACGCGGGTTGCCGGAGCTGGCCGGCGCCACAGCGCGCGTTGCTGGAGTGGCGGTCGCTGGGGGTTATCGCGGTGGGTGGTTGTCGGGGCCGGGGGCCCGCAGTGGCGGTCGTAGCGGGGCGGGTTGCCGGAGTAGGCGCTGCCGGGAGCGCGGGTCGCCTGCAGCGCGGGTCGGCACGGCGGGCCGTTACCGCAGCGGGCGGTTGCCGGGCTGGCGGTCGCCAGAGCAAGCGGTCGCTGTGGGGCGGGTCGTCGTGAGGGTGGTTCCGGAGCGGCGGCCCGCGCTCCTGCGACCGCCCACCCCGTCGCCGGAGCTACCCGCCGCCGGAAGCGCGCTTGGTCACGGGCAGCGGATGATCTGCCCCGCGTACGACAGGCCGCCGCCGAAGCCGAAGAGCAGGACCGGGGCGCCGGCTGGGATCTCGCGGCGCTCGATCAGCTTGGACAGGGCGATCGGGATGCTCGCGGCCGAGGTGTTGCCGGACTCGATGACGTCGCGGGCGACGACCGCGTTGACCGCGCCGAGCTTCTTGGCCAGGGGCTCGATGATGCGCAGGTTCGCCTGGTGCAGGACGACGCCGCCGAGTTCTTCCGGGGTGACCCCGCCCTTCTCGCAGACCTCCTTCGCGATCGTCGGCAGTTGCGTCGTGGTCCAGCGGAAGACGCTCTGCCCGGCCTGGGCGAACTTCCCGTCGGGTCCCTCGATCCGGACGGCGTCCGACATCTCCGGCACCGAACCCCACACCACCGGGCCGATCTCCGGTTCGTCACTGGCCACGACGACGGCCGCGCCCGCGCCGTCGCCGACCAGTACGCAGGTGGTCCGGTCGGTCCAGTCGGTGAAGTCGGACAGCTTCTCGACGCCGATCACCAGCGCCTTGGACGCCGCACCGGCGCGGATCGCGTGGTCGGCGGTGGCCAGTGCGTGGCTGAAGCCCGAGCAGGCGGTGTTCACGTCGAGCGCGGCCGGGTGGCCGAGGCCGAGGCGGGCCGCGACCCGGGCGGCGATGTTCGGCGAGCGGTCGATCGCCGTACAGGTGGCGACCACGACGTAGTCGATCTCGGTCTTGTCCAGGCCGGCGTTCGCGATCGCCTTCTCCGCGGCCCGCCAGGCCATCTCGTCGACCTGCTCGTCGGGCGCCGCGATCCGGCGCTCCTTGATCCCCACCCGGCTCTGGATCCACTCGTCGTTGGTCTCGACCATCGTGGCGAGCTCGTCGTTGGTGAGCACTCGCTCGGGCTGGTAGTGGCCGAGCGCGACAACTCTGGATCCGGTCATGGAAGGCTCCTTCGTGGGCGGCCGCGGGGAGGGGGTGGGCCGCCCTCCAGAGTACGTAACGCCCAACCAGGGTGTGGACACCCGTCTCATGCTTGTGAGCGGCACCACAACTTCGTCCGGGGCATGTCAAAGCTGGGGAGACGGCTCCGACCGAGGGGTGTCAGGCAGGACAGGCAGCCCGGATCAGGAGCACACCATGAGCAAGATCGTCCACTACGTCCACACCTCGCTCGACGGTTTCATCGAGGGCCCGAACGGCGAGTTCGACTGGCCGATGATGGGGCCGGAGCTGTCGGCGTACTCGTTCGGGCTGCACGAGCGGGCCCAGACGTTCCTGTACGGGCGGCGGGTGTGGGACATGATGGCCGGCTACTGGCCGGACGTGGAGTCGATCTCGGACGACGCGCACGACCTGGCCTTCGCGCCGATCTGGCGGGAGGCGGCGAAGATCGTCGTGTCGACCTCGGTGGAGAATCCCGGCTGGAACACGACCGTCGTCCGGTCGGTCGACGAGCTGGCGAAGCTGAAGGAGCAGGGCGACAGCGACCTGTTGCTGACGGGTGGCGCGGACCTGGCGGATGCGCTGACCGAGGCCGGGTTGATCGACGAGTACCACGTCGTGGTGCACCCGGTCCTGCTCGGCGGCGGCAAGCGGCTGTTCGCCGAGGGCCGGTCCCGCCGGCCGCTGCGGCTGGTCGAGACGCGCATGCTGGACAACCGGACCGTCCTGTCGGTGCACGCCGTCACCGAGAGCTGAACCCGACGGAGGGACCGTCGGTCAGAGAATCCCGGCGGCATGCATCGCGGCGCGGATGTCGCCGGCGGCGAAGACCCGCAGCCCGTACTTCGCCTGCATGTCCAGGGGTTTCAGGTCCTTGCCCCGGTTCGGCACGTCGGCGGGCACGATCGCCTTGGTGAATCCGAGCCGGGCGGCTTCGGCCAGCCGCTTCTCCAGCCCGCCGACGCGGCGCACCTCGCCGGCCAGGCCGACCTCGCCGATCGCGATCAGGCCGGGGTGGATCGGCTTGTCGGTGACCGACGACGCGACCGCGATGGCGACCGCCAGGTCGGCGACCGGCTCGGTGATCTTCACCCCGCCGACGGTCGCGACGTACACCTCGTGGTCGTGCAGTTTCACGCCCGCGCGGTTGCCCAGGACGGCGAGCACCATCGCCACCCGCGACGACTCCAGTCCGGACGTCGTACGCCGGGGCTGCGGCGCGGACGACGGGCCGACCAGCGCCTGCACCTCGGCCAGCAACGGCCGGCGGCCCTCCATCATCACCGTGACGCAGGTCCCGGCGACCGGCTCGGAGTGCTCGGAGACGAACAGCCCGGTCGGGTCGCTGACCTCGACGATGCCGGTGTCGACCATGTCGAAGCAGCCGACCTCGTCGGACGGGCCGAACCGGTTCTTGGTCGCGCGCACCATCCGGAACCCCGAGTGCCGGTCGCCGTCGAACGCGAGCACGACGTCGACCAGGTGTTCCAGCATCCGCGGTCCGGCGATCGCGCCGTCCTTGGTGACGTGGCCGACCAGCACGACCGCGATGTTGCGCTCCTTGGCCAGGCGGACCAGCGCACCGGTCACCTCGCGGACCTGGGTCACCCCACCTGGTGCGCCGTCGACCTCGGGGTGCGCCATCGTCTGCACGGAGTCGATCACCAGGAACGACGGCTCGACGGCGTCGACCTGACCGACGACCGCACCGAGATCGGTCTCGGCCGCCAGGAACAGCTCGTCGACCAGCGCGTCGGTGCGACCGGCCCGTAGCCGGACCTGCGCGGCGGACTCCTCACCGGAGACGTAGAGCGTGCGGTGCCCGTTGCGCGCGGACTGGGCCGCGACCTCGAGCAGCAGCGTCGACTTGCCGACGCCGGGCTCACCGGCCAGCAGGATCACCGCACCCGGGACGACGCCGCCGCCGAGCACGCGGTCGAGCTCGCCGATCCCGGTCGGGCGCGACTCGGCCTCGACCGCGGAGACCTGCGCGATCGGCATCGCGGGCGACGACACCGGGCCGGCGGTGATCCGCGCGGCCTTCGGCGCACCGACCTCGACGACCGTGCCCCAGGCCTGGCACTCGCCGCAGCGGCCGATCCAGCGCGCCGCCGTCCAGCCGCACTCCGTGCACTGGAACGGGGACTTGCCCGCTGCCTTCGCCTTGGTCTGCCCCGTCGCCTTCACCATGACCGACAACCTAGGCGAAGCCACCGACAAGTCCGTCCGGCGGCCCGATCACACCCGTACGCCGGCCGATCGGTGCCCGTCACTGCCGCCGGCCGATCACCCTCGCGCGCTCACCGCAACCGCCAAAGCTCGATCGTCCGCCGCAACCACCCAACCACCCCTCGCCCCCGCGGCGCGGGCTCCGGCGGCGCAGCCACACTCCGCGTCCCAGCCTCCAGGTACTGCGCCAGCAGCGGACTCTCGAACGACCGCAGTACCCCGCTCTGCTTCAGCAGCCTGCACCCACCCTCGCGATCGCCCGCAACCACCGCCGCCGACCCGAGATGCTGCAGGCACCGCCCCTGCCCCTCACGCTCGTCGATCTCCGAGTAGTGGTGCTCGGCCCGCCCCCACCACTTCACCGCCTCGTCGCGCCGCTTCAGCATCCATGCGGCGACGCCGATCAGCTCGAACGCATGCGCCTGCGCACTCCGGTCACCAGCCGCAGCGGCCCGAGCCGCAGCCGGCTTCAGCAGGTCCAGCGCGCCTTCGGCGTCCTGTTGATAGAGCTGCACGATCGCCAGGTTGATCGAGATCGCCACATCAGCCGCCAGATCCGGCCCCGGCCGACTGAGCCGCGCATCGTCCAGCCGGCTGCGTGCATGGGCGACGGCCTCGTCCCGCTCGTTGCCCGCCGGTGCGGCGTCCGCCCGAGCCAAATGAACCAGGGCCAGCTCGACCTGCCGCCGGGTGTCCAGCGCCGCCGCCGTCCGGCTGTGCCCGCGCCGCGACGGCGCGACGTTGGCCGAGATCCCGATCCTCGCGATCGCGGTGTCCAGTTCCCCCAGCAGCCGGTACGCCGTGGCGCCGCGCGCTGTCGCCAACTCCTCCAGGTCCTGCCGCCCGCACCCCTCCGCCACGGTCAGCAGGTAGTCGCTCAACTCCAGCAGGTCTTCCGGCTGGCGCTGCCGCACGTACCAGGCGTCCAGCGCGTCGCAGATCCGCGCCAGGTCGTCAGCCGCCGCAGCAACTGGCTTCTCGCTCGCCAGCACGTACCGCAGCCTCGGCTCGTTCTGCTCGAACCACTCCGCCGCGGCCAGACCGCCCGCCTCCGAGCCGAGTGCCACCAGCCACTGCTCGGCCTCTTCGGCAGCGGCGCGAAGCTCGGACGGCGTACTGGTCACGGCGGCACCGGTACGCCAGTTCCGGTACTTCCGCCGGACCACCGGGGCGTTGTAGACCGCCCAGATCACGAAGAAGACGATGGTCAGGCTCCACCCGGCCACCTTGATCCAGCCGCCGCTCTCCAGGCTCTGCGACAGTTTCTCGCTCGCCAGTCCCGACAGCAGACCGGCCGCGATCGCGCTGATCCCGAGGAAGTCGCCGCGCCGCCGCTCGCCCTTCGGCTTCTCCTCGTCGGGCGTGCTCACGGCCGGCTCCCGATGGTCAGTCCGCGCACCACGGTCCGCCAGAAGGTCAGCATCAGCACGGCCGGGACGACCGACGCGACCACAGCTGCCGCGGCGACCGTCCCGGCCGAGGTCGAGAACTGCCGCGCCTCGCCCCACAGCACCAGCGACAGCGGCGTCGTACCGGCTCCGCTGATCAGGAAGCCGACGATGAAGTCGTTCCACACCAGCACGAACTCCAGCACGGCAACAGCCAGCACAGCCGGCCGATAGGTCCGTTGCACCGTCGCCAGTACGGCGCTTTGCCGCGCGGGCCCTTGCAGAGCTTCGGCCACCAGCATGGGCGGAGCCGACGCGAACGCGGACCGCAGCAGCAGTACGGCGAACGGCAGGCCAGCCGACGCGTGCACCAGCCCCAGTGCGATCCGCGAGCCGCTGAGCCCGGCGGCGTCGATCGCGTCCCGCAGGGGTGCGGCGTACATCTGGACGGGCGTCACTGCCAGCACCACGAAGACCGACGTCACCACACGCCCCAGCCAGGTCGGCAGCCCACCCCATGCGACCAGGTAAGCAGTGGGGACAGCAACAACGAGCAGCACCACCGTGGCGATCGAGGAGATCAGCACAGTCGACAGCAACGCCCGCAGCAGCCCGATGCTCGCCGCAGCGTCGAACGACGACAGCCCAAGCCCGTGCAGCGACCACCAGCCACGCAGTCCGGCCTCACGCGGCGAGTGCAACGCTGTAGCGACCAGCACCACCGCCGGCAGGAACCAGAACAGGCTCACCACAAACCCGGCAGTCCACCCGATCCGCCGAACTCGCTTGCTGGGCTTGGGTCTGCGCAGCGACGAGTCAGCCGGTACGACGCTCACCGGCATCGCCCAGCGTCGCCGGCGCAACCCGCGGACACCGATCACCGCCACCGCGGCGACGATGGCGAACAGCACCACACCGAGCGCCGCCGTACGGCCGGAGTTGTCGCCGGAGGATGTCGCACGCCACCAGTTCAGGCCCAGGACATCGGCGTCGTGCTGCATCGGTCCTGGTACGACGATCAGCACCAGGTCGAACACCCGGACAGCGGCGACCACCAGCGTCAGCGTGACCACGCCGGTGATCGGCCGCAGTAGCGGCAGCTCGAGTGCGCGCCAGCGACGCAGCCCAGTGAGCCCTTCGGCAGCGATAGTGCGGCTCACGTCGTCCGGGATCGCGTCCAGTCCGGCGCGGAACAGCGACACGACGTACCCGAGCCAGGTCCAGCCGAAGGCTGACACCAGGACCAGCCAGAACAGTCCAGGTCCCAGCCACACCGGGCTGCTGCCGAAGAGCGAGGTCCACACCGCCGTCACGGTGCCGCGCTCGGGCGACGAATCGAACATCAGCCGGAACGTCGCACCGGACACCAGCACCGACACGGCGAACGGAATCACCAACGCTGGTTGGAGAAACGACGACAGACCGGGCAACCGGTAGCTGACGACGGCCAGCAGGAACCCGACGACGACCAGGGCGAGCGCGACCGCCACCCAGGCCACACTGTTCCGTACGGCGTGCAGTGCGGCCGGGTCGCCCATCACCGCGAAGTTCTCCAGCCCGAACGACCCGTCCGGCAGCCGGAACGCCGCGACCACGGTGATCGCCACCGGGATCAGCAGCAGGCTGCTCAGCAGGACCGCCGGAATCCCCAGCAGATAAGGGCCTGCCGGTCGCTGCGGCTTGCCGGGCACCGGACGGCCGGAGACCGTTCGTCCCGCGATCTCGAGCGACAAGCCGTTGCTGCTGAGGCCCATCAGCTCTCCACCTTCGCCAGCTCTTCCAGCGCGGACCGCACCGCTTCCGGTACGACGTCCTGCCCGCGGTTGCCGACGCGGACCAGCAGATCGGTCAGCACTCGCCAGAGCCCGTTGATGCCGCCCAGCTCGCCCAGCCGGTCGGACAGGTCGAACTGCAGCGAGGCACCCGGCGCCACCAGCTGCTGAGCCAACCGGTCCAGCTCGGGGGAGTAGCCGGTGGTGCGTCCGTCGACCAGGAAGCCGCCGCTCTCGATCCAGGGAGCAGGAGCTGCTGGGGTCGCGAGCCGGTGGAGCAGGTCCCACGCGTCGTCGGTCGCCGGCCGCGGCAGCACCATCACGTCACCGCCGACCACCACCGGTGCGGCCGCTCCCGCGGCGAAGGCGGGGAAGGTGAACAGCCCGACGTCGGACGGATCGGCCGCGAACGAACGGATCACCGGCTCGGCGAAGTCCGGCGCCGCCACCATCGCGGCCCGGCGGTGTCCGAAGACCTCTACAACCGCGTCCGGGAACTGCTGCGTCAGAGAGCGCTCCACACCGCCGGCCAGCGTGCCCGGCGCAGCCCAGAGCGTCGCCAGCCTCTGCAGCGCAGCAGCGAACTCCGGCACCCGCGAGGGCCGCGGATCGATCGACACCGCCAGCGTGCGGTAGGCGCCGGGCGCCGTACCGAGCAGGATGTTCTCCAGGAAGTCGGTGAGCATCCAGCCGTCACCGGCGCCCAACGCGAGCGGTCTGATGCCACTGGTCGACAGCGCCTTGTTGAGCTCGATCCACTCCTCCCACAGCGCCGGCGGTCGCACACCGGCCTTGCGGAACACCGACGGCCGGTACCAGACCGCCGACTTGTGCGCGGTCTTGAACGGCACCCCGTACGTCGAACCGTCCTGGGCCAGCAGTTCGTCCCACAGCCGCGCCCGACCGCGCTCAGCCAGATCGGCCGGCATCTTCTCCAGCTCCCCGCGGTGCAGCGGGACCAGACCGGGCTGCGGCAGCATCACCAGATCAGGCCGCCGGCCGGAGCGGGCGCCGAAGGCCGTGGAGATGTCGTCGCCGAGCGGGATCACGTCGACCGGGTAGTCGAGCTTGCCGAGTCCATCGAGCACTCGGTGGAAGGCCCGCAGCTCCGGTCCACCCCAGCTCACCGCGACCCGCACACTGCGGCTCAGCCCGAGCACGTCGGGACTGCAGCCGGACAAGGCCGCGGCAGCAGCACCTGCGAGCACCACCCGACGGCGGATCACGCGTCGAACCCCTTGGCGCGGTCAGAATCGGTGGTGATCAGCACGACCGCGATCGACCACAGCTCGGTGATGTTGTCCGGCCGCAGCAGCGAACCCCAGGTCGGCAGCCCGGGCGCGTCCTCCAGCACGATCACCGACGGGTTGGAACGCACCGCCCGGGCCAGTCCGGCCAGCCGGCGTCGCCCGGGCGTGATCTCGTGCGGATAGCGATGCAGTACGTCGTCCAGGTCGCAGTTGGTCGCGGTGAGCCGGCACTCCTTCTCCGCCGCGTCTCTGGTCACGCGGTGGGCGGCGACGTGGCCGTGCAGGATGTTGCCGAGCACTGTGAGGTGCGGCAGCAGGCCACCCTCGGCAGGGACGAGCCGGACCGGTCCGCTGGTCTCGACGACGGCGTTCGGTGGCGGCTCCTCCAGCCCGGCGATCAGGTCGGCGCACAGCCGGGCCTCGGCTCGCGTCGCGACCACCAGGGAGTGCTGCTGCCCTGCGCCGATCCTCACCTCGTCGGGGAGTCCCGGCAGCAGCCGTTGCAGCAGCAGTCCGTCCATGCCGGTGAGGCGCCTCCCAGGTCGTGGCGAATGCTCACCTTAGGGCGACCGGCGGGCCATCGCAGCGGGCCGCGTGTCGAGCGGCCGGTCAGTAGGTGCGGCTCCACAGGTTGACGGCGTAGTCGACCTCGTGACCGGCGTACGACGCGATGATCCGCTCGGCGATCTGCGGCTGGAACTCGATCCGCACCACCGCCTCGAAGTCGGCCCGGTTCTCGAACCGCCAGCCCATGTCCAGCGGCGTGCGCTGCCAGCCGCGGGACGTCCAGAACCGTTCCACCTCGGCCGGCTTGATCATCGGGTACGCCGCACTGAACCAGCGCCCGAACGTCGACCGGCTCCCGTCGTTGTCGATCACGAACGCCGTGCCGCCGTGCCGCATCACCCGGTCCAGCTCGGCCAGCCCCGGCTCGCTGCCTGGGCCGAAGAAGTAGGCCCACCGGGCGTGCATCACGTCGATCGACGCGTCCGGGATCGGCAGTTGCTGCGCCGTCCCCTGCTTGACCTCGACGTTGTCCAGCTGCCGGGTCCGGCGCCGGGCCGCGGCGGCCAGCGTGCCGTGCGGCTCGACGCCGATCACGTGCGCGGCGGTCCGCGCGAACATCGGCAGGTGGAAGCCGGTCCCGCACCCGAGGTCGAGCACGGTCGCGCCGGCCCAGTCCCGGATCGCCCGCATGGCCGGCTCGATCACGCCGTCCGGGTCGACGGCCCGGTTCTCGATCTCGTAGGTCTGCGGGTGGTGCCAGATGTTCGGGCTGGGAATCCCGCCGTCGGCGATGCTCACGGCGACCCACCCTAATCGGGTTGAGCTCGCCGGCCCGCTCTGCGAGCCTGCACGACGTGCAGATGACCGAGTACGCCGGCCGCGACGGCCTCGCCGAGATGCAGCAGCTCGTCCAGCGCACGTGGAGCCCGGCGTCCCGGCTGCACCTGGGAGACCTGGCCTGGGAGCGCAGCGCCAACGTGTCCCGCGCAGCCGGCTGGCGTACGGCGGTCTGGCGCGACGGCGAGCAGGTCGTTGCCTGGGGCTGGCTGGAGCAGCCGGGACATCTGCTGATGGCAGTCGACCCCGGGCGCCCGGAGCTCGCGGGCACAGTCGTGGACTGGTTCCGTTCAACAGCCGATGGGCCCAAGCTGGCAGCAGGTGTGCTGGAAACCGAGAAGCACCTGCTGGCCGCGCTGGAGTCGGCCCGCTTCCGGCGCCAGGACGATGCCCCGTACTTCACCCACCACTGGATCTCGCTGGACGCACTGCCCGCTCCGGTCGTGCCCGACGGACTCACCGTGCGCCACGCACGACCGGACGAGGTGGCGAAGCGAGCCGCGGTGCATCGCGCGGCCTGGTCCGACCTGGCGCCGTCCAAGCTGAGCGACGACGTGATGGCCGAGGTGATGTCGACCTGGCCGTACCGATCGGAGCTGGACTGGGTGGTGGAGAACGAGGCGGGGGAGTTCGTCGCCTCGGCACTCATCTGGCTCGACGCGCAGCATCAGGTCGGCCTGGTCGAGCCGGTGGGCGTCGCGACGGCGTACCGGCGGCGAGGGCTGGGCCAAGCGGTCAACCTGGCCGCACTGCGCGCGCTGCGCGAAGCAGGCGGTACCAGGGCTGTGGTGTGCCCGCGGGGTGACGACGGCTATCCGCAGGCGCGGGCGCTGTACCAGAGCATCGGCTTCCGGCCCGGCTCACGCACTCTGCACCTGCTGCTTGGTTAGCGCAGCGGTCAACGCGACGGGAATCAGGAGTAGCCCGCATAGCACCGCCAGCCAGTGGAAGCCGAGCGCCGCCAGTACCGGGCCGGCCGCCGTACCGGCAATGGAGGCGAAGGCGCCCATCGTCAGGTCGGACAAGCCTTGTGCCGAGGTGCGGATGTCGGTGGGCACCGCATTGGACATCAGGGTGGAGCCGGCCACCAGACAGGCCGACCAGCCGAGGCCCAGCAGCACCAAGGAGAGCGCGGTGAGGCTGTGTGCCTCGTCGGGAGCTACGGCGGCGACGGTCATCGCCATGGCGAGCACCGCCAGGCCGATGCCGATGGTGGGAATCCGGCCGAGACGGTCGGCCAGCCAGCCCATCACCGGCGAGAGGGCATACATGCCTGCCACGTGACCGCTGATCACGAAGCCGACGACGGTCAGCGAAGCGCCGTGGTGCCTCAGGTGGACCGAGGTCATCGACATCACGCCGACCATCACCGAGTGGGCGGTGGCGATGGCCAGCAGTCCAAGCCGGGCATGCGGGATGGCCATCACACGGCGCAAGGTGGTGAGCAGCGGCTGGCGTTCCACCTTCGTCCGCGGGGTCGAGAGCTGCAGACGCCGCAGGCCGAACCAGACCGTGGCCAGGCTCAGCGCGAACGCGATCACCGAGAACAGGTACGGCCCGGCGAGGGCCAGGACGCCGACCGACGTACCGACCGAGCCGCCGAGGCCGGTGAGGTTGGGGCCGACCACCACGCCGATGGTCGTCGCCCAGACCACCACCGACAGGGACCGGGCGACGTACTTGGGATCGGCGGCGTCGGTCGCGGCGTACCGGGACTGGAGGTTGGCGGCCGAGCCGCTGCCGAACAGACACCCGGCCAGCAGCAGGAGGACGAGCGAGTCGATCTGCGCGGCGACGATGCTGAGCGCCGCGCCGAGGGTAGCGATCAAGTAGCCGGTCGCCAGCGAGACGCGGCGTCCGTGGGTGCGCGCCAGACCGGCCAGCGGTACGGCGAGCACGGCCGCGCCGAGGGTGGTCGACGTGGCGACCAGTCCGGCCATCGAGGTCGAGCCGGAGATGTTCTCCGCGAGCAGGCCGGAGACCGCGAACCCGCTGGCCACCGCGACTCCGCCGACGACGTTGCTGATCACCAGGACCCGCAGGGTCGAGCGCTGGAGGCTGGCGGGGGTCACGTCCTGCGGTACGGGGTCGGCGGTCACCCGCTCAGCCTCTCACCCGGAACGCTGTCGCGGCAGAGAATTAGCAGGGCCCGTAACTGCTCGCCACTCGGTCTTGTGCGCAGTTCGGAGCGTGGACCGCACCTGTTCCGGGCCGGGGTCGCGCTTGTAGGGTCCTATTCGGCAAGGTTCTTGCCGAAGCGTTCCTCGAGACCTCTTGGAGTCCGGATGCCCGACATCGCGATCGTCCCCGCACCGCGTGAGCTCGTCGTCGACGACGGCCGCTGGATCACCGCCGACCCGGCCACCGACGCGGTCCGGACCGTCGTGGACAACCTCGGCGAGACCGAGTACCGGATCGACGTCACCGCGGACGGCGCGCGGTTGTCGGCCGGTTCGGAGGACGCGCTGCGCTGGGCGGACACGACGTACCGGCAGGTGCTGGACGCCGCCGAGCCGGCCGAGGACGGCAAGGTCTCGGTGCCGGCGGTGCGGATCTCGGACGCGCCGCGGTTCAGCTGGCGCGGCATGATGCTGGACGTCTCCCGGCACTTCATGCCCAAGGACTTCGTGCTCAAGGTCGTCGACGTGGTCGCGCTGCACCGGATGAACGTGCTGCACCTGCACCTGACCGACGACCAGGGCTGGCGGGTCGAGATCGAGGCCTACCCCAAGCTCACCGAGGTCGGCGCCTGGCGGCCGGAGTCGATGATCGGCCGGATGACGCACGAGCAGGACGAGTTCAGCTACGACGGCACGCCGCACGGCGGGTTCTACACCAAGGACGACCTGCGCGAGATCGTCGCGTACGCCGCCGAGCGCGGCATCACCGTCGTCCCGGAGATCGACCTGCCCGGCCACATGCAGGCGGCGATCGCGGCGTACCCGGAGCTCGGCAACCACCCCGACCAGCAGCTCGGCGTGCGCAAGATCTGGGGCATCAGCGACGACGTGCTGAACGTGAACGACGCGACCGTCGAGTTCGTCCGGACCGTGCTGCGCGAGGTGCTGGAGATCTTCCCCGGCCCGTACATCCACCTCGGCGGCGACGAGTGCCCGGCCGGGCAGTGGCGCGAGTCCGAGGCGGCGCAGCAGCGGCAGGCCGAGCTCGGGCTGACCGAGGCCGGGCAGCTGCAGGGCTGGTTCACCGCGCAGGTCGCGTCGGTGCTGACCGAGCAGGGCCGCCGGCTGGTCGGCTGGGACGAGATGGTGGAGACCGACTGCCCCAAGGACGCCGTGATCATGGCCTGGCGCAGCGCCCAGCGCGGCGAGATCGCCGCGAAGGCCGGTCACGACGTGGTGATGACGCCGTGCGAGTCGGTGTACTTCGACTACTACCAGGGCGACCCGGAGACCGAGCCGCTCGCGATCGGCGGCTTCATCCCGCTGGACAAGGTCTACGACTTCGAGGTCGTGCCCGCGGGCCTGACCGACGAGGAGCAGGCCCGCGTCGTCGGTGCCCAGTGCAACGTGTGGACCGAGTACATGGAGGGTCCGGAGCAGGTCGGCTACATGCTGCTGCCGCGCCTGTCCGCGTTTGCCGAACGCGCCTGGGGCTCCCCGAAGACGCCGTACGACGAGTTCGTCACCCGGCTGCGTCCGCACCTGCGGCGGATCGAGGCGCTGGGCCTGAACTACCGGCCGCTCGACTAGGGCATCGGCTCGCGGGTGGACGGACCGGGCTCCGGCGGCGACGATGGGTCGTCGGTGGAGCCCGGGAGGATCTGTGAGCGCGGTAGGGCCGCTGGATGCGATGTTCCTGCTCGGGGAGACGCGCGAGCAGGCGATGCACGTCGGTGGGTTGATGCTGTTCGAGCTGCCGGGCGCCGGACGCGATCAGGTCTTCCCTGAGAGCGGGCGGGAGTTCGTCTCGCGGTTGTACCAGGAGATGCTGGCCGTGGACGCGGTCAGTCCGGTCTTCGCGTGGCGGGTGCGCAATCGCCCGGTCGACCTGGGCTACTGGTCCTGGGAGCCGGACGACGAGATCGATCTCGAGTACCACGTGCGGTTGTCGGCGCTGGCCCGGCCGGGGCGCTACCGGGAACTCTTCGAGCTGACCTCGCGGCTGCACGGCACTCTGCTCGACCGCCGCCGGCCGCTGTGGGAACTGCACCTGATCGAGGGCGTCGAGGGGCACCGCTTCGCGATCTACACGAAGGTCCACCACGCGATGCTGGACGGCGTGAGCGCGCTGCGGCTGATGCAGCAGATGCTCACGACGGACCCGGACCGTACGGGGATGCCGGCGCCGTTCGCGTTGCCGAGCGGCGATGCGGCTCCAGGCTCATCGCTGCTTCGCCCCAGCCGGTTCGGCCCGCTCGGACGCGTGGGGCAGCTGGTGTCGGTCGTTGCCGGGCTTTCGACGGTTGGTGTGAAGAGTGCCGTGCATGCGCTGCGGGCCGAGCACTCGCCGGTCGCGTTCCAGGCGCCGCGGACGATCTTCAACCAGCCGATCACCGGTTCGCGGCGGTTCGCGGCGCAGTCCTGGCCGATGGAACGGCTGGAGAAGGTGCGCGCGTCGACCGGCGCCACCTTGAACGACGTCATGCTGGCGATGTGTGGCGGTGCGCTTCGGCGGTATCTCCAGGAGCAGAACGCCTTGCCGGACAAGGGATTGACCGCTCTGGTGCCGGTCTCGCTGCGTGGTCCCGAAGGCAACGGTCCGGGCGGCGCGAACTCGCTGGCGACGCTGATCGTCGACCTCGCGACCGACGAACGCGACCCGGGACGCCGGCTGCGCCGCATCATGGACTCGACCAGCTACGGCAAGCGCGTGCTGTCGGAACTGAGCCCGCTGCAGAATCTGATGATCGGGGCACTCGGCATCGGCTCCGCGGGCCCGGCCGCGGTCCTGCCGGGACTGGCCGGACACACGCCCCCGCCGTTCAACCTGGTGATCTCCAACATCCCCGGACCAGCCGAGAGCCCGTTGTACTGGAACCAATCGCGACTGCTCGGCATGTACCCGGCGTCGATCGTGCTCAACGGGCAGGCGCTCAACATCAGTGTCACCAGCTACGACCAGCAGCTGCACTTCGGGCTCACCGGCTGCCGGCGAACGGTCCCTCATCTGCAACGGCTGTTGGTGCACCTCGAGAACGCACTGCAGGACCTGGAGAAGCTCTAGATCAGACGCGGCACGATCTCCCGCTCACCGTCAGCGGTGACGTACCAAGCGCGAGCGTCAGGCAGCACCGACACCGCCTCGTGCAGCTCACCGTCGACATAGTGCAGCCCGACACCGTCCTCGGTCGCGTACCCCGGCGGCAACGTGCCCTCGGCAACGAATTTCCGGTACGCCGTACGCCGCGGCTGGTCGGCGAGATCGTCGTGCACACCGTTGCTCCACGGCAGCCAGCCGAGGCAGTTGTCATAGGCATCGAGTTGGTCGGTGACGGAGTCGGTGACGCCGCCGGCGTGCCAGCACAGACTGCCGGCGCTCTGCCCGGCCAGAACGACGCCGCGTTGCCGGCATTCGCGCAGGACCGCGTCGATGCCATGGGCTCGCCACAGGGCCATCAGGTTGACCACGCTCCCGCCGCCGACCCAGATCACGTCCTGGGTGAGCAGGTGCTCGGGCGGTGCGCTCGGGCGGGGGAACACCGTGAAGACCGAGGCTTCGAGGCCGGGCTCGTTGCCGAAGGCGTCGAGAAACCACTGCACCGCCGCGGGATGATCGCCCTCCGCGGTCGGCAGGAAACAGAACCGCACCGGCCGTCCCGACACCGGCGCCAGCGACACGGCGTACTCGATCAGGCGGCGGGTGCGGGACCGGTCGCCGGTGAGCACGCCGGAGACCGCGAAGAGCTGGCGGGCAGCCGGCGCGACGGCGGAGCTGCCCGGCGCGCTCACAACCTGACGATGCCGTTCGGGGTCTGGAAGACCGCGGCGTTCAGTCCCGGCTGGCCGTTCGGGCCGACCCAGGCGACGTCGAGGTCGTCGAGCAGGTGGTCGGCCGGGTGGCCGATCCACTCGGTCACCCGGGTCGGGTCACCGGCGATCTCCAGCGCGGTCAGCTTGATGCCCTTGCCGCCGACCGACGGGTGCTGGGTGAGGTCGTCCCAGTGGATGAAGAACGGCAGCTGCGGGTCCGCGATCAGGCCCTTGACGCCGATCTGCCGCCAGGTGAGGTTCACCCCGTCCGGGCGGTGCCGGTTGCCCGGAACGGCGTCGCGGCCGAGCCGCTTCTCCATCCGCTCCATGTCCCGGACCGCGACGACCCAGCCCAGCCAGCCGCCGCCGAGCTCCTTGCGGGCCCGGACCGCCTGACCGAACGGCGCCTTGTCCGAGGCCGGGTGGTCGAGCACGTCGACCACCTCGATGTAGCGGTCGTTCTCCAGCGGGAGAATGTGGTTGACGGTCCCGAACCGCGGATGCACGCCACCGTCGACGAAGCCCGCCCCCAGCAGCGCGGACAACCGCTCGACCGTGGCACGGACCCCGTCGGGGCCGGCCGCGTACGACAGATGATCCAAGCGCATGTCAGTCATTCTGTGCCCTGGCGCCGGCACTCGCCGATCCGGGGTGTCGCAACGAAGGGCACCCTTACCTGGTTGACCGGGCCGAAACAGGGCACGCTGCGACCATGCGAACAGTCGTCGTCGGAGGCACCGGACACATCGGCACCTACCTCGTCCCCGGCCTGGTCCGGGCCGGCCACCAGGTCACCGTGCTCAGCCGCGGCGCCCGTACGCCGTACCGGTCGAGCGGGGAGTGGCAGCAGGTCGAGCTGATCGAGATCGACCGGGCCGAGGAGGACGCGGCCGGCACCTTCGGGCAGCGGGTCGCCGACCTGCGTCCGGACGTCGTGGTCGACCTGATCTGCTTCACCGAGGACAGCGCCCGCCAGCTCGCCGAAGCGGTCAACGGCAAGGTCCAGCACCTGCTGCACTGCGGCACGATCTGGGTGCACGGCCCGAGCGCGAGTGTCCCGACCCGGGAGGACACGCCCCGTCACCCCTTCGGCGACTACGGCGTCGCGAAGGCCGCGATCGAGCGTTACCTGCTCGACCAGGCCCGGCGGCACGGCCTGCCCGTCACGGTGATCCACCCCGGCCACATCAGCGGGCCCGGCTGGACGCCGGTCAACCCGGCCGGCCACCTCGACCTCGCGGTCTTCGAGAAGCTTGCCCAGGGCGCCGAACTCGTGCTGCCCAACCTCGGCCTGGAGACCGTGCAGCACGTGCACGCCGCCGACGTGGCCGGGGTTTTCCTGGCCGCGATCGCAAACCGCTCGGTCGCGGTCGGGGAGAGCTTCCACGCCGTCGCCGACGGCGCGATGACGCTGCGCGGTTACGCCGAGGCGGTGGCCGCGTACTTCGGTCAGGAGCCGCGGCTGACGTTCCAGCCCTTCGAACAGTGGCGCGCGACGGTGTCCGAGCGGGACGCGGAGATCACCTACGACCACATCGCGCACAGCCCGCACTGCTCGATGGAGAAGGCGGCCCGGCTGCTCGGCTTCCGCCCGCGCTATTCGGCGCTGGACACCACGCTGGAAGCGATCGACTGGCTGGTCGCCAACGGCAAACTCAGCTGATCACTTGGACGCCGGGTGCGGCAGCAACGGCCGCGCGGCTTCCAGGTGGCGGCGGCAGTACTCCGCCAGGACGTCGTACGCCTTCGGGCCCATCAGTGTCTGCAGCTCCACCTTGCTGGACTCGAAGACCGCCTCGACGCCGATGTGCGCCTCGGTGTTGCCGGTGCAGTACCAGTCCAGGTCGTGCCCACCCGGGCCCCAGCCGCGCCGGTCGTACTCACCGATCCCGACCTCCGTGTACGACGTGCCGTCGGGCCGCTCGACGTCGCGGAACGTGCGCCGGATCGGCAGCTGCCAGCAGACGTCGGGCTTGGTCTCGACGAAGTGCACGCCCTGCTTGAGCGCGAGCCCGTGCAGCGCGCAGCCGGCGCCGCCCTCGAAACCCGGCCGGTTCAGGAAGATGCAGGCGCCCTCGAAGACCCGGGTCTTGCGGTCGCCCTCGTCGTCGGTCTCGACCCAGCCGTTCTTCTTGCCCTCCTTGCGGAACTGCCAGTCCTCCTTGCCGAGCTGCTTGACGTAGCCCTTGACCCGGTCCTCGTCCTCGGCGTCGGAGAAGTGCGCGCCGAGCGTGCAGCAGCCGTCGTTCGGGCGGCCCTTGTAGATGCCGCGGCAGCCGCCGCCGAAGATGCAGGTCCAGTTGGAGGTCAGCCAGGTCAGGTCGCACCGGAAGACCTGGTCGGGATCGTCGGGGTCGACGAACTCGACGTAGGCACGGGGGAAATCGAGAGAAACCTCAGGCACCCCAAAAGCGTACGCGCACCGACACCGATCTCCGGCATCGTCGGCCCGGCCGGGCCGACGGGTCTGCCTGCCGATCGGTAGGTCGTGGGGCCTCCCGGTCTGGACTGAGGAGTGGAGGGAGCGAAGCGACCGGAGCGACGAGGGAAGACCGGGAGTTCCAGCCCCACGACCTCGCCGAGCGGAGCGAGGCAGATTGCAGAGAGTCCAGTAGCGTGAGGGTATGCGGCTCGGCGTACTCGACGTGGGATCAAACACCGTCCATCTGCTCGTGGTGGACGCGCACCGTGGTGCCGCGCCACTGCCGGCGTACTCGCACAAGATCGAACTGCGGCTGGCCGAGCACCTGGACAAGGACGGCAACATCGACCACGCCGGAGCGGAGAACCTGGTCGCCTTCGTGCAGGAGGCGGCGCAGCTGGCCGAGGACAAGGGCTGCGAGTCCGTGCTCGCGTTCGCCACCTCCGCGCTGCGCGAGGCGCCGAACGGCGAGAAGGTGCTCGAGCGGGTCCGGACCGAGACCGACATCCACCTGCAGGTGCTCAGCGGCCAGGACGAGGCGCGGCTGACCTTCCTCGCCGTCCGCCGCTGGTTCGGCTGGTCGTCGGGCCGGCTCGCGGTGTTCGACATCGGCGGTGGTTCGCTGGAGATCGCGGCCGGGTCCGACGAGGAGCCGACGATCGCGGTGTCCGTGCCGCTGGGTGCCGGCCGGCTGACGCGGGAGGGCCTGACCACCGATCCGCCGGACAAGGACGAGGTCAGGGCGCTGCGCAAGCGGATCCGGGTCGACATGGCCGCGGTGGCCGGCGACGTACTGCGGGCCGGCCGGCCACAGCGCGCGGTCGCCACCAGCAAGACGTTCCGCTCGCTGGCCCGGATCTGCGGTGCGGCACCGTCCGACGACGGTCCGTACGTGCCGCGCTCGCTGCACCGCGACGACCTGACCGAATGGGTGCCGAAGCTGATCGCGATGACCGCGGCCGAGCGGGCCGACCTGCCCGGTGTCTCGATCGGCCGGAGCACCCAGCTGGTGGCCGGCGCGCTGGTGGCCGACGCGGTGATGGACCTGTTCGACCTGACCTCGCTCGAGGTCTGTCCGTGGGCGCTGCGCGAAGGCGTCATCCTGAACCGGCTGGACCAGCTGCGACCCCCGTCAACCCACGCCTAACTCCCCGAAGGCACCTACCGATGAGCACCCGCACGGCCGCGAAGATCGGCCTGTCCACCGCCTCCGTCTATCCCGAGTCGACCGCCAGCGCCTTCGAGCTGGCCGCGCGACTGGGGTACGACGGCGTGGAGGTGATGGTCGGCATCGACCCGCTGAGCACCCAGATCGACGCGATCAAGCGGCTGGTCGACTACCACCAGCTGCCGGTGCTCGCGATCCACGCGCCCTGCCTGCTGATCACCCAGCGGGTCTGGGGGACCGATCCGTGGGGCAAGCTCGAGCGCAGCGCCGAGGCGGCCAAGGACCTGGGCGCCGACGTGGTGGTCGTGCACCCGCCGTTCCGCTGGCAGCGCGACTACGCGCGCGGCTTCGTCGAGGGCATCGCGCGGCTGGAGCGGGAGAGCGGCGTCGTGTTCGCGGTCGAGAACATGTACCCGTGGCGGGCGCCGGGCAAGGGCCTGCAGGCGTACGCGCCGAGCTGGGACCCGACCGAGCAGAGCTACGCGCACACCACCCTCGACCTGTCCCACTCCTCGACCGCCGAGCAGGACTGCGTCGAGCTCGCGGCGACGATGGGCCGCACGCTCAAGCACATCCACCTCACCGACGGCACCGGGTCCGCGAAGGACGAGCACCTGGTGCCCGGCCGGGGGACCCAGCGCGCGGCCGATCTCCTGCAGGGCCTGGCGAACAACGACTTCCGCGGCCACATCGTGATCGAGATCAACACCCGTCGCGCCACCAGCCGCTCCGAGCGCGAGGTCGACCTGATCGAGTCCCTCGAGTTCACCCGCAAGCACTTCGTCCGCACCACCACGCCCCGCCACGCCGGCTTCGCCGTCACCCCGGACGGCGAGGTCTCGGAGCTCACTTCGTGAGTCGTACCGGCGAGGGGATCATGCGATGAGTCGTACTGACGAGGAGTTCGTTCCGTGAGTCGTACCGACGAGGAGCTCATCGCGTGAGTCGCACCGACGAGACGGCCGGCCGAGGCCGGCGCCCGGGCGGCCCCGACACCCGGGGCGAGATCCTGCGCGCCGCCCGGGAGTCCTTCGCCGGCAACGGCTTCGCCGGTACGTCGCTGCGCGGCGTCGCGCGGGCCGCGGGTGTGGACGCGGCGCTGGTGCACCACTACTTCGGCGGCAAGGACGAGTTGTTCGTCGAGGCGATGGCGTTGCCGATCGATCCGCGCCAGGTGGCGGCGACGATCGTCGGCGGGCCGCGCGACGAGCTCGGACGACGGATCGTCACCGTGTTCCTCGGGGTCTGGGAGTCCGCCGACGGGCAGCAGCGGATGAAGGCGTTGCTGCGCAGCATGGTGAGCAGCGATCAGGTGGCACAGCTGATGCGCGACGGGATGACCCGGATGATCATTGGGCCGGTCTCCGAGACGCTCGGCGTACCGGACGCCCGGCTGCGGGTCGGGCTGGTCGCCTCGCAACTGGTCGGGATCGCGCTCGTTCGCTACCTGCTCGAGCTGGACCCGGTCGCCACCACCCCGACGGCCGAGCTGATCGACCGGATCGCGCCGGCTTTGCAGCAGTATCTGACCGGCTGACCTCGCCCCCTCTTGCCATCGGTTCCCGTCCGGCCTAAATTCATCGCATGATGAAAAACGCGGTGGTGTGCCGGTCGGTGGTGGTCGTCCGCGGGGACCGTGAGGTCCTGCACGGCATCGACTGCGCGCTGGTGACCGGCTCGGTGACCGGGCTGCTCGGGCCGTCCGGCTGTGGCAAGACCACGCTGATCCGCGCGATCGTCGGCCTGCAGGCGAACGTGACCGGCGACGTCGAGGTCCTCGGCCTGCCCGCCGGATCCCCGAAGCTGCGCGGCCGGATCGGCTACGTCACCCAGGAGCCCAGCGTGTACGGCGACCTGACGGTGACCGAGAACCTGCGCTTCTTCGCCGCCGTCCTCGGCGTCCCCGCGGACGATGTCGATCGCGTGATCGACGCCGTCGACCTCGGCACCCACGCGACCGTCCGCGTCGACCAGCTCTCCGGCGGTCAACGCTCCCGCGCGTCGCTGGCCGCCGCCTTGCTCGGCAACCCCGAGCTCCTGGTGCTCGACGAACCGACCGTCGGTCTCGACCCGGTCCTGCGCCGCGACCTCTGGAACCTGTTCCACCGGCTCGCCGACGACGGCGCGACCCTGCTGGTCTCCAGTCACGTGATGGACGAAGCGAGCCGCTGCGACCGGCTGTTCCTGATGCGCGACGGCGATCTGCTCGCCGACGACACCCCCGACGCCTTGCTCGCCGCGGCCGGGACCGGCGACATCGAGCAGGCGTTCCTCACGCTGATCGACCGGAAGGCAGGTGCCCGATGACACCCCGCGTCACCTTCGCCGTCGCCGCGCGCGTACTGGCGCAGTTGCGTCGCGACCACCGCACGGTCGCGATGCTCGTCGTACTGCCGACGCTGCTGGTCAGCCTGATGTGGTGGATGTTCACCGACTCGCCGGCCACGTTCGACCGGGTCGGCGGACCGCTGCTCGCCGTCTTCCCGGCGATCATCATGTTCACCGTCACCTCGGTCGCCGTGCTGCGGGAACGCTCGACCGGAACGCTGGCGCGCCTGTTCACGATGCCGATGGCCAAGCTGGACTTCCTGCTCGGCTACGCCTTCGCCTTCGCGCTGATCGCCGTCGTGCAGGCGGCCGTCGTGGTGTCGATCGCCTTGTTCGCGCTGGGTCTCGACATCGAGGGCGCCGCCTGGCAGCTCGGGGTGGTCGCGGTCCTGGACGGCGTGCTCGGGACCGCGCTCGGCCTGTTCGCCAGCGCGTTCGCGGCCACCGAGTTCCAGGCCGTGCAGATGATGCCGGCGGTGATGATCCCGCAGATCCTGCTCTGCGGACTGCTCGTCCCGCGGGAACGCCTGCCCGGCGTACTGGAGGCGGTCAGCGATGTGCTGCCGTTGTCCTATGCGGTCGACGCGGTCGCGGGAGTTGCTGCCGGCAACGGGTTCGGCGCGGGCGCCGGGACCGACGCGCTGGTGGTCACCGCGTTCATCGTCGCCGCGCTGGCGTCGGGTGCCGCCACGCTCAAGCGGCGGACGGCCTGAGAGTTCGGCGCGCACACCGCGTCGACGTCGCGGAGCGGCGGTCGTCGGGATGCGGCCGACGCCCACCACTGATCAACCTCCGCTTCGAGCGGCGCACGCCGCCTCATGCCGCCTGGGCGACGACCGGCGGGCGACGTTGATCGGTGGTGCACGTCGGCGGCCGCAGCACACCGGGCGCCGCCGGCGTCCTGGGGTGTGCGCCGGTGGCGAGGGAAGATGAGCAGTATGCGCATCTTCAAGCGGCGGCGATCGGTGGTGGATCCGATCGTGGGGTTCTGGACCTGGTGGGAGGAGACCGGGGCCCAGCTGGTCGCTGACGCGATCGCGCGCAAGGAGCCGGGCAGCATCAGCGGGGTGCTGGCCGAGCACGTCAACGCCATCCACGGCGGCCTGGACTGGGAGCTCGGTCCGGGACTGCACGCGGAGCACACTCTGGTCGTCACCGCCGCCGGCGATCCCGCGACCCGGGCGGTCGCCAGGCGCTGGCTGCGCTCGGCGCCGCCGTCGGACCACCTCTGGGAGTACGCCGACCTGCGCCGTCCCTCGCCGGAGGTGACGATCCAGTTCGAGGGCATGCCGCCGGTCGCCTCCGACGACGCGCTGGTCACGATCGAGCCGGACGAGCGGGCGGCCGCCGTACATGTCGGGGTGCATCACCCGGTGTTCGCCCAGGTGTCCGAGGACGTCCAGCGCCGGATCACGTTCCTGCTGCTCGACCTGTCGCTCGGCGAGGAGATGACCGAGACCTGGATCGGCGCGGTCGAGACGCTGGTCGATCGGCCGGCCGAGACCCGGCCGATCAGCGAGCTGCTGCCGACCGTCGCCGCGTTCGCCGCCGCGTTCACGACCGAGGACGGCGACCCGACTTGGAGGCTGCTGGAGGGATTCGTCGACGGCCAGCGGCTGATCGCGACCACCGAGGTCCCGCTGCGCTCGATCCGCCTGCCGCACCTCGACACCCACGTCGGCGTCACCATCGGCTACCCCGCCGGCCGCGAGGACGGACTGCCCGACGCCGAGATGCTCGACCAGCTCCGCAATCTCGAGGACCACCTCACCAGCCGCCTCGGCGACTCCGGCCGGCTGCTCGCCCACGAGACCATCGCCGGTGCCCGTACCCTGCACTACTACGTCGACGGCAGCACGCCCGCCTCCGCCCAGCTCGAGGCCGCCACCACCGGCTGGCCACACGGCGAGGTGAGGCTGACCACCGCCAGAGACCCGGGCTGGCAGAACCTCAGCCACCTCGGCAGCTGATCCTTCCGGCCCTGGATCACGCGCGGCAGCGATCGCCTGGGCGAGCCGCTTGTCCGCCGCCCGGTCGTCCGCCAAGCTGAGGGCGGACCACTCGGTTCACTGGTGTGGTCCTGGCCACAGGATTAGGGACGGTTCGGTCCAGGCGCGTAGCCTGCTGACACCCCTGGCATTTGGGGCTGGGGGCGATGAGGAGGAACACGGAGTGCTTCGGCGAGTCCTGCTGGGCGTGTCCCGCAGTCCCCAGATCAAGAAGGCTGTCTCGTCGATGCCGGTCTCGAGCGGCATCGTCGCCCGGTTCGTCGCCGGTGAGACCGCGCCCGAGGCCGTCCTGGCCACCGAGAAGCTGGTCAGCAACGGCCTGAACGTGACGCTGGACCACCTCGGCGAGGACACCACCGACCTGGCCGCGGCGACCGCCACCGCCGACGCGTACGTGGAGCTGCTCAAGCAGCTGTCCGAGGCCGGCCTGACCCAGCACGCCGAGGTCTCGGTCAAGCTGTCGGCCGTCGGCCAGGCGCTGCCCGGCGACGGCGAGAAGATCGCCCTGGAGAACGCCCGCACGATCTGCCTGGCCGCGCGCAACGCCGGCACCACGGTGACCCTCGACATGGAGGACCACACCACCACCGACTCGACGCTGAGCATCCTGCGCGAGCTGCGGCAGGACTTCCCCGAGACCGGCGCGGTCCTGCAGGCCTACCTGCGCCGCACCGAGGGCGACTGCGTCGACCTGGCGCACGCCGGCTCCCGGGTCCGGCTGTGCAAGGGCGCCTACAAGGAGCCCGAGTCGGTCGCGTTCCAGAACAAGCAGGCCGTCGACAAGGCCTACGTCCGGGCGATGAAGATCCTGATGAACGGCGACGGCTACCCGATGATCGCCTCCCACGACCCGCGCCTGATCGCGATCGCCGGCTCGCTGGCCGACCGCGCCAACCGCTCCCGCGACAGCTACGAGTACCAGATGCTCTACGGCATCCGCCCCGACGAGCAGCTCCGCCTCGCCCGCGAGGGCAACACGGTCCGCGTCTACATCCCGTACGGCGAGGACTGGTACGGCTACCTGGTCCGCCGCCTGGCCGAGCGCCCGGCGAACCTGCAGTTCTTCGCCCGGTCGCTGATCAGCAAGAAGTGAGCTGTCTCCCCGGCCCTGCCGCGGTACGGCGGTGTCGGGGAGCACGCGGCTGACCACCGGTGTCGTCTGAGGGGCCAGAATCCTTCCCCGGCAGGAATCTGCCCTGGTAGGGCCTCGGGCGGCGACGAATCCTGGGGACATGAAGACCTCAGTTTCCTTCACCAGTGACGGCCTCACGCTGGCCGGCCACCTCTACACCCCCGACGACGCCGCGCAGAGCGCTCCGCGGCCCGCGATCGTCGTCGGTCACCCGATGACCGGCGTCAAGGAGCAGACCGCCGGCCTGTACGCCGAACGACTCGCCCGCCGGGGATTCGTGACGCTGGCGTTCGACTCCGCGCACTGGGGCGAGAGCGAGGGCGAGCCGCGGTTCCTCGAGAATCCCGCCCGCCGGGTCGAGGACCTGAAGAACGCCGTCACCTTCCTCAGCGGGCGGCCCGAAGTCGACCCGGACCGCATCGGCGGGCTCGGCATCTGCGCCGCCGGCGGCTACATCGTCCCGGCCGCCGCGACCGACCACCGGATCAAAGCGGTCGCCACGGTCAGCGCCGCCGAGGAGGGCAGCTGGTTCCGCGACGGCCTCGCCCACTCCCAGGCCCCCGAAGTCCTGCAGGACCTGCTCGACCAGTCGGCCGCGGCCCGGACCGCGGAAGCCCGCGGCGAGCCGGTACGCCGGATGCCGATCCACCCCGAGACCCCGCCGGACCGTGGCGAGGTGAAGAAGAGCCTCACCCGGCACATCTACGACGGCTGGGAGTACTACCGCACCGACCGTGCCTACCACCCCAACACGCAGAACTGGTTCGCGCTGCGCAGCCTCGACCTGCTCGCGCTGTTCGACGGCTTCCGGTTCACCCACCTGATCGCCCCCAGGCCGCTGCTGATGATCGCCGGCACCGAGGCGGTCAGCGACTACTTCAGTGTCGACGCGATCGAACGCGCCGCCGAACCGAAGGAACTGTTCTGGATCGAAGGCGCCAGCCACGTCGACCTGTACGACCAGGACGAGTACGTCTGGCCGGCGGTCGAGAAGCTCACCGAGTTCTTCGGCACGCACCTGAGCCGGACGTCCGCGGCGGCTGCGTGATCACCACCCGACGGTCGCGGGCCTGGACCACCCCACGGCGCCGGCCCGCGACCCCTGACCTGTCGGAAAGGCGGCAGCGCGATATGCCCGCACGAACCTGGACGCCCGGCGAACTGGACGTGCTGTCCGCGGCGTACTCCATCGACCTGCACGCAAACACCGACCGCAACGACTCGGACGACTCCGTCGAAATCGGCATGGTCGTCGTGGCCGGAAGCGTTTTCGTCCGGGCGTTCCGTGGTACGGCGTCGCGCTGGTACGAGGCGGCGAAGAACAGCGGCACCGGGTGGATCCGGCAGGGGGAGACCAGGTGGAAAGTGGCGTTCACCGCCGTTCCGGCATCCCTGGATCCGCAGCTCGCCGACCGGATCGACGATGCTTACGTCGCCAAGTACGGCGGCCTCGCGAGCGGGGCGACGGGCGACCGGATGCGTGAGGCGACGCTGCGTAGTGAGCCGTTGACGAGTTGATGTGCCTGGTGTTGGTTGTTGCTGGCGGCCAAGCGCCATGTGCTGTTGCGTCTTCTCGAGCCTCATTGATCCTGGCGGGGAATCTGCACGCCCTCCGCGCCGAACGGTTCCGTCAGTACCCGGTACTGCTCCTCGGTGGCCGTGCGGCGGTTGAGGACCGCACGCGTGGCGATGGAGGTCGTGCTGCTGACCCGTGAGAGCAGCCCCTGGCGGAATGCCTGGAGTTCCTCGGCTCGCGGTCGAAGCATCGACCCCAGTGCGTTGTCGAGCGCGTGCTGCTGCGATCCGGACGCCTTCAACGCACGGCTCGCATCACGTCCGCCGTTGCGCCATCTGGCCAGCGCATCGTCGACCACCCGTGCGAGAGCGTCCGGGGGCAACTGGGTGGCGGACCGGAGGAATTCAGCGGCGACGGGCTCGAGCATGGTCGAACGTTAGCCGAGCATCGTCCAACCATTAGCCTGACCACATGAGTGCGAACGGTCAGGTGGCCATCCTCGGTGCTGGTGTGATGGGTGAGACGTTGTTGTCCGGGCTGCTGCGGGCGGGGCGGCGACCGGGGGAGTTGCTGATCACCGAGCGCCGGGCGGAGCGAGCCGACGAGTTGCGGGAGCGGTACGGCGTCGACGTGGTGACCAACGTCGAAGCAGCCGCGAAGGCCGACACGCTTGTGCTGGTGGTGAAGCCGCAGGACATGCCTGATCTGCTGGCCGAGATCGCCCCGGCGGTGCGGGCGGACCAGACCGTGGTCTCGCTGGCGGCCGGGATCACGACCGGCTTCATCGAGTCGCGATTGCCCGAGGGGGTCGCCGTCGTGCGCGTGATGCCGAACACCCCGGCGCTGGTCGACGAGGGCATGGCCGCGATCTCCCGCGGCGCGCACTGCGACGAGAGTCATCTCGTGCTCGCCGAGGGGCTGCTGGCCGCGACCGGCAAGGTCGTGCGGGTGCCGGAGAAGCAGCAGGACGCGGTGACGGCGATCAGCGGGTCGGGACCGGCGTACATCTTCTTCGTGGTCGAGTCCATGATCGAGGCGGGCGTACACATGGGCCTTCCGCGCGGTACGGCGACCGAGCTGGTCGTGCAGACCGTGGTCGGTTCGGCGAAGCTGCTGCGCGAGACCGGCGAGCACCCGACCGTGCTGCGCGAGCGCGTCACCTCACCGGGCGGTACGACGGCGGCCGCGGTCCGCGAACTGGAGGACCACAAGGTCCGGGCGGCGTTCCTGTCGGCGATCGAGGCGGCCCGCAACCGCTCGCGCGACCTCGCGGCGGAGTGATCCAGCAGCGCGAGCCGGCCGCGGAGTGATCCGCCACCTCGCGGCGGACCGAACCGACGGACCGGCCCAGCGAGTAACACAGCACGCCCGCTCGCCGTTACTGTTGTCGTCGCGGTTTCCTGCCACTCCAAGGATGAGACGACTATGGTCCCGCCCATGAACGACCACTCGGTGGACCCGGCTGCCACGGCTCCGGTCGCGGCCCGGCCGGTCGCGCTGCCCGCGCTGCCGTGGCGGGTTCCCCTGGATCCCGCGCCCTGGTGGGCGTGGGCGCTGTTCGTGCTGCCGTTCGTCGCCGTCCCGCTGCTGAACTCCTGGCTGTGGATGGGCGCCCGCGACTTTCTCGCCGTCGGCCTGTTCACGCTGATCGGCGCGTCGGTGGTCCGGGTCGCGGGCGGCGTCGTGCTCTACAAGGTCGAGATCACGCAGACCGCGCTGAAGGCCCGGACCAGCCTGCTCGTCCGCAGTCTCGCCTGGCAGGACGTGGACCGGATCGAGGTCGCCGACGGTTCGGTCGTGCTCGGCTCCGGCCCCGACGAGAACGAGATCAACGGCATCAGCAAGGACCGCACCGCCGAGGTCGCGGGTGTGATCGAGGCCGCCCGGGAGGCCGCCGACGGCCGCGCCGTCCGGCGTTCCCGGCCGCGCCCGGGCATCGGCGTCCCGCTGGTCCTGCTCTACCTGGTCCTGGCGGTCGGCGCCTTCCTGATCCGCTGGCACATCATCTGAGCCTCCCCGATCCGTTCGACCGGTCCGGCTAGGCTCGACACCACCGGATGAGCGATCGGGAAGGTGCACGATGCTGGGACTGCCCGCGCAGGTGACGGTCTGTCTGTTCGACCTCGACGGGGTGCTGACCGACACCGCCGCCGTGCACGCCGCGGCCTGGAAGGAGATGTTCGACGCCTTCCTGCGCGAGCGCGACGGCGCCTCGTTCACCCCGTTCAGCCAGGACGACTACGAGCAGTACGTCGACGGCAAGCCGCGCGTCGACGGCGTCCGGGACTTCCTCGCCTCGCGCGCGATCACGCTGCCCGAGGGATCGCCGGACGATCCGCCGACCGCCGCCACGGTGAACGGCCTCGGCAACCACAAGAACGACGCGGTCCAGCGCCGGATCCGCACCGACGGCGTACGCGTGTTCGAGGGTTCGCGCCGCTACCTCCAGGCCGCCCAGCAGGCCGGACTGCGCCGCGCCGTGGTCTCCTCGAGCGCGAACACCGCCGAGGTGCTCGACGTCACCGGCCTCGCCCAGTACGTCGAACTGCGCGTCGACGGCCTGTCCATCCGCAGCGAGCACCTGCGCGGCAAACCCGCGCCGGACACGTTCCTCGCCGCGGCCCGCGCGCTCGGTGTCGAACCGTCCCAGGCGGTGGTCTTCGAGGACGCGCTGGCCGGAGTGGAAGCGGGCCGGGCCGGCAACTTCGGGTACGTGGTCGGCGTCGACCGTGTCGGCCAGGCCGATGCCCTGCGCAAGCACGGTGCCGACATCGTCGTACAGGACCTGGCCGAGCTGCTGGACGGAGACCAGAAGTGATGAAAGAGCGTGCCGCAGAGCACCCCGTCGAGCCCTGGCAGCTGCGCGAGACCGGGCTGGACGTCGACCGGCTGGCCCAGTCGGAGTCGCTGTTCGCCTTGTCCAACGGGCACATCGGCCTGCGCGGCAACCTCGACGAGGGCGAGCCGTACGCGATCCCTGGCACCTACCTGAACTCCTTCTACGAACGCCGCCCGCTCCCGTACGCCGAAGCCGGCTACGGCTACCCCGAATCCGGCCAGACCCTGGTCGACGTCACCAACGGCAAGCTGATCCGCCTGCTGGTCGACGACTCGCCGTTCGACGTCCGGTACGGCGACCTGCACAGCCACGAGCGAGTGCTCGACTTCAAGACCGGGACCCTGCGGCGCGACGTCGACTGGACCTCACCGGCCGGCAAGCGGGTCAAGGTCCGGTCGCGCCGGATGGTGTCGCTGACCCAGCGCGCGATCGTCGCGATCGAGTACGTCGTCGAGGCGGTCGATCAGCCGGCCCGGATCGTGGTCCAGTCCGAGCTGGTGGCGAACGAGTCCCAGCCGAAGCTGTCCGACGACCCGCGCGTCGCGGCGGTGCTGGAGAACCCGCTGGAGCCGGTCTCGCACCACGGCGACGCCGAGGACGTCGTACTCGTGCACCGCACGCGCAAGAGCGAGCAACTGATGGCGGCCGGGATGTGTCACGAGGTCGAGACCTCGACGCGGTACAAGGTGGACCTGGACGTCCAGAAGGACTGGGCCCGCTACACGGTGATCTGCGAGCTGCAGCCGGGGGAGACGCTGCGGGTCGTGAAGTACGTCGCGTACGGCTGGTCGAGCCTGCGGTCGGAGACGGCGATCGCCGACCAGGTCGCGGCCGCGCTGGCCGGTGCGCAGTTCTCGGGGTGGGACGGGCTTCTTCAACAGCAGAAGGAGTTCCTGGACGACTTCTGGGACGCCGCCGACGTCGAGGTGGAGGGGCACGCCGAGCTGCAGCAAGCGGTCCGGTTCGCGTTGTTCCACGTACTGCAGGCCGGCGCGCGGGCGGAGCGGCGGGCGATCCCGTCCAAGGGCCTGACCGGCGCGGGCTACGACGGGCACACGTTCTGGGACACCGAGGGCTTCGTGCTGCCGGCGCTGACCTACACGATGCCGGACGCCGCGGCCGACGCGCTGCGCTGGCGGCACTCGATCCTGGAGCAGGCCAAGGAGCGCGCCGGCGTGCTCGGCCTGAAGGGCGCCGCGTTCCCGTGGCGGACGATCCGCGGCCAGGAGTGCTCGGGCTACTGGCCGGCCGGGACCGCGGCATTCCACATCAACGCCGACATCGCCGAGGCGGTCACCCGGTACTACTGCGCGACGCAGGACGACCAGTTCATGACCGACGTCGGGCTCGAGCTGCTGGTCGAGACCGCGCGGCTGTGGTTGTCGCTGGGCCACCACGACCGCGACGGCCGCTGGCACCTGCCCGGCGTGACCGGCCCGGACGAGTACAGCGCCGTTGCCGACGACAACGTTTTCACCAACCTGATGGCGGCCCGGAACCTGCGCGCCGCCGCGAACTACGCGGCCAAGTACCCGGCCACCGCCCGCGACCTGAAGGTGGACGCCGA
Source organism: Kribbella sp. CA-253562 (assembly GCF_050942265.1). GTDB lineage: Bacteria > Actinomycetota > Actinomycetes > Propionibacteriales > Kribbellaceae > Kribbella. The sequence goes on along the minus strand of NZ_CP192049.1, from coordinate 7,871,870 downwards.
GGAGGAGGCGGCTTGGCGGGACGCGGCCGCCGCGGTCTACGTCCCGTACGACGAGAAGCTCGGCGTGCACCCGCAGTCCGAGGGCTTCACCGGGTACGCCGACTGGGACTTCGAGGCCTACCGGGGCAAGTACCCACTGATGCTGCACGCGCCGTACTTCGAGCTGTACCGCAAGCAGGTGGTCAAGCAGGCCGACCTGATGCTGGCGACGTACTGGTGCGGCGACGCCTTCACCGCCGAGCAGAAGGCCCGCAACTTCGACTACTACGAGCGGATCACGGTCCGGGACTCGTCGCTGTCGGCGTGCGTGCAGGCGGTCGCGGCGGCCGAGGTCGGGCATCTCGACCTGGCCTACGACTACGCCTACGAGGCCGCGCTGATCGACCTGCTCGACCTGCACCACAACAGCGGGGACGGACTGCACATGGCGTCGCTGGCCGGCGCCTGGATGGCGCTGGTCGCGGGCTTCGGCGGGATGCGGGAGAAGGACGGCTGGCTGAGCTTCGACCCGGCGCTGCCGGACGGTCTGGCCGGGCTGGTCTTCCGGGTGCGCTGGCGCGGCGTCCGGCTGCGGGTGGAGGTCCGGCACGACGAGGTCGTCTACGCCGTGCACGACGGGCCGCACGCGGAGATCACCTTCCTGCATGCCGGGGAGGAGATCCGGGTGACCGACGAAGAGCCGGTGACCCGGCCGCTCAAGAAGCGCACGCCGCTGCTGCCCCGGCCGCCCCAGCCGGCCGGCCGGGAGCCGATGTCCGCCGTCGGCAAGCACCCGCGCGCCTACCGCGAGCAGCACCTCGCCGGCGAGCTGTAGGCCGGGCATAGGGTCGGTGCCATGGACTTTTCCTTGTGGCCCGCCGCGTCGCGGACCTGGACCGAGATTCTCGAGGGCGCCGAGTACGCCGAACGGACCGGATGGCACGGCGTCTGGATCGCCGACCACTTCATGCAGAACGGCGACGACCTGTCGGTGCCGGTGAACGAGGCGCTCGCACTGCTCGCCGGCCTGGCGGCGCGGACCGAGCGGGTCCGGATCGGGTCGATGGTGCTCGGCAACACCTACCGCCACCCGGCCGTGGTGACGAACTGGGCCGCGACGATGGACCAGCTCAGCGGCGGCCGGTTCGTGCTCGGCCTCGGCGCGGGCTGGCAGGTCAACGAACACGAGGTGTACGGCATCGAGTTGCCGCCGGTGAAGCAGCTCCTGGCCCGCTTCGAGGAGGCCTGCCAGGTCGTCCGCGGCCTGCTCGCCGAGGATCGGTTCACCTTCGACGGCACGTACTACCAGCTCACCGGTGCCCCGCTCGAGCCGAAACCCGCGAACCTGCCGATCCTGATCGGCGCGTCCGGTGAGAAGGTCGCCCTGCGAATCGTCGCCCGGTACGCCGACGAGTGGAACCACTGGGGTCTGCCCGAGGTCGCCCGGCACAAGGGCGAGGTGTTCCGGTCCCACTGCGAGACGATCGGCCGTGACCCGTCCGAGGTCCGCCGCTCGACCCAGGCGATGATCGAGATCATCGACGCGGGCGACACCGAAGCCGAGGCCCGCCGGGACAAGCTCGTCGCCGCGGGCCGTCCCACCGTGATGGGCACCGCGGAGTACGTGCTCGACACGCTCGCGTGGTACTCGGAGGCCGGCATCGACGAGCTCCTGATCCCCGATGCCTTTCTCGGCACCGGCAACCAGCGCTTCGAAGCCCTGGAACGCCTGCGCGAAGAGGTCCTCGTCAAGCTCTGAGCCGCAGCGTGGCGACGACCGGCCAGTGGTCGCTCGGGAGACGTCCGCCTGGCCGGTGATGCGACACCGCGGCCTCTACCACCTCCAGCCCCGTGCTGACCAGGATGTGGTCGATGCGCTCGTCGGCCTCGCCGGTGAAGTCGTGGAAGGTGCCGCCCTCCGTGGGCGGCACCGCGTCGGTCCAGCCCGCATCGACGAGCACCTTCAGCGGCGGCGAGCCCGGCTCGGCGTTGAGGTCGCCGATCAGGATCCATGGGCGGTCCGGCTCAGCCGACGCCCACGCGTCGAGCAACCGCGACGACTCCACCCGCGCGACCTCCCCCTGGTGGTCGTAGTGCGTGTTCAGTACGCCGACCCGCTGCCCGCCCGCCGAGCGCAGCCGGACCAGCGTCGCGATCCGGGTCAGGTCCGCGTCCCAGCCGACCGACCCCGGCGTGTCCGGCGCGGCCGACAGCCAGCGCGTCTCGTGCGACTCGATCGACCAGTCGCCCGGCCGCACCATCACCACCGAGTGCTCGCCGCCCGCGACGCCGTCGTCCCGTCCGGCTCCGACGATCGCCCACCCGTCGAACCGCTCCCGCAGATCCTCCAGCTGGTCCGGCAGCACCTCCTGCAGCCCGACCACATCGGCCGCCAGCTCGACGATCGCCGCGACGGCCGCGTCGCGCCGTACCGGCCAGGAGTCGTCCCCGTCCGGCGCCGAGGAGTTCCGGAGGTTGAACGTCGCCACCCGCAGCTGCGCACTCACTCCTCGATCCTGCCAAACCTGGGACGGCTCCCGGCCGCCACCCCTCACTTCAAGCCAGCGCCGTGGCCCGGCTGGGATTCAGCCCCATCGCAGTAGTTGCTGCAAGCAACAACGGCGCGCTCGCCTCGATCGCCCGGTCCCGGCCGGCCGCCAGCACTGCGTCGACCGCCGCGGGATCCGACGCCAGTACGGCGTACTCGCGCTGCAGCGGCTCGATCACGCTGAGCACCGCGTCGGCCACGTCCGTCTTCAGCTCGCCGTAGCTTTGGTAGCCCTTGGCAAGCTGTTCCGGATCGCCGTCGACGCAGGCGGCGAGGATCTCCAGCAGGTTCGTCACCCCCGGCTTGTTCTCCGGGTCGTGCCGCACCACGTTCTCGGAGTCGGTTTTCGCCTTCATCACCTGCCGGCGGATCACGTCCGGCGGATCGAGCAGCCGGATCGTGCCGATCGCGTCGTCGACGTCGGACTTGCTCATCTTCGCCGTCGGCGTCTGCAGGTCCTTGATCCGGGTCGCGTACGCCGCCTTCGCCAGCTCCGGTACGACGAACGTCTCGCCGTACTCGCGGTTGAACCGGATCGCGACGTCCCGGGCCAGCTCGACGTGCTGGTCCTGGTCGTCGCCGACCGGCACCCGGTCCGTGCCGTACAGCAGGATGTCCGCCGCCATCAGACAGGGATAGGTGAACAAGGACGCCCGGGTCATCGGTTTGTCCTTGCCCTTCTCCTTGTACTGGATCATCCGCGACAGCTCCCCGACGTACGACGTGCATTCGAGCAGGTAGCCGAGCTGGACGTGCGCCGGGACCTCCGACTGGACGAACACCGTGCCGGGCGGTGATCCGGCCGCCAGCATCAGCGTCGCCGTCTCGCGGGTCAACTCCGCGAGCCGGCGCGGCACGTGCCGCACGGTCATCGCGTGCAGGTTCGCGACGAAGTAGAACCCGCCTGGGTCCGTGAACCGCCGCAGCGCGCCCAGGTGGTTGCCCAGCGTCAGCCGGCCGGTCGGCATGATTCCCGATACCGAAGTCATCTGTGTTCGTCCTCTTCCGTGGGGTGGAGACGCCACCCCGTCCGAGGGCAAACAAAAGAGGCCGCCTCGGCGAGGCGGCCTCTGGATGCGTGTGAACGCAGGGGGTCCGCCGTCAGGCGGCCCACCACTGCTGCAAGGTCAGCTTGTTCACACCCATCAGCATAGATCAGGAGAACATCTCGGCCAACAGTTCCGGGCCGATGACGATTGGCTCGGGACGGTAGCCGGGCGGCTGCTCGCCCTTCAACTCGCGGACCAGGAAGTCCCAGCAGCGTCCGCGGACGTAGGCGAGGCAGTCGATGAAGGTGTGCTCGGCCCCGGGCACGAGCAGCAGCTCGAAGTCCTTGTTGGCGGCGATCAACCGGTCGGCCAGTCGCAGCGTGTGGTCCGGGTGGACCTGGTCGTCGAGTTCGCCGTGGCCGAGCAGCAGCTTGCCCACCAGCCGGTCCGCGAGGTCGAGGTTGGAGGTCCGGGCCCACGCCTCGGGGTTGCCGGCGCCGTCGTAGGCCTCCACGAACCCGGGGTTGAAGTGGCGGGCGTCGTGCGAGCCGGACAGCGCGACTCCGGCCTTGTAGACCTCGGGGAAGTCGAGCATCGCCCGGGCCGCGGCGAACCCGCCGCCGGAGTGGCCGAAGACGCCCACTCGGTCCAGGTCCATCCACGGCCGGGTCTCGGCCAGCTGCCGCAGCGCCGCGACGTGGTCCGCCAGGTTGCCCGCGTCGGCCAGCCGCCCGTACGAGGCGTCGTGGAACGACTTGCTGCGCCCCGGTGTGCCCCGCCCGTCCAGCGCGACCACGGCGAACCCCAGTGCGGCGAGCGGTTCGGCGTCCAGGCCCATGCCACCCGGGTCGAAGCCCGGTGCGACCCGAGCGACTTGCGGACCGGGATAGAGGTTGTCCACCACCGCGTACCGCTCGGCGGCGTCGAACCCGCGCGGCCGGTACAGCACGCCGCAGAGGTCGGTCACGCCGTCGGCCGCCTTGACGCGGAAACGCTCCGGCGCCGTCCAGCCGGTGGCGACGAGCTTGCTGATGTCGGCACGCTCCAGCTCGACCAGCACCCGCCCGTCCCAGTCACGCACGCTGGTCACCGGCGGGGTGTCGACGGTGGAGGCGGAGTCGATGAAGTACTGCTGGTTGGGCGAGATCGTGACGACGTGGTCCAGCTCGTCGTCGGTGAGCTTCGTGAAGCCGGTGCCGTCCAGGTTGACCCGGCAGACCGTACGCCGGTACGGATCCTCGTCGACCAGACCCGACGCCGTGAAGTACACGACCCGCGCGGCTTCGTCGACGCGCAGGATCTGCCGCACTGCCCACTGACCGGACGTGACCTGTCCAAGCAGCTCGCCGGTGTGCAGGTCGTACCGGTACAGGTGACCCCAGTCGTCCCGCTGGGAGTACCACAGCACCTCGTCGGCCAGCACCTGCACGATGGGCGGCTCGAAGGCGAACTGGTTGGGCTCGACCCGGGTGTCGCCGGTCTCGCTGAGCACCGTGGTGACCTCGCCCGTGGTCGGGTCGAGCCGGTGCAGGGTGAGGGTGTGGAGGTCGCGCGGCCGGTCGAGGTAGTAGACGGCCGAGCCGTCCGCGGCCCACCACGCCCACTTGAGCGCGATCGGCGACAGGTTCGGCATCGGCAACGGCTCGGCCTGCGCCCGTACGACGGTGCCCTCGGCAACGTTCAGGACGACCAGCTCCGCGCGCGGCAGGTTCTCGTCCCCGGCGTAGGCGTACCGCTGGGTGTGGAGCACGGGAGCGCTGCCGTCGGCGGGCCGGGCCTCGACGAGGTGGGTCTGCCGCACGGCGCGCTCGTCGGTGCGGTGGGCCAGCACCTTCGTCGAGTCGGGCGACCAGGCCACCGTCGGCGGGAGGTAGGGCAGGCCGATCTTGCGCAGCAAGGTGCTGTTGCCCGTGGCGGCCGGCCCGGCGCCGTACTGGTGGTCGGCCTGGCCGTCGGTGGTCAGGGCCCACTCGGTGTCGGACGAGACCGCCCACAGGTCGTGCCCCCGTTGGGAGACCGCGAACTTGCCGTCGGGTGACGGTATGTCGAGCGGATTGGCCGACGGGCTGCCCGGCGCGGTGGACGACGGCGGCTCGGTGACGGCCTCGCGGGTCCCCGCGGCCGGGTCGACCAGGACCATCCGGTGCGCGGTGCCGTCGTTCACGGCGTACCAGAAGCGGCCGCCCTCGTCGATCCACTGCGGCCGGACTCGGTCACCGACAACCAGCTCGCCGGGGCGGGCGGGACGGCGGAGGAGCTGCTCGGCGGCTTGGTAGTCCTGCTTGGAGGTGGTCATACCTGTGTCCTTTACCGGTGGCGGGTTGCGGTCGAGACGGCCTTGCGGTTCAGAGGCTGCGAGCGGTGATGTCGCCCTGGGTCGTGGTCGCACGGATGGTCAGCTCCGGGGTGCCGTTGGTGTTCTTCAGCGTGTTGTCGATCCGGCCGACAGTGGTGCCGGCGTCGAGCGCCGCGGAGACTCCGGCGGCGGCGTCGACGGTGATGCTGCCGGCCTGGGTGGTCAGGGTGAGCGCTCCGCGGTGGGCTTCGGCGATCGTGATGTCGCCCTGGGCGGTGGTGATCTCGGCCGGACCGTTGAGGCGGCCGATCGCGATGTCGCCGGCCTGCGTGGTGACCTGTACGCCGGTGGCTTCGTCGATCTTGGCCGGGCCGTGGGCGCCGTCGAGCGTGATGTCGCCGAAGCGTCCGACGGCGCGGAAGTCGGCGCTGGCGGCCTTCACCTGAACGGCGGAGCCGGCCGGCAGCTGGACGGTGATCTCGAGCGAGCCGGTGCTGCCGAGGATCTGGTTCTTGGCCTTGGCCTCGATCCGCAGTACGCCGTCGGTGTAGGTGACCGTGGTCTGCTCGGCCATCTTCACGTCGCGGCTCTTGCCGGCGTCGGCAGGCCGGACCTCGACGGTGGCGTCGGCGCGGTCGGCGGCGATGAGCTGCACGCGGCCGGCCGGGATGTCGACGACGGTGGTGATCGGCGCGGTGGTGGCGAAGGTCTGCATGGTGTGCTCCTGAGCTGTGCTGGTGGTGTTTCCGACATCGCAAAAGCTACGTTGCGTTCGCGAATCCGGCAACAGCAATGTTGCACTGCTTCTACATTTCCGCAGGTCAGAGGGCGATAATCGTTGCAACGGTTCAGAATCTAACGCAACAATGCGAGAGCGAATCGTTGCATTGGAGGTGCGGTGAACGCTATGATCGGCAAATCAGCCGTGCGCGGAGGGAGATTGGCGATGCCGGGAGGCAGACTGACCCAGCAGGACCGCGCGCAGATCGCGCTCGGTCTGGCCGATGGGCTCGCGTACGCCGAGATCGCCCGGCGGCTGGACCGTCCCACCTCGACCATCACCCGCGAGGTGATGCGCAACGGGGGGCCGACCGGCTATCGCGCCGACCTGGCTCACCGCGCCACCGAGCGCCGCGCCCACCAGCGCCGGCAGCCCGCTGCCCGGAGCGTCCAGGCGCCGCCGGTCGCGCACGGGCGGGATCCCGAGGCCGTCCGGGAGTACGAGGAGGCCTTCACCGACCTGATGATGGGGCAGGGACTGCCCAAGATGATGGCGCGCGTGCTGACCAGCCTGCTCACCACCGACGCCGGCAGCCTGACCGCCGCCGAGTTGGTCCAGCGCCTTCAGGTCAGCCCCGCGTCCATCTCCAAAGCCTGTGCGTTCCTGGAGAGTCAGGGGTTGATCCGCCGCGAACGCGACGACCGCCGCCGCGAACGGTACGTCGTCGACAACGACGTCTGGTACCAGTCGATGACCGCGGCGGCCAGGGCGCACGCGGTGATGGCCGAGACCGCGCGCCGTGGCGTCGACGTACTGGGCCGGCAGAGCCCCGCGGCGGCCCGCCTGGAGAACATCGCCCGCTTCATGGACTTCGTCGGCGAGAGCATCACCCGCTCGGCGACGCAGGCTCGCGCCCTGCTCGCGGAAACGCCCGCGGGTGGTCGGGAGGCGCCCGCAGACGCCCCGGGAGCACCGGTAGCCGATCGTCGCTAGCCTTCGCCGGTATCCAGTATTCGAAGGACCACGGGCGTGTCCGGCATCGCGCCGCTAAGGTCGGGGCATGAGTGGTGAGGCGTTGCTGGTGTTCGACGAGGGCCTGACGGCGTACGACTTCGGGCACGGGCACCCGATGAGTCCGGTGCGGGTGGAGCTGACCGTGAAGCTGGCGCGGGCGCTGGGGGTGCTCGACCAGTTGAAGGTGGTCCCGGCGCCCACGGCCGACGACGCGCTGCTGGGGACCGTGCACACGGCGGAGTACATCGCCGCGGTGAAGCGGGCCGGCCAGGATCCCGACAGACCGGATCTCGAACACGGGCTCGGCACCGACGACACCTACTGCTTCCGCGGGATGCACGAGGCGTCCGCTCATGTGGCAGGCGCGTCGGTCGAGGCGGCCCGGGCGGTCTGGGAAGGCGAGGCGTTGCACGCCGCGAACATCGCCGGCGGCCTGCACCACGCGATGCGCGCCCAGGCGAGCGGCTTCTGCGTCTACAACGACCCCGCGATCGCGATCCAGTGGCTGCTCGACCACGGCGCCGAGCGCGTCGCGTACGTCGATGTCGACGTGCACCACGGCGACGGCGTCCAGTCGGTCTTCTACGACGACCCGCGCGTTCTCACCGTGAGCCTGCACGAGTCCCCGACCACCCTCTTCCCCGGCACCGGTACGGCGGGGGAGACCGGCGGCCCGGGCGCCGAGGGGATGTCGGTCAACATCCCGCTTCCGCCGGGCACGGGTGACGCCGGCTGGCTGCGGGCGTTCCACGCGATCGTTCCCGACGTGGTGAGGGCGTTCCGGCCCGACGTACTGGTGACCCAGCACGGCTGTGATTCGCACGTCGAGGACCCGCTCGCCCACCTGACCAAGACCGTCGACGGCCAGCGGGCGGCGTACGCGGCGCTGCACGACCTGGCGCACGAGGTGTGCGGCGGCAAGTGGGTCGCCACCGGAGGCGGCGGCTACGCGATCATCGAGGTCGTCCCGCGCGCCTGGACCCATTTGCTGGCGATCGTCGCGGGGCACCCGATCGACCCGGCGACCGCCGTACCGGAGTCGTGGCGCGAGGAGATCAAGATCCGGTTCGCCCGGTACGCGCCGTCCCGGATGACCGACGGCAACGACGGCTCGTACGCCGACTGGTCCACCGGCTACAACCCCGACACCTGGCTGGACCGCTCGATCAAGGCGACCCGGGACGCGTCGTTCCCGCTGCTCGGCCTCGATCCGACGTACTGAGGCGTCCGGTCAGCGGGCCGGGGCGAGTCCCACCAGACACCCTCTTTCCCATTCGTACCATCAGCCACTACCCTCGGTTCATGCACGGGCGGAGGTGCCGGAGGGGAAGCCGGCGCACGATCCGTGCTGGAAGTGCGGTGCGTTATGGCATCAAAGAAGTCCGGCGGTGAGCAGCCGCTCGCCGAGGTGAAGTTCCTGACCGTGGCTGAAGTCGCCACGGCCATGCGCGTGTCCAAGATGACGGTGTACCGGTTGGTGCACTCCGGCGAGCTGCCCGCGGTGCGGGTGGGTCGGTCGTTCCGGGTGTCGGAGGACGCGGTGCACGACTACCTCAAGGGCGCCTTCTTCCAGGCCGGATAACCACGAGAAGCACAGCGGCCGGAATCCCCCCGGGGACCGGCCGCTGCGCCGTGCCCGGACTCAGCGCGTCAGCAGGTCGCGCAGGACCTTGGCGATCTCGGCCGGGGACTCCTCGGCCATGAAGTGGCCGCTGGTCGTGGTGGTGTGCTCGAGGTCCGGCGCCCAGGCGCGCCAGCGGGCGGCGGCGTCGAAGCCGAGCGCGCTGCCCCAGTCCTGCTGGACGACCGAGACCGGCATCGCCAGCTTCCGGCCGGCCGCCAGATCCTGCTCGTCGTGCCGTACGTCGATGCCCGCGCTGGCCCGGTAGTCGGCGACGATCGACGGTACGGCGTTCCGGCAGGCCTCCAGGTACGCCGTCCGGATGTCCGCCGGGATCGCCGCCGGATCCTTCACCCACAGGTCGAGGAAGTAGCCGAAAAACGCGTCCGAGCTCGCGGCGATCATCGTCTCCGCGAGACCAGGTGGCTGCGCCATCAGGTACAGGTGGAACCCGACGGCGGCGCTCGTGCCCTGCATCACCGACCACATGTCCAGCGTCGGCAGCACGTCCAGACTGGCCAGGTGGGTGACCGCGTCGGGGTGGTCGAGTCCGGCCCGGAACGCGACCAGCGCACCCCGGTCGTGCCCCGCGAGCGCGAACCGTTCGTGGCCGAGCTCGCGCGCCAGCGTGACGATGTCGGCGGCCATCGTGCGCTTGGAGTAGGTGTTCTCGTCGAGCTCGGCCGGCTTGTCGCTCGCGCCGTACCCGCGCAGGTCGGGGCAGATCACCGTGTGGTCGGCGGCCAGGTCGGCCGCGACGTGCCGCCACATCAGGTGCGTCTGCGGGAAGCCGTGCAGCAGCACGATCGGGCTCCCGCTGCCGCCGATCGCCGCGGTCAGCGCGACCCCGTCGTCGACGGTGACGCGGTGGTAGTCGAATCCTGCGATGGTGCTCATCGGTGGTGCCTTCCTGGAAGCTGGTTTCCGGTACGCAGGAAGCCTGCCGGGCCCGGATGAGCATTCGATGAGCGCTAGCGTGGAGCCCGTGAGCGGCGAGCCGGTGTTCGGGGTACTAGGGCCGGTTGTTGCCTGGGACAACGAGGGTGAACCGCTTCCGTTGAAGGGGCCGCGGCATCGCGCGGTCCTGGCGCGGCTGATCGTGGCGCGGGGGCGGGTGGTTCCGGTCGGCGTACTGGTCGACGATCTGTGGACAGCTCCGCCGGCCGGAGCGGTGAGTGCGGTGCGGACCTTCGTCGCCGCGCTGCGCCGGGCGCTGGAGCCGGAACGGGAAGCCCGGGCCAAACCTCGGGTGCTGATCACGGACGGTCCGGGTTATGCGCTGCGGCTGGCGCCGGATGCGGTGGACGCCTGGCGGTTCGAGCGCGCGGTCGCGACGTCGTCCGGGGTCGAGGAAGCGTTGGGGTGGTGGCGCGGGCCGGCGTACGCGGACTTCCCGGATGAGCCGTGGGCGCGGGCGGAGCGGTCGCGGCTGACCGAGCTTCGTTTGCAGGCGGTGGAGTTGCTGGCCGCCGATCGTGTGGACTCGGGACGGGCCGCGGCGGCGGTGCCTGATCTGGACGCGCATGTCAGCGAGCATCCGTGGCGCGAGGAGGGCTGGCGGCTGCTCGCGCTCGCGCTGTATCGATCCGGCCGGCAGGGGGACGCTCTGGCGGTGCTGCGGCGTGCGCGATCTCTGCTGGTGGGTCAGTTGGGTGTCGATCCCGGGCCGGACCTTCGGCAGTTGGAGACGGACATCTTGCGCCAAGCGGACCGCCTGTCGGCGCCGGACACGGGCGACGCCCGGCTGGTCGCGCCAGCCGCCCCACCGGGCTCGCCGGAGGCGACGGTGTGGGACCGCGCCGTGGCGGCGTACGAGCAGGGGGTGGGGCCCAAGGCCCGGCTGGAGTCGACGGTCGGGTTGCTGCGGAGTCTGGCGATCACTGGAGGCAGCGGCCTGGTCGCCTCTCGCGAACACCGACTGACGGCGATCAGTGCCGCGGAGGAGCTCGGTGACCCCGAGCTGACCGCGCGGGTGATCGGCGCCTACGACGTTCCCGCCATCTGGACCCGCTCCGACGACGAGCAACAGGCCGCCGCGGTCGTCGCCGCGGCTGAGCGCACCCTCGCCGCGACCGGCGGGCTCGCGGCGCCGGTGCAAGCTCGCTTGCTGGCGACGATCGCCATGGAGTCGCGGGGGAGCGGGTCGTCTCGCGCCCGCGCCGCGGCTCTTCGAGCTGTCGAGATCGCCCGCGGGCTCGACGACCCCGGCGTGCTCGCCTTTGCCCTCAACGGCCTGTTCCTGCAGACCTTCCACCGCACCGGCCTCGCGCCGGAACGCGACGCGATCGGCGCCGAGCTGATCGATTTGGCCGGCCGCCACGGCCTCGTCACGTACGAAGTCCTCGGTCACCTCATCCGCATCCAAGCCCTCAGCGCCCTCGGCGACTTCGAGTCCGCCGACGCCCACGCGGCCGCCGCGGATCGCCTCGCGGCCAAGCACGAGACCCCGCTGGTCGCCGTCTTCACCCGCTGGTACGGCGTACTGCGCGATCCCGGCGAGGCCGCGTACCGCGAGGTCGCGAAGCTGCTCGACGGTGCCGGAATGCCTGGTGTGCAAAGGGGTTTGCTGCCGCTCGCGGTGCTGACCGTGCGACTTCGCGAGGGCCGGCCGCTGGATCCCGATGCGGACTACGGGCCGTACGAGCCCTGGGTGCGACTGCTCTTCGACGGCGAAGGGCTCGACGCCGTACCGGATCCGCCGCAGGACCTCCTGCAGGAGCTGCTCTGGGTCCTCGTCGCCGAAGCATCCCTTGCCTTCAGCAACAAATCGGCGATGGACCGGGCCGCTCGCGCACTCGAGCCGGCCCGCGCCGAACTGGCTGCCGGTAGTGGCTTGGTCACGCTCGGTTCAGTGGCCGACGTTCTCGATCGCCTGCGAACCCGCCGTACTGGACACTGAGTCGTATGACGATCAGGTACGGCGGTCCCGGGGTGCGGATCGCGGGGGACGGGCTGGTGCTGCGGGAGTGGGAGCGCGGTGACCTGGCCGCGATGTCCGAGCTGTTCGACGACCCGGAGGTCGCGTACTGGACGCCGCTGCGCGCACCGTTCGACCTGGCCGCGGCCGAGGCGTACTACGACGCCGCGCACACCGACAACGGGCGGCTGCACCTCGCCATCACCACCGATGGCGAACAGCCGCTCGGCGAGGTGATGGTGAACCAGAAGACGAGCTCCCTCGGGTACGCGGTAGGGCCGGCGCATCGCGGGCAGGGGCTCGCCGTGCGCGCACTGGCTCTGCTGACCGCCTACGCGCACGACGAGCTCGAGCTGCCGCGGGTGATGCTGGAGATCGAGCCGGACAACCAGGCCAGCATCTCGGTCGCCAAGCGCACCGGCTACACGCTCACCGACCTGCCGCCGACCAAGCTGATGGACAAGGGCCGCGACCTGGTGTTGCTCACCTGGGAGCACCTGGCCCCGACACGCTAGGCAGCGAGCCGGGCCCGGACTGCCAACGCCGCCGGCACCGGGCCGCTGTCCGGTTCGACGACCTGGTCGAGCACGAGCCCCGCCGTGAGGAACGCGTTGAGGAACTCGGCCAACGGGATGTGCCGCATCCCGACCGTCGCGCGAATTCCGTCGCCGCCCCACCATGCCGACGGTTCGTGCCAGCCCGACTGCCGGTACGTCGGGTGCGCGAGCCGGCCGCCGTCGTCCTGGTACTCCACGTGCGGCCCGTTGAAGCACGGGTGGGCGCCGTAGAAGTAGCAGAACCCGCCGGGCCGCAGGACTCGCGCGATCTCCCGCAGGGTCCCGCCGAAGTCGTCGAGATCGGTCGAGATCCACAGCGCCAGCACGTCGTCGAAACTGCCCGCCGCGAACGGCAGCCGCGCGGAGTCGCTCTCCACCAGCGGCACGTCGCCCTTCTCCCGCGCGAACCGCAACTGGTCCGACGAACGGTCCAGGCCGACCACCCGGCGACCGGTCTCCGCGATCAGGCCGAAGTAGTTGCCGGTCCCGCACCCGAGGTCCAGGCACCGCCGCCCTTCGCCCGGCCCGAGCAGCCCGAGCAGGTCCTCCCGATTGTCCTCGGCCCAGTTCACACTGCGCGCGGCGTACCAGCTGGCGACTCCGTTGTAACGTGCTCTCATTCCTGGTTCCTACCCCTCACTTAGGTGCACAAGCACACTTGCGGGTAGGCTTTGCCGACGCTCTCTTTATGTTTGGAAGGTCCAACTGTGGGTTCGGTTATCAAGAAGCGCCGTAAGCGGATGGCGAAGAAGAAGCACCGCAAGCTGCTGAAGAAGACGCGGGTGCAGCGCCGCAAGCTCGGCAAGTAAGCAGTTCGAGCCGCTCTGGTCACCAGAGCGGCTGTGTGGGTTGCTGTCTGGCTGGGGGTCACTCGTGGCACAGGTGGTGATGGTGACCGGCGTCTCCCGGGACGCCGGTGCTCGGTGTGCGCGGCGACTGGCCGCGGACCCGTCCATCGAGACCGTGATCGGGATCGACGTGGTCCCGCCCCGGGCCGAGCTCGGCCGCGTCCGGTTCGTCCGGGCGGACATTCGCAACCCCGTGATCGCCAAGGTCATTGCCGGTGAGGACGTCGACACTGTCGTCCACACGGGCGTGGTCGCGACCCCTGGCAGCGCCGGTGGCCGGTCGTCGATGAAGGAGATCAACGTCATCGGCACCATGCAGCTGCTCGCCGCGTGCCAGAAGGCGCCCGGGCTGCGCAAGCTGGTGGTCAAGTCGTCGACCACGGTGTACGGCGCGGGTCCCCGCGACCCCGCGATGTTCACCGAGGAGATGGCGCCGAGGGCGATCCACCAGACCGGGTTGAGCAAGGACGCCGTCGAGGTCGAGGGCTACGTGCGCGGGTTCGCCCGGCGCCGCCCCGACGTGACCGTCAGCACGCTGCGGATGGCCAACTGGATCGGTCCGCAGACCGACTCCCCGATCACCCGGTACTTCGCACTCCCGGTGGTCCCCACTGTGCTCGGGTACGACGCCCGCCTGCAGTTCCTGCACGAGAGCGACGGCGTCGAGGCGATCCATCACGCCACCGTCGAGGACCTGCCGGGCACGTTCAACCTGGCCGGCGACGGCGTACTGGTGCTGTCCCAGGCGATCCGCCGGCTCGGCCGTCCGGTCGTCCGGCTCCCTTCCTTCACCGCGTCGAGCACGGCCGCCGTCGTGCGCCGGGCGCGGCTGGCCGACTTCTCGCCGGACCAGATCACCTTCCTGACCTACGGCCGCGCGGTGGACACGACCCGGATGCGCACCGAGTTCGGCTTCGCGCCCCGGTACACGACCGCCGAAGCCTTCGACGACTTCCGCGCCGCACTCGGCCCCGGCGCGGTGACCACCGCTTCGAGGCTGCTGACGGCCGGACTGGGGGCACTGCGTGGCTGACGCCGACGTCATCCCGATCGGCTCCGGCGGACGGCCCGGCCGCGGCAGCGCCCGCCGTACGACGCCGTCGGCCGCGGCGCGCTCGCTGGCCGGCAAGAACTACAAGAAGCCCGAGCCGGACCCGCAGCCCGAACCGGACGACGTGATCGACGGTCCCGCCGCCGAGCAGCCGGCTGTCGACGAGCTCCCCGACTTCGCCGGCTTCGAGCAGTTGGTCCGGGACATGTTCGGCGAGGCGGGGGAGCGCAAGGTCGCGGAGTGGCTGGCGTTCCTGCGCCGGCGACTCACCGGGCAGTACGAGGTCGACGAGTTCGGCTACGACCCCGAGCTGACCGACCAGGTGCTGCTGTCGGGGCTGCGGCCGCTGGCGGAGAAGTGGTTCCGGGTCGAGGTGCGCGGCATCGAGAACATCCCGGACACCGGCAGCGCGCTGATCGTCGCGAACCACTCGGGCACCATGCCGCTGGACGGTCTGATCACCCAGTTGGTTGTTGCCGACCACACCAATCGCCCGCTGCGCACGCTCGCGGCTGACCTGGTCTTCCGTACGCCGTTCGTCGGTGAGCTGGCCCGCAAGGGTGGCGCGACGCTGGCGAGCAACGACGACGCCGAGCGGCTGTTGCGTGAGGGCAATCTGGTCGGCGTCTGGCCGGAGGGCTTCAAGGGACTCGGCAAGCCGTTCAGCGAGCGGTACAAGCTGCAGCGCTTCGGCCGCGGCGGTTTCGTCAGCGCGGCCATGCGGACCGGCGTACCGATCGTGCCGTGCTCGATCGTCGGCGCCGAGGAGATCTATCCGCTGGTCGGCAACATCGCCTCCCTGGCTCGTCTGCTCGGTGTCCCGTACATCCCGGTCACGCCGTTCTTCCCACTGCTCGGCCCGCTCGGGCTGATCCCGCTGCCGTCGAAGTGGCTGATCGAATTCGGCGAGCCGATCCGCACCGACGAGTTCCCCGAGGGCGCTGCCGACGACCCGATGCTGGTCTTCAACGTCACCGACCAGGTCCGCGAAACCATCCAGCAGACCTTGTACGCGCTGCTCATGCAACGCCGCAGCGTCTTCTTCTGACCCGTCGCGATGAGCGCCGTCGAGCATCCCTTGACCGGGGGCAACGTCGCTGTCGGCGTCGTCCGGGTCGGCTCGACAGTGCGCAAACCAGCCACTGCTGCCACCGCGGGCGTCGAGGCCGTCCTCACACACCTGCAGCAGGTCGGCTTCCCGGCATCGCCGCGAACGCTCGGGCGCGACGACCAAGGCCGGCACGTGCTGGAGTACATCCCCGGCGTACTCGCCGACACGCTGCCCCCGTTCAGCACCGGGCAACTGCACCGACTCGGCGGCCTGATCCGCGCGCTGCACGACGCGATGACGACGTTCGACCCGCCCGAGCTCCCCTGGGACGTGGCGATCCCCGACCCCACCGGCGGCCGGCTGATCTGCCACCACGACCTCGCGCCCTGGAACCTCGTGATCAACGACGACCGCTGGGTCTTCATCGACTGGGACGGCGCCGGCCCCGGCTCCCCGCTCTGGGACCTCGCCTACGCCGCCCACGGCTTCGTCCCGCTGCTCCCCAACGGTGTCCCCGCCCACGACGCCCCCCGCCTCCGAGCCCTAACCGACGGCTACGACCTCGACCAAGCCCATCGCCGCGAACTCCCCGCCGCAATCGCCGCCCACACCCGAGGCATGTACGACCTCCTGCAACGAGGCGCCCAAACCGGAGAACAACCCTGGGCCCGCCTACACGCCGAGGGCCACGCCAACCACTGGGGCCCAGCCGCGGACTACATAGAAGCCAACCGCGAAACCTGGCTCGCCGCCCTATTCTGACCGCGCACACAACATCACGGGACCGCCCGTACGATCCCGGCCCGCCGGTCGCCCTCCGGCCCGAACACGAGCTCGGCACCCGACAGATCCCGGCACCCGGTCACCTCCCGGCCCCGGACAGGACCCCGGCACCCGCTCACCCTCCCGGCCCCGACAACATCCCGGCACCCCGGTCACCCTCCCGGCCCGGACAGAGCTCGGCACCCGACACGCTCCCGGTACCCGACACGAGCCAGGCACCCGACACGAGCCAGGCACCCGGTCACCCTCCCGGGCTCCAGACAAGATCCTGGGACACCCGCCACCGTCCCGGGATAGCCCTCGGGGCTGGACGCACACTGCGGACATCCCGCTGGGACCGAGTTCGGGATGTGACCTGTGCGCGCTCGCCGTTTCCTGTCCGAGGTCCCGGATCGGCCTCGAGACCGCCCTCGCCATCCTGGGCCCCGCATGCAATCCCGGGGCCCGGCCAAAAGGAGCTGGACTCGAACTGCGGACATCGGGCCGGGACCGCGGTCAGGGTCTGACGTGTGTGCTGTGCCCGCTGCTTGTCCGAAGTGCCGGGTCCGGCGCGGGCGGGACCGACGGACTGGCGCCAGCGGCCGGAACGGGCGCGCGGCGGCGCCTCGATCGCGATCCGCGCTGTTCGGTCGGCAGAAACGCGCCCTGACACGAGCCGGCGAACCGGCGCCCCGGAGCCGGCACACGGAGTCGGCGGCGCGGAACCGGACGCCCGGCCCGGCGCGCGGAGCCGGCAGCCGGACCCGGCGCCCAGAACTCGGCGGACCCGGCGCCCGGAACTCGGCGGACCCGGCGCCCGGAACTCGGCGGACCCGGCGCCCGGAACTCGGCGGACCCGGCGCGCGGAGTCGGCGGCCCGGAACCGGCGCGCAGAGCTGGCGGCCCGGAACCAGGCGGCCCCACCGCTCGGCCGCCAGCAGCTCAAACCCCCAGCCCCGGCCCAAGCAAAGAGCCCCGGTCGCCGAAGCGAACCGGGGCTCTTCAAAGAGGTGGTGCTACTACTTCCAAGGAGGCAGCAGAGTCTGGACCACGCCGGGCAAATTGATCGTCGGCAACGGCAGGCTCAGGCTGGGGAACGGCCAGGGCCAGCTCGGCGTTCCCGGGGTTGGCAGGGTCGGAACCGGGGGCTTGGACGGCGTCACAGTCGGGGACCCGGTCGGTTTGTTCGCGGGCGGGGTCAGCAGCTTGGTGGGCTGCGTCGTGTTCCGCTCCTCGACCTTCGTGGTGTCCGGCACCTGGGTCGGTGCCGTACTCGGCTTGGCGCTCGTGCTCGGGCTGGTCTTGGCCGACGGTACGACCGGACCCGACTTGATCGGGTCCTCCGGGTCGGACGGCTGACCGGGCGCGGGCTGTTGCTCCGTGCTCGGCTGGACCGAGTTCTTCGCCGGCTTGGGCTGGTCGCACTTGGGGCAGGCCAGCGTGGTGTGCCGGGTCAGTTCCTCGATCGTCGCGATCGCTTCCACGGCCGACTTCAGCGACTCGGGCGGCAACTTCGGAGCGAGCTCACCGATGGCCTGGCGGGCGCTGGTGATGAACGTCGTGATCGCCGTGATCGAGCTGGGGTCGTCGTCCTGCTGGTACGACGCGACGAGCCGGGACACACCCTTGCGGGCCTGCTGCGAGAACAGGACGAGCGTGCTGTCGATGGCGGCCGCGTCGCCGCCGTTCGACACCAGCGCGTCCACTTCGGACAGCCTGGTCATCGCGTGCTCGAGATCACGCCGGCCGCGGGAGTCGTCCCCGACGCTGACGTTGGTCGAGACGTTCTCGATGCTGCGTTTCATCCCGTACAGCGTGTCGCCGGGCATCGCCTGCTGGGCGGCGGCAGCGGAACCGATGCCACCTCCGAGCAGGACGAGTGCGGCGGTGCTCGCCACCAGCCGGATCCTCCGGCCGGGGCGATGACGGATCGGTGTCACGGACGCCTCGTCGTCCTCGCGGGGCGGCAAGTCCTCCTCGCTGTCCGGCGAGCTGTGTACCACGGTCGGAGTCGTTGCCGCCCGGGCCGCCGCCTGCTCCAGCAGACGGTGCCTCAGTTCGGCACTGAACTCCGGTCGCGGTGCGACTGCCCCGGCGGTCCTCAGGCGCCCGGCCAGTTCCACAGCTTCCAGCAACTCAGGGTCATCGCTCAATCGCGAAGAGTGACGGGGCCCGTGATCGACGGCGTGCGCGAAAGCATCCGCGCGCGCTCGAGCCCTGGTTAGGTCACTCATGAGTTCTCGTTCTCCTCAATGGTCCAGTCGGGGTCACCGACAGGTCCTCACCAGGCAAACGAGGAAACTCCCTGACTGGTTACGGAAGACATTCGTTGCCATCCGTCTCACCTCAAGTCCTTGGGGATTACCTTCGCCAGGTGTCTGACGGCCCTCAACTGCAGTTGCTTGACCGCGCCTTCGGACTTCTCCAGCGCCTTGGCCGTTTCGGCGATCGACAGACCCGCGAAAAACCGCATGGTCAGGCAGTCGCGCTGCTCGTCCGGCAAGGCCGCGACGGCGTCCCGCAGCACCTCGGCGGTCGCGGCGGCCAGTACGTCGACCTCCGGCCCCTCGGTCTGCCGGTCGTGCGTCTCGATCTCGTCGGTGACCACCTCGAGCCGGACCCGGCCCGACTTGTAGTGGTCGGTGATCAGGTTGCGGGCGATCGTCACCAGCCAGGCACCGAAGTCCCGGCCCTGCCAGCGGAACGAGTCCAGCGCGCGCAGCGCCCGGACGAACGTCTCGCTGGTCAGGTCCTCGGCCAGCGCCGAGGAAGACACCCGCGCGTAGATGTAGCGATAGACGGTGAGCGAGTACTCGTCGTACAGCTCCCCGAATGCACCGACGTCTCCAGCCTGGGCGCGATCGACGAGCTCCGCACGTCTCATCCCGTCCGGGCTCGGCTCCGGCGTCGTCAAGATCTCTCCCCGTTTCAACTGACACGTCTACGACTGGCACATCCGCGACTGAGACATCGTTGGATGGCCACAGCGGCTGAGACAGCACCGAGCGTTACGCCTGAAGCACCGGCTGTCAACAGGGCGAGGCGCGTCGCCTTCCGTCCGGTCCGGTAGTCCCGGACCTGCCAGCCGGCCACCTCGGCATGCCGCCGCAGCCTGCCGTCAGGATTGATCGCCCACGGATTCCCCACCATTTCCAGCATCGGCAAGTCGTTCACCGAGTCCGAGTACGCCGAGCACGCGGTCAGGTCGAGCCCCTCGTGCGCGGCCAGTGCCCGGACGGCTTCCGCCTTGGCCGGGCCGTGCAGAATATCGCCCACGAGTACACCTGTATAGACCCCGTCACTCTGCGCTGCAACCGTCCCCAGCGCGCCGGTCAGCCCGAGCCGGCGGGCCAGCACGTGGGCCACCTCGACCGGTGCCGCGGTGACCAGCCAGACCCGTTCGCCGGCGTCCAGGTGCCGCTGCGCCAGCGCTTTGGTCCCCGGCCAGATCCTGTCCGCCATCAGTTCGTCGAAAATTTCCTCGACCAGGATCTTCACTTCCGAGACCCGGTGGCCGGCGATGAACGACAGCGCCGCCGAGCGGGCCTTGTCGACCGACTCGGGGGTCTCGCCGCGGAGCCGGAAGGCGAGTTGCTGCCAGGCTTTGCCGGCGATCTCGCCGAAGGTGAAGAACCGGCGCCGGTACAGACCTCGCGCCAGGTGGTACACCGAGGCGCCCTGCAGCAGCGTGTTGTCGACGTCGAAGAACGCGGCGGCGTGGCTGACCGGCGGGGTCGCCAACGCGGCTTCCAGTTCAGCCGCGGCCGCACTGGCCTCACCGGCCAGCACGGACCGAGCCCGTAGGTCCCGAGTCACCCTGAGCACCTTAACGGGAACATGACAGACTCGCCTGGTGAACTTCAACTTCGCGGATGTTCTTCGTGACACAGCGCGACGTCATGGGGAGCGTCTCGCGCTGGTCGACGGTGACCGGCGACTGACCTGGAGCGAGCTCGACGAGGCCGTCGAGCGGGCCGCTCAGGGGTACGCCGCGGCTGGTCTGGTGCCCGGATACCGGGTGGTGCTGTTGATGGCCAACAGCATCGAGTTCGTCACGTCCTACTTGGGATGTCTGCGCGCCGGCCTGGTCGCCGTACCGCTGAACACCGGCCTCACCAAGCCCGAGATCGGCAACGTCGTGAAGCACTCCGGCGCCCGGCTGGTGGTCGCCGACGGAGACCTCGCGGCCAAGGTCGAGGGCGTCAAGGTGATCCGTGCCGGCGAGCTCGCCGGTCACGCTCCGTTGTCGCTGCGGACCGACCCGGAGAGCCTCGCGGTCCTGCTCTACACCTCGGGCACGAGCGGAGAGCCGCGCGCCGCGATGCTCACGCACCGCGCGCTGGCCGCCAATGTCGAGAATCTGGCCGGCCTCGGCGAGGACCGGATGGGTCCCGAGGACGTCGTGCTCGGCGTACTCCCGATGTTCCACGCCTTCGGCCTGAACGCCGTACTCGGCTGGGCGATCGCGACCGGCGCCGCGCTCGTCATCGACCAGCGCTTCGACTCCACCGGCACCGTCGACCTGATCAGCCGGTACGCCGTGACGCGGCTACCGCTCGCCCCGCCGGCCCTGCACGCGCTGCTCGCCCGCGACGACCTGCGCGAGCGGCTCGCCTCGGTCAAGGTCGTGCTCACCGGCGCGTCCATCCTCGACCGTTCGCTGGCCGCCCGGTTCGAGGAGGCCACCGGGCTGTTCGTGCACCAGGGCTACGGCCTGACCGAGGCGTCTCCGGGCGTCACCACCACGCTCGGCGAGGACTCGCCGAAGCTCGGATCGGTCGGCCGCCCGCTGCCCGGCGTGGACCTGCGGATCGCCGACGAGCGGGGCGAGGACGTTGAGGGAGACGACCCGGGCGAGATCCTGGTCCGCGGCCAGAACCTGTTCTCCGGCTACTGGCCCGACGGCTCCGGCGGCCCGGACGCCGACGGCTGGTACCGCACCGGCGACGTCGGCTACCTGGACGCCGACGGCGACCTCTACCTGGTCGACCGGCTCCGCGAGCTCGTCATCGTCAGTGGCTTCAACGTCTTCCCGAGCGAGGTCGAGGAGGTCCTGGTCGGCGCTCCCGGCGTCCGCGAGGCCGCGGTGATCGGCGTACCGTCCGAGGAGACCGGCGAAGCGGTGAAGGCGTTCCTCGTCCCGGCCACCGGTGCGGCGATCGACCTCGACGAGGTCCGCGCGTACGCCGCGCAACGGCTGGCCCGGTTCAAGTGCCCGGTCGAGATCGAGGTGGTCGACCACCTGCCGCACTCGGTCACCGGCAAGGTCGCGAAGGGCCGGCTCCGGGAGGCGGACCGGTGAGCGAGCCGCGGGTCACCTTGTACGGCAAGCCCGGCTGTCATCTCTGCGAGGACGCCCAGGCGATCGTCGCCGCGGTCTGCGCCGAACTCGGGGTGGGCTGGACCGAGGTCGACATCACCACCGACCCCGAGCTGTTCCGCGAGTACGGCGAACAGATCCCGGTCACCTTCGTCGACGGCCGGCAGCACGACTTCTGGCGGGTCGACCCGGTCAGGCTGAAGAAGGCCTTGACAACGGCGTGAGTTTCGACGTGACGTCTGTCATGGGCGCCGTCGCCGATTTTGTTCTCACGTTCACAAGCTCCTAGAGTGGGGGTGTCGCCCGCCGTGAGGCGAGTGACTCGCGAACCACCTTTCCAGGAGAACTGTGACGCCTGCCCGCAGCCGTCGCCCCGGCGCGCCGACGCGAACCGAACGCGGCATTCCCGAGGCCACTGTCGCGCGCTTGCCGGTGTACCTGCGGGCCCTGACCGCGCTGTCGGACAGTGGCATCGCCACCGCGTCGAGCGAGGATCTCGCGACCGCGGCCGGCGTCAACTCGGCCAAGCTGCGCAAGGACCTGTCCTATCTCGGCTCCTACGGCACCCGCGGCGTCGGGTACGACGTGGAGTACCTGCGCTACCAGATCGCCCGTGAGATCGGCGTCACCCAGGACTGGGCCGTGGTCATCGTCGGGATCGGAAACCTGGGTCACGCGCTGGCCAACTACTCCGGCTTCGGCACCCGCGGCTTCCGGATCGTGGCCCTGCTCGACGCCGACCCGGCCCTGATCGGCGAGCGGATCGGCGACATGGTGGTCCGCGACTTCGCCGAGCTGGAGGAGATCGTCGCCGCCGACCGGGTGTCGATCGGCGTGATCACCACCCCGGCCGGTCCCGCCCAGGAGGTCTGCGACCGGCTGGTCGCGGCCGGCGTGACCAGCATCCTCAACTTCGCGCCGGTGGTGCTGTCCGTGCCCGACGGTGTCGACATCCGCAAGGTGGACCTCTCGATCGAGTTGCAGATCCTGGCGTACCACGAACAACGAAAGTCCGGAGAGGCGGCGCTCCCCGAGGTGCCCGAACTACCAGCGATCAACGGTCTGCCCGGTCTGCCCAGCGTGGGTGGGGGTGTCGGCGCATGAGCTACTTGGTCGTCGGGATCTCGCACCGTAGCGGGGACATCTCGGTTCTGGAGCGGGTCGCGCTGGACGCGGACGCGGCGACCAAGCTGGCGATCGCCGTCCAGAACAGCCCGGCGGTCAGCGAGTCCGCCGTACTGGCGACCTGCAACCGCACCGAGGTCTACGCCACCGTCGACCGCTTCCACGCGGGTATGGACGAGGTCACCGCGATCCTGTCCGACATCACCGGCGTCCCGCTGCTGGACCTGGCCGAGCACCTGTACGTGCACTTCGAGGAAGGCGCCGTCGCGCACCTGTTCCAGGTCGCGGTCGGGCTCGACTCGATGGTGGTCGGCGAGAGCCAGATCCTCGGCCAGGTGAAGGAGTCGCTGCGGATCGGGCAGGACCTGGAGACTATCGGCTCCAGCCTGAACGCGCTGTTCCAGCACGCGTTGCGGACCGGCAAGCGGGCCCGCACCGAGACCGGCATCGACTCGGCCGGCCGCTCCGTGGTCACCGCCGGGCTGGACGCCGTCGGCGGCTTCGAGGGCCGCCGCGCCCTGATCGTCGGCGCCGGTTCGATGGCGTCGCTCGCCGCTCAGACCCTGCTCAACGGTGGCGCCGCGAGCGTCACGATCGCGAACCGCAACCACGACCGCGCCGTCGCGCTGGCCGAGCGGATCGGCGGCTCGGCGATCCCGCTGGCCGGCGTACCGGACGCTCTGGCCGAGGCCGACCTGGTGGTCAGCTGCACCGGCGCCCGCGGCACCGTGCTGACCGAGGAAATGATCCGCAACGCCACCGACGGGCGCCCGCTCGGCGTCCTCGACGTGGCCCTGCCGCGCGACGTCGAGCCCGGCGTCGCCCGGATCCCCGGCGTCACGCTGGTCACCTTGGCCGACCTCGCCGGTACGGCGGGCGGCAGCGAGCACGACATCGACGAGGTCCGCCGGATCGTCAGCGAGGAGACCGGCGCCTTCGAGGCGACCCGGCGGGCGGCCTCGGTCGCGCCGACCGTGGTCGCGCTGCGGACGATGGCCTCCGAGTTGGTCGCCACCGAGCTGGCCCGGCTGGACCGCCGGCTGCCCGGCCTCGACGACAACCAGCGGCAGGAGGTCGCCCGCACCATCCGGCGCGTCGTCGACAAGGTGCTGCACACCCCGACCGTCCGCGTGAAGGAACTGGCCGCCGATCCGGGCGGCCCGACGTACGCCGACGCGCTGCGCGAACTGTTCGCGCTCGACCCGGCGACCGTCGACGCGGTCACCGCCCCCAAGACCACCACCGGAGGTGAGTCCGCATGATCAAGCTCGGAACCCGCCGGTCGGCGCTCGCGACCGCGCAGGCCAACCACGTCGCCGACGCGCTGCGGAGCCTCGGGCACGAGGTCGAACTGGTCCCGATCGTCACCACCGGCGACGTGAACCGTGCGCCGCTGGAGCAGATCGGCGGCACCGGCGTTTTCGTCAGCGCGCTGCGCGACGCGCTGATGGCGCGCGAGATCGACATCGCGGTGCACTCGCTGAAGGACCTGCCGACGGCCCCCGTCGAGGGTCTGGCGCTCGGCGCGATCCCGGTCCGCGAGGACCCGCGGGACGTGCTGGTCGCCCGGGACGGGCTGACGCTGGGCGAGCTGCAGACCGGCGCGCTGGTGGGTACCGGTTCGCCGCGCCGGCAGGCGCAGCTCGAGGCGCTGGGTCTCGGCCTGGAACTGACCGGCATCCGCGGCAACGTGGACACCCGGATCGGGATGGTGGCCGATGGCAAATTGGACGCGGTGGTGCTCGCGAGGGCAGGGTTGGCCAGGTTGGGCCGGCTCGCCGAGGTGACCGAGACGCTCGACCCGATTCAGGTGCTGCCGGCTCCGGGACAAGGTGCCCTGGGCATCGAGTGCCGCAGCGACGACACCGACGTACTGGCCGCGCTGGCGCCACTGGAGGATCCGGCCACCCGGGTCGCGGTGACCGCCGAGCGGCAGTTGCTGGCGACGCTCGAGGCCGGGTGCACCGCGCCGGTCGGGGCGCTCGCCGAGGTGGTCGAAGGTGAGGACGGCCCGGAGCTGTGGCTGCGGGGAGCACTCGGTCAGGACGGCGGCGGTGTCCGGCGGCTGTCCGCCAACGGGTCGGTCGACGATCCAGCGGCGGTCGGACGGGCGCTGGCGCACGAGTTGCTGGAGCAGACATGACACCGGCACGAGGAACGACGACGACGGCAAAGACGAGCAAAACAAGGGCGAAGGCGACGGCAGACGTGAGCAGCGCGAAGACAGCAGCGGCCACCCAGACTCCGCAGAAGGTGCCGGCGAAGGCCGCGGCGACCAGCAGCACGGCCAAGCAGACCAGGCCGCTCGGGCATGTCACGTTCGTCGGGGTCGGGCCGGGTGACCCGGCGCTGTTGACGCTCGCCGGTCGCGACGTCCTGGCCAACGCCGACGCCGTGGTGGTCGAGGGTCCCGAGCACGACCCGTTCCTGGCGTACTGCCGGCCGGGCGTCGAGGTGATCGACGGCTCCGGCGCCGAGGGCAGCCGGGCGCTGCGGGTCGCGGCTCGCGCGCGGCTGGTGGTGAAGACGGCCAAGTCCGCGGCGAACGTGGTGCGGCTGCTCACCGGCGACCCGTTCACGTTCTCCAGCGGCGCCGAGGAGGCTGCCGCCTGCCGCAAGGCCGGGATCAGCTTCAACGTCGTCCCGGGCGTCAGCGAGGTCAGCGCCGTTCCGACGTACGCGGGCATCCCGCTGACCGTGAAGAGCGAGCGCGAGGTCACGGTGCTCGACCTGGCCGAGGCCAAGCTCGACTTCAGCCGCCTGCACCCGAAGCAGACGCTGGTCCTGCTGAACGCGGCCGACGTGCTGAAGGACGTTTCCGCCGCCCTGGTCGAGGCCGGCTTCGACGCCGGTACGCCGGTCTGCGCGACCGTCGGCGGAACGACGACCGCCCAGACCAGCGTGGTCGGCACGCTCGGCACGATCGTGGCCGACCTGCGCGCCGCCAAGGTCACCGGCGAGGCCGTGATCGTGGTCGGCTCGGTGGTCGAGCAGCGCGAGGCGCTCAGCTGGTTCGAGACCAAGCCGCTGTTCGGCTGGCGGATCCTGGTGCCGCGCACCAAGGACCAGGCCGGCCCGCTGATGGACCGGCTGCGCCGCTACGGCGCGATGCCGGAAGAGGTGCCGACCATCTCGGTCGAGCCGCCGCGCAACCCGCAGCAGATGGACAAGGCGATCCGCGGTCTGGTCGAGGGCCGGTACGAGTGGGTCGCGTTCACCTCGGTCAACGCGGTCAAGGCGGTCCGGGAGAAGTTCGACGAGTACGGGCTGGACGCGCGGGCGTTCTCCGGCCTGAAGATCGCCGCGGTCGGCGAGAAGACCGCCGAGGCGATCGCCGCCTGGGGCATCCGGCCGGACCTGCTGCCTTCGGGTGAGCAGTCCGCCGCCGGGCTGGTCGAGGACTGGCCGCCGTTCGACGAGGTGCTGGACCCGATCAACCGGGTCTTCCTGCCGCGTGCGGACATCGCCACCGAGACGCTGGTCGCCGGCCTGACCGATCTGGGCTGGGAGGTCGACGACGTCACGGCGTACCGGACCGTCCGGGCCGCCCCGCCGCCCGCGCCGACCCGCGAGGCGATCAAGTCGGGCAAGTTCGACGCGGTCGTGTTCACCTCGTCCTCGACCGTGCGCAACCTGGTCGGCATCGCCGGCAAGCCGCACGCGTCGACGGTGATCGCGGTGATCGGCCCGGCGACGCTGAAGACCGCCGAGGAGCACGGCCTGCGGGTCGACGCGATGGCCGAGTCGCCGTCCGCCGAGGAGCTGGCCGACGCTCTGGCCCGGTTCGGCGCGGACCGGCGTGACACCATGGTCGAGGCGGGGGAGCCCGTCACCCGTCCGTCCGAGCGCCGCTCGGGCTCGCGCAGGAAGAGCTGACTGTTGTGACTGGTTTCCCGGGTGTTCGTCCGCGGCGGCTGCGGTCGTCGGCGGCTGTCCGACGACTGGTGTCGGAGACCACGATCGAGCCGCGGCAGCTGATCCTGCCGATGTTCGTCCGGGAAGGCGCGCGGGAGCCGATCGCGATCAGCTCGATGCCGGGCGTCTACCAGCACACGCGCGACACCGCGCGGAAGGCCGTCGCCGAAGCCGTGCAGCTGGGACTCGGCGGGGTGATGCTGTTCGGCATACCGCTGGAGAAGGATCCGGTCGGGTCCGGGGCGCTCGATCCTGAGGGCATCCTCAACGTGGCGATCCGCGACGCGGTGTCCGAGGCCGGCGACGACCTGCTGGTGATGTCGGACCTGTGCCTGGACGAGTTCACCTCGCACGGGCACTGCGGCGTACTGGACTCGGCCGGCCGCGTCGACAACGACGCGACCCTCGAGATCTACGCCGAAATGGGCGTCGCCCAGGCCTCCGCCGGCGCCCACGTCGTCGGCCCGTCCGGAATGATGGACGGCCAGGTCGGCGTCGTCCGCACGGCCCTCGACGCCGCCGGCTTCACCGACACGGTGATCATGGCGTACGCCGTGAAGTACGCGTCCGCCTTCTTCGGCCCGTTCCGCGAGGCCGTCGACTCGTCCCTGCAAGGCGACCGCAAGACCTACCAGCAGGACCCCGCCAACGCCCGCGAGGCGATCCGCGAGGTCGACCTGGACATCGCCGAAGGCGCCGACCTGGTGATGGTCAAGCCGGCTCTGGCCTATCTGGACATCATCCGCCAGGTGCGCGACCACGTGAACGTGCCGGTGGCGGCGTACAACATCTCCGGCGAGTACGCGATGGTCGAGGCCGCCGCCGCCAACGGCTGGATCGACCGCGAGAAGGCGATCATGGAAACGCTCACCGGCATCAAGCGAGCCGGCGCGGACACGATCCTCACGTACTGGGCGTCGGAGGCGGCGCAGCTTCTGTCTCACCGCTGAGGTTTGCCCCCACGCGGCCGGCTTACGCCCGCTCCTTCGTCGCGTGCTGCGCAGTCCGCTCCCGCCCACCCGGGGGCGCGGGCTCCTGGCGTCGCCTGCTTGAGCGACTGCAGGTCGTCGCTGTCGCTCAGCCCGATCCTGGCTGAGGTAGTCGTGGGCGCGGGTGGTTCAGTCCCACGCGGCCGGCTACGCGGGCTCCTTCGTCGCGTGCTGCGCAGTCCGCTCCCGCCCACCCGGGGGCGCGGGCTCCTGGCGTCGCCTGCTTGAGCGACTGCAGGATGTCGATCTCGCAAGTCCCGATCGCGGCTGAGTTGTCGCAGCCCTGCCCGATTCTCCGGCGCTGGGCGGTCGCCAGTAGGTGCGAGTGGTTCAGCCCCGCGCAGGCAACGACACCTGCAGCCCAAGGAGTCCCCGTCACCCGGGGACCCCGGAATGCTTCGTGCTGGCGTCCTCAATCCCCTACGTCCGTAGGGTTTCCAGCAGTTCCGGGTCGGCGTAGATCTGAGCGGTGTTCCGCCACTCCGTGATCGTCCGCGGCGCCGGAGCCGGTGAGCCGATCTCCTCGCCGGCGCTCATCACCTCGACGAGTTCCCGGACGAACTCCGTCTGCTCCTCAGCCGGGAGGAATCGGATCCACGGAAACACCGGCTGCAAGATGCCGAACAGGTTGCTGGAGCGCATCTCGGGATCGCTCACGATGGCGCGGAGGAGGCGGATCGCCAGGTCCACCACCTGCTTGTCCTGGGCCACCCGCGCGGCGGTCGTGAGGACCAGGTCTTCCTCCGAGCCACGACGCCGTACGCGCAACGCCTGGCGCCGGCTCTGCTCCAGCTTCGCGACGGTTTCGTTCGGGTGCTGCAGCAGATCGGTGAACGTGACTTCCGGCAGGTCCATACCTCGAAGGTAGCTTCGAGGTCGGACAAGAGCGGCAGTCGTCGATGAAGCCTGACACCATCGGCCCGTGCCGCAGCCGCCATCTTGCTCATCGCGGACGAGTACACCGCCTTGCTGGTTGGCGTACTGCCCGATGCCGACGGGGTTCTGCGGGCTCGCCGGGAAGCGGTCTGACCGCTACAACGATCGGGCGGTGCCGAGGCTTGGCTGGTCAAGCCAGGTCGTGTGCCCGGCCGCAGGCCAGATAGCGTCCATCGCGTGACGCGGGACGAAGCACAGCGAATGGTGGCGGCGTTGGCTGCCGGGCGGGCGCGGTGGCTGGCGGAGACCGTCGCGGCGCTGCGGGCCGACGGAGTCTGGCTCGTTGGTTCCTTGGGTTCCGGAACGTACGACGACTGGAGCGACGTGGACCTCATCGTCGTCGGGGGAGAGCGCGTGGTCGGGGAGACGCTGCTGACCCTCGAGATGCCGGGGAACGGGCCGGTCGGCGGCGGCTATGTCGGGGCGATGTACGACGTTGGGCCGCTTCCACTGTGGGTTGACTGGTACTGGTGGCCGTCGGATGCGCCGATTCCTCGAGAGTCTCGACTGCTGGCCGGCGCGGGCTCGGCTGGGGACCTCGACCTGTCGGAGACGCTCGACCTGGTAGGTCGAGGACTGCCGGTGCCGGCGCCGGATCCCAACGTGTTCGCGCTGGCGATGCTGCCGTTGGCGGCGAAATACCTCGTGCGAGGCGATGTGGAGAAGGCCGCGGCGATGGCTTCGATGCTGGATGCGCCCTCTGACGTCCGAGTGGGCGCCGGGCTGTCCGTCGTACTGTCGCGGGTCGAAGGACATGAGACGGCTTCAGCGGCGGTTGGCCGATACCTTGAGGTTGTCAGGGCGATCGCTGAACCGGGTCCTTGGGAATAGCGTCGGGCTGCCGACGTTTTGGAACCGGCGGGTCGAGGGAACCTGGTCGCTCATGGGAGTCTCCTGGCGTCCTGCGGCGTTGGTGCTGCTCTGCGCCGCCGATCTGCTCGTGATGCTCGACGGCACGGTCGTGACAGTGGCGCTGCCCGCGATCGAGCGGGATCTGGGAACTTCTCGAGACGATCTGCAGTGGGTGGTGACGGCGTACACCCTGACGCTCGGCGCCTTCATGCTCGTTGGCGGCCGCATCGGTGATCTGTACGGCCGGCGGCGGGCGATGGTGGTTGGGCTGGTCGTCTTCGCCGGGGCGTCGTGTGTGGCGGGGCTGGCGCGGGAGACGACGTTGCTGCTCGCGATGCGGGCGGTGCAAGGGCTGGGCGCCGCGCTCGCCGTACCGGCGGCGCTGGCGTTGCTGGCCGCGACGTACCGCGAGGAACGTGAGCGTCAGCGCGCGCTCGGATACCTGTCAGCGACGTTGGACGTCGGCATGGTCGCCGGGCTGATCGTTGGTGGTGTTCTCACCGCCGCCGTTGGTTGGCCGTGGTGCTTCTTCGTCGTCGTACCGCTTGGTTTCGCGGCGGCGGCGCTGGCGCCGGCGGTGCTTCAGGAGAGCCGGGACGACGCGGCGCCGCGGCTGGATCTGGTCGGGTCTGTGCTGGCCGCTGCGGGGTTCGGGGCGTTGGTGTTCGGCATCGACCGGGTCGAGCACGACGGCGTGGGAGCGGTTCCCGTACTGGCTGTCGCCGTCGTACTGCTGGGCGCGTTTGTTCTCGCCGAGCAGCGGCTGCGGGCGCCGTTGGTGCGACTGGCAATCTTCCGGCACCGGCCGTTGACGGGTGCGAACCTGGCGATCGCGGCGAACGCCGGCGGGTTCACGGGCATGATGTTCATCGCCACGCTGTACCTCCAGCAAGTGCTCGGGTACTCGGCCTTGGAGACAGGTCTCGCGTTCCTGCCGCTCGCGCTGTCGGCGAGCGCCGGCGGTTTGCTGGCCGCGAAGATCGTCGCCCGAGTGGGCCCGCGCCGAACCGCGGCGCTCAGTATGGCGACGACCGCCGCGACCTTCGTGATGCTGTCGCGCACCTCGGATCAGAACGGGTATGTCACCGTCCTGCTGCCGGCGTTTGTGATCGCCGGATTCACGATCGCCGCGGCCTTCGTACCGCTGACCGCGCAGGGGCTGACCGGCGTTCGCGAAGGCGAGAAGGGACTGGCCTCGGGGCTCTTCCAAACCTCCACTCACCTAGGCGGCGCGGTCGTACTCACGGTCTTGGCGACCGCGGCAACCAGCCGAACCTCCGCCGCCGAGCAGGCCGGGCACACCGCGCAGGCGGCGCTGACCTCCGGCTTCTCCGTCGCGTTCGTCATCGCAGCGGTCTTCTTGGCGATCGGCGCAGCGACAGCGGTCCGCACCCTCCCCGCCACCATGGCAACCGGTCACTGACCACTCCATGGCATCTCCACGGAAGAGCGCGCCGGCCCAGCGGGTCACCCAGCAGAACCTGGGCGCCTGGGTGATCAAGTGCAACCCCTCGATCACCAATCTCCCGGAATTGATCGCCGGCGGGGTGCGGTCCTGGTGTGTCCGCGAGGGTTACCGATCCCGCTTGATAGACGCCGGGCAATCTGTCCTCCTGTGGGTCACCGGCGCAACCGGCGCCCGCCCACACGCCGGGATCTGGGCCGCAGGACAAACCACCGGCCCGGTGGAGTACTCGGAACACGGCAAGCTCGTCATGCCCCTCACCATGGAGTTCCTGCCCACCCCGGTCCCACGAGAAGAAGTCGCGGCCCGCCTCCCCGCCTTGGAAGTCGTCCGCCAGCCGTTCATGAGCAACCCGAGCTTCGCGACGACCCCCGAGTACGCCGTACTCGCGGAACTCTGCGGGTGCAGGTGATCAGCCGCCCCGCGGAAAGCCTTGCCGGTGGCTTCCCACGGGTGGGAACATCAGCGGATGCTGAACACACGAAAGGCCAGTGCCGCGTAGGCGTCCTGCGCAAGTGAAGTCCGACGGGCCGGCTCGGCTGCGAAGCGATTCTGGCCCGCTACTGCTGCGACGGCTGCGGGCTCGGATCGCGCAGCTCGACGACTTGTGGTGAGAGTACGGCGATACCGGCGGCTGTCGGAGTTGCCTGGCTTGGCGGTGTTGACTCGGACGACGCTGGTGCGTCTGGAAATCCGCCGGGAATCCGCAGACGCGGTCGTGGACGACTGGCAGCGGATTGTTGCTGATGGCACGCATCCGTGGTTCGGCAAGGGCTACGAGGGGTGCGGAATCTGGGCGTGCTGTCCGCCGACCGTCGGAGTGCGCAGCTTGCTGATGATGCTCGAGCCGGGGATCCGCCGGCCGGATCGCGAAGTCTTGTTTGCGGAATTGCGGTGGGTCGAGTCGCTGGCCTAGTGCTGCGCGAGTTCGCCCGCCTGCTCCGCCGTGGCGGCCCAGCTTGCCAGTAGTTTGAGGCTGTCGGCAGTAGGCGTCCCGGCAGGTGCGGCGTATACGAGCAGGGTGAGGCCTGGATGGGCCGGGAACTCCATGGCCTCGAACGTGAGGTCGAGGTTGCCGACGGCGGGGTGGCGCAGCTTCTTGATGCCCGTGCGGTGGAAGCGGACGTTGTGGGCGGCCCAGCGGGTGCGGAAGTCTTCGCTGCGGGTGGAGAGTTCGCCGATGAGTTCGATCAGCTTCTTGTCGTGCGGGTGGCGGCCGGCTTCGGAGCGGAGCATGGCGGCGAGGTCGTCGGCGGTGCGGTCCCAGTCCTGGTAGAAGTCGTGGGCGGCGGGGTCGAGGTAGGCGAACCGGGCGTTGTTGGCGGGGCGGCGTGGGTCGGCCAGGACCGGGGCGTAGAGCGCGCGGGCCATCCGGTTGGCGGCGAGGATGTCGTGCCGGGCGTTGCGGACCCAGGCCGGTGCGTCGGTGACGGCGTCGAGGACGAGCTGGATGCTGGCCGGCACCGTGGCGGGTGACGGCCTGGGCCGGCGCGCAGGGACGGGCTCGGCGGCGCGGGCCAGGTCGAACAGATGGGCGCGTTCGGCGTCGTCCAGGTGCAGGGCGCGGGCCAGGCCTTCGAGTACGGCGTCGGAGGCGCCTGCGAGGTTGCCGCGCTCCAGCCGCACGTAGTAGTCGATGCTGACACCGGCGAGCAGCGCCACCTCTTCGCGCCGCAAGCCCGTGACCCGCCGATGACCCCCGTACGCCGGAAGCCCGGCCTGTTCCGGGGTGATCCGCGCCCGTCTCGAGGCGAGGAACTCGCGGATCTCGGCACGGTTGTCCATGCCTCCACGGTAAGCGGCGCCGCCGGGCCCTGGGAGGTACTGGCATTACCCGGAAGGCCAGTGACTCCCGCGCCGGTACGCCGGCCCGTTGACTGAACCGCGGGACAGCCCGTGACCGGCACGCGGCGCCCCGTCGAAGGAGTGAGAGCGATGGAGTACACCAGACTCGGCAGTTCCGGGCTGAAGGTGAGCCGGATCGCCTTGGGGTGCATGAGTTTCGGCGACACCTCGCGCGGGTTCAACGCGTGGGCGCTCGACGACGCGGCGGCCGAACCGGTCTTCCGGCAGGCGCTCGAGCTGGGCATCACGTTCTGGGACACCGCCAACGTGTACGGCTTCGGGACGTCGGAGGAGATCGTCGGCCGGGCGATCCGTGCGTACACCCGCCGCGAGGACGTCGTACTCGCCACCAAGGTGAACCGCCCGATGCACGACGGGCCGGGCGGCGCCGGGCTGTCCCGCAAGGCGATCATGGAGCAGGTCGACGCCTCGCTGACCCGGCTCGGCACCGATTACGTCGACTTGTACCAGATCCACCGCTTCGACCCGGACACGCCGGTCGAGGAGACGATGGAGGCGCTGCACGACGTGGTCAAGGCAGGCAAGGCCCGGTACCTCGGCGCGTCGTCGATGTGGGCCTGGCAGTTCTCGAAGTTGCAGTACACGGCGCAGCTGCACGGGTGGACGAGGTTCGTCACGATGCAGAACCAGTACAGCCTGATGCAGCGCGAGGAGGAGCGCGAGATGTTCGGCCTGCTCGCCGACCAGGGCGTCGGGTCGATCCCGTGGAGCCCGCTCGCCAAGGGCCGTCTCGCCCGCCCGTGGGGTACCAGTACGACGAGGGCGAGCAACGACCCGATCGCCGACCGGATCTTCGACGACGGCGGCCGGCCGATCGCGGACGCGGTGCAGCGGGTCGCCGAGGCGCGGGGCGTTCCGATGGCGCAGGTCGCCCTGGCCTGGGTGCTGAAGAACCCTGGCGTCAGCGCGCCGATCGTCGGCGCGACCAAGCCGCATCACCTTTCGGACGCCGCGGCGGCGTTGGACCTGGACCTGACCGAGGACGAGATCCAGGCCCTCGAAGGCGTCTACACTCCCCGCCTCCCGACCGGCTACTGAATCCGCGCAAGGTATGACGGTAGACCGGCTGAACGCCGCGCGAGCGTCAAGCCTTGGCGTCGTACCGGCGGAAGGTTCTGGACGAGGCAGTCAGTACGCCGGCGCCGAGCACACACGTCAGGCCGCCGAGGAGCAGCGCGGGGATCGGGCCGAGCAGGCCGCCGAGTGCGCCGGCTCGCACGTTGCCGAGGTTGGGGCCGCCGATGCCGATCACCAGGTCGAGGGAGCTGAGGCGGCCGAGCAGGTCATCGGGGGTGTTGGCCTGCAGGATGGTCGCGCGGAAGACGGTGGTCACGATGTCGGCAGCGCCGGCGGTGGCGAGCAGGAGCAGGGCGAGCCAGAGGTGGTTGGTGAGGGCAACGGATCCGATGGCGGCGCCCCAGAGCGCGACCGAGATCAGCATCGCTCGGCCCTGGTGGCGGAGGTGGCCGAGCGGGCCGGAGAGGGCGGCGGCGACGATGCCGCCGACGCCGATGGCGGCGAAGAGGTAGCTGACCGTCTGGGCGCCACCGCCGAAGTGGGTGGCGGCGAGGGCGGGGAACAGAGCGGTTGGCATGGCCAGCGCGGTGGCGTTCAGGTCGAGCAGGAAGATCATGCCGATCAGCGGGTGGCGGGTGGCGTAGCGGATGCCTTCGGCGACGGAGCGGAGGCCGAAGGTGGAACCGCCGCCGACGGGTGGCATCGGCGGGAGGCGGCGAATCCCGGCCAGGACGGCGACGAACGTGAGGGCGTCGACGGCGTACGCCGCGGCGAGGCCGAGCGATGCGATCAGGATCCCGGCGAGCAGGGGAGCGGCGATGATCGCGATCTGGAACGACAACTGGTTGAGGGCCGCCGCGGCGGGGAGCAGCCGGACGGGGAGCACGCGGGGTGGGAACGTCCGGCGGGCCGAGCCGTCGACCGCGGCCAAGGCCGCGGATGTTGCTGTGAGCAAGTAGAGCAGCCACAGGTGGTCCCAGTGCAGGAACGCCTGGACGGCGAAGAGCACGCCGACGGCCATCAGCCCGGTGCTGGTGAGCAGGACGAGGCGGCGGCGGTCGACGGCGTCCGCGATCGAGCCGCCGAACAGGCCGAGCAGGAGGGTCGGGAACAGGTTGGCCAGGCCGAGCGCCCCGACCGCGACCGAGGAACCGGTCAGGTCGTACGCCTGGATGGACACCGCGACGACGGTCATCGTGCTGCCGACCGACGACAGCGACTGCCCGGCCCACAACCACCGGAACTCGGCTGATTCACGCAGCGGAGTCACGTCGGCGAACAACCGTCTGGGCACGAGCAGCGATTCTCGTCCTGCCCGGTGCGCGTGGCAACCAGGTTTCCACCGGTGGTGAGCCAGCCGCGGTTTACGGTGGACCGCCGGGGATTCTGAAGGGGTGTGGTGAGCGTGGCCGAGCAGCCGAGGCCGGAGCAGGACCTGCGGGCTGCCCGCGATCATCTCCAGGACGCGGCCGCCGTACTGCGCCAGGCCCTCGCCGCCGACGACCTGATCGACGGTACGGCGGGAGGCGGCGCCGCGGCCTCCGGTATGGCGAATGGCGGGAGCGCGGCCTCCAGTACGGCGAGCGGGAGCGCGGCCTCCGATACGGCGAACGACGGGAGCCCGGCGCGATGAGCGACGACGTGAAGGTCGCCAACTTCGCGAGCGACGTCCGCTCGGCGGTGTCCGCCGCCCAGCCCCTGATCAAATCGGCGGCCACCGGCGCGTCCGGGCTGGCTGAACAACTCGACCGGAACGGCGACGACATCGCCACGTTGCAGCAGCATGCGGACCGAGTGCGCGATGCGCGTGAAGTCGCGCCGGAGACGATCCTGCAGAGCGCGATGCGCGACGCGGACGGCATCCAGGCGCGGCTGCAACGCACCGGCGGCCAGGTCGACGACATCCGCCGGGATCTCGAGCTGGCGACCCAGCACCTGCGGGAGGGCGGCAAGGCGCACGCGAAGCTGGAGGACGAGCTCGGTGGCGCGACGCCCGAAACCGACCAGCTCGGCAAGCGACTGACGGACCTTGCCGGCGCCGTCCAGGCGGCGCAGGGGTCGCTGTATGCCGCCGACGAGCGGATCGGTGTCGCGCGGCGATCGCTGCAGAATCTGGTCACCACCGACCTCCGCGCCGACCGCGACGGAACCGAGACGAAGATCCGCTCCGCGCACACCACCGCCCGCGACGGCTCCGCGGCGCTCGGGACAGAGCTGAAGAGCGCCACCGCGAAGCTCAAGGACAAGTTCCCCGACCTGGAGGCGGCGAGCACCGAGAGCACCGCCCTGGCCAAGGCAGCTCACGCCGCACTCAACCCGACCCCGAAGTCCCAGCAGGTCCGACCCGGCTCGGCGTCGGAGCAGCCGTCCGCGGCGCGCCGAAGCGACGGCCCCACCCACGAACGCAACCGCTAGCCCGCACAGGCACGCCACGAACCGGCCGAAAACCGACCGGCAGAGGCCACAGCGATCCCAAGGCGGACGCCCACCACTGACCAACCTGCACGGGCGGACCGGATCCGCGCTCAGCCGAACGTGGCCGCGGCACGTCGATCGAGGTTGGTCAGTGGTGGGCGTCCGTGGGCTCGGACTGCATCGGCTGTGCCGGTGCCCGGCAGCCGAGTTCCCGCGCGAACTCAGCGGCGGATCGTGTAGTCCGACTGGACGAAGCCGGCGTTCAGCGTCCGGGTCGCGTTGTGCGTCAGCGCGATGTCCGCGTCGAGTGCGCCGAACAGCGGGATGCCCTCGCCGATCAGGACCGGGACCGTGGTGATGGTCAGTTCGTTGAGCAGGCCGGCCCGCAGGAAGGTCTGGACGATCCGGCCGCCGTCGGCGTAGATCCGCTTCGCGCCGCGGTCGTTCAGCGTCTCCACCAGGCCGTCGAGCGTGCGGTGCACGATGACGCGCTCGTCGGCGTCGGCGGGCAGCGTGGTGCTCAGCACCTCGACCTGTTTGCCCTCGTAGGGCCAGAAGTCGAAGGTCAGCACCGTCTCGAAGGTCTTGCGGCCCAGGACGACGGTGTCGATCGCCGCCATGAACTGGTCGTACCCGGTGTCGCCGGCCTGCTCGCCGCGCTCGGTCAGCCAGTCGATCGCGCCGTCCGGCCGCGCGATGAAGCCGTCCAGACTGACCGCGATGAACACCGCCGCGTGAAAACTCACATCGCTCCTCGTGCGTCCGTGGAGTCCCCATTTTTCCACGCGGCGGGGTGCGATCAGGTACTCGCGCTCATCGCTTCCTCGACCGATTCGGCGACGGTGAAGACTTTGTTCAGCTTGGTGATGCGCAGCACCTTGGCGACGCGGGGATGCAGACCGGCCAGGATCAGCGTGCCGCCCTGGAGCGAGGCCCGCTGGTGGGCGGCGACCAGTACGCCGAGGCCGCTGGAGTCGAGGAACTCGACCTCGGTCAGGTCGAGCACCAGCGGTTCGGCGCCGAGGCCGGCCTGCACCGTGGTCAGGGTCTCGGTCAGTGCGGGCGAGGACTCGACGTCGACGTCACCGGACAGCCGGACGACCGGGTGCGGGCCGAGGTGATCGACCTGGATGGACAGATCCGCGCTGTCGGCAGCCACGAACGGGAACTCCTTGCTTCGTCGGCGACCCGGGGCATGATCACAGGATGGTCATCCGGGCGCCGGCTGCGACTGTCGAATCCCGACGGCCGCGATGGTGGATGGCTCCTGACTGAACCACCGGTCACCAGCAGTATCTCCCGCCGAACCGGTACTTCAACCATCCACCGCGCGATGAGACGGCATTGTCCGCGCAGCGTGCCACGACGGACACACTGAGCGACGAATTCAGCCCTTCAGGCCGGTCTGCGCGAGCCCTTCGACGAACTGCCGCTGCGCCAGCACGAAGATCACCAGCACCGGCAACGCACTCAGAGTGGCCGCCGCGAGCTGCACGTTCCACAGCGCGCCGCCGTAGGCGTCGACGTACTGGGTGAGAGCTTGCGGGATGGTGAACTTGTCCTTGCTGGACAGGAACACGATCGGCTCCAGGAACAGGTTCCAGCTGTGCAGGAAGGTGAAGATCGAGACCGCCCCGATGGCCGGCTTCGCCAGCGGCAGCGACACCTGCCAGAACAGCCCGAACCGGCCCAGCCCGTCGACCCGTCCGGCCTCCTCCAGCTCCCGCGGCAGCGTGATGAAGAACTGGCGCATGATGAACGTCGCCAGCACGCTCGGGGCCCCGAGCATCGGGATCAGGATCAGCGGCCAGTGCGTGTTCACCAGGCCGAGGCCGTCGAACATCCGGTACAGCGGGATGATCGTCACCTCGTTCGGCACCAGCAACCCCGCCAGCACGACCACGAACACCACGCCGGACCCGCGGAACGGGATCCGCGCGAACGCGTACCCGGCCAGCGACGACACCACCAGCGTTCCGAGCGTCACCAGTACGGCGATGTAGAGGCTGTTCAGGTACTGCTGACCGAACGGCTGCAGCGCGAACACCTGCCGGTAGGCGTCGAACGTGACGTCCTGCGGCAGCAGCCGGGGCGGGAACGCGAAGATCTCGTTCACCGGCTTCAACGACGTCGTCGCCATCCACCAGGTCGGGAAGACGAACGGCACACAGCAGACCAGCAGTACGCCGTACACGAGCAGCTTGAGCCTACGACTCATGGAACACCCACCTCCGGCGCATCCGCCACTGCAGGACAGTGAGCGCGAGCACGATGACGAACAGCAGCAGCGAGATCGTCGCGCCGTAGCCGAAGTGATGGAACTGGAACGCCTGCTGGTACAGGTAGTAGACCAGCACCGTCGTCGACGTGCCCGGACCGCCCTGGGTCAGGACGGCGATCTGCGCGAACACCTGCAGCGACCCGACCACGGTGAGGATCGAGGTGAGCAGGATCGTCGGACTGATCAGCGGCACGGTGACCCGGCGGAACCGGGCCCACGCCGACGCGCCGTCGATCCGCGCCGCCTCGTACAGCTCGGCCGGAACGCCTTGCAGCGCGGCCAGGAACAGCACCATGTTCAGCCCGACGCCCTTGAACAGCTGGACCACGATCACCGAGATCATCGCGGTGCTCTCGCCGCGCAGCCAGTTCGGCCCGTCGATGCCGAGTTGCTGCAGGAAGCCGTTGACGCCGCCGTTGTCCTGGAGCAGGAAGCCCCAGACGATCGTCCAGGCGACCAGCGTCACGACGACCGGCGAGAAGAACAGCGTGCGGAACACCACGGTTCCGCGCAGCTTCTGGTTCAGCAGTACGGCGAGGAACAGCGCCAGGCTGAGGTTGAGCACCACCAGGCCGACCGAGAACAGCCCGGTCGCCCGCAACGCCGGACCCAGTCGCGGGTCCGAGGTCAGCTGCTCGTAGTTGGCGCCGCCGACGAAGTCGAACGTGCCGGCCAGCACGTTCCACTCGTGCAGGCTGTACCAGACCACCAGCCCGAGCGGAACGATGACGAAGGCAACGATTCCGGCCAGCTGCGGCGTGACCATCAGCCAGCCGGCCAGCTCGTCGCGCCGGCGCATCGTCCAGTACGGCGCCCGCTGCGGCGCGCGGGCCGGCGCCGCGGCGGGCTTGGAGGCCAGGAGCGTCATTTGGCCAGCAGCGGGTTGATCTTGGCGCACACGCCGGACAGCACCGCCTTCACGTCGGCGTCCGGCTTCCACAGCGGGTCGAGCGCGGCGCGCACGGTCTGCTGCAGTTCGGCGTACCCGACGTGGCTGGTCTTGATGTCGCCGCGCTCGATGCCGTCGATCACCACGCTCTGCAGCTGTGCGGGCTCGAGCAGCGGGTTCGCCTTGGCCAGCACCTCGGTGGTGAGCTGCGACTTGCGCGGCGGCGGGAAGAACGCGGCGAGCTTGGCCGAGTTCTCCTGGTTGCTGAAGAAGGCGAGGAAGTCCTTCGCGGCGTCGACGTGCTTGCCGCGCTTGAGGACGCCGATGCCGGCCTGCCCGACGACGGCGTACTCACCGGCCGGGCCCTTCGGCAGCGGGACCAGGTCCCACGTGAACTTGGCCTTCTCCAGCAGGGCCGCGCGGCTGATCTGGGTCAGCACCATCGCGGCGTCCCCGGCGAAGAAGTCCTTGGTCACGCCCGGACCCGGCATCGCCTGGTCGGTGAAGACCATCTTGTGGATCGCGGTGATCGCGGCGACCATCTCGGGCTGGTCGAACCCGCAGGTCTTGCCGTCCTCGCTCCACGGCCGCGCGCCCCAGCCGGCCCAGATCGAGTTCAGCGTGTCCCAGCCCTTGTAGTCGAAGTCACCGACCACGATGCCGCCCTTGCCGGTCTTCTGGACGGCGGCGCCGGTGGCGACCGCCTGGTCCCAGGTCCAGGTGCCGGCGGCAACTTGCTGCGCGGGCGTCGGTCGTCCGGCCGCCGTCACCAGGTCGGTGTTGACGAAGACACCCAGCGGAGAGGTGGAGAACGGGTACGCGAACAGCTGACCGTCCTGCTCCCAGGTCTTGGTCGTGCTCGGCAGCAGGTCAGGATCCTTGTCGATCGGCGCCAGCGCCCCGGACGTGACGAAGTCCTGCGCGGTGCTCTCCAGGATCCACGCCAGGTCGGGCACGTTGCCGCCGCCGATCTGGGTGGTCAGCGCGGTCGTGTAGTTCTCGTACGGGATCGACTCGAAGGTGATCTTGCCGATGTCGGGGTGGGTCTTCTTGTACTCGGCGGCGATCTGGTCGAACAGCGCGGTGTGCTTGGCGTTCGCGCTCCAGATCGTCATCCGCAGGTCGACCGGGCCGGACGCGCCGGCGTCGCCGGATCCACCGCCGCAGCCGGCCAGGGCCAGCATCGCCGCGACCGTACCGGCCGCCGTCAAAGCACGCAGTCTCATCGCTCAGTCCTCCATCAGTAGCCGCTGACGTCCGGCCAGCTCAGTTCGACGCCCTGAGCGACCAGTCGTGCCTGGAAGTCGCTGAGCAGAGCAGGGGTGGCCCGGACCGCTCGCGGGCTGACCCCGCGGTCCAGGCAGAAGGCGGCGAGCAGTCCGGCGGCCTCGCCGACGTTCCACTCCACCGGGTGCAGCCGGTAACAGCCGTTCGTGATGTGGGTGGTGCCGAGGTTCTTGCCGGCGGGCAGCAGGTTCTCGACCCGGCGCGGGATCAGCGCGCCGAGCGGGATCCGGAACGGGCTGCTCGCCACGTCGATGTAGTTGTCCCCGCCGGTCGACGGGTGCAGGTCGATCCGGTACATCCCGACGCCCACGCTGTCGGCGTACTCGACCGCGCCGGCGGCGCCGCGGACGGCGACCGACAGGTCCTGCTCGACCACCGTGTACTCCGCCGCGATCCGGCGGGACTCCCGGATGTACGGCGCCTGGGCGAGCCCGTCGGCCGAGCCGAGCAGGTCGCCGCGCAGGCGCAGGCCGCGGAAGCCGGTGCCGCCGTCGGGCCGCGGCGCCTCGGTCTGCAGCCAGTAGAAGACCGATTGGGACAGCTCTTTCGCACCCTGTAGGTGCCGTTCGGCGTCCGGGACGTCGAAGACGTTGCCCTCCAGGTAGTCGATCATCGGCCAGTTCACCAGGCAGATGTCACTGGCGTACGCCCCCGGCTGGAAGTGCCGGCGGGCGGCGATCCGGCGGAACGTCCACAGGTTGGTGTCGCCGCCGGTCCGGCGCTGATCGGCGACCACGGCGAGCGGGTCGTCGTCAGGGTTGGGTGTGAAGGTGCGCCGCGAGGTCTGCAGCGTGCGGGGGTCCGGCGCGTTCCACGACAGCATCCGGTCGCCCCAGAACGGCGGTTGGTAGTTGCGCCAGAAGGCGTAGTTGGCGGGCTTGTCGCCGACCTGGTCGCCGTCGACGTGGTCCACCGCGAAGCAGAACGAGACGGCCTGCATGTTGAGCGGCTGGGCCGTCGCCGGCGCGCTCGGCTCCTGGGTGTCGGCCTGGGACTCGAAGCCGGTCACGTACTCCGTACCGGTCAGCGGCAGCAACTCGCCCGTCTCGGTCGCGTCGAGGATGTACGGCGCGGTCAGCGTGAGCTGGTCGCCGGTGTCGCGGTGCTGCACGGTCACGGAGGTGACGCGGTCGCCGTCGGTGGTGGCGTCGACCGGCTTGTACGGCTGGAGGATCCGCAGCCGGCGGCTCGCCCGGTACGGCGCGAGCATGGCCTCGAGCACGGCGACGGCGACGCGAGGCTCGTGGCAGAGCTTGGACACGTAGCCGGCGCCCGGGTTGAGCTCCGGGGCGGCGCGCGAGGCCTCGGTGAGCGGGTAGTGGCGACGGTAGTAGTCCCGGATGCCGTCACGCAGCGACCGGTACGACGCTGTGACGCCGAACTGCTCGACCCAGGTGTGCTCGTCGGGCGGGACGGCCTGGCTGGTCAGCTGGCCGCCGATCCAGTCGTACTCCTCGGTCATCACCACGTCGCGTCCGGCGCGGAGAGCGGACAGGGCTGCCGCCACTCCGCCCAGACCGCCGCCGACGACCAGGACTTCGCTATGCATCTCTAGAGACCTCTCGGTGCGGCGAGGGTGCTTCCCTCGACGAGTTGGCAGGGCAGGAGTTGCTGGGGATCGGCCGGTTCGCCGGACAGGATCGACTCGAGCAGCCCGACCGCCTGCCGGCCCATCTCCTTGCGCGGGATGTGGAAGCCGGAGTAGTCGGCGTCGCTGGGGATCGGCCGGCTGGCGTCGCCGAGCGCGACGACGGAGAGGTCGCCGGGCACGGACAGTCCGCGCTGACGAGCCGCGTCGGCCAAGGCGTCGGCGTCGGCGAGGTCCTCGACGAAGACCGCCGTGACGTTCTTGGACAGCAGTTCTTCCAGTACGTCGGCCAGCGGGCGTTCTCCGGGCGGGAGGTGCAGTCCGCGCGCGGCGATCTGCCGGAATCCTCGCAGCCGGTCGGCCGATGACTCGGCTCCTTCACCCGGTCCGACGAAGGCGACCCGCTGGTGGCCAAGCTCGAAGGCCCGCTCGGTCAAGGTCGCAGTCGCCGACACGTAGTCGGCACCGACGTACGGGACCACGCCCCCGCCGCCCGCTGCGCGGGCGGCGGGGGCGGAAGAAGAGGGGGCGGGCGTGGCCGACTCCAGCTCCGGGTTGTCTCGGCGGCCCACGGAGACGAACGGATACTTCTCCGCCACCAGACGGGTCAGCTCCTCAGTGGGAATGTGACGGCCCAGCAGCAGCGAGCCGTCGGCCAGGCGGAGTCGGTTGTTGGCGTGGAAGACCCGGCGGCGGCCGTCGGTGACCGGGGCGCTGGTGAAGAGCAGCAGGTCCAGCCCGCGCTCCTCGGCGCTTTCCTCGATACCGCTGAGGAACGGGTGGTAGAAGTCGGCGCTCGCGCTGGGAAAAACCGACTCGTAGGTGAACACCCCGAGGATCTGGTTGCGCTGCTGCAGCAGCCGGCGCGCCAGCGGATCGGCGACGTACCCGGTTTCGCGGATCACCTTCAGGACCCGGTCGCGGGTCTCGGCCGGGATCCGCGCGGACGCCTCGGTGCGGTTGTTCAGCACCAGGGAGACCGTCGTCTGGCTCACCCGAGCCAGCCGCGCGATGTCCCGCTGGGTCAGCCGCACCGCCGTCACCTCCGTTGAGTAATACGTATTGCCCAGGAACGCTAGAGCGGGCTAAGCAAGCCGTCAAGAGCAAGGATCGAAGGTAATACGAATTAGCAAGGCCATCCTCTTGACGAGCCGAGCGGACGCGCCGGACAGTTTCGGTCATGCCACTGACTCGCCGTGCCCTGCTGACCACCGCGGCCGCCGTCGCGGCCACGCCCGCCCTGCCGTCCATGATCCAGAGCGCCCACGCCGCCGAGGGTCCCCTTCCGCTGCTCCAGCCCCTGCCGCCCGGCGCCCCGGACCGCCGCCTGTTCGCGCCGCTCGAACAGCGCTTCGCCGGCTATCTGGCGATCCTCGCGCCGATGAGCAACGACATCGTCGACGACGACCCCGCGACGTACGGGTTCATGGCCGGCGGCTGGTGGCGGACTCCCGCGCAGCCGT
Organism: Kribbella sp. CA-253562; assembly: GCF_050942265.1. Lineage (GTDB taxonomy): Bacteria > Actinomycetota > Actinomycetes > Propionibacteriales > Kribbellaceae > Kribbella. Next base: position 7,828,108 of record NZ_CP192049.1, on the reverse strand, counting down.
TCAACTCGCGCGTCCAGGAACACGTCTTCACGCTCAGCTGGTTCTACGCGAACCGCCGCCCCTGGAACCCCTACTACCGCGACGCCGCCCTGCTGGCCCGCCTCGACGCCGCCCTCCAGCACTACCTGAAGCTGCAGAACCCCGGCGGTTCATGGCCCGAGTACGCACCCGGCGAGCGCGGCAAGGCCTCCAGCGGCTTCGGACTCGGCTACCTGGCCAAGACGCTCGCCAACCTCCGCCAGGCCAACGCGCTGCCGGCCCGCCGCCGTGAGCTGGAAGGCGCGCTGAGCAAGGGCACCGCCTGGTACCTGGACCCGGCGAACACAGTCGTCTGGGACGACCCCTTCCAGTACACCAACCAGGCCCTCGCGGGCGTCGCCGGATCAGCCCTCACGCTCCAGCTGATCCCCGATCCCGTCCTGCGCCGCCGGCTCGACGAACGCATCCGGTACGTCGCCCGGTGGTCCCAGAGCCCCGCGGGCTTCTTCTACGACCCGCGCGGCATGGACATCAACTACAACTTCGAGGTGATGCTCCCAGAGATGGCCGAGCTCCACCTGCTGACCAAGAACCCGGCGCTGGTGACGATGACCCGGAAGTTCACCGACTGGTTCGGCTACAACCTGCTCCGCGAACCCGACGGCTCCGGCTGGCTCACCTACTACGCCGTCTCCGACCGCACCGCCACGGCGTACTACGACGACGTCGTCCCGGACCCGGACCGGACCAATCTCGGCAGCCTGTTCGTCCCGGCCGTGCCGGAGCTGGCGGCGTTCTTCACCACCCGCGAGGACCGCGCCGCGACGCGCACGGCCTGGGCGGCCGACCCGGCTCCGGTCGCGCCGCTGGCCAAGCAGGACACGTCGCCACGCATCATCGCGCACGCGCCGTACGGCGAAGCGCTGCCGACGCGGGCTGCCAAGCAGGCCGCGATCGCCCGCGTGCCGTACCTGCGCAAGGACACCTTCACCGAGCTGCGCCGTGACGCGGTCGAGAACCAGGACTATCTCTACGTCCGCCGTCCCGGCTTCTACCTCGGCGCCTTCTTCGGCACCCGGCCCGGCAGCGTGGTCAAGGCGGGCACCGGCTTCCTCTGGCATCCCCGTGCCGGCACAGTGATCCACTCCCAGCAGACCGCGACCGGGTGCTGGGCGACGGTCCGGGCCGGCAAAGCCGATGCCGAGAGCAACCTGGTCGCCGAGTACCGGTCCCGCGACGAGGTCCGCTACCGCACTCCCGACAACTCCGTCGTGACCGACCTGGTGACGAGTCACGACACGGTCAGCCGCCGAGTCACCGCGACCTCGGCCGCGACCGAGCAGCTCCCGCTGGTCCTGCAGCCCGGTGACGAGGTTGTCTTCTCCGACGGCACCCGCGTCCCGTACAACGAGTCCCGCACCGCGACGGCCGACGGCCTGACCGTCAAGCGCGGCGGCAGTACGATCGCCATCACCTGGACCGGCACCCGGCCGGCGTCGCTCAACACGTCGACCCGCACCTACCTGCGCGACCAGCGCCGCCGCGTCCATGTCCTCCGTATTCCGCACGGCGGATCCCTCACCACAACCATCCACTGCCGCTGAACCCGAAGCGTCCGAAGAACCCGAGAGCTCGGGTCTTCGGACACTGCGGATCGGCGGATCAGGAGGTGCGCAGCCGCAAGGTGATCCGCCCCGGCGACCGGCCGGTGACGTACACCCGCAGGCCGTCGGGGACCAGGCTGCCGTTGAGGTGCGTGTAGCGCTCGCCCGGGTCCATCGTGACCCGGGTGGCGCCGTTGCCCGGCCCGAACTCGATCCGGTCTTCGCCGATGGTGTACGCGCCGGTGCCTTCCACCAGCTGGTAGTTGCCGGAAGCATCGAGCTGCTGCACGCCGGAGAGCGTTCCGCCCGGCCGGAAGCACAGCTCGATCGCGAACGGGACCTCGGAGCCGTCCAGCGCGAACGACAGGTCGAAGCCGGTCCCGCTCTCCGTGACGGTGACCGACGTCCGCAGGGTCCGGTAGTGCTTCGGGCGGTGCGGGAAGTCCATCGAGGCGTAGAACCGGCCGTCCGGCGTGAGCGCGTAGGCGCCGTCCGCGCGCCGGTAGCGGCGCGGCAGCGGCAGGTGGTACGGGACCTTCACCTCGTCGCCGAGCCGGAAGGTCCGCGCGCCGGTCCGGCGCAGTCCGTCGCTGCGGAAGTGGCCGGTGCTGAAGAACTGCGGCGACAGCCGGACCGAGTCCAGGATCGCGGTGCCCTTGCGGAGCTTGAAAAACGTCGGGTTGGTGGACAGGCCGGACGCGATCACCGGGATGTCGTGGAAGTCGGTGCCGCCGAAAACGCTGGCGGTCCGGTCACCACGGCGGATCCGGGCCAGGCCGTGCGCGCCGTACTCCTGGACGAAGTCGGTCGGGACGGGCTGGAGCGGCGGCAGGACGGCGGCCAGCTCGGGACGCTCGAGCACCTCGGCGAGGAAGTCGCCCAGCTCGCCGGTCCCACGCCGTTCGATGTCCTTGGCAACGGTCGCGAACCGGCCGTCGCGGTCGTGCAGGGCCAGCTCGCGGAACTGGGTCAGGTACCACCAGACGTCGCGGATCCGGTTCTGGTCCTGCCGCCGGGAGGCGATCGTGTCCACCTCGCCGTTGGGTTCCAGCAGATACAGGGTCGCCTCCAGGTTGCGGCGGACGAAGCCGAGCAACTCGGGTTTGCCGCGCAGCCAGGCGATCGTCAGCAGGCTCGGGTTGGTCACCTCCGACGCGTACGTCGAACTGCGCTCGCTGTAGATGCCGTCGGGCGTCGCGTCGATGCCCTCGTCCAGCCAGTCGTCGATCCGGGCGGCGTACCGGCGGTCGGGGAACAGGTGGTGGGTGCGGGCGAGGGCCGCCGAGATCTCCCAGCGGTGGTTCGGCGTGTGCACGCCACCGGTGGCCAGCGCGGGGCCGGCCTTGCGGATGATGCGTTCGAGCACCGCGCGATGGGCCTGGGTCTGCGGGCTGTCGTCAGCGTCGAGGAGCGCGTAGACGGTACAGAAGTCCTGGACGGCGAACGCGCTGTCGGGCGGCGAGTGCAGATTGCCGACGTCGTACGTGCCGTCGTCGTGCTGGGTGCTCTCCAGTTTGTCGACCAGGAACCGCAGCGGAGCCAGCACCGCCGGATCGTGGTGGTACCGCGAACGGTTCCAGACGAAACCGGCGACCAGACGGCGGGCTTTGCGCGCGACGGTCCGGACGCTGTCACCGGCGTTCTGGTGGTTGCTCAGCACGAGCGGGATCTGGGTCTCGTTGGCCCGGGTGAGCAGGGCGAGTAGTTCCTCGTCGGCCGGCGCGCTCGGAGCGGCGTTCGCGGAGCCGGGCAGAACCGTTCCCGCGGACAGTCCGGCGAGCGATCCGGCCAGAAAGGTACGTCGCTGCATGAGGCCTCCAAGGCTGGAAAGCGATTGCCAAATGCCCAGTACTGTTCTTCGGCACCACAACGCTGTCAAGACTTCACACCTGTCCGGAATCGGTCACCGAAAGGTCCGGCGAAGTCTTGTTCGAACCGCTTCGCTGAACTAGTTTGACCGACCTGGGCAAACGCTTTCCGGCAATACTGCAACAGCTTTCCGGAGGAAAGAAAAGATGAGCGCGCTGGGTGAATTGGGCACGCTCGGTCGGAAGAAACCGCCCGGGCAGAAGAAGGACAACGTCGCCGCGTACCTGTTCCTGACGCCGTGGCTGCTGGGTCTGTTCGTGATCACGGTCGGCCCGATGATCGCGTCGCTGTACCTGGCATTCACCGACTACAACCTGATCCAGGCCCCGCAGTGGACCGGCCTGGAGAACTTCACCCGGATGCTGTCCGACGAGCGGCTGCACAACTCGCTGAAGGTCACCTTCACCTATGTCCTGGTGTCGGTGCCGATCCAGCTGGCGGTCGCGTTGCTGCTGGCGGTCGTACTGGACCGTGGGGTGCGCGGGATGGCCTTCTACCGTTCGGTGTTCTACCTGCCGTCGCTGCTCGGCTCGAGCGTCGCGATCGCGATCCTGTGGAAGCAGATCTTCGGCACCGACGGCCTGCTCAACCAGGTGATCACCCCGCTGGGCTTCGACGGCAAGGGCTGGATCTCCGACCCGAGTACGGCGCTCGGCACGCTGGTCGTGCTGAACGTGTGGACCTTCGGCGCCCCGATGGTGATCTTCCTGGCCGGCCTGCGGCAGATCCCGGCGATGTACTACGAGGCCGCCTCGGTCGACGGCGCCGGAGCGCTGCGCCGGTTCGTCAGCATCACGATGCCGCTGCTCACCCCGATCATCTTCTTCAACCTGGTGCTGCAGATCATCCACGCGTTCCAGTCGTTCACGCAGGCCTTCGTGGTCTCCGGTGGCACCGGCGGACCGTCGGACTCGACGATGTTCTACACGCTGTACCTCTACGACCGTGGCTTCGGCAATTTCGACATGGGATACGCATCGGCGATGGCGTGGTTCCTGCTCGTGATCATCGGGGTCTTCACCGCGGCGAACTTCGTCGCCTCGAAGTACTGGGTGTTCTATGACGACTGAGACCCTGCCCCGGTCCGTCCCGGCCACCCGCGCCACGACGCCGGTCTGGCGGCGGGTGCGGCCCGCGCTGACCCACCTCGCACTGGCCGCGGCCGCCGTGCTGATGCTCTACCCGGTGATCTGGATGGTGGTCAGCTCGCTGCGGCCCGGCAACGAGATCTTCCGCGAGCCCGGCATCCTGGTCCGCGACCTGCGGATCGAGAACTACCGGATCGGCTGGAACGCGCTGACCGAACCGTTCACCCGTTACCTGCTGAACTCCGCGGCCGTCGTGCTGGGCGCGATCATCGGCAACCTGGTGTCGTGCTCGATGGCGGCCTACGCGTTCGCCCGGCTGAACTTCACCGGCAAGAAGTTCTGGTTCGCGATCATGCTGGTCACGATCATGCTGCCGATCCACGTGGTGATCGTGCCGCAGTACATCCTGTTCAGCCAGGCCGGCTGGATCAACACGTTCCTGCCGCTGATCGTGCCCAAACTGCTGGCCACCGACGCGTTTTTCGTCTTCCTGATGGTGCAGTTCATCCGCGGCATCCCGCGCGAGCTGGACGAGGCGGCCCGGATCGACGGCTGCGGCAAGGGCGGCATCTTCCTGCGGGTGATCCTGCCGCTGATGGTGCCGGCCCTGGCCACCACCACGATCTTCACCTTCATCTGGACCTGGAACGACTTCTTCAGCCAGCTGATCTACCTGACCGACCCGAAGATGTACACCGTGCCGGTCGCGCTGCGCGCCTTCGTCGACGCCACCGCGAGCACCTCGTGGGGCTCGCTGTTCGCGATGTCGGTGGTCTCGCTGGTGCCGGTCTTCCTCGCCTTCCTGCTCGGCCAGCGGTTCCTGATCAAGGGCATCGCGACCACGGGCATCAAGTAGCTCGTCCCCTGCTGTGTTGTACGCCGTACGTCCCTGGAGAAAGGTTCACCCATGAGGCCGCTACCCCGACTGACCGCACCGCCGCGCCGGCGTGTGCGGGCCCTGGCCGCCGTCGCGATGGCCGCCGCCCTGCTGGCCACCAGCGCCTGCGGAGGTGACTCCGGCGGCGGTGGTGGTGGTGACTCCGCCGGCGAAGAGGTCACCCTCCGGTTCAACTGGTGGGGCTCCGACACAAGGCACAAGATCACCCAGCAGGTGATCGACGCCTTCCAGAAGGAGAACCCGAACATCAAGGTCAAGGGCGAGTTCGGCGAGTGGGCCGGCTACTGGGACAAGCTCGCCACCACCGTCGCCGCCAACGACGCGCCCGACGTGATCCAGATGGACGAGAAGTACCTGCGCGAGTACGCCGACCGCGGCGCGCTGCTCGACCTGAAGAAGGCCGAGGGCCTGGACACCGGCAAGTTCGAGCCGGACACGCTGAGCGCCGGGGAGTTCGACGGCGGCCTGTACGGGCTGAACGCCGGCATCAACGCGTTCACGATCGTCGCGAACCCGGCGGTGTTCAAGGCGGCCGGGGTGGCGATCCCCGACGACACCACCTGGACCTGGGACGACTACGCCCGGATCTCGGCCGAGATCAGCCGCAAGCTGAACGGCAAGGGCTGGGGCACCGCGGCGTACGGGGCCAACGACGCCAGCCTGAACATGTGGGTCCGGCAGCGTGGGGAGTCGTTGTTCACCGAGGACGGCAAGCTCGGCGTGAGCAAGGACAAGCTCGCCGAGTTCTACACCGACCTGCTCGCCCTGCAGGCCTCGAAGGCGACGCCGTCGCCGGAGTTCACCTCGCAGGACATGACCGCTCCGCTGGACCAGAACGGGATGGCGACCGGGAAGCTGGCGATGGCCTTCTCCTGGAGCAACCAGCTCAACGCGCTGAGCAAGGCGTCGGGTCAGCAGCTCAAACTGCTGCGGCTGCCGAGCGTGACCGGCAAGGCGAGCGAGAACGGCGCCTACTACAAGGGCTCGATGTTCTGGTCGATCTCCTCGCGGTCGAAGCACCCGCAGGAGGCCGCCAAGTTCGTCAACTACCTGGCCAACAGCGCCGCCGCCGGCAACCTGCTGCTCGCCGAGCGCGGCGTCCCGCCGAACACGGAGATCCGCGCCGCCGTCACGCCGAAGCTGCAGCCCGCCGACGCGGCCTCCGCGGCGTTCATCCAGGCCATCGCCAAGGAGCTCGGCAAGCCGTCGCCGCCGCCTCCGGTCGGTGGTGGTCAGGTCGAGAAGATCATCCAGCGCTACACCACCGAGGTGCTGTTCGGGCGGTTGTCACCGGCCGACGCGGCGCAGAAGTTCATCGACGAGATCAACGGGGAGCTGAAGTAGTGTTGCTTGAGGCAACTGTCCGATGAGTGACGTCAAGGTTGCCGTGGCCGGGGTGCACGGCCACGGCACCTGGCACGTCCGGCACTGCACCGACCTGCACGCCGCCGGCCGCATCCACCTGGCCGCCGTCGCCGACCCCCAGCTCGCCGCGCCCGGCGCAGCTTCCGGCTCTGGGGGAGCTTCCGCTTCTACTTCCCCGCCCGCCCCCGGCGCAGCCGGGGGCGGGCGGGTTACTCGGGTAGAAGACCTGCCCGCGGGAACTCAGGTGTTCGCCGACCTCGAGAGGTTGCTCTCGTCCACCGAGGTCGACGTCGTGGTGATCAGCACCCCGATCCACACCCATGTCCCGCTGGCCGAGCTGGCCCTGCGGGCCGGGGCCGACGTGCTGCTGGAGAAGCCTCCGGCGGCGTCCCTGGAGGAGTTCGAGCGGCTCCAGCGCGTGGTGGAGGAGACCGGACGGGCCTGCCAGGTCGGCTTCCAGGTGCACGGGTCCAAGGCCGCCCGGACGATGGCGGAGTGGGTCCGCGACGGGCGGCTGGGCGAGATCCGCGGGATCGGCGCCGTCGGGACCTGGATCCGCAACCAGGAGTACTGGCAACGCGCGAGGTGGTCCGGCAAGCGAAGCCTCGACGGTGTTCCAGTGGTGGACGGCGCGGTGACCAACCCGTTCGCGCACGCGTCCGCGACAGCCTTGCTCGTGGACGGATCCGGAACAGCCGAGCAGGTCACCATCGTGGAGACAGAGCTCTACCGCGCGAACCCGATCGAGGCCGACGACACCTCGACCATCCGGATCAGCACCACCCGCGGTACGACGATCGTTGCCGCGCTCACCTTGTGCGCCGAGCCGCCCGGTGGTGATCCGCAGATCATCGTGCACGGTTCCCGCGGACGCGCCGTACTGACGTATCCGACGGACCACCTGGAGCTGACCGTCGACGGCGTCACCACCTCAGCGTCGTACGAGCGGGACGACCTGCTGCTCAACCTGATCGAGCACCGCGAGGACCCGGCCGTCGAACTGTTGGCCCCGCTCGAACAGCTCGGCGGTTTCACCAAGGTGCTCGAGGCGGTGCGGCTCTCACCGCCGCCGCGAGAGATCGACCCCGCGCTGATCAGCTGGCACGGCGAGGGCCCGGAGCGGCATCCGGTGGTGCACGACGTGAACAAGTGGGCCGGGCAGGCCGCGGAGAGCCTGGCCCTGTTCAGCGAGCTCGGCGCCCCCTGGGCCGCAGGCAACGAAGCTTAGAGCAGGCGGCCGGCGGCTGTGCGGAGCTCCGCCAGTTCGCCGGCCGCCCAGCCTTCGGTCCGCGACTCGGTGCCCCGGAACAGCGGCTTGCGGACCAGGTGGAAGTGCAGGTTCGAAATGCGGCCGGCAACGGTCAGCCAGTCGATCGCGGCCAGGTCCGCCGCCGCGATCGCGCGGTGCCGCTCGTAGCCGGCTCGAAACGCGTCCCAATGAGGAGTTGCGGCGACGCCGGTGAAATCGTCAGCGCGGTACCCCTCCGCGGACAGGTCGAAGTCGTGCAGGCTCAACCCGTCCGCGGTGATCAGCACGTTGTCGAGCGAGACGTCCCCGTGGCAGACCCCGCGGCTGAGGCCGTCGGCAACTTTGTCCCGGATGGCGCTCGCGAGCGCCGCGACGAGCTCGGCGTCGGCGGCAGAGAGCAGCGGGACGAGCTCGGCGGTCGGCTCGTCGAGACTGTGCGACAGCTCGGCCGCGCGGCGGGCGAGCGCCGGAGCGAAGGTGTCGGTCGCGGTGTGGAACTGGGCGACGAGCTCGCCGAAGGAACGGTAGAGGTCGTCGGTGAACGGCGGCTGCGGCTTGGACCCGTCGGCGAACGCGGTCAGCAGGTACGGCCGGTCGCCCTCGGGCAGCGCGAGTACGCCGGCCGGGGCGCCGTCCCCGAGCGGGATCACCGGCGGCGTCGCGACCTGGTGCTCGGACAGGTGGATGGAAAGCCCTGCCTCCCAAAGGATCTCCGGGAGCGGGCGCACGGCGTACAGCTTGAGGACGTGGTCGCCCGTCACGGTGGTCAGCCGATAGACGTCGTTGACCAGCGAGCGCAGCAGGGTGCACTCGGTGAAGGGCAGCCGGTAGGTGTCGGCGAGGTGGTCGCGCAGGTCGTCCGGGCGGGGCAACGATCTCTGGATGCGGACCATGTGATGTCCTTTGCGTGACGTCGCGGGGGTGGCGGGCGTTGGACAGTACCGAAGCAGTACCAGGGGAGACGATTCCGTACTCGGGGGCCGCTCAGGAAGCGGGTTTTCCTGCGGGACAGCAGTGGCTCACGGGGTAGGACGGAATCGTTGTACGGATTCACCTCCCCTGAACGCCCCGGGAACCGGTAGCCTCGTGCAGCCGCCGCGCACTTTTCCGGGGGACACCCAGAAGGGTCGCGGTACGACGACCACCACCGACGAACTGCCGGAGAGCCCAAACCGGTCAGGAGATCCCGTCTTGCAGGAGAACACCACCAGCAGCAGTTCCGGCGAACTCGCGAACGTACCCCTCACAGGTGCGGACAAGGTCGCCTACGCCTTCTACGCCACCGCGGCGACCGCCGCGCTCGTCGGCCAGGTCTGGGCCGGCGTCACCCACATCCCCTGGCCCGACGAGGGCTTCTCGACGTTCCTCAAGATCGCCCTCGTCACCCCGGCCGTCGCCGTCATCGAGCTCGGCGGTGTGGCGACCGCGGCGCTGGCCGACCTGCGCCGGCGCAAGGGTGAGCAGGCCTACGCCTATCGCGCGATGTCGCTGTTCGCGGCGATCGTCGCGCTCGTCTTCAACGTGGTCGGCCACTGGCGGCCGGAGGAGCGGTTCCTGGCCTTCGGCTTCGGCGGTCTGTCCGCGTTCGCCTACGTGCTCTGGCTGATCCACAGCTCGGCGCGGCGCCGCGACGCGCTGCGGGTGTCCGGCCAGATGGCCAACACCGGCCCGGTGTACGGCGTGGTCCAGTGGCTGCGCGAGCCGCGGCTGACCTGGCAGGCCCGGTCGCTGGCGATCGAGCACGGCTACGGGATGTTCGAGAGTCTGCGGGCGGCGCGCGAGCACGTGCGCAACGCGGCCCGGCGCAACGCGATCGCCGGCACGGTCGCGGAGTACATCCGCTCCGAGCACCAGGACGAGCGGCTGGCCAAGATCGCCGAGACGACCTACGACGCGGACCGGCTGGCCGGGATGCTCGAGGAGCGGATCAACTACGAGGTGGTCACGAACAAGCTGACCCGGGCCATCTCCCCGCCGCCGGAGGAGCCGCCGGCCGAGGAGCGCAACGACCTGCGCGCCGCGGTCTGGGTGGTCGAGGGCACCGCGCTCAAGCCGCAGCAGCTGCGTCCCGCCGACGGTGGCGTGAACATCCGCGACGAGGACGCGTGGGGCGAGGCGATGACCGGTGAGCTGATGGCCATCGTCGACCCGCCGGTCAACGCCGAAGGGGTCGCCGAGGCCGAGGTGGTCGAGGACGAGGCCGAGCACGTGGTCAACGGGGTCCGCAAGCCGGTGAAGGCGTCGCCGGTGGTGCAGAAGCCGTCCGAGCCGTCGCCGTTCGCGCCGGCCGACCAGGTCGCGCGGCCCGGCGTACCGGAGCCGGTGGTGGCCGAGTCCGTGCTCCCGCCGGTGCTCCCGGAGCCGGTCGTCGTCGAGCCGAAGGCCATCGTCACCGAGTCGGCCAAGCCCGCGAAGGCGAAGCCGGCGGCGAAGGTCTCCGCGACCGAGGGCGAGTCCGAGCCGGAGCCGACCGATCTGGAGAAGCGCCGGATGCGCGCGTGGAACATGCTGTCGGACTGGCCCGAGGGTCACGAACGCAGCGCGAAGAAGCTCGCCGACGCGATCGGCTGCAGCGAGCCGATGGCCGGGCGCTTCATCGAGCAGTACGAGGCGGAACTGGTCAGCACCAAGAACTGAGTTCCCACACACTGAGGGCCCGCTTCGAGCGGGCCCTCAGTGGTGTTCAGGCTCTGACGGTGCCCAGGTTGACCGGGAGTTCGGCGAGGCCGCTGACCAGGACGCGGCGCCATTCGAGGTCTTCGGCCGGCTTGGCCAGGGACAGCTCCGGGAAGCGGCGCAGCAGCGTGAGCAGCGACTCCTGCAGTTCGATGCGGGCCAGCTGGGCGCCCAGGCAGAAGTGCGGGCCGAAGCCGAAGGACAGGTGCTTGTTGTCCTTGCGGTCCAGCCGCAGCTCGTCGGGTTCGTCGTACGCGCGGGGATCGCGGTTGGCGGAGTTGAGCGCGGCCATCACGCCCTCGCCCGCCTTGATCTGTACGCCGTGCAGCTCGACGTCCTCGATCGCGACGCGCAGCTGACCGACCTCGGAGAACCGGTTGAAGCGCAGCAGCTCCTCGATCGCCGACGGGACCAGCGAGTGGTCGTCGACGAGCCGGGTCCAGTTCTCCGGCCAGCGCAGCAGGGTCGCGACGCAGCTGGAGATCTGGTTCGCCGAGGTCTCGTGCCCGGCGACCAGCAGATTGACGCCGAAGGCAATCAACTCCTCCTGGCTCAACCGGTCACCCTGCTCGCGCGCCCGGACCAGCTCGTCCAGCAGGTCCTCGGCCGGCTGGTCGGCGTTCGCCAGCTTCCGTTCGACCAGAGCCTCGATGTACGCCGTCAGCTCGGTCATCGCGTTCTCGACCAGATCCTTCTCTGCCATCCGCATGCTGTAGCCGAGCTCGGTCCACTCGCGGAACTGCTCGCGGTCCTCGTACGGAACGCCGAGCAGCTGGCAGATCACCTGGATCGGCAGCGGCAGCGCGACCAGCTGCCGGATGTCGGCGCCGTCACCTGCCGCCGCGACGTCGTCGGCGAGCTGCGCCGACAGGTCGGCCACCCACGGCCGGGTCCGCTCGATCCGCCGATGCGCGAACGTCGACGACACCAGTTTGCGCAACCGGCTGTGCTCCGGCGGATCGGTGGTGGTCAGGCTGTTCGGCATCGGTTTGGCCAGCGCCACCCGCGGTGCCCCTTGCTTGACCACCGCTGCCCGCGAGAACCGCGGATCGGCCAGCACCAGCCGCACGTCGTCGTACCGGGTCACCAGCCAGACCTCGGCGCCCGCCAGCGTCCGTACCCGCGCGACCGGCCGGTTCTCCCGCAGCTCCGCGAAGGTCGGCGAGGGATCGAACCGGAAAGCGTCGTCGAACGGGATGTTCAGCACGGTCTCCGTCATGCCTCGACCCTATGGACTGAGGTGACCCTTCGCTCGGCCGAGCAGTGTGTCGATCGGCAGGCTCATGAGCGCTGGGCGATCAGCGCGGCGAGGCCGTCGAGGATGCGGTCGATGCCGAACTGGAGGGCGTTGCCGGACTCGGCGGTGGCGGCCTCTTCGGCGAAGGCGGCGGTAACGGCAGGGAAGCGGTCGCCTGCGGCGGCCATCGTCTCGGTGAGCTGCGCGGTGTAGTCGGCCGACGAGCTCGGCGGCGCGAGCTGCTCGACCAGGCTGCGGACGTGCCCGTTGAGCAGCACGATGGTGTCCAGCCGCTCCGCCCCGGTCAGCCCGGTGCCGGCGAGCGCGGTGAGTGCGGACTCCATCCAGCCCAGCTCGTTCGGGCCGATCGGGCGCTGGCCGGTGGTGAGGTCGATCGTCCAGGAGTGCGCGCTGTAGCGGGCGAAGATCGTCTCGGCCCAGAGCTGCAGTCCCGCGCGCCAGCCGTCGGCTGCCGGAGGCGGCGGGCCGAGTGCCGTGTCGAGCATCAGTGCGGTCAGTTCGGCCTTGCCCGGCACGTAGCGGTACAGCGACATCTTGGTGAAGCCGAGCCGCTCGGCCAGCCGCTGCATCGACAGGTTCGCGAGACCCTCGGCGTCCGCCAGGTCGATGGCCTCGGCAACGATCCGTTCCAGCGACAGCGCGGGCTTCGGCCCACGGCGGGCCCGCTGCTGGGTACCCCAGAGCAGCTCGACGGCGGTCGGTGCCGGCATCGCGGTCCTCCTCGAACAGCTCCGTTGACGTGGAACTGTGTCTACCATACTCTAATTCGTGTCCGCCGGAAACAGTTTCTATCGGACCCAGTTTTGAGGAGGCGCCATGAGCAAGTCAGTCCTGATTTCCGGGGCGAGCATCGCCGGCCCCGCGCTCGCGTACTGGCTGAGCCGGTACGGGTTCGACGTCACCGTGGTCGAGCGCGCTCCGGAGCTGCGGCGCGGCGGTCAGGCCGTCGACTTCAAGGGCCGCACGCACTTCACCGTGCTCGAGCGGATGGGCCTGCTCGACGAGCTCCAGCAGCGCCGGACCGGCACCACCGACACCGTGCTCGTCGACGAGCACGACCGGGAGCTGGCGGTCATCTCCGGCGAGTTCACCGGTGGTGACCTGGAGATCCTGCGCGGGGACCTCTCGGAGATCCTGTACGAGCGGACCGCCGAGCGGTGCGAGTACGTCTTCGGTGACTCGATCAGCGCGTTGACGGAGCTCGACGACGGCGTCCGGGTCGCCTTCGAGCACGGCCCGGACCGGACCTTCGACCTGGTGATCGGTGCCGACGGCATCCACTCCCGCGTCCGCGGGCTGACCTTCGGCCCGGAGCGGAAGCTCGTGAAGTACCTCGGTCACTACTACTGCGTGGCCGGTGCCAACCCTGGGAACTCAGCCGAACGACAGGTTGCCCGCGGCCACAACGTGCCGGGCAAGCTCGCGGTCACCGGTGGATCGAAGGGGCAGCAGCTCTACATGTTCGCCTCGCCCGAGCTCGACTACAGCCGCGACGACGTCCGGGCGCAGCGCGACATCCTGCGGTCGGTGTACGCCGGCGTCGGGTGGCAGGTCCCGCGGATGCTCGACGAGCTGGACGGGTTCGACGACTTCTACCTGGACTCGCTCAGCCAGGTCCGGCTGGACGGCCGCTACACCCGTGGCCGGGTCGCGCTGGTCGGCGATTCGGCGTACGGGAACACGCTGGGCGGCTTCGGCACCGGTCTCGCGATCGTCGGGGCGTACGTGCTGGCCGGCGAACTGGCGCTTGCCGAGGGCAACCACCTCGCGGCGTACCCGCGGTACGACTGGATCATGAAGCGCTACGCCAAGATCGCGGGCAACAGCAACGCGGGCCGCTTCCTGGCGCCGACGACGGCGACCGGGATCAAGCTGCGCAACTGGTTGCTCGGCTCGCGGATGTTCCGGCTGATGACCCAGTACGCCGACAAGGCCGCGAACGACATCGACCTGCGCGACTACCCGGCGCTGGTGGCCGCCTCGTCGCGGAGGTGACCACCAGCGGCGGCGGTGCCTACTTGGTGCCGAAGGAGTAGACCGTCCGGGACGTGTAGGTCTGGCCGGGGCGCAGGACCGTGGACGGGAAGTTCGGCTGGTTGGGGGAGTCCGGGAAGTGCTGGGTCTCGAAGGCGAACGCGTCGCCCTGCCGGTAGGACTTGTTGCCGATGCCCTGGAATGTGCCGTCGAGGAAGTTGCCGCTGTAGAACTGCGCGCCGGGCTCGGCGGTGTGCACGGTGACGGTCCGGCCGCTGTCCGGTTCCCAGAAGCGCGCCGCGAAGCGCAGGCCGTCGCGACCGGGCTTCCCGCCGAGCACGAAGTTGTGGTCGTAGCCGCGCCCGATCACCAGTTGCGGATGGTCGTCCCGCAGCCGCTTCCCGATCGTCGTCGGCGTACGGAAGTCGAACGGCGTCCCGGCGACGGACGCGATCTCGCCGGTCGGGATCAGCCCGGAGTCCACCGGCGTGTACGACGGCGCGTTCAGCTCCAGGACGTGTCCCTCGATCGAGCCGCTGCCCTCGCCGGCCAGGTTGAAGTAGACGTGGTTGGTCAGGTTCAGCACGGTCGGCTGGCCGGCCACGGTCGCGTGGTAGTCGATCCGCAGATCGTCGTCGGTGTCCAGCGTGTAGGTGACGGTGGTGGTCAGCGTGCCGGGAAAGCCCATCTCGCCGTCCGGGCTGACGTAGCTGAACGCGACGCCGACGTGCGACGGGGTCTGCACGACCTTCGCCGTCCACACCCGCTTGTCGAAGCCGGTGGTGCCACCGTGCAAGGCGTTCTCGCCGTCGTTGACGGGGATCTGGTAACTCTGCCCGTCGATCGAGAACCGGCCCTTCGCGATCCGGTTGCCGTACCGGCCGATGGTCGCGCCGAAGTATGGGCTGAGCTCGGCGTAGTCCGGCAGGTTGTCGAAGCCGAGGCTGATGTTCTCGGTCCGGCCCCGGCGGTCCGGGGTCTCGACCCGCTGGATGGTCGCGCCCCAGGTCAGCATCGAGACGGTCACCCGTCCGTTGCCGAAGGTGTAGACGTCGACCTTCTCTCCTTGCGGGGTGGTGCCGAAGGGGTCCTTGCGGATGGACAGGCGGCCGTGGTGTGAACCCATGGGCGTGACTGTAGTAGCCGCCGGCCGGGCGCCGGCCGGGCTGGTCAGCGCACCGGCCGCGGCAGCGCCGAGGCCGAGCGCTCCGGCGGCGCGGAGGACGTGGCGACGAGGCAGGTGGTCTGGCATGTGCTCTCCTCGATCGGGGTGGGCGGTGGCCGGCGAGAGCGTTCTCACGCCGACCCGGGCACTGTAAGCACCGGGGTTCGGTGTTTGCCACAGTTCGTCACTGTTCGAATTCGTCCGATGACTCAACGGCATGGCCCGGCCGTGACCGGATCGGTCCGCCTCGGGTCCCGATGGTGCCTGGCGGCCGGGCCGTCGTCCGGCCAGGCTGGAGGCATGACACAGACAGCGCTGATCGTGATCGACGTGCAGGAGTCCTTCCGGGTCCGGCCGAACTGGCAGGCCGTGAACCACCCCGACATCGCCGACCGGGTCGGCCGCCTGGTCCGCAGCGCACGCGACCGCGGAGATCTGGTCGTGTGGATCCTGCACACCGAGCCCGGAACGGGCGGCGCCTTCGACCCGGCGAACGGGCACGTGCGGTTGATCGAAGGGCTGGAGCCGATCGAGGGGGAGCCGGTGCTCAGCAAGACCTCGCACAACGCCTTCACCACCACGAATCTGCAGCAACTGCTTGTCCAGCGCGGCATCCGTGAGCTGGTGATCAGCGGGATCCGGACCGAGCAGTGCTGCGAGACGACCACCCGGGTCGCGTCCGATCTCGGGTACGACGTGGTGTTCGTGACCGAGGCGACCGCGACGACGCCGTTGCCGCACTGGACGCTGCCCGCCGACGCGTCGCTGGAGGAGGTGCTCGCCGACCCGCGGACGCTGTCGCCCGAGGTGATCACCGAGCGGACCGAGTACGCGCTGGCGGGACGGTTCGCCACCATCCGGACGCTCGACGAGCAGGCCGGACTGCTCGTGGGATCCTGACCGGATCATGCGCAAGGTCGTCTTCTTCCTGGTCCCACGGCTGCACCTGCTCGATCTCGCGGGGCCGGCGCAGGTGTTCTCGACCGCGGCCGACCTCGGCTACCCGTACCAGCTGCACTACGTGGCCGAGGCCGAAGAGGTCAGCACCGCGCAAGGCGTTCCGGTCAGGGCGCAGACGGACTGGCCGGCGCTCGGCCGGGACGACCTGATCGTCGTACCGGGGTGGCGGTCGCCGCGGTTGTCGCCGCGGCCGCCGATCTCGGCGCGGACCAAGCAGGTGCTGCGGGCCCATCACGCGGGTGGTGGATCGGTGGCGAGCGTGTGCTCGGGCGCCGACGCGCTCGGTGCCGCCGGTCTGCTCGACGGGCGGCGCTACACCACCCACCACGACCTGACCGAGGAGCTCGCGGCGCGCTACCCGAAGGCGAGCATCGTGCGCGATGTGCTGTACGTCGTGGACGAGCGGGTGATCACGTCGGCCGGTATCGCCAGCGGGATCGATCTCGCGCTGCACCTGGTCGCGATCGAGCACGGCCCGGTCGCGGCCGCGCGGGTCGCCCGCGAGATGGTCGTCTACGCCCGGCGCAACGGCGACGAGCTCCAGGAGAGCGCGATGCTGCGTCATCGCGGTCATCTCAGCGATCTCGCCCACCGGGTCCAGGACGTCATCGACAGCCGGTACGCCGAACGCCTGCCGCTCGCCGATCTCGCTCGCGCCGTCGGGGTCAGCGAGCGGACCCTGACGCGCGTCTTCACCGCGGCGACCGGTCTCACCCCATTGCGCTACCAGCAATTGCTGCGCCTCGAACGCGCCGAACACCTGATCGCCCACGGCTCCACCGTCGACGCCGCCGCCCGGGTCGTCGGCTTCGAGGATCCCCGCATGCTCCGCCGCCTTCGCTCCCGCACTCCCGCCGCCACGGCCTGACGGCGAGGGGTGGGGTTAGGACCACCTATCAGGGGGAGCTGCGTCTCCTGAGATTCCAGCGCCGGATCGGCAGGCTCATGGGTGCGGGCAGAGCGCCCGGGCGGGGTCGTCGAGAGGGCTGGAAGATGAACAGGGGATCAGTGACCGTTCGGGTCGCGCGGTGGAGTGCCACCCATCCATGGCGGGCGATCGGCTTCTGGCTGATCCTCGTCGCCGTCGCGGTCGGGTTGTCCGTGATGGTTCCGAAGCAGCAGACCAAAGCGGCCGACACCTGGGTCGGCCAGTCGGGGCAGGCCGCGGAGATGATCCAGCAGGCCGGGCTCGGCGACAAGCCGAGCGAGACGGTCCTGGTCACCGATCCGGACGGTCCGCTGGACCGGGCCGAGGCGACCAAGGCGTTGCGGCAGCTCGAGCAGAAGATGACCGGCATCGCCGCCGTGAGCGCGGTCGGCGATCCGATCTGGGCCGAGAACGGCAAGGCGGCGCTCCTGCCGATCGAGCTGAAGGGCAGCGCCGACGACGCCGCCGACAACGTCGACCAGCTGGTCGCCGCGACAGCCGACGTACAGAAGCAGAACCAGAGCCTCAGCATCCAGCAGACCGGCAGCGCGTCGCTCGACGCCGGGATCTGGAAGCAGGTGGGCAGCGACCTGGCCAAGGCAGAGAAGCTCAGCCTGCCGATCACGTTCGCGTTGATGCTGCTGGCCTTCGGTGCGCTGATCGCGGCCGGGATTCCCGTGCTGCTCGCGATCTCCGCGGTCGGTGCCGCGCTCGGGTTCTACGCGCCGCTGTCCTATCTGTTCCCTGACGGCGGCTCGGTCGCCAACGTGGTGCTGCTGATCGGGATGGCGGTCGGCGTCGACTACTCCTTGTTCTACCTCAAGCGCGAGCGTGAGGAACGCCGCCGCGGCCACGGCACCGTCGACGCCGTCGAGATCGCCGCTGCCACGTCGGGACACTCGGTGGTTGTCTCCGGTATCGCGGTGATCGTTTCGATGGCCGGCCTGTACGTCGCCCAGGACGCGGTCTTCTCCTCGATGGCCACGGCAACCATCGTCGTCGTCGCGGTCGCCGTGATCGGGTCGCTCACCGTCCTGCCCGCGCTGCTGGCCAAGCTCGGCCACCGGGTCGACCGTCCGCGCGTTCCGCTGCTGTGGCGCCTCAACCGGCGGATCGGTCCCGGCGGCATCAGCCGTCGCCTGCTCGCCCCGGTGCTGCGCTTCCCGAAGATCGCGCTGCTCGTCTCGGTGCTGGCGATCGTCGCGCTCGCCGTCCCGGCGTTCGGCATGAAGACCGAGCCGGGTGGTCTGAGCACGCTGCCGCAGAGCATCCCCGAGGTGAAGACGATGCAGCAGCTGCAGGCCAACTTCCCGTCCCAGGGCATGGCGTACGACGTGGTTGCGCGCGGCAACGACGGCAAGCCGCCGGTGGCCGCGTTGACCGCGCTGCAGCGCACGGCCGTCGACAGCGGCAAGTTCGTGATCACCCCGGGCCAGCAGGTCCGGAGCTCGGGCGACACCGCCGTCCTGTCGCTGGTCTCGGTCCGGCCGGACACCAGTGACGACGCCAAGATCGCGCTCGGCGAACTGCGCGACGATCTGGTGCCGAAGGCCTTCGCCGCCGGGTCGGGCAGCACCTGGGCGGTCGGCGGAGAGACCGCCGACTCCGTCGACTACGGGCAGAACCAGCGCGACAAGCTGCCGTACGTGATCGGCTTCGTATTGATCCTGACGCTGGTGATGATGGCCGTCACGTTCCGCAGCCTGGCGATCGCCTTGGTCACGACCGCGCTCAACCTGGCCTCGGTCGGCGCCTGCTTCGGGGCGCTCGCGCTGGTCTTCCAGCGCACCTGGGCCGAAGGGCTGCTGGACTTCACCTCACCCGGCTTCATCGTGTCCTGGATCCCGCTGTTCCTGTTCGTGATCCTGATCGGGCTGTCGATGGACTACCACGTGTTCGTGCTCAACCGGATCCGCGAGGGCGTGCGGGACGGGCTGAGCCCGAAGGAGGCGGTCCGCAAGGGCATCACCGAGTCGGCCGGTGTGGTGACGAGCGCGGCCGCGGTGATGGTCTCGGTGTTCGCGGTCTTCGCGACGCTCGGCATGATCGAGATGAAGCAGATGGGTGTCGGCCTGGCGGTCGCCGTGCTGATCGACGCGACGCTGGTCCGGATCGTGATGCTGCCGTCGATCCTGGTCCTGCTCGGCCGCAAGGCCTGGTGGCCGAACAAGTTGTCAGCGGCAACCGTCGATCAGGCCCCGGAGCGTGAGCTGGTCAGGGCCTGACCGTGAAGGCAGCGGGGCCCGGTGCTGCTGCGCCGGGCCCCGCTTGCTTGTCTACTTCAGCTTGTACGCCGCCGCCAGCTTGGCGATCGCACCGCTCAGGTCACCGCTGAGCGCCAGGTGCTCGGCGTCCGCGGTGAGCTTGGACACCGGCTCGTCCAGGTTCTGCCCGATCTCGTCTTGAGCGATCCAGCGAGCCGCCGCGACGACCGCGTCGTCCTCGGCGAAGCCGTCGAGCCGGCTGCGCTGCAACGACTTGCCGGCCTGGTGCAGCGCGGCCAGCGCGGTTGTTGCCTGCGGCCCGGACCAGTCCTTCACGCGCAGGGCGACGTCGATCGAGATCGCCGCGACCAGCACATTCGGGTCCAGCAATCCCTTGCGCAGCAGGGCGGTCTTCGCGTCGAGCAACTTCTGTCGGGCCGCCGCCTGGGTCGTGAGCCCCCAGCCGTACGGGTACTGCGGGTCGTACGACGCGTCGCCGACGTTGATCGGCTGCTGCGTCTCGTTCTTCGGCCAGGTCACAGGGAGCCGCCCGCTGAACGGCTGCTTGCCGAACAGCACGTCCGCGACACCCGCGCCCTCGGTGCCCGGCAGCCATGACGCCACCAGTGCGTCAATGGAGCCGAGCTGGTCGGCGACCACCTGCGGCCGGCCGGAGACGACCAGGACGACGCACTTCATCGCCGCGCAGACCTTGTCGACCGCGGCCTTGTCGGCGTCGCTGAGCAGCAGGTCGTGACCGTTGCCGACGTCACCGATTCCCTCGGCGTACGGGCGTTCGCCGACCACGACGACGCCGACGTCGTGCCCGTCGAGCGGGGCCGACGCGTCCTGGCTGAACGTTGCCGTCGGCGCGTTCTGCTGGATGCCGTCGAGGATCGTCGTACCGGTCGTGGTCGCGCCCGATCCGCCCTGCCAGCTGATGCTCCAGCCGCCGAGCTGGTTGCCCAGGTCGTTGGCGTTGCTACCGGCAACGTAGACCTTCGCCGTCGACTTCAGCGGCAGTACGTTGCCGTCGTTCTTCAGCAGCACTTGGGACTTGGCCGCAGCCTCGCGACCGACCGCCCGGTGCTTCGCGCCGCCGATCTCGCTCAGCTTGCTGGTGTCGGCGTACGGGTGCTCGAACAGGCCGAGCTTGAACTTCTGCTCCAGGATCCGGCGGACCGCGTCGTCGACCCGGGCCTGGCTGACCCGGCCCTCGGTCACCTCGGTGGTCAGGCCCTGGGTGAACTCCTGGTACCGGGTCGGCACCATGATCATGTCCAGCCCGGCGTTGATCGAGGTCCGGATGTCGCTGTTGTAGTCGCCCGGCAGCTGGTCGATGGCCTGCCAGTCGGAGATCACGAAACCGTCGAAGCCCATCCGGTCCTTGAGCACGCCGTTGATCAGCTCGGCGTTGCCGTGCATCTTCACCGCCGGCTTGTCGTCGCCGATGACGTCCACGCTCGAGTACGACGGCATCACGGTCCCGACGCCGAGATCGACCGAGGTCTTGAACGGGTCGAGATGGATCGCCTCGAGCTGCTGCCGGGTCACCTCGGTCACGCCCTGGTCGATCGTGTAGGCGCCGGTCGTCGACGAGCCGTACGTCGTACCGCCGTCGCCGACGTAGTGCTTGGCGCTGGCCAGCACCTTGGTGTTCTGCTTCAGCTGGCTGCCGTCGGCCTTGCCCTGCATGCCGGTGATCACGGTCGCCATCGCCTTGACCAGCGCCGGGTCCTCGCCGAAGCCCTCGTACGAGCGGCCCCAGCGGTCGTCGCGCACGACGCAGACGCAGGGCGCGAAGTCCCACGGAATGCCGGTCGCGCGGACCTCGGTCGCGGTCACCTCACCGGTCCGCCGGGACAGGTCCGGGTCGCGGGTCGCGCCCAGGCCGATGTTGTGCGGCAGGATCGTCGCACCGATCACGTTGTTGTGCCCGTGCACCGCGTCGACGCCGTAGATCAGCGGGATCTGCAGCCGGGTGGCCTGCGCGTTCAGCTGGAAGTTGTCGATCATCGCGGCCCACGAGGCCGGGGTGTTCGGCGTCGGCACCGAGCCGCCACCGGACAGCAGCGAGCCGAGCGCGTACGTCGCGATGTCGGACTTCGTCCGGACCGCGTTGCGCTCCGCCTGGGTCATCTGGCCGACCTTCTCGGCCAGCGTCATCCGGCCCAGCAGGTCCTTGACCCGGGTCTTCACCGGGAGCTTGCTGTTCAGGTACGGCAGGTCGTGCGCGTTGATCACCACGACCGGCTGGCTCGCCGGGGCCTTCGCGCCGGTCACGGTCAGCTCGACCGGAATCGTCTCGGCGGCCTCGGCCGACTTGTCCTTGCGGGTGACCACCTGGACGGTGTGCGACGTTCCGGACGGCGTACCGGCCGGGAAGGTGAACGCGCCGGAGACCGGGTTGTAGTCGTCGGCGCCCGCCGTACCGGTGCCGCTGCGGAAGTCGACGGTGACCGGCTCCTCCAGCGGGACGCTGCCGGTCGTGGCGACCGAGACCTTGACCTGCGCCGTGCCGCCCTCGTCGACCGGGTAGACGCCGGCGTCGGTGACCACACTGGCCTTCAGCGCCGGGTCGGCCTTGCCGAAGACCTCGACCTGATCGATCGCGAACTCACCGGGCGAGCCGACCGGCATCGTGAACGCGTAACCCCACATCTGGGTCAGGCCGAGCACCTGGTCGATGCCGCCGACCGGCTGGTAGTCGCCGCGGTAGGCCAGATCGCTGAACGGGATCTCGACCAGGTGCCAGCCCTGCCAGTCGTCGGTGAAGCTGGTGTTCCACAGCTCCGACGCCTCGGCGTTCGCGCCGCCGTCCTTGATCTCGAAGAAGATCCGCTTGCCCGACCCCGGCGGCAGCGGCGCGGTGTTCTGCCCGTACCACCAGAACCGGATCCCCTTGTACGCCGACCAGTTGCCCGGGTTCTGGTCGAAGGTCACGTCGTGGCTGAAGCCGCCGTACCCGCTGATGTCGTAGGTCCCGTGCAGCACCTGCTCGCCGACCGGCGCGTCGGCCCGCGTCTGCAGCTGCATCGTGGGCGGGTCGTCAGCGTCACTGCCCCATCCGAAGATCCCCGGGTTCGGCGGCGACGCGAACGGCTCCGCCCCCTCGAACGCCGCCAGCACGGTCGGCTCCGGGTCGTCGGCCGCCGCCTGCGACGCCACTCCCAACGGCAGCAACCCCGCCAGCAGCGCTGACACCGTCACCACCACCGTCCGCCGTGACAGACGCTTACCTGGCCACCTGGGCATGGGCGACTCCTAGCTCTCTGCACAGGTGCCTCACACCCGCGTCGGGCCCGATGCTCAGCCCTCCCGAACCCGCGGTCAAGAGCCCACCGGTTCCGGAACTAGAGCGCTCTCACGGAGCGAGACCGACCACCGGGACGGCGTGGGTCAGCTATGGGCTGAGATCATCAACCATGCCGATCGCACCCTGGCTGCACGGACCGAGAGTCCTGGGCCGATGAGAGTTCTGGTCACCGGCGCCTCCGGATTCGTCGGGTACGCCGTCGCCCGGCGCTTCGCCCACGCCGGTCACGAGGTGTACGGGCTGACTCGGGGCGACGCGGCTCTGCCCTCCGGTGTCGAGCGCGTCTTCGGTGACCTGCTGGACGCGAGTTCCGTGCGCAAGGCTGTCGAGCAGTCGCGACCTGACGTGGTCTGTCATCTGGCGGCCGCCGTACGGGTCCGCGAGTCCCGGATCGATCCGGTGACCTACTGGCAGACGAACGTGGGTGGGACGCTGGCCCTGCTCGGTGCGCTGGCCGACGGCCAGTCGGAGCCGACGAAGCTGATCATCGCCTCGACCTGCGCCGTCTATGGCGAGCCCGCCTCTCAACCTGTCACGGAGGATGCCCGCCCGGAGCCGAGCAACCCGTACGGCGCCGGCAAGCTCGCCGCGGATCGCGCGGCGGCGGACCTGGCGGCCGCGGGGGCGATCGGGTCGATCAGCCTGCGCGCGTTCAACGTGGCCGGTGGCCTGCCGGGGCATCCGGATCGGGACGAGTCGCGGCTGGTCCCGAAGGCGGTCGCCGTCGCGCAGGCCCGCGCTCCGGAACTGGTCGTCAATGGCGACGGGACGACGGTGCGCGACTACGTGCACGTGCTCGACATGGCGGACGCGTTTCTCGCCGCGGCCGGCCTCTGCGAGCCGGGCACGTGGCAGGCGTACAACGTGGGCGGCGGCGGCCGCACCACGATCCTCGACGTCATCGAGACCATCGAACGACTCACCGGCAAGCCGTTGTCCGTCCGGCATCAGGCCGGTGCCGCCGAACCCCCGGTGCTGACGGCGGATTCCACGGCGTTCCAGCGAGCCACCGGGTGGACAGCTCGCCGCTCGGACCTCGACCAGATCATCGGCGACGCGTTGGACGCGGGCGCGTCGGCATATTCGGCGGGCGGGTAGATCACTGCGCGCCCAGCGGAACGGCGGCCAGCGTTTCCGGGCGCAGGTAGGGGCGGGGGCCCGGGGAGTGGCGGAAGCGGACCAGCTCGGCGGTGGTGACCGTCACGCTGCCGAGAGGCAGGTGGCGGCGGGCCGTGACCCAGGCGATCAGGCTGGTCGGATCGGGGATGGGGGCGGCGAAGTGGAGCAGGTTGACGTACCAGATGTCGCGGACCTCGCCGGCTTCGAGCCAGCCGTCGGGGCCGAGGGCGTCGGCGTAGAGCTTCTGGAGGTGGTTGGCGTGATTGTCGAGCGGGCGGGCGCAGGCCATCACGGTGCCGCGGGTGAGGATCAGGCCGGTGAGGTCGAAGGTGGCCGGGCAGACCTGGGCGGCTGAGGTGCGCAGCGCCGCGGCGTACCGGTGGACGGCGGGGTCGTCGGGGGTGACGGTCTCGCGGTAGCGCTCCAGGGCTCGGATGGTGAAGTGCGCGGAGTGGAGCTGGCCGGTCTGGAAGTGTCCGGGGCCGGATGCATCGGCCGCCTCGAGAGTCAGTTGGTCGAGGCGCTGCGCCAACGGGCCGTCGGGGGCGGGGCGGAAGACGGTGCTGACGGGCCAGCGTTCGCCGTTCTCGACCGGGGGCGTGTCGACGCCGTGCTGCCCGGCGGCGATCAACGGTGTGGCGGCGGCGAACAGGTGGTCGAACTTGGTCGGGTGGATCGCGATCGTCTCCTTGGTCGGGTGCAGCCGGTACGACGCCGCGCGCGGCCGGTCGGTTCGATTGAGAAACCACGGTGCTTCGATTGAGAAGGAATCCCGTCCGTCAGGTGGTAGACCGGTTCATCGGGCCGGGAAAGGATGGGGGCATGACCACACGTTTCGGGATTTTTGTTCCCCAAGGCTGGAAGATGGACCTGACCGAGATCGCCGATCCGGTCGAGCAGTGGGAAGCGATGACGAACGTCGCGAAGCGGGCCGACGAAGGTTCCTGGGACTCGATCTGGCTGTTCGACCACTTCCACACCGTGCCGGAGCCGAGCGACAACACCACCTTCGAGTGCTGGTCGGCGACCGCCGCGCTGGCCCGCGACACCAAGCGGGTGAACATCGGCCAGATGGTCGGCTGCAACGGCTACCGCAACCCCGCGCTCTACGCGAAGATCGCCTCCACCGTCGACGTGGCCAGCCACGGCCGCCTGTACGCCGGGATCGGCGCGGGCTGGTACGAGCACGAGTGGAAGGCCTACGGCTACGAGTGGACCGACGTGAAGCCGCGGATGGCCGCGTTCCGCGAGGCGACCGAGATCATCTGGAAGATGTGGACCGAGGACAAGCCGGTCTACAACGGCAAGCACTACTCGATCGACGCCCCGATCAACCTGCCCAAGGGCGCCAACAACACGCGTCCGCAGTTCTGGATCGGCGGCGGCGGCCCGCAGGTCACGCTGAAGCTGGTCGCCCAGTACGCCGACGCGGCCAACATCGGCGGCGGCAACCCGGACGTGATCCGGGAGAAGGCCGCCATCCTCAAGGGCCACTGCGACAAGCTCGGCCGCGACTACAACGAGATCGTCAAGTCGACCGGGCTGAACGTGTTCCCGATCGACGCCGGTGACGACCCGCAGAAGGCGACCCAGAAGGCCCGCGGGCCGAAGGACTGGGAGCAGTTCTCGAACGACAACATCATCGCCACCGAGGACGAGATCGCCAACAAGGTCGAGGCCGCCCTCGAGGCCGGCGCCGACTACGTGATCTTCTACGTGCCCGGCGTCGCCTACGACCTCGACCTGGTCGACCGCGTCGAGCAGATCACCAAGCGCTTCGCCTGAGCTTCACCCCCACCCCTCACCCCCCACCCCCTGACCCCGCCGCAGCCGTCCCTTTCCCCGAGTTCTCTGGCTGCGTTTGGTGGGTCAACCCACGATCTGGCCCGTTGGCCCACCGAATTCGGTGGGCCAACGGGCGATTTGGTGGGTGGACAGACCCAACCGGGTAGCGATGCGGTCGTGTGAGACAGGTGTCTCAGTGGCCGGTACCAGCCATGACGGGTTCAGGTCAGCCGGATTCGTGGACCGTGGCCCAGGGCAACTGACAGGCTCGCCAGCGGTGGCCTCGCGCCCGTCGGGCCCCGGGGAGGAGCCCACGGATGCGGTGGTCACGACGCGCGACCAGCATGTTCTGCTCGGTGATCGTCGGGTCGGCGGCACTGACGACGCCCGCCCAGGCGGCACAGACCACCGGTGGTGCCGGGGCCCCTCCTCCCGGTTCCCCGCCC
Organism: Kribbella sp. CA-253562; assembly: GCF_050942265.1. Lineage (GTDB taxonomy): Bacteria > Actinomycetota > Actinomycetes > Propionibacteriales > Kribbellaceae > Kribbella. The sequence continues at coordinate 7,802,225 of NZ_CP192049.1, read as the reverse complement.
GGCACCACCGGTCTCGCGCGTCCGACGCCGGGCGCCTCGACGCACCGGATCACGCTGATCACCGGCGACGTCGCCGAGCTGACCACGTCCGCCGACGGCAGCCGGTCGGCCCGGCTGGTGGACGGCGGCAACTACTACTTCGGTGACTTCGACGGCGAGCTCACGCTGGTACCGGTCGCGGCGTACCCGTTGTTCACCTCCGGGCGGCTCGATCGCCGGCTCTTCAACCTGAGCCAACTGGTTGCCCAGGGCTACGACGATGCGAGCACGGCCAAGCTGCCCGTGCTGCTCGCCGGCGACCACGCACCGGCCGCTCCGGCCAACACCACCCGCCGGATGACCCTGGCCAGCGTCGGCACCACCGCCGTGTCGATCGACAAGTCCCGCGCCAAGCAGTTCTGGCAGGACATCGCCGGTCCGCGGACCTTCAGCAGCACCAGCGGGGTCGGCAAGATCTGGCTCGACGGCCGCACGCGCGCCACGCTCGACCAGTCCACCCAGCAGATCGGCGCCCCGGTCGCCTGGCGTTCGTCGTACGACGGGCGCGGGGTGAAGGTGGCCGTGCTGGACACCGGGTACGACGCCAACCATCCCGATCTGAAGAAGCAGGTCGTCGGCGCGGCGAGCTTCGTCCCCGACCAGCCGGTCCAGGACGGGCACGGGCACGGGACCCACGTCGCGTCCACCGTCGCCGGACTCGGTACGGCGTCCGGCGGCAAGCGCAAGGGTGTTGCCCCGGGCGCCGATCTCCTGATCGGCAAGGTGCTCGACGACAACGGCGGCGGCCTGGACTCCGAGGCCATCGCCGGGATGGAGTGGGCCGTCCAGCAGGGCGCCAAGGTGGTCAGCATGAGCCTCGGCGGTCTGCCGTCCGACGGTACCGATCCGATGAGCGAGGCCGTCGACCGGCTGTCGAAGTCCAGCGGTGCGCTCTTCGTGGTGGCCGCGGGCAACGCGGGCATGGAGGAGACCGTCGGTACGCCGGGGTCCGCCGCGGCCGCGTTGACCGTCGGCGCGGTGGACCGCGACGACCGGCTCGCGTCGTTCTCCAGCCGCGGACCGCGACTCGGCGACGGTGCGCTGAAGCCGGAGGTGACCGCGCCGGGTGTGGAGATCGTGGCCGCTCGTGCGGCCGGGACCGAACAGGGGCACGTGGTCGGCGAGCACTACACCGCGATGAGCGGCACCTCGATGGCGACGCCGCACGTTGCGGGCGCGGCCGCGATCCTGGCGCAGCGGCATCCGGAGTGGACTGGTCAGCAGTTGAAGGCGGCGCTGGCGAGCACCGCGGTGCCGGGCAAGGGCGCGACGACTGTGCAGCAAGGGCTCGGGCGGATCGACATCCCGCGGGCGCTGGATCCGAAGATCCAGCCTGATGTCGCCAACGTCTACTTCGGTGACGTTTCCTGGACGGGCTCCGCGCCGGCGCCGGTCCTGCGGAAAGTTGCCTATAGCAACACGTCGGGCAAGCCGGTGACGCTGGACCTGTCGGTCGAGGCGAAGTCGCCCGCCGGGGTGCGGGCGGGGTTGACGGTGAGTCCGGCCCGACTGACGATCCCGGCCGGCGGCTCGGCATCGGCGACCCTTCGGCTCGACCTCGCGAGCACCAGCCCCGCGAAGTACGCGGGGGAGTTGGTCGCCGTGGTCGCGGGACGCGGCGCGGCGAAGGCACCGGACGCGCGAAACGCGGGCAGCACCACGGCGGGCGGCACGACGTACCGGACCGGGATCGGATTCGCAGCCGGTGGGCGGCTGCATCGGGTCACCGTGCAGGGGATCGGCCGCGACGGCAAGCCCGCCGTACCGACAACCGCGGCGAACAGCGGCGTGCAGCTGTGGAACCTCGACACCGGCGACGTCAACGGCACCATCTTCGACCAGAACGGGCAGCAGACGCTGGAAGTGCCGACCGGCCGGTACGCCGTGATGGCGTACGTAATGGATGCCGACGAGGCCGACTGGATCGACGGGGTCACGCTGCTCGGTGATCCCGAGGCCGAGATCCGCGGGGACCGGACGTTCGTGTTCGACGCCCGGCGGGCCCACCCGGTGACGGTGAAGACGCCGCAGCGCGCGGACCTGGAGAGCGTCGGGTTCGCGTGGCACCGGTCGGCCGGATCGCGGCAGGCGGTGTCCGGCTTCGGCTTCGACCGCGAGGTGGCCGGAGACGTGTACGTCGGAGAGTTCGGCAAGGTGCGGACCGGGACGTTCCGGGCGGTCCAGCGATGGGACCTGGCTGAGCCGAAGCTGACCGCCGACGTGCTCGGGCCGGATGGCTTCCGGCTGCCGAGTCCGCGCGACGGTTCCGAGTTGTCCGGCTACGTCGGGCAGGAGACCCTGTCGCTGGTCGACGCCGGCGACGGCCGTCCCGAGCAGCTCGGCGAGGTCCGCGGCAAGATCGCGCTGATCCGCTTCCGGGACTACGACCAGACCTTCGGGCAGGTCGAGGCCGCGAAGGCCGCCGGCGCGAAGGCGGTTTTCATGTACAACGAGCAGCCCGGGTTCTGGGCCGACAGCGCGTGGGTCGGCCTGCCGTTCTACCTGTTCCGGCAGGAGGAGGGCGCGCGGTTGCTGCAGCTGTTGAAGCAACGGCCGGTGCAGGTGAAGCTGACCGGGCTGCGTGACAGCACGTACCGGTACGAACTGGCGGTCGGACCGCAGCAGGTGGCAGGCGCACTGACGTACGACTTCGCGCGGCTGCGACCGGCGGTGGTGACCACGAACTACCAGCGGATCGACGCCGACTTCGCGCACTACGACAAGCGGACGGCGTACCTGCCCGGGGTGTCGGCCGCTCTGGGATCGGTCCGGTTGGTGACCGGTCCGGTGACCCGGACGGACTATCTGGCTTCCGATCAGCCGGACACGACGTGGGACGAGCAGACGCGCGCAGGAGCGGAGAACCTGTCGGGCTACGAATACAGCCTGGCTCGCAGCTACCGGCCGAACGAGCGGGTGACGCGCGACGTGTGGGCGCCGATCTCGCGGCCGGCGATTCCGGATGCGCGGGGAAGTGAGCCCGATGGCCTGCCGGTGGCTCGCTTCGAGAACGCACTGCGGATCGCGATCCCGCAGCATGTGAACGGCGACCGCACGCAGTACGGGTGGAGTGACGGGCGCGGGGACCGGACCACGTTGACGCTGACCAGTGGCGGCAAGGAGCACGGCCGCAAGGACTGGTCGGTGGCGCAGTTCCCGGTGCCGGCCAAGCCGGCTTGGTACGACCTGAGACTGGACGTGCAGCGGGCGCCGGACACCTGGGCGAAGACGTCGACGGCGACGCGGACCGAGTGGCGGTTCCGCTCGGGCCCGGTCAGGACCCGTGAGGTCCTGCCGCTGGTGCAGGTCGACTACCGCCTCGCCGGTCGGCAGTTGGAGCTGAAGCCCGGCTATCAACCGGGCGGCCGCGGCCTCGGCTTCTTCCGTACGACGGCCGAGGTCACCGTCGACGGCAAGACCTGGCAACCGCTTCGGCTCCGCCCAGGTGGATGGGGACAAGCCAGCGGCGTTCTCGGCGGGACGGTGGTCACGACGATCCCGTCCACGCCAGTCTCCGCGCTCCGGGTCACCGTGACCGATCTCGGCGGCAACCGGATCAGCCAGACCATCGAGCGGCCCTGGGCGGCAAACTGAGGAATTCTCAAGTAAGCGCTTGACCACAAAAGAGGCGACGCCACGGAGCTGGGGGGGAGGTGCTCCGTGGCGTCGCCGGGGCGCGCCAAGGGAGGGGTGGGGGCGGCGCGCCGTCTAGGGGGTGGTCAGCTGCCGAGCAGGCCTCCACCGAGAACGCCGAGCAGTCCCAGCACGGACAGCAGGTTGCGGATCACCTGGTCGACCGCGGCGGTGCCACCGGTCTGGTAGGCCGTCACGCACTTCTGCAACTGGTCCTGCGTCGGGCGGGTGATGGTCACCTTGGCCATCTCGCTCTGACAGTACTGCGTGGCCTTGGTCAGCTCGGTCAGGGTGCTGCCGACGGTGCCGACGATCAGGCCGGCCGCAGTCTGCAGCTTGGCCACGCCGCTCGGCGTGCTCGGCGGCGGAGTGGTCGGTTTGGTCGGAGTGGGCTTGGGGGTCGGCTTCGTCGTGCCCGGCTTGCCCGGCGTCGGCTTGCTCGACGGCTTCTCGGTCGGCTGGTCGCCCGGCTTGTCCTGGTTGCCGTCGCCGTCACCGGTGCCGCCGCCGGTCGGCGTCGGCCGCGGCGTGCCCGGCGGGTACACCGGCAGGTCGATCGCCTGCGGCAGGTTGTCGTCGGCCGGGGCGTCGATGCTGTCGTCGCCACGCTTGCCGCCGGCCCGGATCACGCCCTGGTCGTCGGATTCGGTGCCGTTGCCGACCACGATCCAGCTGCCACCGGCGTACGCCTTGGCGATGCTGATCACCAGGTCGGCGTAGGCGTGGGAGTGGTTGTAGCGCAGGACGGCGGCGTTGAGGTCGCCGGCCCGGGACAGGTCGGAGCCGCCGGAGCACAGATAGACGCCGGTCGACATCGCCGCGTCGTCGATGTCCTGCGGGTTCTTCGCGCCGTCGCCGTCACCGTCGACACCCATCGCCTGCCAGGTGGCCGGGATGAACTGCATCGGCCCGACCGCGCGGTCGAACGCGCCGTCGCCGTCGAGCCGGCCGGCGTCGGAGTCGGTGATCCGGGCCGTGGTCACGCCGTCCAGCCGCGGGCCGAAGATGCCCGGGGTGGCGACGCCCTCGGTGGTCAGCGAGTTGCCGCCGAAGCGGCCGTGGTTGGACTCGACCCGCCCGATCGCGGCCACCAGCGTCCACGGCAGGTGGCACGACGGGTCGGCCTGGGCGAGCACCTGCTGAGCCCGAGAGTACGCCTTCAGTGCGGCGTTCGGGATGCCGTTGCGGGACAGGCCGGACACGACCTGGGTCGGCTGCTCGGTCTTGTCCACGCCGTTGCCGACCGAGCCGGGCACCGGCACGTTGGCCGGATCGCTGATCGGCTTCTTCGGGACGACGACCGGAATGTTCGGGCCGAGGTCCTGGTCCAGTGCCGCGGTCGCGACCGCCGGGTCGTCGGTCGCGCTGACGGTGAACGCGCTCGCGAACAACGCCAGCGGAACCAGCGGCGCCACCTGACGCCACCCGCCCGCAGTGGCGCGGCGCTTGCCCTTCGCCATCGATGATCCCCTCCGTGACTCATCGACCTGTCCCGCCCCCACGCTGCGGACACGTCTCTTCGTCGTCCCGATAACCGCGTTCACCTGGTCTAACGCCTGGCCCGTGCGTGGGTTACGGGGCGGGCGCGGACAGTACTCGAGCGGTCACCGGGTACCCATACTGGCGCGTAACAACGTTCAGCGGAACCCCTGGTCCGCCGCCCGCCCACCGGAGCCCGCGGCCGGTCGGGGAGAATGGCCGCCGTGCCCGACCACACCGCTCGCTCCGCCGCATTGTTCGACCAAGCCACCGCGGTCACGCCTGGTGGCGTGAACTCCCCGGTCCGCGCGTTCCGCGCCGTCGGCGGGGTCCCGCGCTTCATGACCTCGGGTGACGGATGTCACATCACCGACGTCGACGGCAACACCTATCTCGACCTGGTCTGCTCGTGGGGCCCGATGCTGCTCGGCCACGCGCATCCCGAGGTGATCGCCGCGGTCCAGGCCGCGGTCGGCCGCGGGACGTCGTTCGGCACGCCGACCGAGACCGAGGTGCTGCTCGCCCAGGAGATCGTCGGCCGGACGCCGGTCGACAAGGTCCGGCTGGTCTCGTCCGGCACCGAGGCGACGATGTCGGCGCTGCGGCTGGCCCGCGGATTCACCGGCCGGGACAAGATCGTCAAGTTCGCCGGCTGCTACCACGGCCACGTCGACGCGCTGCTGGCCCAGGCCGGCTCGGGCGTGATCACGCTCGGCATCCCGGGCACGCCCGGTGTCACCGAGGCGACCACCGCCGACACGATCGTGCTGCCGTACAACGACCAGGCCGCGGTCACCGCCGCCTTCAGCCAGTACGGCGACCAGATCGCGGCCGTGATCACCGAGGCCTCGCCCGGCAACATGGGCGTCGTTCCGCCGCGGGACGACTTCAACGCGTTCCTGGCCGGCATCTGCCAGGCCAACGGCGCGCTGTTCATCTCCGACGAGGTGATGACCGGCTTCCGGATCACCCGCTCCGGCTGGTACGGCGTGGACGGCGTCCGGCCCGACCTGATGACGTTCGGCAAGGTGATGGGCGGCGGCTTCCCGGCCGCGGCGTTCGGCGGCCGCGCCGACGTGATGGCCCACCTCGCGCCGGAGGGCTCGGTCTACCAGGCCGGCACGCTGTCGGGGAACCCGGTCGCCACCGCGGCCGGGCTGGCCACGCTCCGGCTGGCCACCGACGAGGTCTACGCCAAGCTCGACGAGACCTCGGCCACCATCCAGCGCCTGGTCGGTACGGCGCTGGACAAGGAAGGTGTGCCGTACGTCATCCAGTCCGCCGGGAACCTCTTCAGTGTCTTCTTCGTGGACTCGGAGGAGGCAAGCGGGCCGATCCGCGACTTCGCCGGTGCCGGAGCCCAGGTGCTGCCACGGTTCGCCGCTTTCTTCCATGCCATGCTGGACGCCGGTGTCTACCTGCCGCCGAGCGCGTTCGAGGCGTGGTTCGTGAGTGCCGCGATCGACGACGACGCCCTGGCCCGGCTGGAGACCGCACTCGCTCCGGCCGCCCGCGCGGCGGCCGCCGTACAGAACTGAGAAGGGCTGCACAGGACTATGGAGGGGCAGCGGTGACCGAAACGACGGTCGTGCACCTGATGCGACACGGCGAGGTGCACAACCCGGCCGGCGTCCTGTACGGCCGGATGCCCGACTACCACCTGAGCGAGCTCGGCCGGAAGATGGCCGAGCGGGTCGCCGAGCATGTGGCCGGTCGCGACATCGTGCACCTGGTCACCTCGCCGCTCGAGCGGGCCCAGGAGACGATGGAGCCGATCGCGGCCACCTTCGGTCTCACCCCCGACATCGACGAGCGGGTGATCGAGGCGGCGAACCAGTTCGAGGGCAAGAAGTTCGGAGTCGGTGACGGCGCGCTGCGCCAGCCGACCGCCTGGTGGTTGCTGCGCAACCCGTGGAAGCCGTCGTGGGGTGAGCCGTACAGCCAGCTGGTCCGCCGGATGCGGGACGCGATCGAGACCGCCCGGGAGAAGGCCGCCGGGCACGAGGCGCTGATCGTCTCGCACCAGCTGCCGATCTGGATCGTCCGGTCCGCGATCGAGAACCGCCGGATGCTGCACGACCCGCGCAAGCGGCAGTGCAGCCTGGCCAGCCTGACCTCGTTCACCTTCCACGGCGACCAGATCGTCTCCGTCGGGTACGCCGAACCGGCCAAGGACCTGCTGCCGGTCAAGAACCCGAAGAAGTTCGTGGGCGGTGCGTGATGCGCCGTACGGCGATCCTGTCGGCCGCGGTCCTGCTGCTCGCCACGGCCTGCGGTTCCGGCCAGGAGACCAACGAGAACCGCTCTGGCCAGACCGGCTTCGTCAGCGGCAACGGCCGGGTCTCCAGCTTCGCCGCGGCCGAGCGCAAGCCGGCGCCTGACTTCGGCGGCGACACCCTCGACGGCAAGGCGTGGAACTTCGCCGACCACAAGGGCAAGGTCATCGTGCTGAACGTGTGGGGCTCGTGGTGCCCGCCGTGCCGCAAGGAGGCTCCCGACCTGGTCGCGGCGCACAAGCAGCTCGGCCCGGACGTGCAGTTCATCGGGCTGAACACCCGTGACCTGGACAAGGCGCCGGCGAAGAAGTTCGTGCAGGAGTTCGGCGTACCGTTCCCGAGCCTGTACGACCCGAGCGGCAAGCAGCTGCTCGGCTTCCGCGGGCAGATCTCGCCGAGCTCGATCCCGAGCACGCTGGTGATCGACAAGAACGGCAAGGTGGCGTCCCGGGTGATCGGCGAAGTGACCACCCAGACTCTCCTCGGCATGGTGAAAGACGCCGGCTGATGGGTGAGTGGTTCGCCCAGTCGATGACGGGCTCGATGCTGGTGGCACTGCCGATCGCGGTGCTCGCCGGGGCGATCTCGTTCTTCTCGCCGTGCGTCGTACCGCTGCTGCCGGGCTATCTGTCCTACGTGACCGGGCTGTCCGCCGCCGAGCTCGGGTCGGAGCGGCGCGGGCGGATGCTGGCCGGGACGAGCTTGTTCGTGGCCGGGTTCTCGGCGGTCTTCATCCTGACCGGGGTGCTGTTCGGTGCCATCGGCAACGCGCTGATCGTGCACCAGACACTGATCACCCGCATTCTCGGCGGAGCCACCGTCGTGCTCGGTCTGGTCTTCCTGGGTGGCTTCGGCTTCCTGCAGCGCGACGTCCGGGTGCACCGGGTGCCGGCCGTCGGGATCGCGGCCGCGCCGCTGCTCGGCGTACTGTTCGGCTTCGGCTGGACGCCGTGCATCGGGCCGACGCTGGGCACCGTGATGAACCTGGCCGCCACCGAGGGCAGCACCGGACGCGGCGCCACGCTGGCCCTGGTGTTCAGCCTCGGGCTGGGCATCCCGTTCATCGTCGCGGCCCTGGCCTTCCGGCGGATGCTCGGCGCGGTCGCCTGGGTCCGCAAGCACCAGTTGCTGGTGATCCGGATCGGCGGCGTACTGATGATCGCGGTGGGGCTGCTGCTGCTGACAGGAGTGTGGGACACGATGACCGCCGATCTTCGCCAGTGGGTCAGCAACTTCGGGTCGGCGGTGTGAGATGAGTGAGGTCAAGGAGCACGTCGAGACCGAGCCGGTGATGCCCGGCGGCAAGCCACCCGAGCGCCCCGACCCGCCGGCCCTCGGGTTCGTCGGCTGGCTGCGCTGGTCGTGGCGGCAGTTGACCTCGATGAAAACCGCGCTGGTCCTGCTGTTCCTGCTGGCGCTCGGCGCGGTGCCCGGATCGCTGATCCCGCAGATCCCGGTCGACCCGATCAAGGTGTCGGACTTCTACGAGGCCAACCCGTCGCTGGCGTCCTGGTACGACAAGCTCGGACTCTTCGACGTCTACAAGTCGGTCTGGTTCTCGGCGATCTACCTGCTGCTGTTCATCTCGCTGATCGGCTGCGTGGTCCCGCGGCTGCAGGTCTACCTGAAGGCCCTGCGCGCGCGACCGCCGAAGCCACCGCGCAATTTGCACCGCCTGCCGGGCCACCAGCGCTTCGAGACCGACGCGAGCGAGGCCGACGTACTGGCCGCGGCGCATCAGGAGTTGCGCAAGCGCCGCTTCCGGGTCGAGACGTACGACGGCGCGATCGGCGCCGAGCGCGGTTACCTGCGCGAGGCCGGCAACCTGGTCTTCCACTTCTCGCTGATCCTCGCGCTGGTCGGGATCGCCTGGGGCTCGCTGTTCGGCTACCGCGGCACCGTGCTGGTTGTCGTCGGCAACGGTTTCTCCAACGCCGTGGCCCAGTACGACGACTTCACGCCCGGCCGCGCGTTCACGCCGGACGACCTGCCGCCGTTCACGCTGACCGTGAACAGCTTCAAGGCGACCTTCGAGACGCAGGGACCGCAGCGGGGCGCGGCGCGCTCGTTCGATGCGGGCATCACCTACCAGGAGACACCGGAAGCCCCGGAGAAGTCCTACGACCTGCAGGTGAACCACCCGCTGTCGATCGACGGCACCAAGGTGCACCTGCTCGGCCACGGTTACGCGCCGAAGGTCACGGTGCGCGACGGCAAGGGCGACATCGCCTTCTCCGGGCCCTCGCCGTTCCTGCCGCAGGACGCGAACTTCTCGTCGTTCGGCGTGGTGAAGGCGCCGGACGCGCGGCCCGCGCAGCTCGGGTTCGAAGGGTTCTTCCTGCCGACCGCCGTGATCGACCAGCGCGGCCCGATCTCGGTCTTCCCCGACGCGGTGAACCCGGCGCTGGTGCTCACGGCGTACTACGGACGCCCGGCCGACGAGACGGGCAAACCGCAGTCGGTCTACCAGCTCGACAAGTCCAAGCTGACCCAGTTCGACGACGGCAAGGGTGACAAGCTGCGGTTCCAGCTCGCGCCCGGGCAGAGCATCGATCTGCCGGACGGGCGTGGCTCGCTGACCTTCGACTCCTACGACCAGTGGGTGAAGCTGCAGATCAGCCACACCCCCGGACTGAACCTCGCGCTGGCCGGGATCCTGCTCGCGATCCTCGGGCTGATGGGCTCGCTGTTCGTCCATCCGCGGCGTACCTGGGTGCGGGTGCGGACCGAGGACGGGCGTACCGTGGTCGAGGTCGCCGGTCTGGACCGGGGACCGGAGCGTGGTCTCGGTGACGAGCTCGACGCGATCTCCACCATTCTGAACAAGAAGCGGGAGCAGGCATGAACTCGGCGACCCTCGCCTCGGTGTCGAACCTGTTGGTTCCGACCGCGACGGTGATCTACACGCTGGCTCTGCTGGCACACACCGTGGAGTGGTCGAGCGGCCTGCGGGTCCGCAAGCCCGCGGAACAGAAGGTGCTGGTCGGTGCCGACGGCGCCGAGATCCCGGCGGACGCTGCCGGCACCGAAGAGCCGGACCGGTCGGTTCGGTGGGAGCAGGCCAGCCGGATCGGCGTACTGCTGACGGTGCTGGCGTTCGTCATGCACGCCGGTGGGGTGCTGACCCGTGGTCTGGCCGCGGGGCGGGTGCCGTGGGGCAACATGTACGAGTTCGCCATCACCGCGTCGCTCGCGGTCGCGGCGGTCTACCTGTTCCTGCTCAAGCGGCAGCGGCTGCAGTGGCTCGGTCTGCTGGTCACCTTCGTCCTGGCCGCCACGCTGGGCATCGCCGTACTCGCGCTGTACGTACCGGCTGCCGATCTGTTGCCCGCGCTGCACTCGTACTGGCTGGTGATCCACGTGTCGGCCGCGGCGATCGCGGGCGGCGGGTTCACCGTCGGTGGGCTGGCCTCGATCCTCTACCTGATCAAGAGCCGCGCCGAGGCGCGTGAGGCCGACGGCAAGCCGATGTCGGCCGCGCTGCGCCGCGTCCCGTCGGCCGCCGGCATGGACGCCGTCGCGTACAAGGTGCACGCGTTCGCCTTCCCGCTGTGGACCTTCGGCGTCCTGGTCGCCGGCCCGATCTGGGCGTACTACGCCTGGGGCCGCGCCTGGGGCTGGGACCCCAAGGAGGTCTGGTCGCTGGTCACCTGGGTCGTGTACGCCGCCTACCTGCACGCGCGGGCCACCGCCGGCTGGCGCGGCCGCCGCGCCGCGTGGGTCGCGATCGCCGGCTGGGTCGTCTTCCTGTTCAACTTCATCGGCGTCAACCTGCTGCTGTCCGGTTTCCACGCCTACTCGGGGCTGTAGGAGAGTGCCGGTATGAAGGAATTCGCTGTGTACACCGGGCTGCGGCTGGCGTTGTTCGCCGCGTCGTTCGCGGTGCTGTGGTTCGCGTTGAGCAACTGGCTGACGGTGTTCCCGTTGCTGCTGCTGGCGCTGATCGTGTCGTCGATCCTGTCGATCTTCGTGCTGCGCGCCTGGCGGGACCGGCTCGCGCAGCGGATCGAGACGCGGGCGACCCGGATGACCGAGCGGCTCGAGGCAGCCCGGAAGGCCGAGGACGAGGACTGAGGTCCTGACCTGCGCGGGCCCCGTCGACAACGTGTCGGCGGGGCCCGCTGCTGTCTGCGGCGCGGAGCCGGCTGGGCGGCGTACCAGTGCAGCAGTGGTACGCAGCGTGACCCAGGCCACGAACGACTTTCCCGGAAATTCGCTTGTGCATCTCTTCACATGAGTCGTACTGTGGTGGATGAAACGGAACCGTTTCGTTCTATCTGTTGCTTGACGATCACACAGGGTGATGATGACCGAAGTGGCCGAGGCCGGACCGCGATCGCGACCGCGGGTCGAGGGTGGGCGTGAGGAAGAGATCCTCGACGCGACCGTCGAGCTCGTCGGCGAGCTGGGGTACGACCGCCTGACGATGGACGCGGTGGCGACCGCCGCCAAGGCCAGCAAGGCGACGCTGTACCGGCGCTGGACGAGCAAGGCCGAGCTGGTCGTGGACGCGATCAGCCGGGCCAAGGGCTGTCCGGTGCCGGACGAGGTCGACACGGGCAGCCTGCGTGGTGACCTGATCGCGCTGTCGTGCAACGCCGGCGGCTTCACCGACGAGATGCCGATGTCGGTGATGGCCGGCCTGCTGACCGCGCTGCACCGCGACGACGACCTGCAGTCGGCGTTCAAGCAGCGGTTCCTCAAGCCGCGGCTCGAGCTGACCGCCCGGCTCTACCAGCGCGCGGTCGAGCGCGGCGAGATCGCCGAGGACGTCGACGTCGAGCTGCTGTCCCAGACGTTGCCCGCGCTCGTCATCCACCACGCCTTCGTGCTCGGCATCGAGCCGACCGAGGACCTGATTCTGCGGGTGATCGACCACGTGATCCTGCCTGCGGCGCGGGGGTCGCAGGCGAGCTGACCGGTGTGGGGCCGGTCGGCGACCCAGAAGCCAGTACCACCCAAGAGGGGAAACTCAGTATGTCCGAAGACGTCGTCAAGGCCGATCCGCCGGAGAAGGTGCCGTCGGCCGACGCCGGGAACTCAGGGGCCGAGCCCGCGGCCCACGGCCACCGCAACCTCGGGATCGCGCTCGCGCTGATCAGCATGGCGCAGCTGATGGTGGTGCTGGACGGCACCATCGTCAACATCGCGCTTCCGCACATCCAGACCGATCTCGGCTTCACCAACGAGTCGCTGCCCTGGGTGGTCAACGCGTACGCGCTGGCCTTCGGTGGTCTGCTGCTGCTCGGTGGCCGGATCGGCGACATCCTCGGACGCCGCAAGGTGTTCATGTTCGGTGTGGTGCTGTTCGGCGTCGCGTCGTTCATCGGGGGCATCGCGCAGAACGAGACGATCCTGCTGGCCAGCCGGATCCTGCAGGGCGTCGCGGCCGCGGCCGCCTCACCGAACGCGCTGGCCCTGATCACCACCACCTTCCCGGCCGGCAAGGAGCGCAACCGCGCGATGGCCGTGTACGCCGCGATGTCCGGTGCGGGTGCCGCGGTCGGCCTGATCCTCGGCGGGGCACTGACCGAGGCGTCGTGGCGCTGGACCTTCTTCATCAACACCCCGATCGGCCTGATCGTCGCGGTGCTGGCGATTCGCTACCTGGGCGAGTCGGCCCGCCAGCAGGGCAAGTTCGACATTCCGGGCGCGGTCACCGGCACGGTCGGTCTGACCGGCCTGGTCTACGGCCTGACGCACGCGGCCGAGAAGGGCTGGGGCGACCCGGTCACCTTGGCCTTCATCATCGGTGGCGTCGCGCTGATCGGTGTCTTCCTGGCGATCGAGGCCAAGTCCCGGCACGCGCTGATGCCGTTCCGGATCCTGGCCGACCGGACCCGCGGGGTCAGCTTCTTCGTGATGCTGATCGTCGGCGCGGCGATGTTCTCGATGTTCTACTTCCTCGGTATCTACATCCAGAACATCCTCGGCTACAGCGCGCTGAAGACCGGTTTCGCGTTCCTGCCGTTCAGCCTCGGCATCGTGGTCGCGGCCCAGATCGCCTCCACGCTGATCGCCCGGATCGACCCGCGCTGGATCGCCGGTGCCGGTGCGGCACTGGCCGGCGTCGGGATGTGGGGCTTCTCCCAGCTCGAGGTCGACTCGACGTACCTGACCCACGTGATGCCGTTCATCCTGCTGCTCTCGTTCGGCATGGGCCTGATCTTCGTGCCGCTCACGCTGACCGCGGTCTCCGGCGTGGCCAACGAGGACTCCGGTGTCGGCTCCGCGGTGCTGAACACGGTCCAGCAGATCGGTGGCGCGATCGGCCTGGCGCTGCTCGGCACGGTCTCGGCCAACGCGATCAAGGACAGGTTCGCCGAGCTGGCCCCCGGGCTGCAGAAGGCGGCCGAGTCCGGTCAGTCGCCGGCCCAGCTGAAGGAGCTCCAGGGCCAGTTCACCGCGGTCGCCACGACGCACGGGTTCACCCGGGCGTTCACGGTGTCGGCGTTCATCATCCTCGGCGCGGCGCTGATCACGCTGGTGGGGCTGTCGGTCAAGTCCAAGGATCTGGCCAACGACGGCAAGCCGGGCGTGCACATCGGCTGACGTCCTCCTGAACAGAAGGGCCGCATCCCGGGGGCGGGGTGCGGCCCTTCGCCGTTGAAGCAGACCTACAACTGCTTGCGCAGCACGAGTTCGCGGTGGATGCCGTCGGGCATCAGGTCGCCGGACTTGCCGGTCTGTACGTAGCCGTGGCGCAGGTAGAGGGCGTGCGCCTTCTCGTTGCCCTGGACAACTGACAGCTCGACGGCGTGGGCGCCGGTGGCGCGGGCCCAGGTCTCGACCGCGGTCATCAGCTGGTCGCCGACGCCTCGGCCCCGGGCGGCCGGGGTGACCCACATCGACACCAGCTCGCGGACGTCGTCCTCGTCGCGGGACGGCAGACCGCTCGCCATGCCCGCGGGACTGCCGTCGAGGGAGGCGATCAGGTTGTACGAACCGGGAAGCGCGAGCCGGGCGCGCCAGCGGTCCTCATCGGCGTCCACCCAGTCGTCGTACCGGGCGCCGAACGCCGTGGGTGTGTCGGCGAGTGCCGTCAGCCGGAGCTCGCGCCAGTCTTTCCAGTCGTCCGGTGTCAGCCGCCGTAACTCGATCACCGGTCCAGCATTCACCCTCCGGGCGGCATCGGTCACACGGTTTGGTGGATCAGGCGGCGGAAGTTCCAGCCGCCAGGCGGGCGCCGATCAGGCTGTCGGAGGCGAGGAACAGCGCGCCGCCGGCTGCCGAACGGCCGCCCGACCAGGCCGACGTGACAGCCGTTGCCGTGAGCATCAGCGAGTACGCCGCGACCGGGACGGAGGAGAAGAGCAGGGCTGTGACCAGCAGCGGTGAGCCGTGGTGCGCGCGGGACCAGATCGCCAGGGCCGGCATCATCGCCGACTTCACAGCGATCCGCAGTGCTGGCCGGCCGTACGCCGTTCCGTGGACAGCTGAGGTACCCCGGACCACGGGCTTGCTAACAGTTGGTGGTCAGCGGCGGGTGGCACGGCCGTGGCGGACGGCGAGGGCGGTGGAGTACCGCTCGATGAGCGGGGCAACAACCTCCGGCGGGGCGTTGGTGTGGACGTCGACCACGTCGGCGAGGGCGTCGTAGGCGAAGCCGTACGCGTAGGTGCGGGCTTCGGGGTGCCGGCGGCGAAGGCGCAGCTCGTCCAGGACGAGGTCGATCTCCGCTTGGGTGTGACGGCTGCGTGCCACCAGGGCCTCGGCGCCGCCGAGGTCGACTGGTTGAGCGTCCGCCTCCGGGGCCGCCGTACCGGAGTGGTCAGCGGCGAGGCGGATGACGAACGTGCGGGCCGCGCGATCCCAGCCGTAGCCGAGGGCGGCGTGGTCGGCGCAGTAGAGCTGGACGAGTACGGCGGTTCGCTCGTGGGAGGGCGGCGTCGAGGCCGCCTCGGCGCGCAGGGCGTCGAGGTCGACCTCCGTCTTCTCTGCCTCGGCCGCGTGCATCCGGGTCAGCTCGGCGCGGTCCTCCGCCGACCAGTCCGGCACGTCAGCGCGGCGGGAACTTCGAGTTGACCCAGTCGCGGACGCCGCCGAGGCCGTCGCCGAGGTCGCGGAGGAACTTGGCCAGCGGGTCCTGGGAGCGGGCGAAGGCGTCGGAGTACGACTTCGCGGCGTTCTTGGCCTCCTGGGACATCGAGGCGTTCGCGTCGTCCTGGCGCTTGGGGTAGTCGCCGGACACGATCGTGGTGTACTCGCCCTCGTCGACCCAGCGGCGCAGCTCGTGCGCGCGGATGACGGCCAGCGGATGGGTCTGCGCCTCGAGCAGCAGCAGCTTGAGCACGGAGTCGCGCAGGTCGCCGGAGCTCTCGTACTCGGTGCCCTGGGCCAGGAACGCGGTGGTGTCGAGCTGGTCGAGGTGACCGCCCGACGCCAGCTTCATCTGGACCCGCAGCGCGACCGCCGGGTCCTGGACGGCGAGCAGGCCGGCCCGGTCGCCGGACAGCTCGGCCTTGCGGGACCACTCGTGCAGCGCCGCGATGATCGCCCGGATCCCGAGCGCACCGATCGGCATCCAGTTGATCGCGCCGGTCAGCCGCATCAGCCACAGCAGCAGCGACTGGTAGAGCGCGTGACCGCTCTGCGCGTGGCCGAGCTCGTGGGCGAGGATGAACCGCAGCTCCTCCTCGTCCAGGCCCTGCACCAGCGCGCTGTTGAGCACGATGAACGGCCGGTCCATGCCGATCGTGACGGCGTTCCAGATCGGGCTGTTGGTGACGTACAGCTCGGGCAGCTGCCGGACGTCGAGCGTCGTGGCCGCCTCGGTGTAGAGCCGGTGCACCTTGGGGAACTGCCGCTCGTCGACCCGGATCGCCGACCCGAGGAACTGCAGCCGGAAGGCGCGCTCGTTGATCAGCCCGGACATCTTGCGCAGCACGAAGTCGAAGCCCTTGAGCTGCCGCAGCGCGACCAGCGCACCGCGGTCGGCCGGGTGTTCCCAGGCCCGTGAGCTGATGTCGGTGAGCGTCACCCGCTGGCGGGTCGGCCGTTCGTCGTTGTCGGTCATCGTTCCCCCACGGGTCGGCGTGCTTGTTCCCAACGTAGCGGGCGCGGGGGTCCGGGGGGCAGCACCCAGGCGGCCACCAGCCCCGGGACCCACCCGAACGGCACCGACCACCAGCCGAGCTCCAGCTGGTAGCCGCCGATCATGGTCGCCCAGCTGAGCGCCGTACCCCAGAGCCAGTACCAAAGGCCGTTGCCGGTCGCCCCGCGCCCGCGGAAACGCGCCCGGAGCGCACCCACAGCAGCCAACGGCACACTCGCCGGCACGGCCGCGGCGGTCGCGAGCAGCCCCACCACGACGAGCAGCACAGCCTGCTCGGTAGCCGACAGGTTCAACTCGAAGCCGAGGGGGATCATGTCCACCAGCCTGCCGCCGCGATGCCGCGCAGCGGAGCGTAGGACTACTCATACTGACCGGATGACCATCACGTGGCTCCAGCTCACCTGCGGCCGAGGCACCGACTCCAAGTCCGCGAGCACCTTCACCGGCAAGGCGGAGGACAGAGCCTGGACGGCGCTCCAGCGACTGCACGCCAAGCTCCTGCCCCAGTACGACGGCGCCGCGTGGCTGGCGCAGGGCGGGTTCGAGCGGGTGTCGATTGACGTCCAGTACCGGGTCACGAAAGGACGGCAGCGCCGGACGGTGGCGCTCATCGGCCGGTTGGTGAACGTCGACGTCTCTGTCGCCTGCCCCGAACTGCCAGACCTGACCGTCGAACAGTTGGAGGACGTCTTCCGGCCGGTGGTCCTCGATGCGTTGGCAGCGCTCGCGGAAGCCCAGGGGTTGGGTCCGCTCCCGCCGGCGGGGCAGGGCGGTGGGCTGTCGGCGGTTCCGCTGCGGGCGTTGATCGACGACCCGGACCCGTACGACGAGGAGCCGGGGGACTGCTTCGTGATCACCCGGGTCGCGCCGGACGGGGTGAATCCGGAGGTGATCGAGCGGTACGAGCGGGATCTGGCGTGGCTGTTGTCGGGGGCTGCTCAGGCGGAGGTGATCGAGGCGGAGGTCTCGGGGACGGCGGTGCGGTGGACGGTTCGGGTGGGTCGGTGAGCCGGCTGGGGATGTGCGGTGGGTGGGTTCTGGCCCTAGCCTGACCTCCATGAGTGAGGTTTACGGGGGACAGAGTCAGCCGCTGGGATGCCGGGAAGTGGATCGGCGGGACGACAAGCAGCGGGCCTGGGTGGCTGAGGCGGTGCGGATCGTCGACGCGGATGCCAACCGGAGTGCGGACACGCATCTGCATGTGTTTCCGATGCCGGCGATGAGTGGGGTGGATCTCTACCTCAAGGACGAGTCGGTGCATCCGACCGGGTCGCTGAAGCACCGGCTGGCGCGGTCGTTGTTCCTGTACGCGCTGTGCAACGGGTGGATCCGCGAGGGGACGACCGTGATCGAGGCGTCCAGTGGGTCCACCGCGGTGAGCGAGGCGTACTTCGCGCGGTTGCTGGGGTTACCGTTCGTGGCCGTGATGCCGGCCTCGACCAGCCGGGAGAAGATCCAGCTGATCGAGTTCTACGGCGGCCGCTGCCACTTCGTCGAGCGGTCCGGGCAGATCTACGGCGAGGCGAAGCGGCTGGCCGAGGAGACCGGCGGCCACTACATGGACCAGTTCACCTACGCCGAGCGGGCCACCGACTGGCGGGGCAACAACAACATCGCCGAGTCGATCTTCGGCCAGTTGGCGCTCGAGCAGTACCCGGTGCCGACCTGGGTCGTGGTCGGCGCCGGCACCGGTGGGACGTCGGCGACGATCGGCCGGTACGTGCGCTACCAGCGGCACGCGACCTCGGTCGCGGTCGTGGACCCGGAGGGGTCGGCGTTTTTCCCGGGCTTCGAGGCCGGGGACGGCGACTTCGCCACCGGGCGGCCGTCGCGGATCGAGGGGATCGGCCGGCCGCGGGTCGAGCCGTCGTTCGTTCCCGGGGTGGTCGACCGGATGATCGCCGTGCCGGACGCTGCGTCGATCGCGGCGATGCGGTTCTGTTCACGGGTGACCGGGCGCCTGGTCGGCGGCTCGACCGGGACCAACCTCTGGGGTTCGCTGCGGCTGGCGGCCGAGATGCGCCGGATGGGGCAGCGCGGCAGCATCGTCACGCTGCTGTGCGATGGCGGCGAGCGCTACACCAACACCTACTACGACGACGACTGGTTGCGGACCAACGGGATCGACATCAGCCCGTACGAGGAGACGCTCCGCGGGTTCGCGGAAACCGGTCAGTGGAGGGAGAGGGAGTAGTAGCCCGCGCCGCTGAGCGCCAGGCCGCTGCGCGGCCGGCAGGGCTGCTAGCCGCCCAGAGCCAGCCCGACGGCCAGGCCGATCGCGTACACGAGCTCGGTCTGGCCCGTGCCCTTGAGCACCGGGATCAGGGCCGGGCCGACGGCGTCGCTGACGACCACCCGGACCGCCTTGATGCCCAGCGGCAGCGCGATCAGGCCGAGCAGGGCCCACGGCGTCGCCAGCGCGGACAGTGCGGCCAGGATGAACGCCAGCGCGATCAGTACGGCGTACAGCTGCCGGGACCGCGCCGCACCGATCACCACCGCCAGCGTGCGCTTGCCGGTCACGTTGTCGGTCGGGATGTCCCGCAGGTTGTTGGCGACCAGCAGCGCGCAGGCGATCGAGCCGATGGCGACGGCCCCGGCCACGGCGGTCCAGTGCAGCCGCTCGGCCTGCACGTAGGTGGTGCCGAGCACGGCAACCAGCCCGAAGAAGACGAATACGCTGACCTCGCCCAGCGCGCGGTACCCGTACGGCGTCTTGCCGCCGGTGTAGAACCACGCACCGACCAGCGAAGCGGCTCCGGCGACCAGCAGCCACCAGTTGGACGTCGCACAGAGCACGATCCCCAGCACGGCGCCCACCCCGAAGCAGGCGAACGCCGCGGTCTTCACCGCTCGCGGTGTGGCCACCTTGGACCCGACCAGTCGCAGCGGGCCGACCCGGTTCTCGTCGGTGCCGCGGATGCCGTCGCTGTAGTCGTTGGCGTAGTTCACGCCGATCTGCAGCGCCAGGGCGACGCCGAGGGCCAGCAGCGCCTTCCACCAGACGAAGCCGTCCAGGTAGGCGGCCGCGCCGCTGCCGACCAGCACTGGCGCGATGGCGGCAGGCAGCGTCCTGGGGCGGGCACCCTCGATCCACTGAGAAAGGTTGGCCATGGCTCGGATTGTGTCAGCCGTTGGCTCGGCGAATGAGGGTCGGGGCTACGCTCGACGGAGTATGTCTAGTTTGCGTCTGGTGCCTGGCACGCCCGAGGCTGTCCTCGCCGCCCTGTCCGAGGTGCTGGAAGGCGCCGGCCGGCCGTTCGCGCCCGTGCCCCCGGAGCCGGCCGCCGCGGCGCGCGTACGGCGCGCGGCTGCGCCGGACGAGCCGCTGGAGGACGACTGCGCCGTCGTACTGACCACGTCGGGCTCCTCCGGTGAGCCGAAGGGTGTGCTGCTGTCCAGGGACGCGCTGATCGCCTCGGCGACGGCCACGCACGACCGGCTCGGCGGACCGGGGCAGTGGCTGCTGCCGATGAAACCCTACTTCGTCGGTGGGCTGCAGATCCTCACCCGCTCGCTCCTGGCCGGTACGACGCCCGTCGTGGCTGACGACCTGACGGCGGCCGCGTCGATGACGGGAGACCGGCGCTACACGGCTATGGTCCCGACCCAGCTCACCCGCTACCTGGACACCGCGCCCGACGCGCTGCGCAGCTTCGACGCGATCGTGATCGGCGGCGCTTCCATGGGCGACGAGCTGAAGGCCCGGGCCGCGGCCGCGGGCGTGACGGTCGTTCCGGCGTACGGGATGACGGAGACCGGCAGCGGCTGCGTGTACGCCGGTCTGCCGCTCGACGGGACCGAGCTGGCGCTGGACGACGGGCGCATCCTGATCAAGGGCCCGACGCTGTTCTCCGGCTACCGCCTGCAGCCCGCACTGACCAGAGAGGTGCTGCGAGACGGCTGGTTCCGCACGCAGGACCGCGGCCGGTTCGTCGACGGCCGGCTGGAGGTCATCGGGCGGGTGGACGACGTGGTGATCTCCGGCGGGGTCAACGTGACGCTCCCCGCAGTGCAGGCGCGCCTGCTCGAGCACCCGGACGTCGCGGACGCTGTCGTGCTCGGTGTGCCCGACGAGGAGTGGGGGAGTCGGGTGGTGGCCTTCGTGGTCGGCAAGGCTCAGCTGAAAGACGTCAGGGACTTCGTGGCCGAGACACTGCCCCGGACCTGGGCTCCGCGTGAGCTCGTCCGGCTGGACGCGTTGCCGATGCTCGGCTCGGGCAAGGTCGACCGGCAGCGACTGCTGCAGGGTGTCCGATGATCACCTACTCTCTCGGGCTCAAGAACAAGTTCCGCGGCATCACCGTGCGCGAGGGCATGCTGTTCGAGGGCCCGGCCGGCTGGGCGGAGTGGAGTCCCTTCCTGGACTACGACGACGCCACCTGTGTCGCCTGGCTCCGCGCTGCACAGGAGGCGGCTGTCGACGGCTGGCCCGAGCCGGTGCGCCAGCAGATCCCGGTGAACTGCACTGTGCCCGCCCTGGGTCCCGAGCGAGCTGCGGAGATCGTCCGCGCCTCCAATTGCCGTACGGCGAAGGTGAAGGTCGCCGAGCCGGGTCAGACCCTGGCGGACGACCTGGTCAGGGTCGAAGCTGTCCGGGACGCGCTGGGCCCGGACGGACGCGTCCGGATCGACGCCAACGGCGGCTGGTCGGTCGACGAGGCACTGCGAGCGCTCAAGGAGCTGTCGCGGTTCGAGCTGGAGTACGTCGAGCAGCCGTGCGCGTCGGTCGAGGACCTGGCGCTGGTACGACGGCGTACCGACGTACTGATCGCCGCGGACGAATCGATCCGGCGGGCCGAGGATCCCCTGCGGGTCCGGGAGCTGGAGGCGGCCGACATCGCCGTACTGAAGGTGCAGCCGATCGGCGGGGTCCGGGCGTGCTTGGAGATCGCCGAGCAGATCGGACTGCCGGTGGTGGTCTCGTCGGCGCTGGAGACTTCGGTGGGGATCGCTGCCGGCGTCGCACTGGCCGCTGCGTTGCCGGAGCTGCCCTACGCGTGTGGCCTGGCCACCGTGGCAATGTTCACGAGTGAGGTCGCCGCCGAGCCGTTGCTGCCGGTCGACGGCTTCCTGCCGGTGAAGAAGGTCGAGCCGGACAGTGCGTTACTGGCGGCGGCCACCGCGTCACCTGAGACCAGAGCTGTGTGGGAAGCACGGCTGGCCAGAGTCGAAGTACTGAAGGGGAGTGCCGAGTGAACCCGTCCACTGCGTTCGCGACCGTGGTCGTCGACGAGCTGATCCGGTGTGGTGTCCGGGAGGTCGTGCTCGCGCCCGGCTCACGCAGTGCGCCGCTGGCGATGGCACTGGCCGCTGCTGACCGTGAGGGCCGGCTCCGGCTACACGTACGGATCGACGAGCGTACGGCGGGCTTCCTCGCGCTCGGCCTGATCCGGGGGACCGGTCTGCCGGTGCCGGTGGTCACCACGTCCGGTACGGCGGTGGTCAACCTGCACCCGGCCGTGCTGGAGGCGTCGCACAGCGGACTGCCGCTGCTCGTGCTGAGCGCGGACCGGCCGCCGGAGCTGCGGGGGAGCGGTGCGAACCAGACGACCGACCAGCTGAAGGTCTTCGGCGGAGCGGTGCGGATGTTCCATGAGCTGGGTGTGCCGCGGCGTGAGGTGGGCCAGGTCGCGTACTGGCGGTCGCAGATCGCGCGGGCGGTCTCGGTCGCGGTCGGCGCTCGCAGCAACGACCCGGGCCCGGTCCAGCTCAACTGCGCCTTCGCCGAGCCGCTGGTGCCGACCGACGGACCGGACTGGCCGGAGTCCTTGGACGGGCGGCCCACCGGACCGTGGACCAGCGTGCGCGCGGCCGGCGGACAGCCGTCGTCGCTGGCGCCGGGGCCGAAGACCGTCGTGGTCGCTGGGGACGGCGCTTCACAGGCCGCGCGGCTGACCGCCGAGGCGGGGAACTGGCCGCTGTTCGCGGAGCCGTCGAGCCGGGCGCGGATCGGGCCGTCGGTCATCCCGGCGTACCGCCTGTTGCTTGGGGCAACGCAGTTGGCGGACGAGATCGAGCGGGTGGTGGTGTTCGGGCATCCGACGCTGTCGCGGCCGATCACCAAGCTGCTCGGCCGCCCCGACGTGGAGGTGATCGTCGTCGCGCCGACCGGCTCCTGGCCGGACGCCGTACGGCGAGCCGCGACCGTGCTGACCGGTCTGGAGGTCACCGGAGCCGACAGCACCGACTGGCTCGCGCGCTGGCAGCAGGCCGACCAGCTGGCCCGGCCGGCGATCGACAAGGTGCTTGCGGGCGGGCTGACCGGACCTGGCATCGCGGCGATCGTCGGCGAGGCCGTCGGCGCCGACGGGATGCTCGTGGTGGCGTCGTCGAACCCGGTGCGCGACCTGGACCTGGCACCCGTCGTACCGATCCGGACAGTGGCCAACCGTGGGCTCGCGGGCATCGACGGCACGGTGTCGACCGCCGTCGGCGCGGCGCTGGCGAACGGCGGTGCGACGTACGCGCTGATCGGGGACCTGGCGTTCCTGCACGACTTCACCGGGCTGGTGATCGGGCCGGCCGAAGCGCGGCCGGACCTGCGTGTGGTCGTGGTGAACGACGACGGCGGCGGCATCTTCTCGACGCTGGAGCAGGCCGGGTCGCCCGACTTCGAGCGGGTCTTCGGCACGCCGCACGGCACGGACTTCGGTGCCCTGGCAGCAGCGACCGGTACGCCGTACACGCTGGTGACGACGCCGGACGAGCTGCGGGCCGCGCTGGTCAGGACTGTTGCGGGCGTGGACGTGGTGGAGGTCCGGCTGCCGCGGCCGACCACGCTGCACCTGGAGTTGCAGGCTGCGGTGAACGAGGCGGTCGGGGCGCTCTGACCGGCTGAAGAGTGCGGAGCCGGCCGAGCAGGGTGCCGACGACCACGAGCACCAGCGACGTCGTCACCAGGATGGGGATGACCGCACCGCGCAGCGACGAGTTGAGCGGCGCGGCGATCGTCAGGACGAGGCTGACCCCGACCAACGCCGTCATCAGGCGCCGGCCGGGACGGGCGACGGCCAGGAACGGCAGGCACCACAGGAAGTACCAGTCGTGCGCGGTCGGCCCGAGCAGGACGACGGCGAGCATGGCGATGCCGACCGCACGGGCTGCCTGATGGATGTGGGAGCGCAGCCCGAGTACGGCGATCAGCCCGAGCGCTGTGAGGATGCCGAGCAGCCGGATGACCTGAAGGGCTTGCTGGGCTGCGTCTTCGGCGCCCAGCCAGTCCAGTACGCCGGACGTGCCCATGCCGATCAGGTTGGCGATCGACAGCGGGGATCTGACCAGACCAGGGACGTCCAGCGCGCTGAGCCAGCCTGAACCGACTCCGGTCAGCTCGCCGATGGTGACGAGGGTCAGGACTGCCAGGAACCCGGCGATGGCGAGGCTGGCGAGGCGTTGCAGGGCCCGGCCGGCCAGCGGGCTCATCACTGCGGCGATGGCGATGACAACCAGGCCGCCGGGCGCTTTGACCGCGGCTGCTGTGCCGGCGATGACTGCGGCGGTGCCCCAGTGGCCGGTGAGGGCTACGGCGAAGGCGGAGCAGGCCAGGCCGAGCATCAGTACGTCGTTGTGCGCCGCGCCGAGGCCGTGGGTGATGAGGACCGGGTTGGCGACCACCAGCCAGGTGGCGACCGCCGGGTCGACTCGGCAGGCCACGGCGATCTTCGGTACGGCCCAGGCGATCAGGACGATGCCGAGCAGCGCCAGTGCTCGATGGGCCAGCATGAGGACGTACGGGTTGTCGGTGAATTGAGCCGCGAGGCCGCCGTACGCGAGAGGTAGTGGACCGTACGGCGCTGGAGTGTCCATCCACATCGGGTCGACGGCCTCGACCACGCGGCCGGAGAGTGCGCCCGGGCCCACGCTGTACGGGTCGAAGCCCTTGGCGACCAGGGCGCCCTGCGCGGCGTAGCTCCACGCGTCCCGGCTGAACAGCGGCGGCGCGAGCAGCAGCGGCAGACTCCACAGGACGGTCAGCCGGATCAGCCGGTGGCGGACGCCCGCCAGGACTTCGCGGCCCACCTCGAGCCATGCCCAGACCATCAGCCCGAGCCCGAACACCATGAACGTCAGCCCGGTCATCCGCCCGGCCAACGAGTCCCGCAACGGCATCGACGCCACCCACGACGACGCCGGCACCACCGACGTCACCGTCGCCGAGACGGCCACGACCCAGACCCCCACCACCCCACGAACCACTGGCGAAGGAACCCGCATGGCCGGACCGTAGCCGCCTCAGGCGACGCCCCGATGAACCCTAGGCAGATTCCTTCCGGAACGTCCGGGCTCCGACGGTGAGACCGATGACCGTGAGCAGTACGACCCAGAACAGTCCCCACAGCGACGAACTGCTGGTGATGTCGCCCCGGAACAATGCCCGGACGCCGGTGACCACATGCTTGAGCGGGCTGATGTCCGAGAGCCGTTGCAGCCAGGTCGGCCCGATCTGCATCGGGAGCAGGATGCCGGACAGCAGCAGCAACGGCATCGCGATCCCGTTCAGCAGCGGAGCCAGCGCGTCCTCGCTCTTGGTGATCAGCGCGACCGAGTACGACAGTGAGGCGAACGTCGCCCCGAGCAGCGCGACGATCACCAGCGACAGCAGGACGCCGTCCCACGGCGCGCGCAGCCCCATCGGGATCGACACGACCAGCAACAGCACCGACTGCACCACCAGTACGACGACGTCGCGCAGCACCCGCCCGGCCATCAGCGCCATCCGCGACGCCGGCGTCACCCGGTCGGCCTCGATCACGCCGGCCCGGTACTCCGCGATCAGCCCGAAGCCGACGAACATCGCGCCGAACATGCCGAGCTGCACGATCAGTCCCGGAATGAACACCTGGTAGGCGTTGGTGGTCGCGCCCTGACTGATCTGCGCGGTGATCGGCTTCAGCAGCGGGCCGAACAGGAACAGGTACATCAACGGCTGGCTGAGCATCAGGATCGACCACATCGGGTTGCGCAGCGACAGCCGCATCTGCCGATGGAAGACGATCCAGGTTTCGGTGAGCACGGTCACGCCACGACCTCCTTCTGCTGAGCCGGCTCGTCCGCCGGTACGCCGGGGCTGTCGTCGCGCAGGGACCGCCCGGTCATGGTCAGGAACACGTCGTCCAGCGTCGGCCGGTGCACCTCCACGCCGTCCAATTCGATGCCCTCGGCATCGATCTGCCGCAGCAGCCCGGGCAGCACCGAACCTCCCCGCGGGATCCGGAAGTTCACCCCGTCGGCGTCGCTCTCGATCTCCACCGCGCCGTCCAGCTCCTGCACGATCCGCGCGACCGCCGGAGCCTGAGCGGGGTCGGCCAGGCCGAGCCGGACGCCGTCCCCGGAGACCTGCTGCTTCAGGGTCTCGGGACTGCCGGCGGCAACGATGCGGCCGTGGTCGATCACCATGATCCGGTCGCAGAGGGCGTCGGCCTCGTCCAGGTAATGCGTGGTCAGGAAGATCGTGGCGCCCCGGTCCCGCAGCCCCCGGATGTGCTGCCACAGGTTCGCCCGCGCCTGCGGGTCGAGCCCGGTGGTCGGCTCGTCCAGGAAGATCAGCTTGGGATCGTGGATCAGGCCCATCACGATGTCCAGCCGGCGCCGCTGACCGCCCGACAGGGTCTTGCACTGCCGCCGCCACAACCCGGGCAGGTCGAGCTCCTCGAACAGCCGCTGCCCGTCGGCGATCGCCTTCGCCTTGCTCACGCCGTACAGGCGGGCGTGGTCGACGACCTCGTCGCCGGCCACCGCCTCCGGCAGCGTCGAGCCGCTCTGCGGCACGTACCCGATCAGGCGGCGGACGCCGACCGGGTCGGCGGCCAGGTCGCAGCCCGCCACCGTGGCGCTGCCGCTGGTCGGCTTGATCAGCGTCGCCAGCATCCGCATGGTCGTCGTCTTGCCGGCCCCGTTGGGCCCCAGGAAGCCGACGATCTCCCCGTCGGCGACATCCAGATCCACCCCCTGAACGGCCTGCACCGGCCCGCGTTTGGTCTTGAAGGTGCGGACGAGTCCGCGAGCTTCGATCATCATGCCGACCAGGGTGCCGCGATCAACCTTGAATAGTCAATGTTGAATAATTGGGTAAAATGGGTCCTGGAAAGGGCGATCGGGGGTCGGTCAGGCCGGCGGCAGCGTGCGCCACTGCTCGGCGGCCTCCGGGCTGGGGATCCAGTCCTGGGGCTCGCCGGCGAACGCGTACTCGCCGGCCCGGACGCGGTCGCGGAAGCCGCGGGTCCACTCGAGTTCGCCGCGGTCGCGGGCGGCGGCGATGCGGAGCATCTCGACGACGTGGTCCGGCGTGCCGGGGTCCTTCTCGACCTGGCGCTCGTTGAACGGCGCGGCCTTCTGGTGCTGCTCCAGTTGCACGATCCGGGACTCCAGGGCGGCGATCACCTCGTCCCGCCCGAGCGACCACAGGAAGCTGAGCGCCGCCTGCATCTGGCCGGGCTGGAAGCCGTCGACCGTCCACAGCGCGTGCCGCAGCAACGAGAAGTACTCGGTCTCGCCGTCGGCCGTCAGCCGGTACGACGTCCGGCCGGGCTTGTCGCCCTCGCCCTCCTCGAGCTCCTCCAGGAAGCCGTGCTTGGCCAGTGTGCGCAACCCGGTGTAGATCGAGCCGGGATTGATGTTCGCCCACTGGTCCACGTTCCAGGTGAGCAGCTCGCGGCGCAGCTGGTAGCCGTAGGCCGGCTGGAAGATCCGGACGACGCCGAGCAGCATCAGCCGCGTGGTGGACATGAGACGCAGTGTAATTCGCACGCCTCTGTCGGCGGGCGGCACTAGCGTTACCCCCATGACCACGCGCGTGACCGACGATCCGGCCGAGTTCAAGGCCCTGGTGTTTCCCTTTCTGGAAAGGGATCCGGTGCTGCACACGGTCATCCTGACCAACGTCGAGCAGCGCGCCGCGGGCAGTGACCGCCGCGAAGAGGGCGACTCGGTCTTCGTCTCGGTGCACGACGCTGCCGGTGAGGTGGTCGGCGCGGCGATGCGGACGCCCGGCCGGTCGGTCTACCTCGGTGGGCTCGACCCGCAGTACGCCGTGGAGGTCGCGGACGTCTACGCCGAGCGCGTACCGGAGGCGGCCGGTGTCGCCGGGACCCGCGAGGCCGCCGAGGCGTTCGGACGGCGCTGGTCCGAGCTGGTCGGTGGGACCGCCAGGCAGATCAAGGGTTTCCGGCTGCACAAGCTGGAGGAGCTGAGCCGATTGCAGGCCGAGGGTGGTCCGCGCCCGGCCACCGACGACGAGGCCCAGTTGGCCGCCGAGTGGGTCGCGATCGACTTCGACGACGAGATCGAGGGCAGCAACCTGGTCTGGGCGGAGCAGCAGATCGCCGACGGCGCACTGTGGTTCTGGGAGGTCGACAGTACGCCGGTGAGCATGGTCGGCCACCACCTGCCGGTCTTCGGCGTCTGCCGGGTCGGCCCCGTCTACACCCCCGACGAGTTCCGCAACAACGGGTACGCCGGCGCGCTGACCGCCTACGTCACCGGCGAGATCCTCGCCGCCGGCCACCAGGCCTGCCTGTTCACCGACCTGGACAACCCGACCGCCAACAAGATCTACCGCCTGGCCGGCTACCGCCCGCTGGCCGACTTCGTCGACCTGAGATTCGACCGATGAGCCCGACCGTCCGGACGACCGCGGACCCGGCCGAGTTCAAGGCGATCGCTTTCGCTTTCCTGCAAGGCGATCCGGTGCTCAACTCGGTCCTGATCAGCAACGTCCAAGGCCGGATCGACGGGCTGATGTACGACCCGGCCCCGCCGGTCTTCCTGTCGGTCCACGACAACGATCAGGTGGTCGGCGTGGTCATCTGCACGGCGCTGCGCGGAGTCCTGCTCGGTGACCTGGCCGAGGACCTGATCCCGGCCGTGCTGCCGGCTGTGGCCGAGTCGGCGCCCGACGCCAAGTACGTCGAGGGCACCGCGACAGTCGCCAAGCCCTTCGCCACGCAGTACGCCGACCAGCTCGGCAGGCAGCTCACCGACGACCGTCTCACGCGTCTGCACCGGCTGGTCGACTTCGTGCCGCAGCAAGCGGACGGCTCCCCTCGCCTCGCGACCGAGGACGACGTGGACGACGTCGCGCGGATGATCGCGGGCTTCGGTGAGGACACCAGCGGGCGCCTCGGCGTCGAGGAGGAGCAGCGGTGGTCCCGCGGCCGGATCGGCGCCGGCCAGCTCTGGCTCTGGGAGAACGACGGCCGCACGGTCTGCATGGCCGGTCATCACGGCCCGGTCTTCGGCGCCGACCGGATCGGTCCGGTCTACACGCCACCGGCGGATCGCGGTCGGGGCTACGGGAGCGCCCTGACGGCGTACCTGACCCGCCGGATCCTGGACGGTGGCAACCAGGCCTGCCTGTACACGGATCTGGCCAACCCGACGTCCAACAAGATCTACGCCCGCATCGGCTACCGCCCGGTGGCCGACTTCGTCCGCTACCGCTTCAGTTAGATCCACCCGTGGGCGCGGGCGACGCGGGCCGCCTCGTGGCGGTTCGCCGTACCGAGTTTGCCGGCGGCTGAGGAGAGGTAGTTGCGCACGGTGCCGGGGGACAGGGCGGCGCGGCGGGCGATCTCTTCGACCGGGGCGCCGTCGGCGGCCAGTTCCAGTACGTCGGCCTCGCGGGCGGTCAGTGGGCTGTCACCGGAGCTGATCGCCTCGGCGGCGAGCTGGGGGTCGACGTAGCGGCCGCCGGTGTGGACGGTGCGGATGACGTCGGCCAGCACCTGGGCGGGGACCGTCTTCGGCAGGAACCCCCGCGCGCCGGCCGCGAGCGCCTGCTTGAGGTGCCCGGGGCGACCGTGGCCGGTGACGATCAGCGCGGCACACTCCGGCAGGTCCGTGCGCAGGACCTCCACGACGCCGATGCCACCTGTCGCCGCGGTGGCGCTGCTGAGCCCCGGCATCTGCAGATCGAGGACGGCGACGTCGGGCCGGTGCCTCCGGGCCATCGCCAGCGCCTCGTCGGCGGACGCCGCCTGCGCGACCACCTCGAGGTCGTCCTCCAGCGACAGCAGGGCGGCCAGCGCGGACCGGATCAGGTTCTCGTCGTCGGCCAGCAGCAGCCGGATCACGAAGCCCTCCAGAAGACCGGCCGGATCATGACGCCCTCGGCAACCGCGCCACCAGCTCGAACCACCCGTCCGCCTTGCTCTCGACACTCAACGTCCCCGACACCCCCATCAACCGCTCCCGTAGTCCCACCAGACCATGTCCAGTCTCGGTGACAGCGGCGCGGACGCCGTCGTTCGCCACTCGCAGTACGACCTCGCTGCCGACAGTCTCCAGCTCGATCCGGCACGTCGTGGCCTCGCTGTGCCGGATGACATTGGTCGTCGCCTCGCGGACCACCCAGCCGAGGGCGGTCTGGGTCGCGGCGGGCAGACCGGTGCCGTCGCCGATGACCCGGCACGTGATGCCCGCCGAACGCAGGACCGACTGGGCTCCGGCCAGTTCGGTGTCGAGATCCGTGGCGCGATAGCCGCTGACGACCGTGCGCATCTCCTGCAGGGATTCGTGCGCGATCCGGCGTACGTTGAGCATCTGGCCGGCCGCTCCGGCGTCGCCGCGCTCGGCCAGCCGGGCAGCGAGCTCGCTCTGCAGGGCGACCAGGGACAGGTTGCGGCCGAGCGCGTCGTGCAGGTCCCTGGCGAACCGCAGCCGTTCCTCCGCGACAGCCAGTTGCGCGCTGACCTCCCGCGACTTGTCGATCTCCCAGCCCAGCCGCAGCATCCACACCGACATCCGGCACGTGAACGCGAGCACCCCGATGCCGTACAGGTAGCTGAAGGCAGCGGGCAGATCGTCAGCCAGCAGCCCGATCAGCGCAGCGCCGCCGAGGACCAGGCCGAGCAGCGCCGAGAGCCAGAGCACCGGGGCCAGTACCACCGTCAGCGCCGCACCTGTCACCACCAGCCCGAGCGCCCACACCGGTGAGACCAGTACGCCGAGCGCCCCCAGGCCGATGGCGACGGCAACCAGTCGCCGACTCGGCCGCGGGCCGCCGAGGTATGTAGCGATCCCGGCCCGCAACAGCAGCAGTCCCGCCGCAGCGTGAGCGACTGTCACCAGCAGGAAGCAGACCAGGCGAAACCCCACCGGCTCGGCCGTCGACCCAAGCAGGAGAGCGGCGAACAGCGGCTCGGCCGCCACCATCGCGTACAGCGGCCAGCGAAGGCTGACGTCGAAACGCTCGGCGCGGCCGCGCTCACGCCACCACTGCCGGAGTGACCTCATGGCCGTCACCCTGTCATCGACGCGGTTCCCAGCGGAACCAGCGACGCGTCGCCCACGCTCCGAGAGCCGCCCAGCCCAGCAGCAGAAGCACGGCCGGTACGGCGTGAGCGAAGGAACTCGCCAGGCCGACTGTCCCGCCGTCGCGGGTGGTGCCGGACAGACCGAGCCGGAGCAGGTCGACAACCGGCGTGAGCGGCAGTAGGCGTCCGAGGTACTCCAGTGGTCCGGGCAGGTCGGCCAGTGGCACGTACAAACCGCTCAGTATCAGCAACACGAACATCACCGGGGCCGTGACGACCTGGGCCAACTCCACGGTCGGAGCGAGCGCCGTGCTGGCTGCTGCCAGCAGTACGAAGACCAGAGTGCCGAGGAGAACCGCCATCAGGACCAGCAGGAGGTTGACCGGGGCGTCCAGCGTGAACCAGATCCCCGCAGCCACTGCGGACAAGGCGATCTGTGTCCAGGCGATCACCGCCGACGGCATCGCCGCACCGGCCAGGATCTCCAGGTCGGACATCTCTCCGGTTCGCAGCCGCTTGAGCACCAGTTCCTCGCGGCGCGCGACCAGAGCGGTCACCAACTGGTAGTAGACGAACAGATCGAGCGCGACCGCCGTGACCGCGGTGACGACGGCAGTACCGCTGTTCGCACCGACCACGACCTGCAGCTCGGGCGACGACCGCAGGACGAGAATCGCGCCGATTGGCAGCAACAAGGCCGTCAGGATCATCAGGGCGTTCCGCCACAGCAGCACGCCCTCGGCCCGGCCCAGCGACCCGATCCGGGCGACGGCGCTCATGCCGCCACCTCGTCGCCGGTCTCGGCGATCGCCAGATAGGCCTCCTCGAGCGAGGCCGGCCGAGCGACCAGCTCGTGCAGCCGTACGCCGCGAGCATCCGCCCAGGCGAGCACGGCGGACAGCGTGCCCTGCAGGTCCTCGGTGTCCAGGACCACGGCAGATCCGTTGACTGAGGCAACTACTCCCGGCAGCGATGGCAACGGTGCGGCGGCCGCGAGCCGGAAAGAGATCCGCGCCGGGCGAGTGGCGGCGAGTTGCTCCGGTGTCCCGAAGCCGACGATCCGGCCGGCCCGCAGGATCGCCAGCCGGTCGGCGAGCTCGGCGGCCTCGGCCAGTTGGTGCGTCGTCAGCAGGATCGTCGTACCGGTGTGGAGGAGGTCGGAGATCAACTGCCACGTGTGCTTGCGGGCGGCCGGATCGAGACCGGCGGTCGGCTCGTCGAGAAACAGGACTTCCGGCTGCCCGAGGATCGCCAGCGCCAGGCCGAGCCGTTGCTGCTCGCCGCCCGACAACTGCCGGATCCGGACCTGCTGCCGCGACGTGAGCCCCACGAGCTCCAGCATTTCCCCGACCGGGCGGGGTCTGGTCAGCGTGCCGGCCCAGGCTTTCGTCGTCTCGGCGACGGTCAGGTCGGCGGCGAACCCGCGGGCGTGCAGCATGATCCCGATCCGCGACCGGATCAGGCGCCGGGCCCGGAACGGGTCGTGCCCGAGCACCTGAACGGTCCCGGACGTCGGGCGGGCCAGCCCGGCGAGCACCTCCAGCGCGGAGGTCTTGCCCGCGCCGTTGGTTCCGAGCAGCGCGAACAGTTCACCCCGCCGTACGGCCAGGTCGATGCCGCGGACGGCCTCGTGACCGGCCCTGCCGCCGAAGCGGCGGGTGAGCCGCTCGGCCCGGATGACAGCTGATGGGTCCATACTTCTCAGCCTGCGGCCCGCAGCGGCTCCCGGCGGATGTAGCTGTCACCAGTAGTGGTGACAAACGTCAGTTGATCTCCAGCGAGTCGCCGGGGTTCAGCCCGTGGTACGGACGGGCGTCGTCGTTCAGGAAGCGCTTCATGATGCCCTGGCCGATCGGGCTGAGCAGGGCGTCGTGGATGCCGACGGTCTGCTGCGCGGGCAGCGCGCGGATGTACTCGACGGCCGGCGGCAGGGCGAACCACGGGCCCGAGATCGGTACCAGGTTGGTGTGCACCTGGCGATCCGGGCGGGTGAACGAGTCGCCCGGGTGGTAGACCGCGTCATCGACCAGGAAGCCGACGTTCTGGCAGGGAACACCCAGCTCCGGCAGGATGATCGCGTGGTCCTTGCCATAGGCACGGATCGAGAACCCCGCGGCCTCGAAGGCCTGGCCGTCCTCGACGACGTGCACCCGGTCACCCAGTTCGGTCAGCTGCGCGGCGACGCCGGCGTTGGTGTAAACCGGCGCATCGAGCGACTTGATCCGCTCGACGTCCAGGTGGTCGGGATGCTCGTGGGTGACCAGGATCGCGTCCGCGGCCTCGAACACCACGTCCTCGCTGAACGTCCCCGGATCGATCAGCAACACCTTGCCGTCCTTGTCGAACCGGACACAGGCGTGCGTGTACTTGGTCAGCTTCACGGTCGGACTCCCGATGGAAGGGTCAGATTCCCAGCGCGGGGGAATCCTACGCCGGGGGTGGGAAAGGGTGGTGGTACCGATCTGGGGGCGGCTTCCGGCGATCGCCAGAGATCTCCGGCGCTAGCCGTACAGCCCGGCGGCAGCCGGAAACCTCCGGCGCTAGCCGCACGCCCGGCGGCAGCCGGAAACCTCCGGCGCCAGCCGGAAGACAATGCACGGCGCCAAGCCGGGGGTGGGTGGGAGCGGACGGAGCGGTCGCTCCGAGGAGCGAAGCGACGAGCGGCGGGCGCGGAGGGAGCGTGGGTCGGGGGATCAGATTCCCAGCGCATCGCGCATCGGGACCAGCTTGGCGTTGGTCTCGGCGAGTTCGGCGTCGGGATCGGAACCGGCCACGATCCCCGCACCGGCGAACAGCCGCATCCGGGTGGGATCGTCGGGGTCGGCCTGGCCGCAGCGCAGCGCGATGCACCATTCGCCGTCGCCGGAGGCGTCCAGCCACCCGACCGGTCCGCTGAACCGGCCGCGGGACATCCCCTCGACCTCGTGGATCAGCTCGCGCGCCACGTCGGTCGGCGTACCGCAGACGGCGGCCGACGGGTGCAGTGCGGCGGCGAGGCCGAGTGCGGAGGCGCCGTTCGCGGCGACGCCGGCGACGTCGGAGGCGAGGTGCATCACGTTCGGGAGGTGCAGTACGAACGGCGTCTCCGGCACGTTCATCGACTTGCAGTGCGGCTCGAGTGCCTCCGCGACCGACCGTACGGCGAACTCGTGCTCCTCCAGGTCCTTGCTCGACCGGGCCAGTGACGCGGCCAGCGCGAGGTCGTGCGCGTCGTCGCCGGTCCGGCGGATCGTCCCGGCCAGCACGCGGGAGGTGATCAGGCCCTTCTCGCGCCGGACCAGCAACTCCGGAGTCGCGCCGATCAGGCCGTCGACGGAGAAGGTCCAGCAGTTCGGGTACGCCGACGCCAGCCGGCGCAGCGGCCAGCGCAGGTCGATCGGCTGGTCGGACTGGGCGACCAGGTCGCGGGCCAGCACCACCTTCTCGACCTCGCCGGAGGTGATCCGTTGCACCGCGTCGGCCACGATCGCCGACCACTCGGTGCCGGACCGGGCGCCGTCGGCGAACGCGATCTCGCCGACCGGGGCCGGCTCGTTCACGGTCAGTTCGGGCGGCGCGGCCAGTGAGCTGGCGGGCGAGATCGTGGTCACCCAGGTGGTGTCGCCGCGCCGGCCGACGATCACCTCGGGCACGACCAGCCCACCCGGGTCGGCGTCGGTGAAACCGAAGGATCCGAAGCAGACCAGTCCCGACCCTGGTACGCCGACGTCGTCGCGCACGACGGCCGCGGCGGTGAGCCTCTTCCACCACTGCTGGGCGGTGGCGAACCGGTTGCTCCCGGCAACGTCGAGGCGGGCCGCGACGCCCCAGCCGACATGACCGTCGCCTCGCCGTACCCAGGCCAGTGCTCCGTCGGCCGGCAGGTGGTCGAGCAGGTGTTCGGAGACGCCCTCGACCGGGTGGCTGCGCACCACCAGGTGCGGGACCGGCTCGGCACCGGGGTGGACCGGGTCAGGCAAGCTCACGACAACGCTCCTCGCTGCTCGGCTCGGTCCCGGGTCACGGTGGCCGATCTGGCTGGACGCTCCCTCACGGCATGCAAGCGTATGCCTGCCCGATGACCGGCTGATTTCGGTGCCGGGCGGGGCCGTGATGAACAAGACAACCCGTCGCCGACCAGCCGGACAACCCGACGTGATCCACTAGACAGGTGACCCGCGCAGATCTCACCAAACAACCGCACGACGTCGCCGCGATGTTCGACAACGTGGCCGAGGGCTACGACCGGACCAACGCGGTGGCGACGATGGGGCTGGAGAAGCTGGTCTGGCGGCCGGCGACGCTGGCCGAGATCGCGCCGCGCAAGGGGATGCGGATCCTCGACCTGGCCGCCGGGACCGGCGCGTCCAGCATCAAGCTGCGCGAGGCCGGCGCCGAGGTCGTGTCGTGCGACTTCTCGGTCGGCATGCTGCGGGTCGGTAAGCGGCGCTACCCCGAGCTCGACCTGATCGCGGGTGACGCGCTGCGGCTGCCGTTCGCCGACGAGTCCTTCGACGTGGTGACGATCTCCTGGGCCCTGCGGAACGTGAACGACGTCACGCTCGCGCTCCAGGAGATGCTCCGGGTGACCCGGCCGGGCGGCCGGCTGGTCGTGCTCGAGCAGTCGCACCCGACCTGGAAGCCGTTCCGGGTGGCCTACCTGGAGTACATGATGCGCGCCGTACCGGCGGTGGCCAGGGTGGTGTCGTCCAACCCCGAGGCGTACCAGTACCTGGCCGAGTCGACCCGCGCCTGGCTGCCGCAGGAGCCGCTGGCCCGGACCATCGAGGCGGCCGGGTGGAGCCGGGTGCAGTGGGCCAACCTGACCGGTGGTCTGGTCGCCGTTCACCGGGCTGTCAAGCCGGCGTAATTACGCAACGATTTCGACGCTTAATTCGCTTGCGGACAAGGGAGTCCGGGCCGGTTTCGTGTCCGAGTCAGGCAGTCCTAGACTGTCGGGTGACCAGACCTCGTGAAGCGATTCACGAGGGACCGGAGACCAACTGCCCCAACTCCAGGCCGGGATGAGATGAGCCAGAGCGTGCCGCACAGGCAGCAGGCCGAGACCGCTGATGTGATCGTCGTCGGCGCCGGGCCCGCAGGCTCGGCCGCGGCGTACCATCTGGCCAACGCGGGCCTCGACGTCCTGCTGCTCGAAAAGACCGCGTTCCCGCGCGAGAAGGTGTGTGGCGACGGCCTCACCCCGCGCGGGACCAAGCAGCTGATCAACATGGGGATCGACATCTCCGAAGAGGCCGGCTGGATCAAGAACTACGGCCTGCGGATCCAGGGCGCCGGGCACCAGCTGCAGCTGGACTGGCCCGACCTGGCCAGCCACCCGAACTACGGGCTGACCCGCAACCGGATGGACTTCGACGACATGCTGGCCCGTCAGGCCGTCAAGGCCGGCGCCCAGCTGCGCGAGCGGACCAACGTCACCGCGCCGATCCTCGACGA
The DNA here is from genome assembly GCF_050942265.1 of Kribbella sp. CA-253562. Taxonomy (GTDB): domain Bacteria; phylum Actinomycetota; class Actinomycetes; order Propionibacteriales; family Kribbellaceae; genus Kribbella. The sequence goes on along the minus strand of NZ_CP192049.1, from coordinate 7,766,052 downwards.
GAAGGGTTTCATCGTCGGCGTCACCGCCAAGCCGGTCGACGACAACGGCCGCCGGGCCGGCGAGGACATCGAGTTCCGGGCGCCACTGGTGATGGCCGCCGACGGCAACTCGTCCCGGCTCAGCGTCTCGATGGGCCTGCACAAGCGCGACGACCGCCCGATGGGCGTCGCGGTGCGCACCTACTTCACCAGCCCCCGCCACGACGACGACTACCTCGAGTCGTGGCTGGAGCTGTGGACCGACGACCCGAACAACCCCGGCCAGCGCAACCTGCTGCCGGGCTACGGGTGGATCTTCGGGATGGGCGACGGCACGGTCAACGTCGGCCTCGGCATCCTGAACACCTCCGACGCCTTCGGCAAGGTCGACTACGCCGACCTGTTGAAGCAGTGGCTGAAGAACACGCCGCAGGAGTGGCAGTTCCGCGACGAGTTCCAGACCATCCCGATCCGGGGCGCGGCGTTGCCGATGGGGTTCAACCGCCAGCCGCACTACACCCGCGGCCTGATGCTGCTCGGCGACGCCGGCGGCATGGTCAACCCGTTCAACGGCGAGGGCATCCCGTACGCGATGGAGTCCGGGGCGTTCGCCGCCGAGGTCGCCGCGCAGGCGCTGCGCCGGCAGCCGAACCAGCGCGAGCGAGCGCTGTCGGCGTACCCGAAGGCGCTGAAGCAGGAGTACGGCGGGTACTACACGCTCGGCCGGGTCTTCGTGAAGCTGATCGGAAACCCGGAGGTGATGCGGCTGTGCACGAAGTACGGTCTGCCGCGCACCACGCTGATGAAGTTCACGCTCAAGTTGCTGGCCAACCTCACCGACCCGCGCGACGGCGACGTGATGGACAAGATCATCAACGGGCTCACGAAGGTCGCCCCGGCGGCGTAAAAGCGGCGGGGCGAGTGACATGAACCACAGCGGTACTGATAACACAGTGCTGACTCGCAACAGGTAAATCAGGCGGCAGGACGACGCAAGAAGGAGGGAGCACCGACCGATGCACCCTTACGTACCGATCCTCGTGCTCGGCGTACTGGCGGCCATCTTCGTGGCGGGCACCTTGGTGACCAGCGCGCTGGTCGGCCCCAAGCGTTACAACCGGGCCAAGCTCGACTCGTACGAGTGCGGGATCGAGCCGACCCCGCAGCCTGTCGGCGGTGGCCGCTTCCCGGTGAAGTACTACATCACCGCGATGCTGTTCATCGTGTTCGACATCGAGATCATCTTCCTCTACCCGTGGGCCGTCGCCTTCGACCAGATGGCGCTGTTCGGGTTGATCGAGATGGTCATCTTCATCGTTACCGTCTTCGTCGCCTACGCCTACGTGTGGCGCCGCGGCGGACTGGAGTGGGACTGACCTATGGGTGTTGAGGAACAGCTTCCGGCCGGCGTACTGCTGACCACCGTGGAGGGCTTGTCCGGCTACATGCGCAAGGCGTCGTTGTGGCCGGCAACGTTCGGCCTGGCCTGCTGCGCGATCGAGATGATGACGACCGGTGCGCCGCGCTACGACGCCGCCCGGTTCGGCATGGAGGTCTTCCGGGCCTCGCCGCGGCAGGCGGACCTGATGATCGTGGCCGGCCGGGTGAGCCAGAAGATGGCTCCGGTGCTGCGCCAGATCTACGACCAGATGCCGAACCCGAAGTGGGTGCTGGCGATGGGTGTGTGCGCGTCGTCGGGCGGCATGTTCAACAACTACGCGATCGTGCAGGGCGTGGACCACGTCGTCCCGGTCGACATGTACCTGCCCGGCTGCCCGCCGCGGCCGGAGATGCTGCTGGACGCCTTCCTGAAGCTGCACGACGACATCCAGCACGGCAAGCTCGGCGCGAACAAGAAGGCGCTGCAGGCCGAGCAGGAGGCCGCCGCGCTGACCGCGGCGCCCACCTTGGAGATGAAGGGTCTGCTGCGATGAGCGAGCACCAGCCGGAGAACCTTCCGGCCACGTCGCCGGCCGGCGACGCCCAGACCCCGGCGGCCGAGGTCGTCGACCAGCGCCAGGGCATGTTCGGTGTTCGCGGCACCGGTGACACCTCGGGCTTCGGCGGCCTGCGCCGCCAGGTCGCGCTGCCCGGTGGCAGCGCGAAGCCGTACGGTTCCTGGTTCGACCAGGCCACCGAGCGGCTCGAGGGCCTGGTCGGTGGCGACGCGCTGGAGAAGGTCGTCGTCGACCGCGGCGAACTCACCCTGCACGTCCGGCGTGAGCGGCTGGTCGAGGTCGCCCAGCACCTGCGCGACGACGAGGCGCTGCGGTTCGAGTTCTGCTCCGGCGTCAGCGGGGTGCACTACCCGAACGAGACCGGTCGCGAGCTGCACGCGGTCTACCACCTGCTGTCGATCACCCACAACCGGCGGATCCGGCTGGAGGTGTCGGCGCCCGACAGCGACCCGCACATCCCGTCGATCGTCTCGGTCTACCCGGCCAACGACTGGCACGAGCGCGAGACCTGGGACTTCTTCGGCATCATCTTCGACGGGCACCCCGCGCTGACCCGGATCCAGATGCCCGACGACTGGCCGGGCCACCCCCAGCGCAAGGACTACCCGCTCGGCGGCATCGACGTCGAGTACAAGGGCGCCGTCATCCCGCCGCCCGACACGCGGAGGTCTTACAACTGATGACCACTACCGACCCCTACGCCGACGCCCGCGACACCACCGAGGGCAAGGTCTTCACCGTCACCGGTCAGGACTGGGACTCCGTCGTGGCCGGGCTGTCCGACGAGCCCGAAGAGCGCATCGTCGTCAACATGGGCCCGCAGCACCCGTCCACGCACGGCGTGCTCCGGCTGATCCTCGAGATCGAGGGCGAGACGGTGACCGAGGCCCGCTGCGGCATCGGCTACCTGCACACCGGTATCGAGAAGAACATGGAGTTCCGCTCCTGGACGCAGGGCGTCACGTTCTGCACCCGGATGGACTACCTGTCGCCGTTCTACAACGAGGCCGCCTACTGCCTGGCCGTCGAGCGGCTGCTCGGCATCGAGGACCAGATCCCCGAGAAGGCCAACGTGATGCGGGTGCTCCTGATGGAGCTCAACCGGATCAGCAGCCACCTGGTCTGCATCGCCACCGGTGGGATGGAGATCGGCGCGCTGACCGTGATGACGATCGGGTTCCGCGAGCGTGAGATGACGCTGGACCTGTTCGAGCTGATCACCGGCCTGCGGATGAACCACGCGTTCATCCGGCCGGGTGGTGTCGCCCAGGACCTGCCGCCGGGTGCCCTGGACAAGATCCGGGACTACATCACCTGGATGAACAAGCACCTGCCCGAGTACGCCGAGCTCTGCAACGCCAACCCGATCTTCAAGTCCCGGCTGGTCGACGTCGGCTACCTGGACCTGGCCGGCTGCATGGCGCTGGGCATCTCCGGCCCGCCGCTGCGCGCGACCGGGTACGGCCTGGACCTGCGCAAGACCCAGCCGTACTGCGGCTACGAGACCTACGACTTCGACGTGCCCACCTGGGACACCGCCGACTCGTACGGCCGCTTCCGGGTCCGGCTGCAGGAGATGTGGGAATCGCTCAAGATCGTCGAGCAGTGCGCCGAGCGGCTGGCCAAGATGGAGGGCGAGCCGGTGATGGTGGCCGACAAGAAGATCGGCTGGCCGAGCCAGCTGGCCGTCGGCAACGACGGGATGGGCAACTCCCTCGACCACATCAAGCACATCATGGGCGAGTCGATGGAAGCGCTGATCCATCACTTCAAGCTGGTCACCGAGGGCTTCCGGGTACCGGCCGGCCAGGCGTACGTGGCGGTCGAGTCGCCGCGCGGCGAGCTGGGCTGCCACCTGGTCTCCGACGGCGGCACCAAGCCGTACCGGGCGCACTTCCGTGACCCGTCCTTCGCAAACCTGCAGGCGATGCCGATCCTGTGCGAGGGCGCACAGGTGGCCGACGTGATCGTCGCCGTCGCCAGCCTTGACCCGGTGATGGGTGGAGTGGACCGCTAAATGGCCGAGAACCACACGACTTCGACCGACATGCCGGTGCCGTACAGCACCGGTGACTCGAAGATCACTGAGACCACGATCGCGGAGATGCGCGAGCTGGCCGCCCGGTACCCGGTCGGCCGCTCCGCGCTGCTGCCGATGCTGCACCTGGTGCAGTCGGTCGAGGGCCGGGTCACCCCGGAGGGCATCGAGGCCTGCGCCGACGTGCTCGGACTGACCGGCGCCGAGGTGTCCGCGGTCGCCACCTTCTACACGATGTACAAGCGCCGTCCGGTCGGCGACTACCACGTCGGCGTGTGCACCAACACGCTGTGCGCGGTGATGGGCGGCGACCTGATCTTCGAGCGGCTCAAGCAGCACCTGGACGTCGGCAACGACGAGACCACCGAGGACGGCAAGATCACCCTCGAGCACATCGAGTGCAACGCCGCCTGCGACTACGCGCCGGTGATGATGGTGAACTGGGAGTTCTTCGACGACATGACGCCCCAGAGCGCCACCCAGCTGGTCGACGACCTGCGCCAGGGCACCGAGGTGAAGTCGCCGCGCGGCGCCACCATCTGCACCTGGAAGGAAGCCGAGCGCGTCCTGGCCGGCTTCCCCGACGGCCGGGCCGACGAGGGCCCGACCGGTGGCAAGGCGACGCTGGCCGGTCTGCGGCTGGCCCGCGAGCGCAACTGGACCGCGCCGGCCGGCCAGCACGGCGGTGGCGGCGCGGCGGCCGAGCAGACCGTCTCGCCGGAAGCGGCGTCCGGTCCGCGCCCGGAGGACCAGCCCGGCAAGGAGTCCGGCACGGGCTCCCCGGCGATCCCCGACTCCCGGAAGGAGGACTGACCATGCTGACCCCGGTGCTGTCCGACAACTGGGACCAGATCCGCTCCTGGCAGCTGGCGTCGTACCAGCGCTCCGGCGGGTACGACGCGCTGCAGACCGCGCTGCGCATGCAGCCGGCCGACGTGATCACCGCCGTCAAGGACTCCGGTTTGCGCGGGCGTGGTGGCGCGGGCTTCCCGACCGGCATGAAGTGGTCGTTCATCCCGCAGGACAACCCGAAGCCGAAGTACCTGGTGGTGAACGCCGACGAGTCCGAGCCGGGCACCTGCAAGGACATCCCGCTGATGATGGCCTCGCCGCACACGCTGGTCGAGGGCGTCATCATCTCGTCGTACGCGATCCGTGCCTCGACCGCGTTCATCTACGTACGCGGTGAGGTCCTGCACGTGATCCGCCGGCTGCAGCAGGCCGTCGAGGAAGCCAAGGCGGCCGGGTTCATCGGCACCAACATCCTCGGCAGCGGCTACGACCTGGACGTGGTTGTGCACGCCGGCGCCGGCGCCTATATCTGTGGCGAGGAGACGGCGCTGCTCGACTCGCTGGAAGGTCGTCGCGGTCAACCCCGGCTGCGTCCCCCCTTCCCGGCCGTGGCCGGTCTGTACGGCTGCCCCACAGTGATCAACAACGTCGAGTCGATCGCCTCTGTTCCCGCGATCATCAAGAACGGGCCGGACTGGTTCGGCTCGATGGGCACCGAGAAGTCCAAGGGCATGACGCTGTACTCGCTGTCCGGGCACGTCACCCGCCCGGGCCAGTACGAGGCACCGCTCGGCATCACGCTGCGCCAGCTGATCGACCTGGCCGGTGGCATCCGCGAGGGCCACGAGCTGAAGTTCTGGACGCCGGGCGGTTCGTCCACGCCGCTGCTGACCGCCGAGCACCTCGACGTCCCGCTGGACTACGAGGGCGTCGGCTCGGTCGGCTCGATGCTGGGCACGAAGGCGCTGCAGATCTTCGACGAGACCGTCTGCGTGGTCCGCTCGGTGCTGCGCTGGACCGAGTTCTACAAGCACGAGTCCTGCGGCAAGTGCACGCCGTGCCGTGAGGGCACCTGGTGGCTGGTCCAGATCCTGGAGCGGCTGGAGAAGGGCCAGGGCACCGAGGCCGACCTCGACACCCTGCTCGACCTGAGCGAGAACATCATGGGCCGCTCGTTCTGCGCCCTGGGCGACGGTGCGACCGCGCCGATCACCAGCTCGATCCAGCACTTCAAGGACGAGTACCTCGCGCACTTCACCCACGGCGGCTGCCCGTTCGACCCGATGGCGTCCACCGTCTTCGCGACCGCTGGAGCAAGCGCATGACCATCCAAGCCAACCCTCCTTCGGGGACCGAGGTCGAGAAGGTCGACCTGGTCACCGTGACCATCGACGACATCGAGGTCAAGGTCCCGAAGAACACCCTGGCGATCCGGGCGGCGGAGCAGATCGGGATCCAGATCCCGCGGTTCTGCGACCACCCGCTGCTGGACCCGGTCGGCGCCTGCCGGCAGTGCCTGGTCGAGGTGCCCGACGCCGGCAACGGCCGCGGGATGCCCAAGCCGCAGGCCTCCTGCACGCTGACCGTCGCCGACGGCATGGTGATCCGCACCCAGGTGACCTCGCCGGTGGCCGACAAGGCGCAGCACGGGAACATGGAGTTCCTGCTGATCAACCACCCGCTGGACTGCCCGGTCTGCGACAAGGGTGGCGAGTGCCCGCTGCAGAACCAGGCGATGACCAACGGCGCCGGCGAGTCCCGGTTCCACGAGGTCAAGCGGACCTTCCCCAAGCCGATCAACATCTCCGCCGAGGTGCTGCTGGACCGCGAGCGCTGCGTGCTCTGCGCCCGCTGCACCCGGTTCTCCGAGCAGATCGCCGGTGACCCGTTCATCGCGCTGGTCGAGCGCGGCGCGCTGCAGCAGGTCGGCATCTACGAGAAGGAGCCGTTCGAGAGCTACTTCTCCGGCAACACGATCCAGATCTGCCCGGTCGGCGCGCTGACCAGCGCGGCGTACCGGTTCCGCTCGCGGCCGTTCGACCTGGTGTCGGTGCCCTCGGTGGCTGAGCACGACTCCTCCGGTGCGGCGATCCGGGTCGACTACCGGCGCGGCAAGGTGATGCGGCGGCTGGCCGGCGACGACCCGGCGGTCAACGAGGAGTGGATCTCCGACCGTGACCGGTTCGCGTTCAACTACGCGAGCACCGGCGACCGGCTGACCCACCCGCTGATCCGCGAGGACGGCGAGCTGCGGCCGGCGTCCTGGCCGGAGGCGCTGACCTTCGCGGCGCAGAAGCTGACCGCCGCGCGCGGCAACGCCGCCGTACTGACCGGTGGGCGGCTGACGCTGGAGGACGCCTACGCGTACTCGAAGTTCGCGCGGGTTGCCCTCGGCACCAACGACATCGACTTCCGGGCCCGCCCGCACTCGCCGGAGGAGGCCGACTTCCTGGCCGCCGCGGTGGCCGGCACCGGTCTGGGAACGACGTTCGCCGACCTGGAGCGGGCCGGCTCGGTGCTGCTGGCCGGGTTCGAGCCCGAGGAGGAGGCGCCGACGGTGTTCCTCCGCCTCCGCAAGGCCGTCCGCAACCGCGGCACGAAGGTGTTCACGGTCGCGGCGCTGGCGTCGCGCGGCGTACAGAAGCTGTCGGGTGTCGTGGTCTCGACCACGCCGGGCACCGAGGCCGCCGTACTGGCCGACCTGGGCAACCAGGGCGACACCGGCGCCGCTGCCAAGGAAGCCCTCGGTCCCGACTCGGTGATCATCGTCGGTGAGCGGCTCGCGACGGTGCCTGGTGCCCTGTCCGCGGCGCTGCGGCTGGCGCTCGACACCGGTGCCCAGCTGGCCTGGATCCCGCGTCGCGCGGGTGACCGGGGCGCGCTCGAGGCCGGTTGCCTTCCGGGGCTGCTGCCCGGTGGCCGCCTGGTCTCCGACGCCGCGGCCCGGGTCGACCTGCAGGCCGCGTGGGGCGTCGACAGCCTGCCGGCCACGGCCGGCCGGGACACCAGCGAGATCATCGCCGCGGCCGGTTCGCTGCAGGCGCTGGTCGTCGCGGGTGTCGAGATCGACGACCTGCCGGACCCGGCGGCCGCCCTGGCCGCGCTGCAGGCCGCGCCGTTCGTGGTCAGCTTCGAGGTCCGCAGCTCCCAGGTGACCGAGCACGCCGACGTGGTCTTCCCCGTCGTACCGCCGGCCGAGAAGGACGGCACCTTCGTGAACTGGGAGGGGCGCGAGCGGCCGTTCCCGGTCGTGCTCAAGGTGCCGGCCGCGATGCCGGACGTTCGCGCGCTGGCCGCACTGGCCCAGGAGATGGACCGCTCGCTCGGGTTCAGCACCCCGGCCGGCGCCAAGCGCGAGTACGACGAGCTCGGCCGCTGGGACGGCGACCGCGCGCAGGAGCCGACGTACCAGGCCGGTCCGTCGCTCGGTGCGTTCGACTCCACCCGGCTGGCGACCTGGCGGATGCTGATCGACGACAGCCGCAGCAACGACGGTGAGCCGCACCTGGTCGCGACCGCGCGCACGCCGGTCGCGCGGCTGTCGCTGACGACCGCTCACCGCGTCGGTGTGGCCGACGGCGACGAGCTCGTGGTCAGCACCGACGCCGGCTCGATCCGGCTGCCGGTGGCGATCACCCCGATGACCGACAACGTGGTCTGGCTGCCGACGAACTCGGCCGACTCGCACGTACGCCGTGCGCTGCACGCCGACCACGGCTCGATCGTGACGATCGCCGGAGGGAACGCATGACGCACATCCCGCTCGTGGCCATGGCCGACACCCCGGACGCGGGGTTCGGCAACGACCCGTGGTGGGTCGTCGGCATCAAGGTGCTGCTGGTCTTCGTCTTCCTGGTCGTGCTCACCCTGTTCAACATCTGGTGGGAACGCCGGGTGGTGGCCCGGATGCAGCACCGGGTCGGCCCGAACGTGCACGGCCCGTTCGGACTGCTGCAGTCGCTGGCCGACGGCATGAAGCTGATGTTCAAGGAAGACCTGATGCCCAAGGGCGTGGACAAGTTCGTCTACGTCGCGGCACCGGTGATCGTGTCGATCCCGGCCTTCCTGACCTTCGCGGTGATCCCGTTCGGGCCGACGGTGAAGATCCCGTTCACCGACACCTACACCCGGCTGCAGATCACCGACCTGCCGGTCTCGGTGCTGTACGTGATGGCGGTCGCCTCGATCGGCATCTACGGCATCGTGCTCGGCGGCTGGTCGTCCAACTCGACGTACTCGCTGCTCGGTGGTCTGCGCTCCAGCGCCCAGATGATCTCCTACGAGGTCGCGATGGGCCTGGCGCTGGTCACGGTCTTCCTGTTCGCGGGCTCGATGTCCACCTCGGAGATCGTCGCCGCGCAGAGCTCGCAGCAGTCGATCAGCCTGTTCGGCGCCGACATCCCGATCCCGGGCTGGTACGCGTTCCTGCTCTTCCCGTCGTTCGTGATCTACGTGATCTCGATGATCGGCGAGACCAACCGGGCGCCGTTCGACCTGCCGGAGGCCGAGGGCGAGCTGGTGGCCGGCTTCCTGACCGAGTACTCGTCGATGAAGTACGCGATGTTCTTCCTGGCCGAGTACATCAACATGGCGACCGTGTCGGCGCTGGCGACCACGCTGTTCCTCGGCGGCTGGCGGGCGCCGTGGCCGATCTCGATCTGGGACGGCGCGAACTCCGGCTACTGGCCGGTGCTGTGGTTCGTCGGCAAGATGATGTGCTTCATCTTCTTCTACATCTGGCTGCGCGGAACGCTGCCGCGACTGCGCTACGACCAGTTCATGAAGCTGGGCTGGAAGATCCTGATCCCGGTCTCGCTGGGCTGGATCGTGCTGGTCGCGACGGTCCGCGCGGTGGGCCGCGAGGTCGAGTTCCAGCGCAACTGGCTGTTGCTGGCGGCCGGTGTGGTCGCGTTGATCGCGGTGATCACGATGTTCCTGCCGCAGAAGAAGACCGAACCCGAACCCGAGACCGATCCCGGCGAGTTCGACGCCTTCGCCGGCGGGTTCCCCGTGCCACCCCCGCTCGTCAACACTCCGAGCCGCAGCGAGACGGACATTCGAAGCAAGGAAGGCAGCCGTGGCTAGCGTCAAAGAATCCCTCTGGGATCCGGTAGCGGGTTTCGGGGTCACCTTCCGGACGATGTTCCGCAAGGTGTTCACCGAGGAGTACCCGTTCGAGAAGAAGCCGACCGCGCCGCGCTTCCACGGCCGGCACCAGCTGAACCGGTGGCCGGACGGTCTGGAGAAGTGCATCGGGTGCGAGCTGTGCGCGTGGGCGTGTCCCGCCGACGCGATCTACGTCGAGGGCGCCGACAACGTCGACGACTCGGCGGACGGCTCGGCCCGGTTCTCGCCGGGTGAGCGGTACGGCCGCGTCTACCAGATCAACTACCTGCGCTGCATCCTGTGCGGGCTGTGCATCGAGGCGTGCCCGACCCGGGCGCTGACGATGACCAACGAGTACGAGCTGGCCGACCGCAGCCGCGAGTCCCTCATCTACGAGAAGAAGGACCTGCTGGCGCCGCTCCTGCCGGGCATGGAGGAGCCGCCGCACGAGATGCAGCTGGGCCGCTCGCAGACCGACTACTACCTGGGCCTGACCGGCTCCGCGGTGGTCCCGGAGAGCGCCTCGGTGCACCCGGACAGCTCGCTGCAGGGTGGTGGCGACCGGTGATCGGGCTCGTCACCGGCGGTCAGGTCGCGTTCTGGATGCTGGCGCCGGTCATGGTGCTGGCCGCGATCGCGATGATCCTGGTCCGCAAGGCGGTGCACTCGGCGTTGCTGCTGGCAACGGTCATGGTCTGCCTGGCCGTGCAGTACGCGGCCCAGGACGCGCCGTTCCTGTTCGCGGTGCAGATCATCGTCTACACCGGCGCCATCCTGATGCTGTTCCTGTTCGTGCTGATGCTGGTCGGCGTCGACGCGTCGGACTCCCTGGTGGAGACGATCCGCGGTCAGCGCCTGCTGGCCGGGCTGGCCTTCCTCGGCTTCGGCGTGCTGCTGGTCTTCGCGGTCGGCAACGCCGTGTACGGCGACCCGATCGGCCTGGCCCAGGCCCAGCCGGACGGCAACCCGCACGGCATCGCCCAGCTGCTGTTCGGCAAGTACGTGTTCGCCTTCGAGGTGACCTCGGCGCTGCTGATCACCGCGGCGATGGGCGCGATGATGCTGGCCCACCGCGAGCGGCTGACCCGCAAGAAGACCCAGCGCGACCTGGCCGAGGAGCGGATCCGCAAGTACGCCGACAGCGGCGTGCACCCCGGCCCGCTGCCGACGCCCGGCGTTCTGGCCCGGCACAACGCGGTCGACACCCCGGCGCTGCTGCCGGACGGGTCGATCGCACCGACCTCGGTGTCGCGGGTGCTGCAGGCCCGTGGCACCGTGTTCCCCGAATCGGAGGAGCGCGCGGAGGTCGACACGGTCCGCCGGATCAGCGAGGGCGACGCCGGTGACACGGTCCCCTCCGAGCCCGAGAGCACGGACCTGTCCGGATACGGCGAAGGAGACAAGCTGTGAGCACGGAGCCGTACATCATTCTGTCGGCGATCCTGTTCAGCATCGGTGCACTCGGTGTGCTCGTCCGCCGCAACGCCATCGTCGTGTTCATGTGCGTCGAGCTGATGCTGAACGCGACGAACCTGGCGTTCGTCAGCTTCGCCCGCCAGCACGGCAATCTCGACGGCCAGATCGCCGCCTTCTTCGTGATGGTGGTGGCGGCGGCCGAGGTCGTGATCGGCCTGGCGATCATCATGGCCATCTTCCGCACCCGTCGCTCGGCCTCGGTCGACGACGCCAACCTGCTCAAGTACTGAGGTAATCACCGATGAGTCATGAGCTCGCGTGGCTGCTGGTCGCGATCCCAGCGGTGTCGGCGGCGATCCTCCTGCTCGGTGGCAAGGCCACCAACGCCTGGGGACACCTGCTCGGCACCGCGGCGTCGCTGGCCTCCTTCGTCTGCGGTGCCATCCTGTTCTTCCAGATGCAGGGGCACGGCGCCGAGGAGCGGTCCGAGACGGTCAAGCTGTTCGAGTGGTTCTCGGTCGGCAGCGTGCACGTCGACGTCACCCTGCTGGTCGACCAGCTGTCCATCCTGTTCGTGCTGCTGATCACCGGTGTCGGGTCCCTGATCCACATCTACTCGATCGGCTACATGTCGCACGACCCGCGACGGCGCCGCTTCTTCGCCTACCTGAACCTGTTCATCGCGGCGATGCTGCTGCTGGTGCTGGCCGCGGACTACCTGCTGGTCTTCGTCGGCTGGGAAGGCGTCGGTCTGGCGTCGTACCTGCTGATCGGCTTCTGGCAGGACCGTCACTCGGCCGCCACCGCCGCCAAGAAGGCGTTCGTGGTGAACCGGGTCGGTGACATCGGCCTGTCGCTCGCGGTGATGAGCATGTGGGCGCTGTTCGGCTCGTCCGCCTTCGCCACCGTGAACGCCGGGGCCGAGGGGATGTCGTCGACCTGGGCCACGCTGGTCGGCCTGATGCTGCTGCTGGCGGCCTGCGGCAAGTCGGCCCAGGTGCCGCTGCAGTCCTGGCTGCTGGACGCGATGGAGGGCCCGACCCCGGTCTCGGCCCTGATCCACGCCGCGACCATGGTCACCGCCGGCGTCTACCTGGTGACCCGGTCGAGCGCGATCTACGAGCACACCGAGGTGGCCTCCACCGCGGTCGTCATCGTCGGCACGGTGACCGTGCTGGCCGGTGCGATCATCGGATGCGCCAAGGACGACATCAAGAAGGCGCTGGCCGGTTCGACGATGAGCCAGATCGGCTACATGATGCTCGCGGCCGGTCTCGGCCCGGCGGGCTACGTGTTCGCGATCTTCCACCTGCTCACGCACGGCTTCTTCAAGGCCAACATGTTCCTCGGCGCCGGCTCGGTGATGCACGGCATGAACGACGACGTGAACATGCGCCACTACGGCGCGCTGCGGACGTCGATGAAGATCACCTTCGCCACCTTCGCGATGGGCTACTTGGCGATCATCGGGTTCCCGGGCTTCGCCGGCTTCTGGAGCAAGGACAAGATCATCGAGGCCGCGTTCGCGGACAACTTCGTGATCGGGCTGTGCGCCCTGCTGGCGGCCGGCATCACGGCGTTCTACATGACCCGGCTGATGATGATGACGTTCTTCGGCAAGAAGCGCTGGGCCGAGGACGCGCACCCGCACGAGTCGCCCTCGTCGATGACGATCCCGCTGATCGTGCTGGCGGTGCTGTCGGTCTTCGGCGGTGCGCTGTACTTCCTCGGCGACTGGATCGTGCACTGGCTGGAGCCGGTGGTCGGTCACGAGGAGCACCACCCGCCGGTCAGCGCGCTGGTGATGACGCTGATCACGGTCGCCGTGGTCGCGGTCGGTGCCACGATCGGGTACCTGCGCTACCGCCAGGAGATCCCGCGCGAGGCGCCGGTCAAGGTCTCGCCGGTCACCACCTTCGCCCGCCGTGACCTGTACGGCGACGCGCTCAACGAGGCGGTCCTGATGCGTCCGGGCCAGTACCTCACCCGGACGCTGGTCTGGCTGGACAACCGGGGCGTGGACGGCTCGGTGAACGGCATGGCCGCCCTCTTCGGCGGTCTGTCCGGCCGGCTGCGCCGGTTCCAGACGGGCTTCGTCCGTTCGTACGCACTCAGCATGGTCTTCGGCGCCGCTCTCGTGGTCGTCGCCCTCCTCGCGGTGAGGTTGTCGTGAACATCGGTTGGCTGACGTATCTGTTGCTCCTGCCGTTCGTGGGAGCCCTGGTGACGATGGCGGTGCCCAAGGCCAACGGCCTGCTCGCCAAGCGGGTGTCACTGGTCTTCTCGCTGCTCACGCTGGTGCTGACCCTGGTCATTGCCGTCGGCTACCACCGCAACGGTGCGGCGGACTACGCGGAGTCGCACACCTGGATCGAGGCCTTCGGCGCGCACTGGGCGCTCGGCCTGGACGGGGTCGGGCTGGTGCTGGTGGTGCTCACCGCGCTGCTGACCCCGATCGTCCAGCTCGCTTCCTGGAACGACGCGAAGGACGGTCGCTGGAGCGAGAAGTCCTTCTTCGCCTGGATCCTCGCGCTGGAGGCGCTGTCGCTGGGCGTGTTCGCGGCCACCGACGTGTTCCTGTTCTACGTGCTGTTCGAGGCCACGCTGATCCCGATGTACTTCCTGATCGGCGGCTTCGGTGGCGTGCAGCGCTCGTACGCCGCGGTGAAGTTCCTGCTCTACTCGCTGCTCGGCGGTCTGCTGATGCTCGCCTCGGTGGTCGGCCTGTACGTGCTGTCGGCCAAGAACGGCGACCCGTCGTACTTGCTGACCGACCTGGTCAAGCTCGACATGTCGCAGAACACCGAGCGCTGGCTGTTCCTCGGCTTCTTCTTCGCCTTCGCGGTGAAGGCGCCGATGGTGCCGTTCCACACCTGGCTGCCGGACGCCGCCGCCGAGGCGACGCCGGGCACGTCGGTGCTGCTGGTCGGCATCCTGGACAAGATCGGCACCTTCGGGATGATCCGGTTCTGCCTGGGCCTGTTCCCGAACGCGTCCGAGTGGGCCACCCCGGTCGTCCTCGTGCTGGCCCTGATCAGCGTCCTGTACGGCGCGCTGGTGGCGATCGGCCAGACCGACATCAAGCGGCTGATCGCCTACACCTCGATCTCGCACTTCGGCTTCATCGTGATGGGCATCTTCGCGCTCACCTCGCAGGGGCTGACCGGGTCGACGCTCTACATGTTCAACCACGGCCTGTCCACGGCGGCGCTGTTCCTGGTCGCCGGGTACCTGATCTCGCGCCGCGGGTCGGCGCGGATCGCCGACTACGGCGGGGTCGAGAAGGTCGCGCCGGTGCTGGCCGGGACGTTCCTGTTCGCCGGCCTGTCCAGCCTCGCGCTGCCCGGGCTGTCGCCGTTCATCAGCGAGTTCATGGTGCTGGCCGGAACGTTCAGCCGGCACAAGGTGATCGCCGTGATCGCGGTGCTCGGTATCGTGCTGGCCGCGCTCTACATCCTGATCATGTACCAGCGCCTGATGACCGGGCCGGTCCGCGACGGGATCGAGAAGCTGAAGGACCTGAACTTCCGCGAGGTGTTCGCGATCGCACCGCTGGTGCTGCTGATCGTCGGCTTCGGTTTCTACCCCAAGCCGGTGGTCGACATCATCAAGCCGGCGGTGGAGTCGACGATGCAGCTGGTGGGCGTCAGTGACAAGGCCCCTGAGATCCCCGTGACGGAGGGACAGAAGTGAGTGCAGTGCTGACGGCGCAGGTTCTGCCGCTGGCGGACTTCGTCGCGCCCAAGATCGAGTACAACGAGCTGATGCCGTTGTTCGTGGTCTTCGGCGCGGCCTGCCTCGGCGTACTCGTCGAGGCCTTCCTTCCGCGGACCTGGCGGCACCTGGTCCAGGTCGCGCTCGCGATCGTCGGCGTGGTGGTGGCCGGCGTCCTGACCGTGCTGCTGATGGCCGACGACAAGAAGCTGCTCGCGGCGCAGGGTGCGATCTCGGTGGACGGCCCCGCGCTGTACACCTGGGTGATCCTGCTGGCGCTGACGCTGATCAGCCTGCTGCTGTTCGCCGAGCGGTCGGTCGACGGAGGCCTGTCGGCGTTCGCCGGCCAGGCGGCCGCCGTACCGGGCAGTGAGGCCGAGCGCGAGGGCACCGCGGCGAGGGTCGAGCACAGCGAGGTCTTCCCGCTGACGATGTTCGCGATCGGCGGCATGATGCTGTTCGCGTCGGCCAACGACCTGCTGCTGCTGTTCGTCGCGCTCGAGGTGTTCTCGCTGCCGCTGTACCTGCTCTGTGGGCTGGCCCGGCGCCGCCGGCTGATCTCGCAGGAAGCCGCGATGAAGTACTTCCTGCTCGGCTCGTTCGCCTCGGCGTTCCTGCTGTTCGGCATCGCGCTGCTCTACGGGTACGCCGGCACGATGTCGCTCGGCGGCATCGCCGACGCGCTGGCCACCAAGACCGGTGGCGACGCGATCCTGCTGGCCGGCACCGGCCTGCTCGGGGTCGGCCTGCTGTTCAAGGTCGGCGCCGTGCCGTTCCACTCGTGGACGCCGGACGTCTACCAGGGGGCGCCGACGCCGGTCACCGGGTTCATGGCGGCCTGCACCAAGATCGCCGCGTTCATCGCGTTGATGCGGGTCTTCTACGTCGCCCTCGGCGGCACCCGCTGGGACTGGGCGCCGATGATGTGGATCGTCGCGATCCTCACCATGGTGGTCGGCTCGATCGTCGCGATCACCCAGACCGACGTGAAGCGGATGCTCGCCTACTCCTCGATCGCGCACGCCGGCTTCCTGCTGACCGCGTTCATCGGGCTGGCGCAGGCCGGCAGCGGCGTGCTGAACGGGATCACCTCGACCCAGGCGGTGCTGTTCTACCTGGTCACCTACGGTTTCCCGACCATCGGCGCGTTCGCCGTGGTCACGCTGGTGCGCGACGCCGGCGGCGAGGCGACCCACCTGTCGCGGTGGGCCGGGCTGGGCAAGAAGTCGCCGCTGCTGGGCGGCATCTTCGCCTTCTTCCTGCTGTCGTTCGCCGGGATCCCGCTGACCGCCGGCTTCACCGGCAAGTGGGCCGTGTTCACCGCGGCCTGGACCGGTGGCGCCTGGCCGCTGGTCGTGGTCGCGGTGCTGTGCAGCCTGGTCGCCGCGTTCTTCTACGTTCGCGTGATCGTGCTGATGTTCTTCTCCGACCTGCCGGACGACGCTCCGGACGTGGTGCTGCCCGGGTGGCAGACCACGGCCGCCGTCGCCCTGGGTCTCGCCGCCACGGTGGTGCTCGGTCTGGTTCCCGGACCGATGCTCGACCTGGCGGCCCGTGCGGGTGAGTTCATCCGTTGAGTAAGACTCCGCAGCCGGCGCAGAGCCTGGGATTCGCGTTCGCCGACGAGGCGCTCGAGTCCCGGGTCCGTGCTGGGCTGGAACGGGTCGAGCAGGCGCTGCGCGACTCCACCCAGTCCGAGGCGCCGTTCGTCACCCAGGCGGCCCAGCACGTCATGGTGGCCGGAGGCAAGCGCTTCCGTCCGCTGCTGGTCCTGCTGGCGGCGGAGTTCGGGCCCCGGCCCGACGCCCGCGAGGTGGTCGACTCGGCCGTCGTGGTCGAGCTGACCCACGTCGCGACGCTGCACCACGACGACGTGATGGACGAGGCCGCGCTGCGCCGGGGAAGCTCCACGGCGAACGCGGCCTGGGACAACTCGGTCGCGATCCTGGCCGGCGACTGGCTGTTCGCCAAGGCGTCGGACCTGGTCGCGTCGCTCGGGCCGGAGGCGGTCCGGATCCAGGCTCGTACCTTCGGCCGGCTGGTCGAGGGCCAGATCCGGGAGACCCTCGGCGTCGGTGAAGGCCAGGACCCGCTGGCCCACTACCTGTCGGTGGTCGCGGACAAGACCGGCTCGCTGATCGCGACGTCGGCGCTGTTCGGAGCCCGGTTCGCCGGTGCTTCCGACGAGATCCAGGAAGCCCTGCGGGCCTTCGGCGAGGAGATCGGCGCGGCCTTCCAGCTGGCCGACGACATCCTCGACGTCACCTCGGAGTCGGGCCAGTCCGGCAAGACTCCCGGGACGGACCTCCGCGAGGGTGTCCCGACCCTGCCGGTACTGATCTTCCGGGCCCAGGCCGATCCGTCGAAGCCTGAGGACGCCCGGCTGCTCGAGCTGCTCGACTCCGACCTGACCGACGACGCCAAGCTCGCCGAGGCGCTGGCCGCCCTGCGGGCCCACCCGTCCCTGCAGCAGGCCGAGGACGACGTACGCCGCCGGGCCGACGACGCCCGTAAGCTGCTCGCCGATCTGCCCGAAGGTGTCCCGAGGTCCGCCCTCGAGTCCCTCTGCGATCTGGTCGTCACCCGCTCGGTGTGAGCCTGCGACCTCCCGGCTGGCGTGTCATGCAGCCGGAAGGAGCTCCGGCCGGCCTTCGAACGTGATCTTCTCCAGCTGGTCGGCCTGACCCCGGCTCAGCACGAGCGCGGACACGGCCCCCGGCACCACCGAGCTGGGATCCTCGGCGGCCTGCTTCACCAGCTCGGGCCAGCGGCGACTGTGCTTGAGCATGCTGCCCGCCCGCACCACCCGGCGCCGATCCTGTTGTCCGCGCCGGGCGATCTCCTCCGGTACGTCGAGCATGATCAGGTGCACCGCCAGTCCGGCGCTCCGGGCCGCTCGGCCGATCAGCTGCCGGGCCCAGGGCCGCGTCGCGCAGTCGTGCACGACCAAAGGCCCGCCGCGACGCATCGCCCGCAGTACAAGCACGTAGTACGACAGGTGCAGTACCGGCCGCCACCACGCGTACGGGATGCCGCCGAGCGCCGGTCGCCACCGCTCGCGAACAACCTCGGAGTCGAGCACCCACGTCGTCTCCCCCGGAAACAGCCGCCGCAACAGCGTGCTCTTGCCCGCCCCGGGAATCCCCGCCAGCACCACCACGGACCCAGCCGGATACCGCAACTCCGACGCCGCCACCCGCCGGGACTCCACCACCATCGAACCTGCCACGGAAGCTCCCTTCGCCCCTTTCCACGATGGTGGCGCACCGCACTGAGAACTTCCTTGGAATCAACTGAGAGTGACTTTCTACCGGCCGGCCCAGGTGGAGCTGTCGACGTAGTGGTTGTCGTAGGTGTCGCTGGTGGTGGCGAGTACGGCGGGGTCGGTGTCGCCGCGGTAGACGCCTTCGAGTAGGCGGTAGTAGTCGAAGCGGGGCTTGGCGTGGGTGAGGACGAAGAGGACCTCGGTGACCTCGTCGCCGGCGGCTTCGAACGCGTGCGGGGTGTTCGGGGGGACGACGAGGAAGTCGCCGGTGTGCAGGGTGATCAGGTCGTCGCCGGTGAGGACGCGGAGGTTGCCGGTGAGTACGTAGAACAGTTCGGAGGCCTCGCGGTGCAGGTGCGGGGGAGCGCCTTCCTTGCCGGGCTGGAAGACCGAGCGGTGGCTGGTCAGGTGGCCGTTGGTGGCCGGGGTGTCGGCGAGCAGCGTGACTCCGCTGGCGGCGAGGACCTCGGCGTCGGTGGCGCGGACGAGAACGGTCATGGTGAACTCCTATTATTGTTGATGTTGAATATCCAGAATTGAGGGCTGAAACAACGCCGCTTGGCCGTGTTCAGGACTTGAGGTTGGCGAACCAGGTGCGGGTGTTCTCCGGCGTCTGCGGGAAGGTCTGCTCGACCTCGGCGACGATGTCGGCGATCGTGCGCGCGGCCAGTTCCCGCCGGTAGACCAGCTCGGCGCGACGCATCGAGCTCGCGACCAGGCAGGTCTTGCGGTAGTCGGCCGTCGGATCGGCGCCCGGGCCGTCCTTGAGGATCTCGGTGCAGCGGAACGCGTCCTCCGCGCCGTCGATCGCGACCACGACGTCCAGCAGGGTGATGTTCTCCGGCTGCCTGGCCAGCTGGAAGCCACCCTTCGGGCCCGAGGTCGACGACATGATGCCGGCCCGGGCGAGCGCCTGGAGCTGTTTGTTCAGGTACGCCGTGGGCAGGTTGTAGAAGGCGGCGAGCCTCTTCGCGGTGACCGTCTCACCGGGGATCCAGCACAGGTTCACACAGCTGTGCAGGGCCCACTCGACGCCCTCGTTCATCTTCATAACCTAGATAGTAGATATCCAGAATAGGTGTGTCAAGGACGGCCGGGCGGCTCCGACGTCCCAGGTATGACAGAGAACCCGAGCTACCCACCGATCGTTGACCGCACCACGTTCCAGGAGGAGGTGGACCGACTTCGCGCCCGCGAGAAGGAGCACACCAGACAGGGCGACGCGATCGCCGCGGCCCGGCGACGCCTGCCGATGGTCGAGGTCGATCCCCAGCTCGAACTGACCGGGCCGGACGGACCGACCACCCTGCTGGACGCCTTCGAGGGCCGCCGCCAGCTGATCGCGTACTTCTTCATGTGGCACCGCGGCCACCCCGCCGCCGAGCAGTGCGAGGGCTGCACCTGGTGTACGACCCACGTCGCGGAGCTGTCGTACCTGCACTCGCGCGACATCACCTTCGCCGTCTTCTGCCAGGGCCCGTACGACGAGAGCCGGCGCTACCGCGACTTCATGGGCTGGACGATGCCCTGGTACTCCGCCGAACCCTCGACGGCCGAGCTGCTGGTCGGCCGGACGGTCGGGATGATGCATCTGGTCTGCTACGTCCGCGACGGCGACCGGGTCTTCGAGACGTACTGGACCACCCGCCGCGGCGTGGAGATCATGGACAACAGCTACTCGCTGATGGACCTGACCGTGTACGGCCGTCAGGAAGTGCAAGAGGAGTCGCCGGAGGGCTGGCCGCAGCCGTGGGGCACCGACGCCCGCCCGGACTTCCATACCATCGACGGCCGGCCGATCGCCCAGTGGTCCCGGGTCGAGGTCGGCCGGCCGGACGATCTCGGCACCGGCGGCTGATCAGTGGCCGAAGGCATCTCCACAGGACAGCCAGGGACCGGCCGTCCCCCAGGGACGGCCGGTCCGGTGACCGCGCGGAATCAGCTGCCTACGCGTCCGTTGTCCTTGCGCCACACGCAGGAGATCGCCGGCCGCGGGTAGTTGTGCGTGTGCGGCCAGGTCGACGACGGCTTCTCGAACGTCGCGTCGTCGGTCTCGCCCGGGTGCTGGACGGCGACGAACGCGGTCTTGTCGTCCTCGCTGATCAGCGGGCCGCAGGCCTCGGCCGCGAACGGCACGGACAGGAACTGCTTGACCTGACCGCGCTTCGGCCCGGCGACCGGCACGGTGAAGATGCCGTCGTTGGAGCCGAGCACGTTGCCGTCGGTGGAGATCCACAGGTTGCCGGAGCCGTCGAAGGCGACGTTGTCCGGGCAGGAGATCGGGCTGACCTTCGACTTGTCGTAGCCGCCGAAGTAGGTCTCCTGCGCGGCCGGGTCGCCGCAGACCAGGAACAGGGTCCAGAAGAAGCCGGTCTTGGCCGCGTCGTCGCCCTCCTCGGTGAGCTCCAGCACGTAGCCGTTGCGGTTGCCGGACTGCTCGACCAGCGGACCGCCGAGCGTCGCGCGGGTGTGCGACTTCGCCAGCGGGTTGGCCTCGTCGACCGCGAACGTGCCGCCGCGGTTGGAGTTGTTGGTCATCGCGGCGTACACCCGGCCGTTGACCGGGTTGCGCTCGATGTCCTCGGGCCGGTCCATCCGGGTGGCGCCCACCTTGTCGGCGGCGATCCGGACGTCGATCAGCACGTCGGCGACCGACATGCCGTCGATGAACGACTTCTTGTCCGAGGTGAGCGGGATCCAGGTGCCGGTGCCGTCGTACAGGCCGTCCTCGGCGCCGTCACCGGTGAACTTGGCGACGTACAGCGTGCCCTCGTCCAGCAGGCCGAAGTTGCGCTTGCGGTTGTCGGGGTCGTACTTGCCGGTGGACACGAACTTGTAGACGTACTCGCCGCGCTCGTCGTCACCGAGGTAGACCGCGATCCGGCCGTCGGCGGTGATCGTGGTGGTGGCGCCCTCGTGCTTCATCCGGCCGAGCATGGTGAGTTTGCGCGGCGTGGCCTGCGGCTCGTACGGGTCGACCTCCACGATCCAGCCGGTGCGGAACGCCTCGGTCGGGTTCTTGGTCAGGTCGAAGCGCGGGTCGACGATGCTCCACTCGCGGGCCGACTTGGTCACCGTCGTCGGTACGCCGTACCGCTTGTAGCTGGTGGCGTACTGTGCCGGGACCGCGCCGCTGACGTCGAAGTAGCCGTTGAAGTTCTCCTCGCCGGACAGGATCGTGCCCCACGGGGTGACGCCACCGGCGCAGTTGCCGAAGGTGCCGTAGGCAACCTTTCCGACGCGGGCGTCGGCGGCGGCCGGGCCGGACACGTCGAACTTCGTGGTGGCGGTGATCCGGCGGTTGTAGCGGCTGCCCTGCTTGTCGCGGCGCCACTGGCCGCTGCGGCCGACGCGCTCGATCTGGACCACCGACATGCCGTGCGCGGCCAGGCCGATCTTGGCGACCGTCTTGGCGTCGTACTTGCCGGTCGGCAGCATCAGGTTCTCGTCGGTGTACTCGTGGTTGCAGACGAGCAGCGCCTTCCGCTCGTCGCGCAGCGGCACGACCATCGTGTAGTCGTTGTTGTAGCCGAACTGCTTGGCCTGCGCCTCGGGCGTCTGCCGGTTCACGTCGAAGCGCGGCGCGCCGTACTCGACCGGGTCGCCCCAGGCGATCACGACGGACTGCTCGTAGCCCTTGGGCACGACGATGTCGTCCTTGCGGTTCGGCGGTACGACGCTGTGCGTCAGCTCGCCCTGCGGGCCGCCGAAGCCCGGGAAGGCGCCGTTGCCGCGGCCGCCGCTGGCGGCGGTGGAGAAGTCGGCGGCGGCGGGCCGGTTCACGGCCAGCGTGGCGACGCCGGCGACAGCGGCGCTCGCGACACCCGCCTTGAGCATGTTGCGCCGGGAGAACGCGGTCTGCAGGACGGTCTGGATGTGCTCGTTGCCGGAGGTGTTCGGCTCGGCGTGGTCGCACTGGTTGGCGCACTTCAGCTCGCAGGTGCGGAACGACCTGGACCCGTGGCGGGTGCCGATCTGACTGATCAGCGGGAGGAACTTGGGGCTCACTTCGGACTCTCCGGTGCTCGCAGGAAAGGTTCGGCAGTCGCCGCGAGGCTAGGGATCCGAAGCGGAAGCGGGGTGAAGGTCAGATGAACGTCACGAGGCTTAGGTTGACCTCAGTAGCCAACAGCATCCGAACCGTCACACAGCGGAAGCGGCGACGTCCGGGGTGACCACGCGACGGCGGCGGGCGAGCCCGTCCCAGGTGAACAGCACCAGTGCGATCCAGACCAGTCCGAACCCGGCCCAGCGCATCGACGACATGTGCTCGTGGAACAGCGTCACCCCGACCACGAACTGCATGATCGGCGCGATGTAGTTGAGCAGGCCGAGCGTCGTCATCGAGATCCGTGTCGCCGCCGACCCGAACAGCAGCAGCGGTACGGCGGTGATCGGGCCGCTCAGCAGCACAATCGCCAGGTAGCCCAGCCCGTGGCCGGTCACCGTCGAGTGCCCCTGCAGCGCCATCACCACGATCGCGATCACCGCGACCGGCGCCATCGTCGCCGACTCGACCGCCATGCCCTCGACCGCGCTGGCTCCGGCCTTCTTCTTGACCAGCCCGTAGAAGCCGAACGAGAAGGTCAGTGCGAGTGCGATCCACGGCGGCCGGCCGGCCTCGATGGGTGAGACCGACCACGGCGACGAACGCGATCGCCAGCGCGGTCCACTGGATCGCCCGCAGTCGCTCACCGAGCACGAAGACACCGAGCAGGACCGTGAACAGCGGGGTGATGAAGTAGCCGAGCGAGGTCTCGACGACGCGGTTCTGCTCGACGCCCCAGATGTAGACGCCCCAGTTGACCGAGATCAGCACCGCTCCCGCGGCCAGCGGCCAGCGCCGGCGCGGGTCGGCGAGGATCGCGCGGACCTGCCCGTAGTGCCGCAGTACGACGACCAGCAGGGCGATCGAGATCAGCGACCAGACGATGCGGTGGGCCAGCAGTTCGATCGCGCTGGAGTGGTCGAGCAGTCGCCAGTAGAGCGGGAAGAGCCCCCACAGCACGTAGGCGGCGAAACCCTGGAGGAACCCTCTGCGCTGCTCCGACACGTCGCGAGCCTATGCCCTGAAGTCAGGGTCATCCAAAGACTTTGCTCATGACGTGAGATCGGCGCCGGACCGGCATTGGTGCGATGCGGTTGGATGGACCTGAGCACAGGAGGCGCATGTGGGTGTGAGGACCGGTCTGGTCTCGGTGACGTTCCGCCAGTTGGCCGTCGAACAGGTCGTCGACGTCGCCGCGCAGGCGGGGCTGGCGGCGATCGAGTGGGGCGGCGACGTGCACGTGCCACTCGGCGACCTGGCCGCCGCCCGGAAGGCGCGGGCGCTCTGCGAGGACCGCGGGCTGGCGATCGCGGCGTACGGGTCCTACCTGCGGGCCGGCAGTGTCGACCGCGAGGAGATCCGCAGCGCGGTGACGACCGCGTCCGAGCTCGGCGCACCCAGGATCCGGGTCTGGGCCGGCACGGTCGGTACGGCGGAAGCCGGCGTCGGCGACCGGATGGCGGTGACCCGCGGCCTGGCGGAGCTCGCCGACGTCGCCGCCGGGGCGGGCATCGAGATCGCGATGGAGTTCCACCGCGGCACGCTGACCGACGAGGTGGACTCCACCATCACACTGCTGCTGGATGTCGGCGCGCCCAACCTCACGACGTACTGGCAGCCGCCTGTGGATCTGGACGACACGACCTGCCTGCAGCAGCTCGAGGCGCTGATGCCCTGGCTGAGCACGGTCCACGTCTTCTCCTGGTGGCCGTCGAACAACCGCCTCCCGCTGTCCGGCCGCGAGTCCCTGTGGCGCCCGGTCCTGAAACGCCTGGCCGCCGAGCCGCGGGAGATCAACGCGCTGCTCGAGTTCGTCGCCGACGACTCGGTCGACCAACTCGCCACCGACGCGGCCAACTTGCACGCCTGGGTCTGAGCTATTTGACGGGCGTGTAGACCGCGAGGATCAGCTTGCCCTTGGTGGGGGTGCCCTGGGTGATCTTGAGGGTGACGGTTCGGGCAGGTCCCGCCCAGTGGCCTTCGGTGGCGAGGCCCCAGCTCGTGGTGATGGTCCCGCCGTGGTCGGTGCTGAGCATGCCTTGACCGGAGAGGCCGTCGAGCGTGCCGGTGATGTTGTTCTTGCCGAGGCTCGAGCTGCCGTAGGCGACCAGGAAAGGGCTGTTCTCCGGCGTACGGACTGACGCCTGCCGGGTCCGGGTCGCGTCGACGGCCTGGACCTCGCTGAGCTGGTAGGTGGTGCCGAGGTACTCCGTGCGCTCGTCGAGCGCGACGTCGTCGTAGGTCCGCTGCGGGCCCTTCTCGTAGACGGAGAGGGCGAGCCGGGCGCTGGGCACGACTACCTCGCGGCCGGCCTTGTCGGTCAGGGTGGCGGTGACGTTGACGGTCTCGCCAGGCTTGCCGATGCCGGCGAAGCCGCTACTGCCGGTGCGGCCGAGGTCGGTGGACTCAGCGGAGCAGCCGGACACCCGCTCCACACCGTTGATTCGCACGACCATCTGGTAGGGGGAGTCGGTCACGAGGTCGTTCGCGGTGCAGAAGTCGTGGATCACGATCGGCCGGCCGGTTGCGGTGTAGCTGGCCGAAAGGCGGTTGACCCCGGGTGCGCCGGAGGCCGCGGCGGCCAGAGTGTCGCCGCCCACCTTGGCGCGGAAGAGCAGGCCGTTCTCCTCGCGGTCGCCCGGACCCCGCGTGGGTGTCGCGTCGGTCGCGCCTGGGAGTGGGTCGCGATGACCGGCCCGGTAGATGCCGATGCCGAGCTGTGCGCTGCTCGACTCGGCCACCTTGCCGTCGTTGTCGGTGAGCTGGACGGTGACGGTGGTGACCTGGTTCAGCGGTACGTCGAGCCACACCGGGTTGTCCGCGCGGATCAGGCCGGAGTCGTCCGGGGTGATCCGGTCGACCGAGCACGGGCCCGAAGCGGCGTTGCGGCCGCCGATCTGTACGGCGTACCGGGTCTCGCCAGGGGCGGCGCAGTACGGGTGGATCACGATGTCGCGGGTGGTCGGGGTCCAGCTGAAGCTGCCGCGGGTCTCGCCGATGTTGCCGACCCAGGCCTGGTCCAGCCGGTCGGTGCCGACCGCGCCGCTGATCGTGACCGAGTCCTTGACGTAGTCGGGCGGGATGCTGTCGGCGGGTTCGGGAGCGCTGCTGATCAGACTGGGCGCCACAGCGATGCCGAGGGCAACGATCGCGGCGAGCGCGGTGACCGAGCCGGCGACGCGGCGGCGCTTGGTGGTCCGGATCCGGCGCCGTACGCCGGGCAGCAGGTCGGGGGTCTCGACGGTGTCGGCGCGCTGGGAGAGTTCGTCGCGCAGGTCGGTGAGATTCATCGCGAGGTCTCCTCGTCGGCGAGGTCGGCGGAGCGAGCAGGGGTGCGGCCGGCGGATCGGGGCGTCGAGGAGGCGGCTCGGGGGACGACCGCGTGGTCGGGCTCGACCAGGTTCGGGTCGAGGCGGAGCTTCGCGAAGGCCTTGCTGGTCTGGCTCTTCACCGTGCCGGCGCTGCACCCGAGGATGCGAGCGGTCTCGGCCTCGCTCAGGTCCTCGTAGTACCGCAGTACGACGACCGCGCGCTGCCGGCGGGGGAGTTGCTGCAGCGCGCGCCACAGATCAGTCCGCTCGGCAGCGAGGCCGTCGGGGCCGGCGGACTCGGGCAGGTCCTCGGTCGGCTGCTCCCCGTTCCATCGGCGTCGCCACCAGGTGGAGTAGGTGTTGACCAGAACCTTGCGCACGTACGGCTCGGGATCGCCGCCGTCGATTCGCGACCAGGCGAACCACGCCTTGGCCAGCGCGGTCTGCAGCAGGTCCTCGGCCAGCGCGTGGTCCTGGGTCAGCAGATAGGCGGTCCGCAGCAGTCTGCCGGACCGTGCGAGCACAAACGCGTCGAAACTGTCCGCACCGGTCACCGATCGCCCCGTTTCGCCGGCACGCACAGTGAGCGTGCTCTCATCGATGGTCACATGATGGCTGACCAGTCGGCACGAAGGATTGGTTGCCTGTTGGTCAGAAAGTTCCCGCTGAGCTCTGGTCAAGCGGCAGATGATGACGCAAAACTGTCCGTGACAGCGCGCTTACCGCCCCGAATCGCGTCCCCGGAGGTTCTCCGATGTCCGTTCGCACCTTCCTGTCCAAACCCCTGCCGAGGGTCCTCGCGATCCTGGCCCTGTTCGCGGCCGTCGCCGGTACGGCGGTCACCACCCAGGTCGTCACCGCGACCAAGGCGCACGCCGACGCCTGCTACACCTGGAACCGCACGCTCAGCGAGGGTGCCAGCGGTGAGGACGTCCGCCAGTTGCAGATCCGCGTCGCGGGCTATCCGGGCTACGGCGGTCACCTGTCCACCGACGGCGCCTTCGGCCCGGCCACCAAGGCGGCGGTGACCCGCTTCCAGCAGGCCTACGGGCTCGGCGCCGACGGCATCGCCGGCCCCGCGACGTTCAGCAAGCTCTACTCGCTGCAGGACGACGACTGCACCCCGATCCACTTCACCTACGCCGAGCTGGACGACGGCTGCGGCGGCTCCGGCTGGGACGGCGGTCCGTTGTCCGCGGCGGCGACCAAGGCGAACGCGCTGCAGACCATGTGGCAGCTGGAAGCGATGCGGCACGCGCTCGGCGACCAGCCGTTGACGGTCACCAGTGGCTTCCGCAGTATTCCCTGCAACAACTCCGTCGGCGGAGCCAGCAACAGCCAGCACCTGTACGGCCGCTCGGCCGACCTGGTCGGCGTCCACTCGCTGTGCACGCTGGCCAAGCAGGCCCGCAACCACGGCTTCGGCGGCATCTTCGGGCCGGGCTACCCCGGCCACAACGACCACACCCACGTCGATATCCGGACCAGCAACTCGTGGTCCGCTCCCACCTGCGGGATCTGAGAACGCGCTGGCTCAGCTGGCCTTCACCAGCTGAGCCAGCGTGATCCCCGCGGCGCGATCCAGATGCTCGGCGGCCAGCCCGGCCGCCCGGGCGCCGAGCACGTCCAGCTCGAAGTTGTCGCCGATCATCAAGGTGTCGGCCGGTTGCACGCCCAGCTCACGGCAGGTGGCCAGATACGCCTCGGGCGTGGGCTTGCCGCACCCGAGCGTCTCCGAGGTCGCCACCACGTCGACCAGCGGCGCGAGGCCGATCGCGGCCAGCTTCGCGTTCTGCTGGACCGTGCTGCCGTTGGTCAGTACGCCGATCCGCCAGCCGTTGCCTCGGGCAACCTCCAGCGCGGGCCGCGCGTCCGGGAAGGCGGCCCAGCTCGCCCGGTAGTGCGCCAGGTAGCCGTCGAAGATCTCGTCGAGCTCGGCCTCCTCGGTCGGCACCGGGCGGCCCAGCACCGGCAGGAAGGCCCGCAGCCGCGCCCGGCGCTGGCCCTGATGGGTCAGCCGTCCCTCCAGCCAGGCGTCGAAGCTGACCCGCTCGATCGCGAACCACTCGGCGACCAGGTCGTCAGACCATGGCACGCCCAGCTCGGGCACCCACTTGGTCAGCCCCGTGATCGCGGACGTGGTGTGGTCGAACAGCGTGTCGTCCAGGTCGAACACGACCGCCTTCACGCCGGCACCACCGAGTCGCGGTTGAGCTCCCGGTGGTTGGCGTAGCCGGACAGCGCGAGCGTGAGATCGAGCTCGGCCAGGAAACAGCGCAGTACGTGCTCGACCCCTGCCTGGCCGGCCAGCGCCAGCCCGTACAGCAGTGGACGGCCGAGCAGCACAGCCTTCGCCCCGAGGGCGAGCGCCTTCGCGGCGTCGGCCCCCGTCCGTACGCCGGAGTCGAACAGCACCGTGACCTGCTCGCCGACCGCGTCGGCGATCGCGGGCAGCGCGTCGAGGGAGGCGATCGCGCCGTCCACCTGGCGGCCGCCGTGGTTGGACACGACCAGGCCGTCCACGCCGTGCTCGGCGGCCAGCTTCGCGTCGTCGACCGAGGTGATGCCCTTCAGCACGATCGGGCCGTCCCAGTTGTCGCGCAGGAACGACAGCTCGTCCCAGCCGAGCCCGACGTTCGGGAACATCTGCGCCCAGTGCATCACCGCCGCGCCCGGGTCCTCGGCGACCGGCTTGGCAAGCTTCGCCTGGAACGCCGGATCGGTGAAGTAGTTCGCGAGCCCCTCGCCCTTGAGGAACGGCAGGAAACCCCGGTCGAGATCGGCCGGCCGCCACCCGATCGTGCCGGTGTCCAGCGTCACCACCAGTACGGCGTACCCGCGGTCCTTGGCGCGCTGCAGGAAGCTCAGGCACACGTCCCGATCGGTCGGCCAGTACAGCTGGAACCACTTGCTGCCGGCCTCGATCTGCTCGAACGAGTGACTCGCCTGGGTCGAGTGCGTGTAGGTCAGCCCGAGCGCATCAGCGGCCCGGGCGGTCGCCAGTTCGCCGTCGGGATGGGCGAGAGTCTGTACGCCGACCGGCGCGACCAGCACGGGCGCGGGCATCTTCGTGCCGAGCACGGTGCAGGACAGGTCGCGCTCGGTCGACCCGCGCAGCATCCGCGGCACCAGCCGCCACCGTTCGAAGGCGGTCAGGTTGGCCCGCGCCGTCGAGCCGCTGCCCGCGCTCGGCACGATGTAGCCCATCGCCTCCGCCGAGAGCGACGCCGCTGCCTGCGACTCCAGCCGGGACAGGTCGGTGGTGATCTCGGGCCGAGTGTCCTGGAACATGCCCTGCACGTAGATCGCCAGCTGATGATCACCGAAGTTGGCCATGCCGGATGTTTTCACGAACCGGGCGGCCGCGGCACGGACGGATTCGGCGGCGTCGGCGGCGGATGTCACAATCAGGCGTGAAAAGTTCGATGACTCCTGACACCCGCGCCCCGCACGTCGGCGCCGCGTTGTTCGCGCTGGCGATCGGCGGCTTCGCGATCGGGACGACCGAGTTCGTCACGATGGGGCTGCTGCCGCAGATCGCGGACGGGGTGGACATCTCGATCCCGACCGCCGGGCACGTGATCTCGGCGTACGCGGTGGGGGTGGTGGTCGGGGCGCCGGTGATCGCGGCGCTCGGGGCGCGGACCGGCCGGAAGCGGTTGCTGCTCGGGCTGATGGGCGTCTTCGTGCTCGGCAACGTGTTGTCGGCCGTGGCGACCAGCTACGAGATGCTGATGGCGGCGCGTTTCCTGTCCGGGGTGCCGCACGGCGCGTTCTTCGGGATCGGGGCCGTGGTCAGCGCCTCGCTGGTGCCGGCCAACCGGCGGGCCTGGGCGGTGTCGATGATCATGGTCGGGCTGCCGATCGCGAACATCGTCGGCGTTCCCAGTACGACGTTGCTCGGACAGCGGTTCGGCTGGCAGTTGCCGTTCCTGCTGGTCGCGGGGCTCGGGCTGCTCACGCTGGTGGCCGTGTGGTTCTGGGTGACGCCGCAACCGGTCGGCAGCGACGTGAACGTGCGCAGCGAGTTGAGCGCGCTGGCCCGGCCGCAGGTGTGGATGGCGCTGCTGGTCGGCATGGTCGGCTTCGGCGGGATGTTCGCGACGTACACGTTCATCACGCCGACGATGACCGAGCTGGCCGGCTTCAGTGAGGGCGCGGTGACGATCGTGCTGGCCGTGTTCGGCGTCGGCATGACCGGCGGCACGCTGGTCGGCGGCCGGCTCGCCGACCGCGCCCTGATGCCCAGCCTGTACGGCGGTCTGGTGGCGATCACGATCATGCTCGCGGCCTTCGGCTGGCTCGCGCACACCAAGCCGACCGCGTTGTTCGCGGTGTTCGCGCTGGGCTTCTCCTCGAGCATCCTGATCCCGGCGCTGCAAACCCGCCTGATGGACGTCGCGCACGAGGGTCAATCGCTGGCCGCCTCGCTCAACCACTCGACGCTGAACGTCGCCAACGCGCTCGGCGCCTGGCTCGGCAGCGTCGTACTGGCCGCCGGCTACGGCTACGAGTGGCCCAGCCGCCTCGGCGCCGGCCTGGCGATCCTCGGCCTGGGGCTGGCGATCACCTCCGGCCTGATGGACCGCCGGACGACGAGGCTCGCCGCGCCGGTCGCCCGGTAGCCCCTCAGGGGTAAACCCGGCGGTTTCCTGACCGCGTCGTCACCGGGGACTTGGTTGGATGGGGACATGGCGACGATGACCCTGAGCGGTCCGGACCTGGTACGGCAGCGCGGACTGCGGCAGATGCGGCTGGTCGCGCTCTCCCTGCTGGTACTGGCCGCGATCGTCTACATCCTGACCCTGCACCGCGACGGCGCCTGGGGCTACGTCAACGCGGCGTCCGAGGCGGCGATGGTCGGTGCGCTGGCGGACTGGTTCGCGGTCACCGCGCTGTTCCGGCATCCGCTCGGCCTGCCGATCCCGCACACCGCGATCGTGCCCACCCGCAAGGACAGTCTGGCCGAGAGCCTGGAGCAGTTCGTCACCGAGAACTTCCTGTCCGAGGAAGTGGTGGCCGGCAAGATGGCCTCCGCCGCGGTGAGCCGCCGGGCCGGTGAGTGGCTGGCCGACGGCAACCACGCCGAGCGGATCGTGGCCGAGGGCGCCCGGACCGTCGGCGCCGTCCTGCCCAAGCTCGGCGATGCCGACGTCACCGCCTTCGTCCGGGGCTCGCTGCTGCCGCGCTTCGCGCAGGAACCACTGAGCCCGATCGCCGGGCACTTCCTGGAGTCGGTGGTCGACGACGGCGCCCACCACGCGTTGCTCGACCTGGTCTTCGACGAGGCGTACGAATGGCTGCGCGACAACCGCGACGTACTCGCCGAAGTGGTCGGCCCGCGCGCTCCCCGCTGGTCGCCGCGCTGGGTCGACTCGCTGGTGATCGACCGGATCCACCGCGAGGCACTGGCCTGGCTGGGCGGCATCCGCAACGACCCGAACCACGCGGCCCGCCAGGCGATCGACCGGCTGCTCGGCCAGTTCGCAGCCGATCTGCAGCGCGACCCGGAGATGATGGAACGCTTCGAGGCGTTCAAGCGCCGGATGCTCGAGCACCCCGACCTCGCCCCCAGCCTGACCGCCGTCTGGGACGCCGTCCGCACGGCCCTGATCGACGCGATCGCGGACCCGATCAGCCCGCTGCAGACCCGCGCGGTCCAGGCGATCAAGGAGCTCGGCACCCGCCTGCAGACCGACGAGCCGCTGCGCGCCAAGGTCGACGCCCGCGCCGCCGAAGCCGTCGGCTACGTCGTCCGCACCTACGGCAGCGAGATCGTCTCGGTCATCTCCGACACCATCGAACGCTGGGACGGCCGCGAGGCCTCCGCCCGGATCGAACTGCACGTCGGCCGCGACCTGCAGTTCATCCGCATCAACGGCACGGTCGTCGGCGCCCTGGTCGGCCTGATCATCCACACCGTCAGCCAGGTGCTCTAGCGGTGATCGCTGCCCCGCGACCTGTACATCGTGTAAACTGAATCAGGACGAGGGGAAGTGATTCAGATGGCGCAGCAGACGACTTCCGCCGATCGAATCGCCGAGGCACGCGAGGCAGCGCAATTGACTCAGCGGCAGCTTGCCGCCAGATCCGGTATCGCGCAGGCCACTCTGTCGCGGATCGAGCAGGGGCTGCGGCCGGCCAAGATGGGCGAGATCGTTGCACTCGCCTGGGCTCTCGGATGCACGGTGGATGAACTGACGGGGTCGTCGGTGGTGAAGGGGCGGCTCGAGTGCGCCGCTCGCGCGACTGATCAGTCGGGCATGGAGACGATGCGCCGCGAACTGAGCCACTACCTGGAGCTCGACGCCTACCTCGAAGACCAAGGGATCCCGTCACAGATATGACCGTTGAGGACCAGGGGCGCGTCCGAGCTGAGAAATTCCGAAAGGAACACAAGCTCGGGCACGTCCCATTGCCAGATCTGGTCAGTCTCATCGAGCTGACTCAGCAGATCGACGTCGCGGTGCTCGGGGCTGATCGGGACGAGCACGGTCTGTCGATGCGCGACCCGGTGCGCGGTGTGGTGGTGGTAGCCGTCGCGCAGACTCCCCATCCGATGCGCCAGCGCAGCACCCTCGCACACGAACTGGCGCACGTGCTGTTCGGCGACTTCGCGCCGCCGAAGGCCGGTGACTGGGACGCCAGGAGTCCTGAAGAGGTTCGAGCAGATGCCTTCGCCCGCCACTTGCTGGTGCCTCTGCGCGGTGTTGAGGAAGTGCTTGCCCACGGCCGGACTGTCGAGACCAGCGACGAGGTGTCGGTGCGAGATCTCTCGGTGCTCGTGCAGCGGTTCAAGGCCTCGCCGAGTCTTGTTGCCATCCAGCTTCGCCAGGCGGGTCTGATCGACGACGCTCGTAAGAGTGAGTGGATGAAGTTGTCGACCAGGACACTCGCCTCGCGGTTCGGCTGGTCAGACCTGTACGCCGGTTGGCAGCAGGAGGCGACAACACGCCGAGCCCCCCAACGACTTTTGTCCAGAGCGATCCAGGGCTATGTGGCGAACACAGTTTCCCTGCAGGCAATCGCCCGCTTGCGCGGTCTGCCGGTCGAGCGGATCGCCGCTGAGCTGGAAGCCGCCGGTATCAGCCCGGAGCCGGTCGAGCCGGTGGGCCCACCCCCGCTGCCGGAGGATCGTCCCGACACCGATTTCGGCGACCTCGATGCCCTGGATGCCGAAGCAGCCACGACGCCGGGAGCCTCGGACGAATGACCGGTCCTGTCATCGTTGACGCCGGACCCGCCCTCAACTTCTTCTCGATCAACCAGGAACGCCTGCTCATCGATGCCGTCGGCAAGCTCTCTGTTCCCGAAACGGTCGGCGACGAGATCAGGCGCAAGGCTCGCCAGGACGGTCGGTTCGCAGTCGCTGCAGAGGTCTGGCAGAAGCTGGCGAGGTCTCAGTGGCTCGATGTTCTCGACGACACTGTCACGCCTGCGCTCGAAGCTGCCGTGCAGCGAATCACGAATGTTCCGATGGCTGAGCGGCTGAAGCAGGCCAAGGACTTGGGCGAGATTCTGGTCCTCGCCCACGCGGCCGTCTGCGCCGAGAGTGGAGTGGACGTCGTCGTACTGATCGATGACGGAGGCGGTGCGAAGCTTGCCGCGATCGAAGCGAGCAGGCTTCACCGACTCCGGGGACTCGGGCGTTCGGCGGGAACTCTCAGTCTCCTGAACACCCCACTCGTTCTGGAACGTGCAGCGGGCCGGAAGTATGTTCCTGACCGGAAGGCGATGCGCCAGATCTATTCGCGGCTGCGAGCGCTCGACGACGGGTTGGTCGACATCAAACAGACCGACCTGCTGAACAAACGCGTGTGGGGTGAGGAGTAGATGTCCGAGCAAACCGAGTTCACGCCGCGGATCGGCAAGGTGGCCAACCGTGAATTGGCGCTCAACGGGTACACGACCTACGAGTCGTTGACCCACGTCAGCACCAAGCAGTTGCTGGCGATTCACGGGATCGGGCCGAAGGCGATCAGGATTCTCGACGAGGAACTGACGGCTCGGGGACTGCGGTTCGCGGGCGGAGAAGGACCGCGGTGACCGCTGCGGCGACCAGGAGGGCGGCGGCGCCGAGAGCTTCGGCGAGCTGGTAGCCCTGGAGATAGGCGGTGGTGGCTGCCGGGTCCTGAGGGGTGTGGCCGGGGGCGCCGCTGCCGGGGGAGCTGTGCCGGTAGACGGCGAGCACGATGCTGCCCAGGCCGGCGATGCCCAGGGCGCCGCCGAGTTCGGCGCTGGTTTCCACCAGGGCCGAGGTGGTGCCGGCGCGTTCCGGGGGTGCGGCCGAGACGGTCAGGTCCGTGGCCATCAGGTAGACGCCGGCGAGTCCGACGGAGAAGACCACGAAGCCGGTCACCATGATCCACAGCCGGCCCGGCTGGATCTGGGTGAGCAGGCCGAAGCCGGCCGCGCTGATCAGCAGACTCCCGGCCAGCCCGTACGCCGTACTGACGCGTGCCGCGACCAGTGGAGCCGACAGTGACCCGAGCAGGTAGGCGATGGTGCCCGGCAGCGAGACCAGGCCGGCTTCGAGCGCGGACAACCCGAGCACCAGCTGCAGCAGTTGCGCGGTGATGAACTGGGTGCCGTACAGCACGAAGAAGATCAGGCCGAGCACCACCAGCGGCCCGCTGAAGCCGATCGATCGGAACAGCCGCAGCTCGATCATCGGCCGGGCCAGCCGTTGCTGGCGGCGTACGAACCAGACGGCCAGGGCGATCCCCAGCAGCACGATCACGCCGTACGCCGGTCGAGGGCCGCTCTCGGCGATGCGCTTGAGCCCGTAGACGACGGCGAGGACCGCGGCCAGGGACAGCGCCGCGCTGCCGAGGTCGAGCGGCGGCCGATCGGCGCCGCGGTACTCCGGAAGCAGGAACGGCCCGGTCGCGAGCAGCAGAAGCATCACCGGTACGGCGACGAGGAACACCGAGCCCCACCAGTACCGGGTCAGCAGCAGCCCGCCCACCACCGGTCCGGCCAACCCGCCGAGCGCGAAACTCGCGGTCCACACGCCCAGCGCGGTCCGCCGTTGCCGGGGGTCGGCGAACATCGTGCGGATCAGCGCCAGCGTCGACGGCATCAGCGTCGCACCAGCGACGCCGAGCAGGACCCTGGTGGCGATCAGCATCCCTGGGCTCACCGCGAAGGCAGCCAGCACGGAGGCCGCGGCGAAAACACTCGCGCCGATCAGCAGCAGGCGGCGTCGTCCGAACCGATCGCCGACCATGCCCATCGTGATCAGCAGCCCGGCGACCACGAACACGTAGCTGTCGACGATCCACAGCTGCTGTGATCCGGTCGGCCGCAGGGTCGCGGTGAGCTGCGGCACCGCGAGGTTGAGCACGGAGGCGTCCATCGACACCACCGAGCAGGGCAGCGCGAGCACTGCCAGTCCGGTCCAGTCCCGCAGGGTCGCGCGCATCCTCATCACCACTTCCGTAACGCCATGAATGAGTTTCTGACGTTACGACGATCGGCGCGACTGTGCAACGCCATGAGTGTCTTCAAGGCGTTACACTGCAGGAATGGACGTCGAACCGTTGGCGCCGGAGACGGTCGTGGCGCTGGTGAACGGCTGGGGATCGACCCCGCGCGCGGAAGGCGCGCGGGTCGACTGGCCGGCGGAATCCGATCTGCCGGACTGGGCGCCGGTCGACTCCGCCGAGCTGCAGCGAATCGCCGACCTGTTGTTTCCGATCTTCGCCACCGCGGCCACGGCGGACCGCGCGGACCAGCTCGCCGAACTCCTCAGCCGGACAGAGGTCCTGCCGACCGTCCGCACCGAGGGGGAATCCGTGGCCGCCACCTGGACCGTGAAAAAACCACAGAACGCGCTGCCGGCCGCGGCGGCCCTGGCTCTTCGGCAGCAGCTCGCCGAGCACGATCCGGCCCGCGTCGGCACCTGCGCCGCCGACGGCTGCGCTGACGTCTACATCGACGTGTCGGCCCGCGCCCATCGCCGGTTCTGCTCGGTCACCTGCCAGAACCGGACCCGCGTCGCCGCCTTCCGCCGCCGTACCAAATGACGGCGGCGGAGAGCAGCGGTCGTACTAGTCGACGGTCCAGGTGTCCGAGCCGTTGATCAGGGCCTGCAGATCGCCCGTGCCCTGCGTTTCCTTCGCGGTGTCGACCTGCTGACGGACCAGGTCGTCGTACGCCGGCCGGTCGACCTGGCGGAAGATCCCGATCGGCGCCTGGTGCAGCACGCCGGCGTCGGTCAGCCGGGACAGCGCGAACGCGTACGCCGGGTCGTCGGTGTGCGCGTCGTGCACGACCAGATCGGCCTCGCCGTTCGGCAGGTCGGCGACCTCACGCACCGCCAGCGAAGCGAAGCCGTCGCGGACGACGCCGAGGTGGCCGTCGGTGCCGAAGCGGATCGGCTCGCCGTGCTTGAGCGGGATGATCGCGTCGTCGCGGGTGTCGGGGTTCTTGAACGCGTCGAAGGCGTTGTCGTTGAAGATCGGGCAGTTCTGGTAGATCTCCACGAACGCCGTACCGCGGTGCTCGGCGGCCGCCTTCAGCACCGAGGTCAGGTGCTTGCGGTCGGAGTCGACCGTGCGGGCCACGAACGTCGCCTCCGCGCCGAGCGCCAGCGAGACCGGGTTGAACGGGTTGTCGACCGAGCCCATCGGCGTCGACTTGGTCACCTTGCCGGGCTCCGACGTCGGTGAGTACTGGCCCTTGGTCAGGCCGTAGATCCGGTTGTTGAACAGCAGGATCTTCATGTTCACGTTGCGCCGCAGGGTGTGGATCAGGTGGTTGCCGCCGATCGACAGCGCGTCGCCGTCACCGGTCACCACCCAGACGCTCAGGTCCGGCCGGGCCACCGCCAGGCCGGTCGCGATCGCCGGCGCGCGGCCGTGGATCGAGTGCATGCCGTACGTCGACAGGTAGTACGGGAAGCGCGACGAGCAGCCGATGCCGGACACCATCGCGACGTTCTCCCGCTTGACGCCGAGCTCGGGCAGGAAACCCTGGAACGCGGCGAGCACGGCGTAGTCACCGCAGCCCGGGCACCAGCGAACCTCCTGGTCGGACACGTACTCCTTGCGGCTCTGCGGCTCGGTCGCGGCCGGTACGCCGCGCAGCCCGCCGGGCAGACTCGGCAGACCGAGATCGACCGTGCTCATCGTGCTCCCTTCGACTGCTCCAGTTGTTCGCCGTGCTTGAGGTTCGCGGCGTCCAGGCCGAGGTGCCGGGCGTCGTCGTCGATCCCGGCGGTCTCCTCGACCAGGTTGCCGATCACCTCGGCCAGTTCCGCGGCGCCCAGCGGCATGCCGCGGACCTGCGCGTACGACACGACGTCGACCAGGTACTTGGCGCGCAGCAGCATCGCCAGCTGGCCCAGGTTCATCTCCGGGACCAGCACCTTGTCGTACGACTTCAGTACGTCGCCCAGGTTGGCCGGGAACGGGTTGAGGTGGCGCAGATGCGCCTGCGCGACCTTGCCGCCGACCTTGCGGACCCGGCGCACGCCGGCCCCGATCGGCCCGTACGTCGAACCCCAGCCGAGCACCAGCACCTTCGCGTCGCCGTCCGGGTCGTCGACGACCAGCGGGTCGATGCTGCGCGCGATGCCGTCCACCTTCGCCTGGCGGGTCCGGACCATCAGGTCGTGGTTGGCCGGGTCGTAGGAGATGTTGCCGGTCTTGTCCTCCTTCTCCAGCCCACCGATCCGGTGGTCCAGCCCGGCGGTGCCCGGGATCGCCCAGGCGCGGGCCAGCGTCTCCGGATCGCGCAGGTAGGGCAGGTACTTCGGCGTACCGTCGTCGGCGGTCGCGTTCGGCGCGGTGGTGAAGTCCGGGTCGATGGTGACCAGGTCCTCGATCCGCGGGATCTGCCAGGGCTCGGAGCCGTTGGCCAGGTAGCCGTCGGACAGCACGATCACCGGCGTGCGGTAGGTGACCGCGATCCGGGTCGCCTCGACCGCGATCGCGAAGCAGTCCGCGGGGGACTGGGCGGCCAGTACCGGCAGCGGCGCCTCGCCGTTGCGGCCGAACATCACCTGCAGCAGGTCGGCCTGCTCGGTCTTGGTCGGCATACCGGTCGAGGGGCCCGCGCGCTGGATGTCGCAGACCACCAGCGGCAGCTCGAGCATCACGCCCAGGCCGATCGTCTCGGACTTCAGGCTGATGCCCGGACCGGACGACGTGGTGACGCCGAGCGCACCGGCGAACGACGCGCCCAGCGCCGCGCCGACGCCGGCGATCTCGTCCTCGGCCTGGATCGTGGTCACGTCGAACCGCTTGAGCTTGGACAGCTCGTGCAGCACGTCGGACGCGGGCGTGATCGGGTACGCGCCGAGCACCAGCGGCAGCCCGGCCCGCTGGGCGCCCGCCACCAGGCCGTACGCCAGCGCGAGGTTGCCGGAGATGTTGCGGTAGGTGCCGGTCGCCATCCGGGCCGGCTTCACCTCGTACCGGACCGAGAACTCCTCGGCGGTCTCACCGAAGTTGAAGCCCGCGCGGAACGCCGCGATGTTGGCGTCGCGGATGTCCGGCTTGCCGGCGAACTTGGTCTCCAGGAACGCGATCGTCGACTCGACCGGGCGCTGGAACAGCCACGAGACGAGGCCGAGCGCGTACATGTTCTTGGCCCGGGAGGCGTCCTTGCGGGACAGCCCGAACTCCTTCACCGACTCCACCGTCATGCCGGTCAGGTTCAGCGCGACCACGTGATAGGCCTCGAGCGCGCCGGTCTCCAGCGGGTTCTCGTCGTACCCGATCCGCTTGAGGTTGCGGGCGGTGAAGTCGGCGGTGTCGACGATCAGCGTGGCACCGCGCGGCACGTCGGGCAGGTTCGCCTTCAGCGCCGCCGGGTTCATCGCGATCAGCACGTCCGGCGCGTCGCCGGGGGTGAGGATGTCGTGGTCGGCGAAGTGGAGCTGGAACGACGAGACGCCCGGCAGGGTTCCGGCAGGTGCCCGGATCTCGGCGGGGAAGTTGGGCAGGGTCGACAGGTCGTTGCCGAACGATGCCGTTTCCGCGGTGAACCGGTCCCCCGTGAGCTGCATCCCGTCACCGGAGTCACCGGCGAAGCGAATCACCACGCGGTCCAGCTGCTTGACCTCGATGGCCATCTGTTCTGTCATCTCCAAGTCGAGCTCGGGCCCGGCGCCGTACGCGACCGCCGATCCCCCCAGTCAGGGCGATATCCCAATGTTAGTTCGGCTTTGGGACGAAACCATGCCGCAGGCGTGGTGGTCCAGAGCCTGGGACGGGCGGGCGAAACCCGCCAGTGTGACGTAGAGCAGCCGCTCGCTTGCCTTCCGCTGTCATTACCGGCAGGGTGTCGTCACACAGTTGTGATCCACCCCGGGGACGGCCCGGGTCTCGAGGGAGTTTCTCCATGGGCGTTCGTGCCTTCCTGTCCTGCGGTACGACGCTGGCGGCGGCGCTGCTGCTGGCCGGTTGTGCCGGCACCGTCGCTCCGGCGCAGAGCGCGCTGATCGCGACCGACACGGCCAGAGCGGCCGAGGCGGCCCAGGCGACGCCGGTCCGGTCGGTCAAGATCACCAGCATCCGGACGACCGACTACACCGCGGGCGTCCTGACGGTCAGCGGCACGCTGACGCCCGCGCCGGCGGCCGGATCGCGCGTCGCGCTGCAGCGCTGGGACGCGACGAAGGGCTGGCAGGAGATCGGTCACGGGACGCCGTCCGGTGGAAACGTCACGATCTCGTCGAAGCAGCCCGGCTCGATCCGGACCTACCGGTTGGCGATCGGCCCCCAGGCGCCGTACGCCGCGGCGGCGTCGGCTCCGGCCGGGTACTACCACTACGTCTGGCGCGGCATCTTCAAGAAGCCGCTGCTCGCGTCGGGCGGCAAGGGACACCCGGTGTTCACCGTGCTCGCGGCGGCCGACTCGCCCCGGCGGGCCGAGGCCGAGCTGCTCGCCGACAAGGGCGGGGTGGTCTGGGGCGACGTGAACTCGGCGGGCTGCTCGTGGGTGAAGAACTGGCTCGGCAACATCACCGACGGCACCGTCCGGGTTTCGCTGCTGAACGGTTCGGCCGTGCTCGGCACCGTCGACCAGGCCCAGGAGACCGAGACCTGGCTGAACCGGCAGATCCCCGGTGTCAACCGTCTGCGCGTCCAGGTCGCCGACGTGAAGTCCGGCTACGGCCCTCAGGTCGCCCTCGACGCGATGCTGCTCTGCACCAACTAAAGTCGTCCCTGTGTCCGAGGCCTACGCGGTAGTCGCAGCGATCGTCCTGCTCGGCCTCGGCGGCCTGGTCGGTGCCTTCGCGCTCAACCGCGCCCTCACCATCACCCACTCGACCCCCGAGAAGCTCACGACGTACGAGTCGGGCGTCGATCCGGTCGGCGAGGGCTGGGCGCAGATCCACATCCGGTACTACCTGTTCGCCTACCTCTACGTGATCTTCGCCGTCGACGCCGTCTACTTGTTCCCGTGGGCCACCGTCTTCGCCACCGTCGGCACGTCGTCACTGATCGAGATGTTCGTCTTCCTCGCCTTCGTCACCGTCGGCCTGCTCTACGCCTGGCGCAAAAAAGTCCTCAGCTGGACCTGAGCCGGTGCCCGCCCGCGCCGCGGCCTCCTGGCCGCGCATCACCGGCTGGCTCGCCGAGCACGCGCCGGCGACCGCGCGGCTGGTCAATCCTCCGGCGACCCCAGTCGATCTGCGCTATCTCGAAGCGGCGATGAATCGCCCGCTCCCGGCGGACCTGATCGAGTTGCTGCAGTTGGCGGACGGGACCGAGCACCGGGCGATCCGTGGCTCGGTGATCCCGTTCCACTACAACCTGGTACCGGTGATGGACATGCTGGCGATCCGGCGGATGTGGCAGAAGATCGAAGCCAGTCCGCTGCTCGCCGGCGCAGACATTCCCCGGTGGCTCGATGCCTACCTGCCGATCGCGGACGCCGCCGACGCCGGAGTCATGTTCGTGAACCTGAGCGACGGGCCGTCGTACGGTGCGGTCTGCGAGTGGTACCCGGAGGGCGGCGGAGGTGCTGCGCAGCAGTGGAGCAGCGTCGGGCAGATGCTCGACGACGTAGCGGCGGCGATGGTCGACCGGCGGCCGATGACCCGGGTTCGCGGCGTGCCGTATCTGCCGGAGGTGGACGAGGGCTCCCTGCACTGGTTCAAGGTCTGCGACTAGCTGCTCAGGTGTCGGCGAGCAGCTGGGCGATGGCCCAGTCCTGGGGGCCGAGGCCGACGGATTTGAAGACGGTGCGGCCGGTGGGCCCGGAGCGTGGTGATCGAGGTGCCATCGGCAACGATCTGCCGGCCGGCGCCGGTCCACACCAGCGTCGCCCGGATCGCCGGCACGCAGCTTGGTGCGGCGTCGAGAACTTGCCAGCGCGCTTCCTGCTACCTGGGTTGATTCCCGGGTCCGCGAGTGGTCGGCTGGTTGCGGGCCTACCAAGGAGAGTTGATGAACGAGCTGCACCGGACCGCGATTGTCGCCGACGCGCACAACGACCTGCTGATGCTGGTGGCGCGGCGGCCGAAGGAAGTGTGGGGGAGCTACTTCCGGGATCGCTGGATCCCACAGCTGCGGGACGGTGGGATCGACGTCCAGGTGCTGCCGGTGTTCATCGACGACGAGTTCCGGCCCGAGGGCTCCTTGCGGGAGACCCTGCGGATGATCGAGGCGGCCCACCAGATCGCCGAGGCGAACGCCGACCAGGTCGCGCTGTGCCGCAGCGGCGCCGAGATCGAGGCGGCGACCGCGGCCGGCAAGATCGCGCTGGTGCTCGCGCTCGAGGGCTGCCCGCAGATCGACACCGACGTCGAGCTGTTCCACACGCTGCACCGGCTCGGGGTGCGGGTGATCTCCTTCACCCACTTCGGCCGCAGCGCGCTGGCCGACGGTTCCGGCGAGGACGCGGCCGGCAGCCGGCTCACCAAGGCCGGAGTCGAGGCGGTCGGGCTGCTCGAGGAGCTCGGCGTACTGATCGACGTCTCGCACGTCGGCCGCGGCGGCGTCGAGCACATTCTCGAGCTGGCCACCAAGCCGCTGATCGCGACGCACTCCAGCGCGTACGCGCTGCGCCCGCACCATCGCAATCTCACCGACGACCAGGTCCGCGCGATCGCCGCCACCGGTGGTGTCGTCTGCGTGAACTTCTTCGCCGGATTCCTGACCGAGGACGAGAAGCCGACGATCCAGCACCTGGCCGATCACGTCGAGCACCTGGTCGCGGTCGCCGGCGAGGACCACGTCGGCCTGGGCAGCGACTTCGTCGCCGAGGTGTTCGGCGAGAAGGTCCCGGCCTGCGACCTCCCGGTGATCATCGAGGGACTGGACGCGCAGGTCTACGTTCCCGGCCTGGAAGGACCGGCCGGTATGCCGCTGGTCACCGACGCACTGGTCGAACGTGGCCTGTCCGAGGCGGTCGTCCGCAAGGTCCTGGGAGCCAATCTGGTCCGCGTCCTCGGCACCACCGACCGTTCCTGAGTGACACACAGTGACCGTCCGTAGCTCGCCGAGATCATTGCCTGGTCACCCCAAAGTCCTTGCATCCGACAACGTTTCGGGGCGGGCAGCCTCGTTTCGTAACGGATTGCGATGGGGCTATCGCCATTCCGTCAGATCAGGCCTATGGTGATTACCAGGGGGAACGGGGCGATCGCAGGGTGGTGGGGAATGACTTGGCAACTCTGGGTATTGGTAGCGGCAGCAGTGATCGGCGCCGTTGTCCTGATGGTGGCACGCTTCCGGAAGGCTCAGCGGGTGCTCGACGGACTGATCGACACCATCGAGCCGCACCGTGAGACCGCCAGGCCCGAGCACCGGCCGAAGGTCGCCCACGAGCGGGCCGAGCACCGGCCGAAAGCCGCCCACGAGCGGGACGACGAGCTCGCCCGCCGCCGCACCGACCGCCAACTCAGGACGACCTTCGTCCCCCGCGCGGCCCACGGCCACCGCGGCCGGCACTGAAGGCGTCAGGACAAGTCCGGGCCGTTCCCCGGTGGGACGGCCGGACAAGCCCTAGTCGAGCAGTCCGTCGCGGCGGGCGACCGCGGCGGCTTCGGTCCGGGAGCGGACGCCGAGCTTGGCCAGGATGTTCGAGACGTGCACGCTGACCGTCTTCTCGCTGATGTAGAGCTCGCGCGCCAGCTGCCGGTTGGTCCGGCCTTCGGCGAGCAGGGCCAGCACCTCGGTCTCCCGGGCGGTGAGCGCCGCTGACCCAGCCGGGTCGGCAGCACTGCCCAGCTCGTCCAGCAGCGGTTGGGCGCCGAGCTTGCGCGCGACGTCCGCGGCGAGCTGGGCCTGCTCGTTCGCATCCGCGACCCGGCCGGCGGCCCGCAGCGCGGTCGACAACCGCACCCGCGACCACGCCTGCTCGTGCACGAAGCCGTAGCCGAAGGCGTCGACGGTCCGCTGCCAGGTCGCGACGAGCTCCTCGGGGGTCGGCGGATCCACGCCCGCCAGCCACCGCAACCGCTCCCACTCCGCTTCCAGCCGCGCCAGCCAGGCGATGCCTTCGACCCCGAGCACTCTGCCCGGCGGCAGTCCCTTCTCCGCGGTCGCATGGCCCGCGGCCAGCAGCTCCGCCCCGCGGGCCACCAGTTCGTGCGCCGCCGACGGCTCGGTGACGGCCCGGTCGCACAGCACCTGCAGCCCGAGCGCCGAGAACCGGATCTTCGCCATGAACCACTCGGTCTGGAACACGTCCTCGAGCAGTGCCGACACGTCGGCGATCAGCTTCTCCGCCTCCGCGAGCCGACCGAGCTGCCGGTACGCGTCTACGGCCGGCTGCAGACCGATCAGCGGCAGCATGACGTCCAGCGACCACCACTTGCGCGTCAGCTCCAGGTCCTCGGCCACCGACGTGTCGCCTCGCCCGCTGCGCACCGCGAACCCGACACTGCGCAGACCGGCCGCGGCGGCCGCCGGCGTCATCGCGTCGGCCCGGGCGGTCTCGGCCGCCTCGTCCC
Organism: Kribbella sp. CA-253562; assembly: GCF_050942265.1. Classification (GTDB taxonomy): domain Bacteria; phylum Actinomycetota; class Actinomycetes; order Propionibacteriales; family Kribbellaceae; genus Kribbella. Next base: position 7,722,511 of record NZ_CP192049.1, on the reverse strand, counting down.
ACTCGCCGAGGGTGAACTGCGTCAGCGCCAGCATCCGCCGCGCGTCGAACCCGTACGCCGCCCACTGCCGACCGAGCTCACCGGCCCGCTGCGCGGCGTACTCGAGCGCTGCTTTCGCGCTGGCCAGCTCGCCGAGGTCGAAGTGGTTCGAGCCCAGCAGGTACCGGCTGCGGACCTCGGCGGCGGCGTCACCCGCCAGCTGAGCCCGTACGGCGGCCTCTTCCAGCTGCTTGGCGGCGGCGACCGGGTCGCCGGCGCGCTTGCGCAGCTGGGCGAGCGTGATCCCCGCGTCGCCGGCCGCGGACTCCTGACCGACCTCGCGGGCGATCTGCAGCGCCTCGCGCGCCCAGCGCTCGGCCTCCATCGGCCGGCCGAGCGCGTCCGAGACGCGGGCGTACAGCGCGATCACCTTGGCCTTGAACGCGCTGGCCGGTTCGTCGGCGACCAGCCGGAACGCCTGTGAGGCGGCTTCGTTCGCCTCGTGGTCGTGGTCGATCACCAGCGAGATCTCCGACAGCGGCAGCAGCAGCTCGACGCGCTGCTGGATCGGGGCGTCCGCGGGCAGGTCGGCCAGCGCCTTGCGCAGCAGCTTCACCGCGCGCAGGTGCTGCGACGACAGCGTTGCCGCCATCGCGGTGTCGACGATCAGCCAGGTCTTGTCGATCGAGCTGCCTTCCTCAGGGAACAGCTCGAGCGCCATCTCGTAGTGCTTCAGCGCCTCCTGAGGCGCGGCGACCGAGAGCGCCTCCTGCCCGGCTCGGACCCGCGCCTCGAACGCGGTGACGAGATCGTGCGAGCGGGTGGCATGCCCGGCCAGCTCGGCCGCCGTACCGGGCACGGTCTGGTCCTGCAGAGCCTTCGCGTACGCCGCGTGCTGGCGGACCCGCTCGCCCGGCAGCAGGTCGTCGTAGACGGCTTCGGCGAGCAGGGCGTGGCGGAAGTAGTAGCTCGCGTTGCCCGGGTGCTCGATGATGTGCGCGTCGATCAGCTCGCGCAGCGCGGTCTCCAGCTCGCGGTCGGGCAGACCGGCGACGGCGGTCAGCAGCTGGTGCGACACGCGGCGGCCGGCGACGGCGATCACCCGGGCGACCTGCCGGGCGTCGTCGGACAGTGGGTCGAGCCGGACGAGCAGGAGGTCGGCCAGATCCGGCGGTACGGCGTCGGCGTCGCCGAGCGAGGCAGCGGCGACCAGCTCCTCGGTGAAAAACGCGTTGCCGCCGGCACGGTCCAGGATCCGGCGCTCCTCCGCCTCCGGCAGGCGCTCGGGCAGCAGGGCGTTGAGCAGCGCGCGGGACTCGTCGGCGTTGAGCGGGCTGAGGTTGACCCGCCGTACGCGCGGGTGGCGCGACCACTCGGCGATCGGGCGGCGCAGCGGGTGCCGGCGGTGCAGGTCGTCACTGCGGTAGGACACGATCAGCGCGAGCCGCTGGGAGGTCAGCCGGGTCAGCAGGAAACCGATCAGGTCCCGGGTGGAGTCGTCGGCCCAGTGGGTGTCCTCGACGATCACCAGCAACGGCTCGCTGGTCGACAGCGCGGTCAGCGCGCCCAGGACGGCGTCGAACAGCGCGGCGCGGTCGAGCGGCCCGTCCTGCGGGACCGGCTGGGCGCCGATCAGCCGGTGGGTGGGCAGCAGCCGGCCGATCGCCGGGAAGTTGGTGAGCACGCTCTCGACCAGGTCCGGGCGCTCGCCCGCGAGCCGGCCGAAGATCTCGCTGAACGGCAGGTACGGCAGGCCGGCGTCGCCGAAGTCGGTGCAGTGCCCGACCAGGACGCCGAAACCCCGCTCGTGCGCGCCGGTGGCCACCTCGTCCAGCAACCGGGTCTTGCCGACCCCGGCGTCACCGGACAGCAGAATGGCGCCGGCGCGGCGGGTCTTCGCCTCGTCGACGGCGCTGAGCAGGGCGGCCATCTCGGTCGAGCGGCCGACGAGAGGTGTCGAGGTCCAGGGCACGTCGTCCATCTTCGCCCCTGGAGCCGACACAAATCGACGGCAGCCCGCCCCATGCCTGTCACCTGAGAGCAGAATCCGCGCCTGGTGACTCTCGGGAGAACGTGAAACGCCGTCCCTGACCGAAGGTTGCTGGTCAGGGACGGCGTGCACGGCGATCACGCGGCCGCGGTGGGTCGCAGGAACCGGCGCGCGGTGCGCGACGGCGTCTTCTGCTGCGCCGGCGCGGTGCGCTGCTTGCGGGCGGTGGCCCGGAAGTCGCGCTTGATCCGCTCCTGGCGGTAGGTGTTCTCCGCCTGGATCGACTGCTCGGTCGTGAACATCATGATGGTGTCCTCCTCTCAGGCGTTCCGGGTGAACAGGTGGGTGAGGTGCCGGCGGGTCCGGGTGGTCCGGTTGGCGCGGCTGAAGTCGCGGGTGAGGCGCTCCTTGCGGTAGCTGACCTCGGCCTTGACCGACTCGGTGGTGTGCATCTGCGGTGCCTCCTGGGCGGTTGTGCTTCGACTCGTTGTCGATGGCCCTAATCTGCGCGGCTGAGGTGACCCGGCACATCGGACTTCCTCCCTATCCCTGCGTGCCGGGCTCCCTAGGGCGCCGTACGCGGTCCCTACGAGGGCCGAACGCACCAGCGCGACCGGGTTCCGGAGAACCTCGGTCGCGCTGATGGTCGAAGGGGTGGTGGCCGGGCGCTCACATCGCGTGCCTAGCGCGAGCCAGGTGCGGGCGGGGCGCCGGCGTCTGCGCCGTACGGCGCAAGCGCTGGAGCAGTCCCGGGCGCTGGAACAGCTGCCGGTTGCGCTCCTGGCGGTAGGCGACCTCGGCGTGGATGAATTCGGTGCTGGGGTAGAACGACATGCTGTCCTCCGGGAGTTCGTCGATACCCCGACACTCCGCCTGTGAGGTGGCTCAGCACATCGGCACTACTCCCTAGGCGCGGCGCCCCGCAGCCTTAGGTGACGCCCGGCGGCCTTAGGCGCCGCCGTAGTCCCTCAGAAACGCGTCCAATTCGGCCCGGGTGGGCCCGGTGGCCGGTCCGCGCCGGGTGACGGCGATCGCCGCGGCCGCGTTCGCCCGCCGGGCCGCTTCGAGCGGCTCGATTCCGGCGGCGAGGGCGGCCAGGAACGCTCCGGAATGCGCGTCGCCGGCACCGTTCAGATCCACTGCCTCGACTGCGAACCCGGGCACCACCTGGTCGCCGAGCCGGCACCCTTCGGGCCCGAGCCGCACGATCACTCCCCGCGCGGCAGCCGGCTCACCGCCCAGGACCGCTGCTTCCCGCGCGTTGCAGCTGACCCAGTCCGCCCGGCTCATCGCGATCTCCAAGGCGTCGGGCGGGATCTGCCCAACCAGCGGTCCGGGATCGAAGAAGACGGTGCCGCGCAGTTCCGGGAGCCGCCGGACCAGGGTCTCCCGATTGACCGCGTGCAGCAGGCTGTACCCGGAGACGTAGACCAAGTCGTTCGCGCTCGTCGCCGGGAAGTCGCTCAGCGTCGCCTCGGCGCCCGGACTGGTGACGAAGGTGCGTTCGCCCCCACCGTCCACCAGTACGACGACGAACCCGGTGTCCAGCTCGGGACACTGCGGCTGTGGAAACTCGATCCCCTCCCGGCGCAGATCCACCCGCGCCTGGTCGGCGAACGGCCCGATCCCGAGTACGCCGTAGTACGACGTCTCGATCCCCAGTCGGCTCGCCGCCGCCATCACGTTGAACCCGCCCCCGGTCGCGCGATCGGTCGATCCCGCCAGCGCGTCCCCGCCGCGCTCCGGCAGGTTGTCGACCGTCAGTACCAGGTCGACCACGACGTTGCCGAGGTGGACGAGTCTCATCCGCGGCGTACCTTCAGCAACTCGCCGGCCAGCGCGTCCAGGTCGAGCCCGTTCACCGCCGCGACCGTACGCCGGACGTCGGCCGGAAACGCGTCGACGCCGTGGCACGCGCCGGCCACGGCCCCGGCGATCGCCGCGATCGTGTCGGTGTCCCCACCCACCGACGCCGCGACCCGAACCGCCAGCCACGGATCGTCGAACCCGTTGGCCACCGCGAACGCCGCGGGCACGGACTCCTGACTGGCCAAGCTGGTCCCCACGAGTTCGTACAACAACTCGACACTCACTGGTTCTAGTGCGATTGCCCAATCAATGCGGCTCGCCACATCGGCGCCCGCGACCCAGAAGCCGCGCTGCGCGGCCTCTCGGGCCGTCGCGACAGCCGTGGTGGTTGCCTCCGACACCGTGGCTCCATCGATCCCCGCACTCACGGCAGCAGCAACCGCGGCGGCGGCCGCGAGCGCCAGCCCTGTGTTGTGCGTGGGAGCACTCGCGGCAACCACCCGTTCGACCAGCAGTTCGGTGCGGGCAGGCGTCGCGATCCCCACCGGCGTGATCCGCATGGCCGCGCCGTTGGTGGTGCCGTAGCGGCCGGTACGGGCGATGTCGCCGCCGGCCAGCAACTCGTCAAGCGCGCGCTTGGTCGACGGGCCGAGCAGGTCGAGCGACCCGCGGGCCCGCATGTCGTCCTCCCACGCGATCAGCCGGCGCGCGAGCTCGTGCCCGTCCACCAGCCCGTTGCCTTCGATCACCAACCTGGCCAGCAGCACCGCCTGTTCGGTGTCGTCGGTGATCGCCCCGGCCGGCATCCCCGCCGCCAACGGCTGGTCGTCCGGCGCGGGGTGCAACCCGTCGATCACCTCGCCGTACCGCTCGACAATGCGGGCCCTGGGCAATGACTGGGTCGGCATCCCGAGCGCGTCCCCGATCGCCAGCCCGTACAGCGCTCCGACGGCCCGCGACTCGGCCGATGTCATCGCGGCGTCTCGCTGTAGGTGAGGTTCAGCTCGAAGTGTCGCGGGTCCAGCAGGCTGTCGACCTGCTCGGCGAACCGGTTGTCGGCCGTCCAGCTCGTCCGGCGGCTGTGCAGAAACCAAGTGTTCTCCGGGCGGCCCAGCAACGCGGCCTCCTCCGGCGTGAGCGGCCGCGCGCGCAGCCGTTGCTCGCCCTGCGTCAGATGCAGACCGGCCCGCGTCAGCGTCGAGATGATCGACCCGTCGTCGAGCCCACGCGACGGCAGGTCCCGGAGCTGCTCGACGGCCGGCAGCCGACTGCGTTCCAGCGAGATCGCCTCGCCGTCGACCAGGGACCGAATGCGCTCGACCACGATCACGTCGGGCGAGTCCAGGTCGAGCTGCTCGGCGAGCTCCGGGTCCTGGTCGAGCTCCAGCCGCAGGATGCGAACCCGGGTTTCGACGCCCTGCTCGGCCAGCGCGTGCGTCCACCCGAGCGGATCGTCCAACGGCCGCCCGTCGAACAGCACGAACGACCCCTTGCCGGTCCGCGTCGTGATCAACCCGTCCGCGGTCAGTACGGCGAGCGCCGAGCGGACCGTGTTGCGGCTGACGCCGAACCGCCGGGCCAACTCCACCTCGCCGGGCAGCCGGTGGCCGTGGCCGACCCGCCCCGATCTGATCTCGCGGGCCAGGATCGAGGCGATCCGCTCGTGCTTGAGGGTGACGCCCGGGGTCACTGGCCGGAACCACCCGCGGCGCGCAGTTGGCCGACGGTGACGATCTCCAGCATCGGCGCGTACAGCCGCATGATGTCGATCGCCTTGCGATGGCTCGCCTCGTCGACCCCGGCGCAGGCGTCCTCGACGACCTGGACGTGCGCGCCGGCGTCCACCGCCGCGAGCGCCGTCGACAGTACGCAGCAGTCGGTGGTCACGCCGGCCAGCACCAGCCGCCCGTCCGGCGCGACCGCGTCCGCCAACTCCCGGCCCCACTTGCTGAACGTCGGCTTGTCCAGCGTCGGCGCCCCGCGGAACTCGTCGACCAACTGGTACGCGTACGAGTCCGGCGGCTGCAACGCGAACGGCCACTGCTGGTAGTACGGGATCCAGGAACCGGTCGGTTCCCCGGCCGGCGCGACGAACCGGGTGAAGATCACCTGCGGCGCGAACAGCTGGACCAGTTCCTGGGTCGGCTTGACCACCCGCTGGAAGTCCGGCGTCGCCCAGCCACTGTCCGGCTCGGCGAAGATCCGTTGCAGGTCGATCAGCGCGAGCGCCATCTCAGCTCACCCTCTCCAGCGAGGACTGCGACTCCTGCTCCTGTACGGCGCGCCGCCCGGCGAGCAGCTGGACCACGAACGCGCCGACCAGCGAGACCAGGACGCCGAGGTTCGCGAACGCCCACGTACCGGTCTTGCCGCCCAGGCCGAACGGTTCGAGCAGGTAGCCCTGCCAGGTCAGCCAGTCCGCGTTGCCGTTCGTGACCAGGCCCCAGCCGATGCCGGTGGCAACGAGCATGGTGATGACCGGCAGCCACCGGACGTCGCCGTACCGGCCGCGGCGGTCGAACAGATCGGCGTCGGCGTAGTCGCGCCGCCGGGTCGCGATGTCGGCCAGCATGATGCCGCACCAGGCCGCGACCGGGACGCCGAGCGTGATCAGGAAGCCGGTGAACTCCTGCAGGAACTCGTCCCCGAAGAACACCACGTAGATCGTGCCGGCGATCATCAGAATGCCGTCGACGAACGCCGCGACGTACCGGGGGACCGGCAGGCCGAGCGAGAGCAGGGCCAGGCCGGAGGAGTAGATGTCGAGCACCGCGCCGCCGACCAGACCGAGCACGGCGACGATCACGAACGGCACCAGGAACCAGGTCGGCAGCGCCTCTGCGAGGGCGCCGATCGGGTCGGCGGCGATCGCGGCGCTCAGGTCGGTGGACGAGCCTGCCAGCAGCAGACCGAAGGTCAGCAGTACGACCGGGGCGAGCGACGAGCCGAACGTGGTCCAGCCGACGACACCGCGGCTGGAGGCGGTCCGGGGCAGGTAGCGGGAGTAGTCGGCTGCCGCGTTCACCCAGCCGAGGCCGAAGCCGGTCATCAAGAAGACCAGGGCACCGATCAGTTCCTGGCCCGAGCCGCCGGGCAGGGCCGAGACGGTGGACCAGTTGACCTGGTCAGCGACGAGTGCGATGTAGACGACCGTCAGCACGCCGGTGACGATCGTGATGATCGTCTGCATCCGCATGATCAGGTCGAAGCCGAGCACGCCACAGGCAACGATCAGGGTGCCGACGACCACCAGCGCGACCACCTTCGTGATCGAGCCGCCGCCCCAGCCGAGCCGCTCGAACACGGTGGCCGTGGCGAGCGTGGCGAGGATCGTCAGCACGGTCTCCCAGCCGACCGTGAGCAGCCAGGACACCAGCGACGGCAGTTTGTTGCCGCGCACCCCGAACGCCGCCCGGCTGAGCACCAGCGTCGGCGCCGAGCCGCGCTTCCCGGCCAAGGCGATCAGCCCGCAGAGCAGGAACGAGAAGACGATCCCGACCAGGCCCGCGATCACCGCCTGCCAGAACGAGATGCCGAACCCGAGCGCGAACGCGCCGTAGCTCAGCCCCAGCACCGACACGTTCGCCCCGAACCAGGGCCAGAACAGCTGACTCGGCCGGCCCTTCCGCTCGGCGTCGTCGATCACGTTCAGCCCGTTGGTCTCCACCGCGAGCGCCCTCGGCTCAGGCGCCCCCACTTCCACCTGCTCGGCCACAGCCGTCTCCTGGTCTCGATGAACCTGTTCAGTCCTGTTCAGTCAGGCTAGGTCGGGGGTCGGGGGCGGTCAAGGAAATACCGGGGCGTGCGGGGCTGCGGGCGCCGGGGCCGCGTCGGACGGGGCCGGGGGCCGGCGGGGCCGGCGCCCCCGGGGAGCGCGGACGCGGCGCCCCCGGGGAGCGCGGACGCGGCGCCCCCGGGGTGCGCGGACGCGGCGCGCCTGGCGAGCGCGCGGCGTGGTTGACCTAGAGCGAGGTCGAGCATCTAGCGTCGGCGGTCAGTCCGATCGGGAGGAGTTGTCGTGAGACGGTTCGAAGGCAAGGTCGCGTTCGTCACCGGTGCCGCGCACGGGATCGGGCGGGCGACTGCGGTCCGGCTGGCGGCCGAAGGGGCGTCGGTCGCGGTGGCCGACGTCGACACCGACGCGGCCGGGCAGCTCGCCGCCGAGCTGGCCGGCGACGGATCGGCGATCGCGCTCGCCTGCGACATCACCAGCCGGGACTCGGTCGACGCGGCGGTGGCGGCGACCGTCAACCGGTTCGGGCGGCTCGACGTACTGGCTCAAGTCGCCGGCCACAACCTCGCGAACCGGGAAGCGGTCGAGCCCGGCGACGCCCAGTGGGCCCGGCAGTACGACTTCACCTTCACCGGCGCGGTCCGCTGCATCGAAGCCTCACTGCCGCACTTGATCGCGTCCGGCTCGGGAGCCGTCGTACTGGTCGGCTCGATCAGCGGAGTGGTTGCCCTAGGCACCAACCCGTACGCCGCGGCGAAGGCCGGCCTGATCAGCCTGGTCGCCAACCTGGCGGCCGAGCACGGCCCGAGCGGCGTCCGGTTCAACGTGGTCGCGCCCGGCACGATCGCCACCCGGGCGTTCGCGAATCGTCCGGAAGCCCTGGAGGACCTGAAGGCGATCTACCCGCTCCGCCGGGTGGGGCAGCCCGAGGACGTGGCCGCCGCGGTCGCCTTCCTGGCTTCGAACGACGCGGCCTGGATCACCGGCATCACGCTGCCCGTCGAAGGCGGCCTGACCACCGGTCCGGGTCACCTCATCGGCTGAGCGCTCGCGGGCGTCCGATCGGCACACTTCGGCCTCTCCGCCCTGCGGTCGGCTGCCGCGCGTAGGGTCGGTACCTGTGCTGAAGAGTGCTGCTGTGGACGGATTCCAGCTGGCCTACGACCGGGTGGGCGACGGGCCTGCCGTCGTCCTGCTGCACGGCTGGCCGGGCGACCGGACGGACTACCGTCGTCTGGCGCCGATGCTCGTCGAGTCCGGGCGCCAGGTGGTCGTGCCGGACCTGCGCGGATTCGGGGAGTCGGACAAACAGGCAGCCGACAGCCAGTACGACGCGTTCGCGCAGGCGCGCAGTGTCGCCGGGCTGATCGAGGAGCTCGGGCTGGACCGGCCGGTGCTGGTCGGGTACGACGTCGGGAGCCGGGTCGCGCAGGCGGTGGCGAAGACGCGGCCGGAGCTGATCGATGGACTGGTCCTCGCGCCGCCGTTGCCGGGGATCGGTCAGCGGGTCTTCGGCGAGCAGGCGCAGCGGGAGTTCTGGTACCAGCCGTTCCACCGGTTGCCGGTGGTCGAGCAGTTGATCGACGGCAAGCCGGACGCCGTACGCGACTATCTGCGGCACTTCTGGACGCACTGGTCCGGGCCGGGCTTCGAGCCGGAGCTGGACCACCTGGTCGAGGTGTACTCCCCGCCGGGAGCATTCACCGCGTCGATCAACTGGTACCGCGCCGGTGCCGGCGCAGTGGCGACCTCGGCGGCCGAGGTCGCACCGGCGGCCGGCGAGCGGATCGGCGTACCGACTCGGGTGGTGTGGCCGGAGCACGACCCGCTGTTTCCGCGCGAGTGGTCGGACCGGCTGGAGGAGTTCTTCAGCGACGTGACGCTGCGGTTCGTCGACGGCGTCGGGCACTTCGCGCCGCTGGAGTATCCGGAAGTGCTGCTCGACGAGGTTCTGAGACTAGGCTGAGGCCATGGCTGATCACGCGGTCCACCTGCCGATGCCGACGGTGCGGCCGGCTGTGGGTGCGCTGGCGAAGCTGGCCCCCGAGCCGGTGCGGTACCTGCTGAACTGGGGACGCAAGTACTCGCTGTGGGTGTTCAACTTCGGGCTCGCCTGCTGCGCGATCGAGTTCATCGCGGCGTCGATGGGGCGGCACGACTTCATCCGGCTCGGCGTGATCCCGTTCGCGCCCGGGCCGCGGCAGGCCGACCTGATGGTGGTCTCGGGCACGGTGACCGACAAGATGGCGCCGGCGATCAAGCGGCTGTACGACCAGATGCCGGAGCCGAAGTACGTGATCTCGTTCGGCTCCTGCTCGAACTCCGGCGGCCCGTACTGGGACTCGTACTGCGTGACCAAGGGCGTCGACCAGATCATCCCGGTCGACGTGTACGTGCCCGGCTGCCCGCCGCGGCCGGAGGCGTTGCTGCAGGGCATCCTCAAGCTGCAGGAGAAGATCGCGGGCGAGAACGTCACCAGCCGGTACGAGCCGTCGGCGCGGGCGCTGACCCGCGGCCTGGTGGAGCCGAAGTGACCGACCAGCCGACGTCCGGCGAGCCCACGCGACCGGACTCCGGCGCTGCGCACCGGGTGGAGCAGCCGGGCGCCGGCACTGCGGCCGGTCCAGAGCAGCCGGACCCCGGCGCGGCGGCCGGTCCCGAGCAGTCCGGCGCCGGGCACATGCTGTCCGCGCTGACCGACGCCGGGATCGCGGCGACCGGCTCCGACAGCTTCGGCGTCGCGACGGTCGACGTACCGGCCGAGGCGTGGATCACCGCGCACGAGATCCTGCGGGACGAGGTCGGGCTGATCTTCTTCGACTTCCTCACCGCCAGCGACGAGCTGACCGACGGGTTCCGCGTGGTCACCCATCTGGCCGACTTCTGGGGCGGGGCGCACGTCGACCACGTGCTGGTCCGCACGCTGATCCCACGCGCGGGCGCCGCGCTGCCGACGCTGTCCGAGGTGTACGCCGGAGCGAACTGGCACGAGCGCGAGACCCACGAGATGTTCGGCATCGACTTCCCCGGCCACCCGAACCTGGTCCCGCTCCTGCTGCCCGACGAGTTCGAGGGCAACCCGCTGCGCAAGGAGTTCGTCCTCGCCTCCCGCGTCGCCAAGCCCTGGCCCGGCGCCAAGGAACCCGGCGAGTCCGACCACGCCCCCGCGGCCGCCAAAACCGGCGCCCCTTCCCGCCGTCGCACCCTCCCCCCAGGCGTCCCCGACCCCGACAGCTGGGGCCCGCGCCAACCGGGTTCCCCCGACCCGGACCCGTTGGCCCCCGCCCAAGCGGCGTCCACCCCCGCCCGCCCCCGCCGAGCCGCCGGCGAACGCAGAGTCCGCAAACAAGCCGAACCCACCCCGGCAACGGACTCCGCCCCGCCCGCCCCGGCATCGGAGCAGACGGACGGACAAGCCTGAGCGAACTCGCTCAGTCCACCGGTTCGGTCAGGTAGAAGACCTCTTCGCGGGAGAACTGCCCTTCGCCACCTCCTCAGTGGAGAGCACGCGGAAGGCGTCGCGGTGTTCGTGGGCCCACTGCTCGAACGTGCGGCCTGGGCGGCCGGTGAGTTCGGTGTACGTCGGCACGACCGGCTCGGGGTTGTCGACCAGCGACTGCCAGTACTGGATCGCGGGTCCGACGAACGCTTCGTCCGCGCCGGCGGCCAGCATCGCCTGCCGGGCCTGGTCGGCGGTTTGCTCCTCGACCCGGAGTTGTTTGCCGATCTCCGCGCCGATCGCCGCGATTTGCTCTTCCTGGGTCAGTATCCGCGGGCCGGTCAGCACGTACTTTTCGCCGCTGTGCGTCTCGTCCAGCAGCGTGAGCACCGCGATGTCGGCGATGTCCCGCTCGTGGATCAGCGACCGCCCGGCCTGCGGTGCGGGCATCGCGACCACGCCACCGTGGCGGATCTCGTCCGCCCACTCCAGCGTGTTGGCGGCGAACCCGCCCGGGCGCAGGAAGGTCCAGTCGGCGTCCGACTCGACCAGCAACTGCTCGACCTGACCCCACACGCCGTTCTGCTCCGCCGGCCGGCTGTCGTCGACGTTCATCGCCGATAGGTAGACCACCCGCGGCACCTGCTCGGTCAGCGCCGCGACGACCGGCTCCGCGCCGTCCACCGAGTACGACGGCCAGAGCAGGAACGCCGCCTCGGCTCCCGCGGCAGCTTTCCGCACCGCCTCCGGATCCGTGAGGTCGCCGACGACCAGTTCGACCTCGTTCGGCAGTCCCGCCGCCAACGGCTGCCGGACCAGTGCGCGGACGTCGGCGTCCGCTGCCAGTAGTCCGGCGACGACGTGCCGCCCGACCTTTCCGGTGGCTCCGGTGACCAGAATCATGTCCACTCCTTCGCTCGATGACGACCAGCCTCGGACCTGAACGATGGTTGAGGTCAAGCCGGAGTCGGTAGGGTGCGCTCATGCTCGAGTTCGTACTGCGGGTCGTCGGCGTGCTGGTCGCGTTCCTGGTCGCGCCGCTGGTGGTCGGTCAGGCCGAGCACAAGGTGATGGCGCACATGCAGTCGCGGCTCGGGCCGATGTACGCCGGCGGCTTCCACGGCTGGGCGCAGCTGGTCGCCGACGGGATCAAGTTCGTCCAGAAGGAGAGCGTCACTCCGGCCGCCGCGGACAAGCGGGTGTTCGAGTGGGCTCCGGTGGTCGCGATCCTGCCGTACATGGCGGCGATGGCTGCGATCCCGCTCTCCCCGGCACTGGTCGGCGCCCACCTCGACGCGGGCCTGTTCTTCGTGCTCGCGGTGATGAGCGTCGGTGTGCTCGGCTCGCTGATGGCCGGCTGGGCCAGCGGCAACAAGTACAGCCTGCTCGGCGGCCTGCGGGTCGCCGCCCAGCTGATGAGCTACGAGCTGCCGTTCGTCCTGTCGGCGGCCAGCGTCGCGGTCGCGGCCGGCACGCTGAGCCTCACCGGCATCGTCGACCAGTGGAACCCATGGTGGCTGCTCTGGCAGCTGCCCGGCATGGTGGTCTTCTTCATCGCCGGGCTGGCCGAGCTGCAGCGGCCGCCGTTCGACATGCCGGTGGCCGACTCGGAGGTCATCTTCGGCCCCTACACCGAGTACACCGGCCTGCGCTTCGCCCTCTTCCTGCTCGCCGAGTACGCCGGCATCGTGGTGCTCGCCGCGTTGACCACCGTGCTGTTCCTGGGCGGCTGGAGTGGTCCGGGTCCGGACTCGATCGGCTGGATCTGGTCGCTGCTGAAGATCGCGATCGTCTCGCTGGTGGTGATCTGGGTGCGGGTCGCGTTCCCGCGGCTGCGCGCCGACCAGCTGCAGAAGCTCGCCTGGCAGGGCCTGGTGCCGGTGGCGCTGATCCAGCTCGCGCTCACCGGCATCGGCGTCGTCATCTTTTCCTGAGTCAGCGATTCAAGGCGTCGCGAGCGCCTCGGTGGGCGACAGCCGCGAGGCCCGGATCGCCGGGTAGAGCCCAGCGACTCCACCGATCACCAGCGTCGCCCCGAAACCACCCACGACCGCCCAGAGCGGGATGACGGTCAGCCAGCCCTGGTACGCCGCGTAGCCGAAGGTCACCGCACTGCCCAGAGCGGCGCCGCCAAGCCCGCCAAGCGCCGACAGCAGCAGCGACTCGGTCAGGAACTGCGTCCGGATCTGGCCCCTGGTGGCGCCGAGCGATCGCCGTAGACCGATCTCCGCGCGGCGTTCGAGCACCGAGATGACCATGATGTTCGCGACGCCGACCCCGCCGACCAGCAGGGCGACCGCGCCGAGTCCCAGCAGCAGACCGGTGAAGGCCTCGCCCGCCGCCTGCTGGGCGGCCAGCGCGTCGGACGGGCGCGACACCTGGACCTCGTTCGGCGCCTCCGGGTTGGCCGTCGGCCCGAGCACCGCCCGGACCGACTCGACCTGGCGGTCGGCCGAGCGGGTGTAGATCTTGGTCGGGTGCCCGTCGAAGCCGAGCGTCGTACCGGCCGCGGGCCAGCCGATCAGGACGGCGGCGTCCAGCTCGGGCGCCAGCGCGGCCGGGGACAGGATCCCGAGCACGGTGAACCACTCGTCGCCGATCAGCACCTGGATGTCCGGTCCCGCGCGGTTGATGCCGAGGCGTTCGGCCGCGCTCGCGCCGAGCACGGCCGCCGGATAGGTCCCGGTCGCCGCGTCGAGCCACCGGCCGCTGCGGACCGTGCCGCCGATGGTGTCCAGCAGGTTGGTCCGGGCGGCGTACGGGACGATGCCGTTGGTCTCGACGTCCGGGATCTTGTCGCTGCGGTAGACGTTCGCGTCGTCGACCCGGCCGATCGCGGACTGCGCCTGGACCGGCCCGATCCGGTCGACCATCGACTCGGCCGCCAGCGGCAGTTGCGCCTGCTCACCGGTCAGCCGGGTGCCCGGTTCGACCGTCAGCAGATTGGTGCCGAGGGCATCGAGTGTCGCGTCCAGCTCGGCCCGCGACGACGAGGAGATGCCGACCACGGCGACCATCGCGGCGATCCCGATCGCTATCCCCAGCGCGGACAGGAACGCGCGCAGCGGCCGGGTCCGCAGGCCCACCGCGCCGACCTTGATCACGTCCCCGGGCCACAGCTTGGCCGGCCGGAGCCCTTCGCCGCGCCGCGTCATCAGTGCACCTCCGCGGTGATCCGGCCGTCGCGCATCTGGATCTGGCGCGGCAGCGAGGCGGCGATGTCGCGGTCGTGGGTGATCACGACGACGGTCGTGCCGGCGGCGTTCAGGTCCCGGAACAACTGCATGACGCCGGCACCGGACTGCGAGTCGAGCGCGCCGGTGGGTTCGTCCGCGAGCAGGACCGCGGGCTCGCCGGCGACCGCCCGGGCGACGGCGACGCGTTGGCGTTCACCACCGGACAGCTCGTGCGGCTCGTGGTCCAGCCGATGGGCCAGCCCGACCCGCTCCAGCGCCGCCGCGGCCCGTTTGCGCCGCTGCGCCGCCCGCAGGCCGGAGTACAGCAACCCGTCGGCGACGTTGTCGACAGTTCGTACGCCGGACGCCAGGTGGAACTGCTGGAAGACGAACCCGATCCGGCTCGCGCGCAGCGCCGACAGGCCGGCGTCGGACAGCTTCGCGACGTCGTACGAGTCGATCCGGACGCTGCCCGAGGTCGGCCGGTCCAGCGTGCCGAGCACGTTCAGCATCGTCGACTTGCCGGACCCGGACGGCCCCACGATGGCGACCAGTTCACCCTGGTCGATCCGCAGCGACACCCCACCGAGCGCCGCGACGCCGCCGGCGTACACCTTGGTCACGTCGGTCAGCTCGATCACTTCGGCACCCCTACCGCGAGGCCCGCCTTGATCCCGGAACCGGAGATCTCCACCCGGCCGCCCGCGAACAGGCCGGTCTTCACCGGCACGTACCGGGTTCCGGTGTCGTCGCTGACCTCGACCCCGAACCCGCCCTCGCTGAGCGCGAGCAGCGCGGCGACCGGGACGGTCAGCACGTTCTTGCGTTCGGACGCGGTGAACGTCACGTCCACCGAGGCGGTCGGGTAGTTCGCCAGCGCCTTCTGGTTGTCGATGGCAACGATCACCTCGAGCTCGGTGGTCGCCTCCTGGTCCTGGCCCGACGCCGGCACGACCACGGTCGACACCTTCTCGACCCGGCCCTCGACCGTGCTGTCGTCGGGCAGCGTGACGTCGACCACGGCGCCCTTCTTGGCCAGCCGCAGATCGGCCGCCTCGAGCGTGACGGTGACGGCCTTCTTCGTGCCGGTGTACCTGAGCACCGGCTGCCCGGGACCGATCTGCGCGCCCTCCTGGGTCTGCACGCTCTCGACCCGGACCGGGCCGGCCGCGAACAGCACCTGACCCAGCTCGACACTGCCGGTCTCGGTCAACCCTCGGTCCTCCTGCCACTGCTCGACGGCCTCGGCGGTGTTCGACGTGTACTCGTCGTCGACGGTGAACCCGTCGTACCCGAGCGCCTCGAGGTTCTGCTCGAGCTGGAGGACGTCGGGCCCCTCGCTGCCGGTCGTGAGCCGCCGGTACGCCGGCAGTGCGCCGTACAACAAGGTGGTCGGCTTGTTGTCGATCGAGTACAGCGGCTGCCCGCGGTGGAACTGCTGACCGCTCTCCGGCACCCCGGTGATCGTCCCCGGCGTGCGGGCGGAGGCCGTGCTGGTCGTGCCGTAGCCCAGCTCGCCGTCCGCGCTCTCGGTGTCCTTCAGCGTCTGCTGCGTGACCTTCGCGGTGTTGACCGGTGCGATCGGACCGGACTGGTCGGCTGCCTGGCTGTTGTCCGTACGGGTGAGCAGGACGGCAGTCAGCACTCCGCCCGCGGCCAGCAGGGCCACGGCGGTCAGAGTGGTCCTGCCGCGACGGCGACGAGGCATCACCTGCCTGCCAGGATGCTCTGACAGGCGGCCTGCGCCTTCTCCAGGTCCGGGTCGCTGCCGGCCTCCTTGTCGATCTGGATGCCGCGCTGGCCGGGCTTGGGGTCCGGGAACTTCTCCACTCCGTTCTCGCGCATGCACTCGGCGAACTTGCGGCCGTTCGCCTCCTGCTCCGGGTTGGGCTTGCTGTCGGCCTGCGGGTTGTACTTGCGGCAGGCCTCCATCGCCTGGTCGACCTTCTCGCGGCTCATCCCGGACTCCGGTCCGAACTTGAGCATGATGCCCTTGCCCGGTTCGGGGTCCTTCACGTCCAGCCCGTTCTCGCGCAGGCACTGGGCGAACTTGACGCCCATCTCGTCCTGGCTCAGGTTCTGCGCCGCGGCGTCGTCGCCGCCGGCGCTCGCCTCCGGCTGGGACGCGCCGCCCGAGGCCACCCCCTCGGTCTCCGGCTCGGCGCCGCAGCCGGTCAGGGTCAGGGATGCCGTCAGGGCCACCGCGGCCAGCAAGGACAGTCGTCTCATGGTGTCTCCTCGAACGGGGTTCGGTTTCGCCCCAGCCAAGCCAGCGGGGCGTTTCCGCACCGTTTCGGTGTTCGCAAACACCGCGGAAACAGCCGATCGGTGATGATGGGGACAACGGCGGAAGGCGGCGAGGCGTGCGGGTACTGGTGGTCGAGGACGAACCGTTGCTGGCGGCAGCGATCGCGGAGTGGTTGCGGGACGAGGCCCACGCGGTCGACATCGCCCCGGACGGCGCCGCGGCGCTGGAGCGCCTGGACGTCAACGAGTACGACGTCGTCGTGCTGGACCGGGACCTGCCCGTGGTGCACGGCGACGAGGTGTGCCGCCGGCTGGTGGAGTCCGGGTCGTCCACCCGCGTGCTGATGCTGACCGCCGCCGCCGCGGTCACCGACCGGGTCGAGGGGCTCGGGCTGGGCGCCGACGACTACCTGACCAAACCGTTCGCCTTCGCCGAGCTGGCCGCCCGGGTGCTGGCGCTCGGCCGCCGCAGCCGGCCCGCCGATCCACCCGTGCTGCGGCGTGCCGGGCTGACGCTGGATCCCGCGCGGCACGAGGTGTTCCGGGACGGGCGGTACGTGCCGCTGTCGAAGAAGGAGTTCGCCGTACTGGCCGAGCTGCTGCGGGCGGACGGAGCGACCGTGTCGGCGGAACAGTTGCTGGAGAAGGTGTGGGACGAGCACGTGGACCCGTTCACCGGAGCGGTCCGGCTGACCATCCTCAAGCTCCGCCGCAAGCTCGGTGAGCCCGGACTGGTCGACACCGTGACCGGTGTCGGGTACCGGATCCCATGAAGCGGCTCACGCGGAAGCTGACGCTCCGGGCCCGGTTGACCCTGATCTACGGCGGGATGTTCGTGGTGGCCGGGATGCTGCTGCTCGGTGTGACGTATGCGCTGTTCAGCCAGCAGTTGGGCAAGGAGCAGCGGGTGCTCGTGCGCGGGACGTTCCAGCCGCCGCCCGTCACCGCGACCACGACGCCTGGTCCGACGCCCTCGCCGGGCGCGACGCCCTCGCCGGGTGCGACGCCGGGCCCGGGCACGACCCTGCAGCCGAGGCCCAACCAGCTCTTCGTGCTCAACCAGGACGGCGACGTACTGACCGGCCCGGAAGCCGACCGGGTGATGGAGGAGCAGCGCCGCACCGTGAAGGCGGCCGCGACCAAGTCCCTGCTGGTCCAGGGCGGCATCGCACTGGTACTGGTCGGCGGGCTGGCGGCCGGCTTCGGCTGGCTCGTCGCGGGCCGGGTGCTCGCGCCGCTGCACCGGGTCACCGACACCGCGCGCCGGATCGCCGCCGCCCCCGCCGCGGGCCGCGGCCTGCACGAACGGATCGCACTGGACGGCCCGGACGACGAGGTGAAGAACCTGGCCGACGCCTTCGATACGATGGTCGAGCGGCTGGACCACTCCTTCGACGGGCAGCGCCGGTTCGTCGCCAACGCCTCACATGAGCTGCGAACGCCGCTGACGCTCGGCCGGGCGCTGGTGGAGATCGCGATGCACCGCAAGACGGCCTCGCCCGACGTCCGGCAGCTCGGCGAGAGCTTGCTGGAGATCAACAGCCGGCACGAGCAGTTGATCAGCGGGTTGCTGGTGCTGGCCGACTCGGAGAAGGCGCTCACCGCGGTCTACCCGGTCAACCTGGGCGACGTGATCACCCACGTGGTGGCCCAGCTGACCCGTGAGGCGACCGCGGCCGGCGTACGGGTGACTGCTGATCCGCAGGACGCTCCGACGGTCGGCGACGCGCTGCTGCTCGAGCGGCTGGTGCACAACCTGGTCGAGAACGCGGTTCGGCACAACGTGGCCGACGGCTGGGTGCGGGTGACCAGCCGGGCGGTCGCCGGTGAGCGGGTCGAGGTGGAGGTGAGCAACACCGGGCCGGACGTTCCGCCGTACGAGGTGGAGGGGCTGTTCAAGCCGTTCCGGCGGCTGGGCGAGGACAGGATGGTGGGGGCGAAGGGAGCCGGGCTGGGGCTGTCGATCGTGCGGTCGGTGGCGGAGGCGCACAGTGGGACCGTGCGGGCTGTGCCGCGGGACGGCGGCGGGCTGACGATTGTCGTGTCGCTGCCTGTCGATCCGGGCTGAGCCCGTTCGTGTAGTGGGTAGAACACTCACTTGGAGGTCGAGATGGCGCAGTACCTGCTCAGCATCTACCAGCCCGACGGCGTGGTGCCGGACGAGGAGTTCCTGGCCCCGGTCATGCGGGAGTTGGCGGTGTGGAACGACGACCTGCGGGCGGCGGGCGCGTGGGTCTTCAGCGCCGGGCTGCACCCGCCGGAGTCCTCGACGGTGGTGCGGCAGCAGGGTGACGAGCTGCTGGTGACCGACGGGCCTTACACCGAGGGCAAGGAGCACATCGGCGGCTTCACGGTGATCGACGTGGAAGACCTGGACCAGGCGCTGGACTGGGCCCGCAGGCTGGCGAAGATCCTGGTCGCCCTGCCGGTGGAGGTCCGGCCCTTTGCCGGCTGAGGAATCCGGGAGAGCCGGCCGCGCGGCAGAGCCGGCCGCCGGCGGCGCGAACACGCGCGGCGGAGCGGCCGCGGTGTCCACGGCGGACGTCGCGGACGTGTTCCGGCGCGAGCACGGGCGGGCGGTCGCCGTACTGGCCCGCACGGTCGGTGATCTCGACATCGCCGAGGACGCCGTCCAGGACGCGTTCGCGACCGCTGTCGAGCGCTGGCCGCAGCAAGGGCTCCCACCGAGCCCGGCGGGCTGGATCATCACCACCGCGCGCAACCGGGCGATCGACCGGCTCCGCCGCGAGGCGGCCCGTGAGGACAAGCAGGCTCAGGCGGCGCTGCTGCACGCCCAGGACGATCCAGTGGAGGAGGGCCCGGTGCGCGACGACCGCCTCCGCCTGATCTTCACCTGCTGCCACCCGGCCCTGGCGCTGAACGTCCGGGTCGCGCTCACCCTCCGCCTGCTCGGCGGACTGAGCACAGCCGAGATCGCCCGGGCGTTCCTCGTCCCGGAGCCGACGATGGCGCAGCGGCTGGTCCGGGCCAAGACGAAGATCCGCACGGCGGGCGTCCCGTACCGGATCCCGTACGACGCCGATCTGCCCGAGCGGGTCCGCGGCGTCCTGGCGGTCGTGTACCTGATCTTCAACGAGGGGTACGCCGCGTCGTCCGGTGACGACCTGATTCGCAGGGACCTGTGTGACGAGGCAATCCGGCTCGGCCGGGTCCTGGTCGAGCTGATGCCCGACGAGCCGGAGGCACTCGGCCTACTGGCGCTGATGCTGCTCCAGCAGTCCCGCAGCCGAGCCCGCACCTCACCCGACGGCCGGCTGATCCCCCTGCCCGAGCAGGACCGCCGGCTCTGGGACCAGCAGCTCGTCGCCGAGGGCCAGGACCTCGTACGCCGCTGCCTCCGCCGCGATCAGCCAGGCCCCTACCAGCTCCAGGCAGCCATCAACGCCGTCCACAGCGACCCGCCCACCGACTGGTCCCAGATCGTCCAGCTCTACGACCACCTGCTCACGCTGACCCCGACACCCGTCGTAGCGCTCAACAGAGCCGTCGCCGTCGCCGAACTCCACGGCCCCGCCGAAGCCCTCGCCCTGGTCGACGCCCTGGACCTCGACACGTACTACCTCTTCCACGCCATCCGAGCCGATCTGCTGCGCCGCCTCAGCCGGCCGGCCGAAGCCGCGACGGCATACGAGAAGGCGCTGGCTCTCACCGGCAACGCCGCCGAACGCAGCTTCCTGCAGCACCGCCTCGCCGAGCTCTGAGGTGTCGGTGGCGGGTGGGAAGGTCTACGGCATGACGACGCCGAAGCTGCACGACTGGATGATCGAGGAGCGGGAGTACCTGCGGCAGGAGAGCCGTCGCGGCAAGCGGCACGCGTACCAGCACCTCACACCGGCGAAGACCGCGCTCGTCGTCGTCGACATGGTTCCGTTCTTCTTCACCGACGGGGACTACGAGCGTGGCGTCGTGCCGCAGATCAGCACGCTCGCCGACAGCCTGCGCGCCGCCGGCGGGACCGTTGCCTGGGTGCTGCCCGGATCGACCGAGCCGTCGGCGGTGACGATCGAGTTCCTCGGTGACGAGATCGCCGCGGTGTTCAACGCCTCCGGCGGGACCGGTCCGCTGCGCGACCGACTGTGGCACGAGTTCACCGTGCACGACGAGGACCTGCTGGTGGAGAAGACAGCCGCCAGCGCGTTCTTTCCGGGGCGCTGCGATCTGCCCGGGCTGCTGACCGAGCGCGGGATCGACACGGTGCTGATCACCGGCACGGTCGCGAACGTCTGCTGCGAGTCCAGCGCACGCGACGCGAGCACGCTCGGGTACCGGGTGGTGATGGTGGCCGACGGAGTCGCGGCTCGTCGGGACAAGGACCTGAATGCGACCTTGCACACCGTCTACCGGACCTTCGGCGACGTCCGGCCGACCGGCGAGATTCTCGGGCTGCTGGCCTCGGGCAGTCAGTAGGGTCGTCGGTCATGAAGTCCTTCGAGCTGATCTGCGAGGTGGAACCGCCGACCCGGCCGGATCTCACCAAGGTCCGGCACCAGATCGGGGTGATGAGTCCGATCGCGGACGGGTTCCTGATCCCGGACAACCACATCGGCCGCGCGACCGTGTCGAGCGTCGCGGTGGCCAACGAGGTGCAGGCGATGGGCGCGCGCGGGATCGCCTGCCTGAACTCGCGGGACCGCAACCTGCTCGGCTTGCGGCGGGACCTGCTGACGGCCGCGGCGTACGGGGTGGAGCAGTTCCTGTTCGTGCACGGGGACGATCCGAGCGAGGGCGGCCGGACCAGTCAGCTCACCGTGCGGACGATGATCGACGAGACTCGCTCGACCAGCTTTCCCGGCTGTGGCCCGTTCCAGGTCGGCGCGACCGCGCGGCTCGGCAAGGTGCCGCGGTGGAAGGCCGAGGCCGACTTCCTCTACGTGCAGGTGAGCTTCGATCTCGACGAGCTGCTGCGCTGGCGCGAGAGCGTCGACCTGTCCATCCCCGTGTACGCCGGGGTGATGGTGCTGGCCAGCGCGAAGATGGCCCAGAACCTGGCCGGCCTGTCCCAGCTGGCGATCCCCGACGCCCTGGTCGAGGCGGTCGAGCGGGACCGCGACGCCGGGGTCGACGCGGCCTGCGAGCAGGTGCTGCGGATCCGCGACAGCGGCGCCTTCGAAGGGGTACATCTGGTCCCGGTCAGCCGGTACCGGCAGGTCGCGGCCCGGCTCGAACGCGAACTCTGACGCCTGCTCGCGCCGTAATCGGCCCGGACCGGTTAGTGTCAGCGTGTTGCAGCTCGCGTCGACGCATGGACGGAGGAGGAGGCGTGGCACTACCTGGCAAGGGCCTGATCGACGGCCTGAAGGTCACCGCGAAAACGCTGTCCCGCCGTGCCGTCACCGAGCAGTACCCGGACGTGCAGCCGGAACTGCCACCGCGCAGCCGGGGCGTGATCGCCCTGATGGAGGAGAACTGCACGTCCTGCATGCTCTGCGCCCGGGAGTGCCCGAGCTGGTGCATCTACATCGACTCGCACACCGAGACCGCGCCGTCGGTCGGTGAGCAGGCCCGCGAGCGCAGCCGCAACGTGCTGGACCGGTTCGCGATCGACTTCAGCCTGTGCATGTACTGCGGGATCTGCATCGAGGCCTGCCCGTTCGACGCGCTGTTCTGGTCCCCGGAGTTCGAGTACGCCGAGACCGACCTGCGCAACCTGACCCACGAGAAGGACCGGCTGCGCGACTGGATGTGGACCGTGCCCGCGCCGCAGCCGATCGATCCGGGCGCGAGCGTCGTCGAGCCGGCTGATCCCGAGCCGAACCCCCCGTCACGCGGGAGCGGCGCGTGACCACTGCGCTCTTCGCCGTCGCGGGAGCGGTGGCGCTGTTCGCGAGCATTCTGGTCGTCACCTCGCGCCGGATCGTGCACGCCGCGCTCTGGCTGGTGGTCGCCCTCGGCGCGGTCGCCGGCTGCTTCGGCGCGCTGCACGCGGAGCTCGTCGCGCTGGTACAGATCCTGGTGTACGTCGGCGCCATCGTCGTCCTGGTCCTCTTCGCGCTGATGCTGACCAAAGCGCCGACCAACCCGCTGCCGGCCCTGACCACCCGCCGCAGCCCGTTCGCCGCGGTCGTCGCCGGTGCGCTCGCCGTCCTGCTCGGCACCGGCGTCGTGATTGCCTTTGGCAACGAAAAGATCGGTCCGGTACCGGACGGCTCGGCCGAGGCGGTCGGCACGGCGGTGTTCCGCACCTGGGTGCTGCCGTTCGAGGTCCTCTCGGTGCTGCTGCTGGCCGCGCTGATCGGCGCGATCGTGCTGTCCCAGCGGCCCCCGAAGAAGGAGGACTGATGCCACTCGTCCTCCCGCTGCTTCTCGCCGTCGCGCTGTTCTGCCTCGGCGTGTACGGCGTACTGGCCCGCCGCAACGCGATCACGATGCTGATGTCGTTCGAGCTGATGCTCAACGCGGTCAACCTGAACCTGATCGCCTTCGACGCCTGGCGCCTCGACGGCCTGGCCACCGGGCAGACGCTGGCGATCTTCGTGATCACGCTGGCCGCGGCCGAGATCGGCCTCGGGCTGGCGATCGTGCTGCTGCTGTTCCGCGGCCACGGGCACGTCGACGCCGACGCGGCCCGCGACCTGCTGGAGACCGCGGACACGGCGAAGGAGATCGATCGGTGATCGCGACGACCTGGCGCGTGGTCGGCGTCGGCTTCTCGCTGCTGGTGATCCTCAGCGCGATCCTCCTGTCCGGCGTGGAGCCGCAGGTCACGTCGTTCCCCGGCACGGGCGCCGGCGCGGCGTACTGGACCTTCGACCTGCGCACCGACGACCTGACCGTGCTGCTGCTGGCCGTCGTCGGCGTGGTCTCGGCCTGCGTCCAGGTCTACTCGATCGCCTACCTGCACGAGCGCGCCGCGTCGTACACGGCACTCGTCACGCTGTTCACCGCCGCGATGGTCACGGTGGTGATCGCCGACAGCCTGTTCCTGCTGCTGATCGGCTGGGAGGTGATGGGCGCCTGCTCGTACCTGCTGATCAGCCACTACTGGGAACGCCGCGACGCCCGCTCCGGCGCGATGAAGGCGTTCTTGATCACCCGGCTCGGCGACGTCGGCTTCCTGTTCGGCATCTTCGTGCTCGGCCTCGGCTACGGCACCTTCCGGATCTCCGAGCTCGGCGCGGGCGACATCTCACCGGCGGCGCTGACCACCGGCACGATCCTGCTGCTCGTCGGCGTGGTCGGAAAGTCCGCGCAGGTCCCGCTGCAGACCTGGCTCCCGGACGCGATGCCCGGTCCGAGCCCGGTCAGCGCCCTGATCCACGCGGCCACGATGGTCGCCGCCGGGGTCTTCCTGATCGCCCGCCTGTACGACGTGTTCGTCGCGGCCGAGACGACGTTGACCGTGCTGGCCGTCGTCGCCTGCGTGACGATGCTGTTCGCCGCGCTCTGCGCGATGGCCGCGGTCGAGGTGAAGCGAGTGCTGGCCTGGTCGACGGTGAGCCAGCTCGCGATCATGTTCGCCGGCCTCTCCCTCGGTACGGCGGACGGCCGGCACGCCGCCCTGTTCCACCTGGTCACGCACGCGGCGTTCAAGGGCTTGCTGTTCCTCTGCGCCGGCGTCCTGCTGCACCAGGTCGGCAGCGCGGCCTTTGTTGTCCTGCGGCGCTACACGCGCCGCGGCGTGCTGCGCAAGGCGATGCCGGTGACGTTCGTGACGATGACGATCGGGCTCGCGGCGCTGGCCGGCGTACCGGGGTTCGCCGGGTTCTTCTCCAAGGATTCGGTGGTCGAGGCTGCCTGGCACCACGCGCGGGACGGCTCGACGGTCGGCTGGTTCGTGCTGGTGTCGGTCTGCCTGACCGCTGTGCTGACCGCGTTCTACTGCGTCCGGCTCTGGCTGTGGATCTTCTTCCGGACCCCCGCGCTGGCCGGCGCGCTCGGCGCGTTCCAGGACGACGACGCGATGGCCGACGCCGAGGACCCTGACTTCTCCAAGCTGCGCGACGGCTCCTGGCTGATGCGCGGGCCGCTGGTGCTGCTCGCCGTCGGCGCGATCGGGCTCGGCTACGCCGACGGCCTGCACCTGAACTGGGCGATCGCGGGGGTGACGACCGTACTCGCGGTGCTCGGCGCGCTTCCGGCGTACTCGCTGTGGCGGCGGGGGGCCGACCCGCGGCCGGTGGTGCTGGAACACGAGTTCGGCGCAGACGCGGCGTACGGGAAGGCAGTGGTGGTCCCGGTGCGCTGGTTCGCGAAGCTGGCCGTGCTCGGCGACCGGGACGTGATCGGCGCGTACGTCCGAGCGGCCGGTCGCGCGGGAACGCTGGCCTCGCAGGGCTTCCGGCTGCTGCAGACCGGCAACGTGCAGACCTACCTGACCTTCGCGGTCGCCGGAGTGGTCGCGCTGGCGATCCTGGCGGGGGTGATCGGCGCGTGAACGGCGTCCTGCTGAGCATCCTGACGCTGCCGGTACTCGCAGCGCTGGCGTTGTGGGCGTTGCCGTCGTCGACGGCGGACCGGATCGCGGCGCTGTACGGGTCGGTGATCTCGGGGCTGGTGCTGATCGGGTCGGTGGTGCTGTGGGTCGACTTCCTCCGTCCTTCCCGCGCGGTGACACTCGAGGCGAGCTTCGTCGATCCCGGCGACCGTGGATCGGTGCCTGGGCGGCTGCACGCGTTCGCCGAAACCGACCTGACCTGGATCCCGGCGCTCGACGTGCGTTTCCATCTGGCCGTCGACAGCATCTCACTGCCGCTGATCATGCTGACCGCGCTGCTGGTCTTCCTCTGCTGCCTCTACTCCCTGCGCATCACGCCACGCATCGGCCGGACCCGTTCGCTGATCGCGCTGCTGCTGGTGATCGAGACCGGCGTGATCGGCACCTTCGCCGCCGCTGACCTGATCCTGTTCTTCCTGTTCTTCGAGGTCGTGCTGATCCCGATGTGGCTGGTCATCGACATCTGGGGCGACCACCACGACCCGGCCGGCCGGCGGCGCGCGGCGACCACGTTCGTGCTGATGACCGTGCTCGGCTCGGCCGTCATGCTGGTCGGGTTCCTGCTGCTCTACCGCAGCTCCGGCACCTTCGACCTGGAGCTGCTCGGCCAGAACCCGGTCACCGGCGGCCACGGTACGGCGCTCGCCGCGGCGATCCTGATCGCGCTCGGCCTGGCCGTGAAGATGCCGCTCTGGCCGCTGCACATCTGGCTTCCGGACGCGCATGCGAAGGCCCCGACGGTCGGCTCGGTCCTGCTGGCCGGCGTCCTGCTGAAGCTCGGCAGCTACGGGCTGGTCCGGGTCCTGCTGCCGGTCCTGCCCGACGCGACCGCGACGATCGCGCCGTACCTGGCGGGTTTCTCGACGGTGGCGATCGTGGCGGGCTCGCTGGCCTGTCTGGCCCAGACCGATGTGAAGCGGCTGATCGCGTACTCCTCGGTCGGGCACATGGGCTTCATCGGGCTCGGCATCGCGACGATGTCGCCCGAGGGCGTTGCCGGAGCCCTGTTCGCGAACATCGCGCACGGCCTGATCACCGGCCTGCTGTTCTTCCTGGCCGGCGCGATCAAGGACCGCCACGACACCAGCGACCTGCGCGCGATCGGCCGGGCGCTCTACGCGCGACTGCCACGGATCAGCGCGCTGCTGACCTTCGCCTGCCTGGCCTCGCTCGGGCTGCCCGGGCTGGCCGGGTTCTGGGGCGAGATGCTCGCGCTGATGGGTGCCTACCGACCGGCCGACGGACTGCCGCGGACGACGTACCTGGTGATGATGGTGATCGCCGGGCTCGGCACGGTGCTCACCGCGGCGTACTTCCTCCGGCTGATCCGCAACCTGAACCAGGGCGACCCGGCCGAGCACCCGGCGACCGCGTTCGCCGTCGACCTGAGCCGGATCGAGTTCGTGACCTGGGCGCCGCTGGTCGTACTGACCGTGGTGCTCGGGGTGTGTCCCTGGCTGCTGCTCGACCACTGGACGTTCCTATGACGATGACCTGGACCGACTGGCAGGCGATCATCGTCCCGCTGGTCCTCGCGATCGGCGCGGTCGCCGTACTGATGGTGGACGCGTTCT
Source organism: Kribbella sp. CA-253562 (assembly GCF_050942265.1). Taxonomy (GTDB): domain Bacteria; phylum Actinomycetota; class Actinomycetes; order Propionibacteriales; family Kribbellaceae; genus Kribbella. Next base: position 7,696,109 of record NZ_CP192049.1, on the reverse strand, counting down.
GGGGTGCGGGTTCGCGGAAGTGGCGGCATCTGAGCGTTTCGCTGGTCAGTACCGGTGCGATCCTGTTCGGCCTGGGCTACGTGGTCACGCAGCAGAACCAGTTCCGGCCCGGGTTCTGCCGTACCGCCGTCGAGGGACCGGCCGAGTGCAGCCTGATCTTCGAGCCGCTGACCGCCGGGCTGTGGGCCGTGCTACTGGTCGGCGGGCTCGGGGTCGTGTGGTTGTCGGCGTACCGGTTGCTGGATCGGGACATTCCGGTGGGGGAGTACCACTTCCTCCTGCTGAGCGCGCTGACCGGCGCGACCGTGCTGGCCGGGGCGCGCGATCTCGCGACGGTGGTGATCGCGCTCGAGGTGGTGTCGCTGCCGAGCTTCGCGATGGTCGCGCTGCGGCGTGACAGGCGCGGCTCCGAGGGGGCGCTGAAGGCGTTCCTCGTCTCGGTCCTGTCGACCGCGGTGATGCTGTTCGGCATCTCGTACCTGTACGGCGTGACCGGCACCCTCTACCTGCAGACCCTCGCCGCCCGGGTTTCTGGTCTCGACCCAGATCTGCGCCGGGTCGCCTTCGCCGCCGCGTTGTTCGTCCTGGTCGGCTTCGCCTTCAAGATCGCGGCGGTTCCCTTCCACGGCTGGCTTCCCGACACGTACGCCGGTGCGCCGGTCGAGGTCGCCGCCTTCCTGGCGGTCGTCTCGAAGTCCGCGGGCGTCGCCGGTCTGCTCGTCCTGGTCATCTACGGCATCGCCCCCAGCGGCGTCGACCTGCGCACCGCGCTGGCGATCCTCGCCGCGCTCACGATGACCGTCGGCAACCTCGCCGCCCTGCGCCAACGCGAAGCCGTCCGCCTGCTCGCCTGGTCGTCGATCGGCCAGGTCGGCTTCCTGCTCGCGCCCTTGGCCGTCGGCGACGCGCAAGCCGTCGTCGCGTACCTGGCGGCGTACGTCGTGGTCACCCTCGGCGCCTTCGGCGCGGTCGCCGTCGTGCAACGCCATCGCCCGGCCGGCCTACTCACCGACTACCAGGGCATGCTCCGCTCCGAACCGGGTCTCGCCGCTGCCCTCGTCTTCTTCCTCGTCGTCCTAGCCGGCCTGCCCCCGGGCCTGGCCGGTCTCTTCACCAAGCTCGCCGCGTTCCAGTCCGTCATCGACTCCAACCTGCTCTGGCTGGCCGTCGTGATGGCCGTCAACGTGATGATCGGCCTCGCGGTCTACCTCCGCTGGATCGCCGAACTCTTCCGCGCCCCGACCGAAACCCCGTTCTCGGTCAACATCGAGAACTCGGCCGTCACGGTGATCACCACGTGCACGGCGGTCGCGGTGGTCTTCTCGCTGCTACCGGCCACGCTCTTCGCGCTTCTCAGCTGAGTTCTCCTCAACTGATCAGTCGGGAGCACCCAGCCGCGGCGCGTTCGGGTGGTACTGCCGTTGCCGTTCCACCGGCGCGTCGTCGAAGTCCCCGGCGCCGTTGACCACCTCGCCAACGCCCACCTGTAGCCCGCGCGCCTTGCCGAAGCCCTTGAGGACCGCGCCTCGGTGGTCGGGGTCAGGGTGAGTCAGGTCGGCTCCGCCTGCGAGGACAATGTCCTGGGCGGTGATCTGGCCGAGCACCTGGCAGCCGATCCCGAGCTCTGCCGGCGCGATGAGCAACGCCCCGCTGCTCAGCCGGGCGCTGTCTTCGATGACCACTTCGCCGCCGGAGGCCACCACCCGCGCACCGCCCTCGCCGATCCTCGTGTCGTTGCCGATGACAACAGATCCACCGTCCAGCACCGACACGAACGTTCCCGGCAGCAGCGTGTTCCGGTCGCCGAGCACGCACTGCCCGCCCTCGGCGCACTCGATCACCACCCCGGGATACAGAACGTTTTCCTTGCCCAGGACAACCCGGCTGCCGATCAGCACCGAGTACGGATCGAGCACCACCGTTCCCGACTCGGCCAGTTCCAGAACTTCGGCGACCGTGCGCAGTCCACGGTCCCGCCGCTGCTGGTCTGTGATCACCCGGCGACCTTAGTCCGGCACGATGATCGTCGAGAGCACCCGCCGGGTGCGATCGGCGGCGTCCGGCTTGCCGGCGTACCGGGTCAGCAGTTCGCCGTACGCCGTGACGAACTCGGCGAACTCCTCGTCGGACAGGTTCAGCGCCGTCTGGCGGAAGCTGATGCCGTCGGCCAGCGGGTCGATCTCGTCGCGCGTCAGGTACTGGTCGAGGTGACCGCCGATGCCCGCGACGAAGACGGTGAACATCGTGCGGAGCCGGTCGTGGTCGACCTCGGCGTTGTCGGCGTCGCGCGCGTTGGTGTTCAGGGTGTAGGTGCGCTCGATCGCGCCGCGGACCTGGTGCTCGTCGGACACCATCAGCACGCCCGCCTTTACCAGCACGCCGACCTGGCGGTACAGGGTGGTCGTCGCGACGTCGGGCAGCGACTCGGCCAGCTCGCGCGTGGTCAGCGAACGGCCGATCAGCAACTGCACGATCCGCCAGCGCAGCGGGTGGTGCAGCAGATCGACCAGGGAGGTGGACGTCGCCATCTGGTGGATTGTTTCCAATCTTGGTAATGTTTCCATTATTGGGAACAGTCTAGGAGTGGAGGTCCGGCATGGCGACAGTACGTGCGAACGACGCCGCGGTGACGGTCGACCTGAAGTGGTGGGAGCGGATCTTCGCCGCCGGCCGGCCGCGGCTGGTGGTCCCCACGGGGGTGATCGCGCGAGCGAGCGTCGTCGACCAGCCGACCCGCTGGACCGCGACACCGGGCGGCCGCTCCGGGATCGTCGTCACCGGCGTGCTCAAGATCGGTCGTTGGGGCCTTGGTACCGGCATGCGGTATTTCGTCAGCACCCGCCGCAACCGCCCGGCTCTGCGCCTCGAACTGACCCACGAAGGAGCGGACCTCACCGGATACGACGTCGTGCTGGTCAGCACCGCGGACGCGGCCGCTCTCGCCGACGCGCTCACTTCCGGGTCCCGCACGCCTGAAACGGGTAGCTCCGAACCCGCATCCACCAGCGGGTCACCTGGCAACGCGGACGTGCACCACTGACCAACCTCCTCCAGAGCCGCTGAATTGAGTCGGTCCACGCCTGAAGAAGGGCATCGAAGACCGCTTGGTCAGTGGTGCACGTCCGCCCGTTCGACGTTCAGAGCAGCCGAGGTCAGCGTTCCTCGTGCATCGCCGCCTCTTCAGCGGTGAGCCCGCCGGTCGAACCACTGTCGGACGCGATCTCCGTGCCTTCGCGATCAGGATGCGCGCCCTCATCGGGCGTCACCAGTCGGCCGGGGTGCTCTTCGATCGCATCGACCACACCGAGCTCGGTCGGGTCCGCCACAGTCGGTTCAGGACCGTCCAACTCGTCGGAATCCGTCAGATCAGCACCGGTCACATCCACCAGCCCATCACCCGGTACGCCGGTCAGTTCGCCCTCCGGATCCGGTCCGTCAGCATCCGCGTCCACACTCTCCGACTGCGAGCCGCCAGCCGGTCCCGAAGCTTCCAACCCCGCCCCAGCTCCCGGTACGCCGGTGACTTCGGCCACGCTACCCTCCGCGAGTTCGTCCGGCTCGATGGTGTCATCACCAGGATCCACCCGATCTGACACGTTGGCCGGATCGGTCGGGTCGTTCGGATCGGCGGCTTCGGCGTACGGGTCGGGCTCCGGCTCTTCCCGGTCGAGCCGGTCCGCGAGCGGTTCGGCGGTCGACGCTTCGGCAGGCGTCGTGCCGTAGTCGAGCGACGCGACGGGGTGGTCGGCCGGCAAGGCGGCCGGGTCCGGTCCGTCGGCGACCCGGGCCGACTCGGTGTCGTCGTACGCCGACGAGTCGTCGTCCGCGGTACCGGGCAGCCCCTCGGCCTCCGGGTCGACAACCGGCCTGGACTCGTTCTGCGCTTCGGACACCGGAACCTCCTGCTGGATGTACGTCGAATGGGGTGGTCTTTGCGAACGTGAGCCCGGCCGGGATTACCTCGGCTGAGCCGGGTTCGTCGGATCGCCGTGCGCCGGAGGATTCACCGCCGGCCCCGGTTCGGCGCCGACAGATGCATCACTGTCCGGTGATCCCGCGACCTCGGGTTTCATCGCGTCGGGCGAACCGCTGGTGGGTTCGGCGCCCTCGCGGAGCTCGTCGCGGCGATGCTCGAGCAGTTCCAGGACGAGGATGCGCTGGCCGTGGTTGCGCTCGTACCCGATCAGCTGTTCCAGCTGCTGGATGTCGAGCGACCGCACCCGCGCGGCCAGCGATCCGAACGGAATGTGGTCGAAGTCGGGCAGCGGCAATGCGCCCTGCGGCGGAGTGCTCACGACCGGCCACCCGCCTGCCCGGACTCGTCGGTGAGCTGGCGATCCTCGCCCGCGGCATCGTCCGGTGCCTCGACCCGGTCGCCGTCGGAGTCCTCGTCCACCCGCAGCGTCTCACCGGCCGAGTCGACGATTTCCGACTCGCTGGGATCGGCCGACACCCGGACGTGGTCGTCCACCGAGTTGACCGCCAGCGCGCTCGGATCGACGTCGTCCACGGTCGGTCGGTAGTCGTTCTCGGACTCGCTCATCGTGCTGCCTCGCTTTCGGTCGACTCGCCTCGGTAGGTCCCAGGTGCCCAGCCCCATCCCGTGAAAACCAGCCGGACCGAGCCCCATCCCGGCGCTAGTCTCAGGTGATGATCGAAGCGCTCGACCCCACGGCCGGGCTGTCGTGTTCGGACGAACTGCGGCACGTCTACCTGGCCGCTTTCGGTGCCCCCGGCTACGACGAGGACGCGACGGCGGCCGAGCGGTTCGCCGCCGAGCAGCTCCCCACGCACGCCGGCCGAGCCGGCTTCAGGCTCGTGGTCGCCCGGGACCCCGACGGCGAGCTCACCGGCTTCGCGTACGGCTACACCGGTGAACGCGGCCAATGGTGGTCCGACCGTCTCGTCGAGACCGCACCGGAAATCGCCGACGAGTGGGTCGGCGGCCACTTCGAGTTCGTCGAGCTGGCCGTCGTCCCCGCAGCCCAAGGGCAAGGCCTCGGCGCCGCGCTCCACGACGCCCTGATGGCCGACCTCCCGCATGCGAAGGCGCTGCTCAGCACGTACGCCGACGACCGCCCGGCCCCTCGCCTGTACCGCCGCAAAGGCTGGCAGCTCCTCCTCCCCGACCTCACCCCGACGTCGGCCCTCTACGGCAAGAAGCTCCGATGAACCGCGACCAGTTGCTCGCCTGGGTGACCGAGCAACTGCACAACGATCAGCGCGTCCGCGGGCTGTGGATCACCGGCAGTACGGCGCGCGGTACCGACGACGAGTTCAGTGACCTAGACCTGCTTGCCGTCGTCACCGACGAAGACCGCACCAACATCGCCACGACGTGGGTCGCCAAGGTCGCGAAGTCGATGCCGCTCGTCCACCATCAGCTCCTGGACTTCGGCCCGACGGTTGTCGTCAACCACATCGTCGGCGACGACTGGCTCCGCTTCGACCTCACCTGCGGACCGGCCGATACCCTCCGCACCCGCTCGCAGCACACCGCCAAAGTCGTCTTCGACCACGACGGCCTCAACAGCGCCCTCCCCGCCGAAGCCCCACCGACCCGCCCCTCGCCGGAGGTGATCGCCCGACTCGTGCCCGAGTTCTTTCGCGTAGCCGGTCTGCTTCCCGTCGCGGTCGGCCGAGCCGACTACGTCGTGGGCGCGTCCGGTTCGGCGCTGCTGCAAACCCTGCTCGCCCCCGATCACCTCCGCCTCCTCGAAGACCTGCCGCCGATCACGCCGCCGACTGGCGCCCCTCTGGTCCTCTCAGCCGGGGTTGGCCACGCGCGCCAAGTAGTCGTCGTACTGCTGCACGACCCGGCGCCAGAGCTGGTCGCGCTGCGCCGGGCCGAGGTGGGGAAGCGGGAGCTGGAAGACGTCGGCCAGCAACTCGTAGTACTCGGTCTGCGTCTCCAGCACGGTGGTGTCGATGCGGTCGGCAAAGGTTTCGGCGAGTTCCCGCGAGCGCAGCGCGAGCACGCTGTCGGGGCGCCGCAGGAAGACCGAGGCCGCACGCACGAACGGCGAGTCGGCTGCCGTCGAGAGGTGGGCATGCCGCTCGGCGAAGTCGTCCAAGGTGGCCGGCGCGGACTCGAAATCCATCCCGACGATCACGCTGCGCGCGTCGTGCTCCAACCGCCAGCCCGCGGTGACCGACGACGGCCCCAGGCGGAAGTCGTACGGCATCTGCCGGGTCGCCCCCACCTCCAGCGGCAACGGCTCGAGCAGCCCGTCGCCCAGACCGGCATCGACCAACCAGACCTGCTCCGGCGCCTCGGGCAGGTCCGTGACGGTCAGGACGAGATGCGTGCTGTCGACCCGCGCCGCCGGAACCGACCGGGTCTGGACGCCGCCACGGTGCATCGTCACTTGGTACCCGAGCTCGCTCAGCAACAGCGCGAACGCGCCGTTCATCTGGAAGCAGTACCCGCCGGCCTCCCGCGCGATCATCCGGGCGGCGACGACCCGCGGATCCAGCGGCCCACCGCCGCCGAATTGGTACTGCACCGACTCGTACGGGATCGACGTCACGAACGCCCGGTGCAGCACGAACAAACCCTCGGCGCTCGGCCCCGCGGGAGCCCGGTCCAGGCGGATCCGCTGGAGCAACGCCGTCGTGGTCATGGCAGCGAGCCTACGACGCGCTGAATGCTGGATCGCCTGATGCCGCAGGAACGGGGACCTGGCAGGGTAGGGGCATGACTTCGGAGCGGATCTATGTGGGCAGCTACACCAGCCAGGACGGTGGCGGGACCGGAATCGCGGTCGGGACCGTCGAGCAACTGGTGGTCGCGGTCGAGACGCCGGATCCTTCGTTCCTGACGCGTTCGGCCGACGGGCGCTTCCTCTACGCGACCAACGAGCTGGACGCCGGACGGGTGAGCGCGTTCGCGGCCGCTGACGACGGGTCGCTGGTGTTGCTCAACGACCAGCCGACGGAGGGGGCGCACCCGTGCCACCTCGCGATCGACCCCTCCGGCAACTACCTGCTCAGCGCCAACTACAGCTCGGGTTCGATCGCGATCCACCCGATCGCCGCGGACGGCTCGCTCGGCGAGGCGACCCAGATCCTGCAGCGCGAGGGGACTGGCCCGAACGCCGAGCGCCAGGAAGGCCCGCACTCCCACCAGGTCACCTTCGACCCCGCGGGCGAGTACGTGTTCGACGTCGACCTCGGCTCGGACTCCGTGCACGTCTCCACGCTGACCGAGGACGGCCGGCTCGCAGAGGTCAGCCGGCTCCAGGTCCACCCGGGCGCGGGGCCCCGGCACCTCGTCTTCCACCCGGCCGGCGGGGCGGCGTACGTGATCAACGAGCTGGACTCGACGCTGACCGTCTGCAGCTACGCCGACGGCAAGCTGGCCGTCACCCAGACCGTGTCGACCCGGCCGGACGGCGCCTCGGGCGAAAACGCGCCGGCCGAGCTGCTGATCACCCCCGACGGCCGGTACCTGTACGGCTCGAACCGCGGCGACAACACGGTCGCGGTGTTCGCCACCGACGCCGACGGCCTCGGCGTCGAGCTGATCCAGACCATCGGCTCCGGCGGCACCTGGCCGCGACACCTTGCCTTCAGCAACGACTTCACGCTGCTGTACGCCGCGAATGAGCGCTCCGACGCCGTCGCGGCGTTCACCGTCGACCAGTCCAGCGGCGCCCTCACCGCAACGGGGACGCCGCTGTCCTGGCCGAAACCGGTCTGTGTCCTGCCGGTGTGACGTCGGTGGGTGATGGTCCGATCGACAGCGAAGCCGCCGGTGACGGGATCGAGCTCGTCACCGACGGCCCGCTGCGGGTGCAGTCCCTGCAACTGCACCAGCTCGCGTCGATCTGGGTCAGACCGTGACGAGCTTCTCGAAGAAGAACTCGTGCTTGAGGAACGACACGTCGTACTCGTGACCGTGCTGCGGCGGCAGCAGCTGCGCGGCCTGGAAGAGCCGCCAGCCGTCCTTCAACGCCTCCAGCCCGCTCGCGTACGGCGGGACGTCGCTGTCGCCGGTCGTCGGCGAGGTCGCGCCGGTGCCGTCGTAGGTCGACCAGCCGACCGTGCGCGAGTCGAGTGCGGAGGAGGCCAGGTACAACACGAGCACCTGCTGGCGGACCGTCGTGCCGGTCGCGGTGGTGTCAGGGGCGGTGCTGGTCATGAGGCCTCCTGGCCTGGACTGAGGAGTGGAGGGAGCGAAGCGACCGGAGCGACGAGGGAAGGCCAGGAGTTGAGCCTCATGACCCGCCGTGCCGGAGGCGCGGCCGTCAGTAGAGTCATGCGGTCACCTTCTTCGCGGCGTGCGGGTTCTGGCTGCGCTGGGAGATCACGCGCTGCGGGCGGTTCGAGACCCTGGTGACCCAGTAGTCGGGGTCGAAGGTGTCGTCGCCGGTCAGCTTCTGCCACAACTTGACCCGGTTGTAGATCTCCAGCCGGCCGGTCGCGTTCTCGTACCAGGGGAAGGTCTGGCTGAGCTCGGCGGCGACCTGCTCGTCGTACAGGTCCTCGAGGTTCCACAGCCGGACCTGGCGCACGGTCGGGTTGAACCGGATCTTGAACATGTAGCGGTCGATGTCGCTGTCGTTGCGGCGGCCGCCGTGCCAGATGCCGTGGTGCAGGAAGACGACGGTGCCGGCCGGGCAGGTCAGCCGGGTCTGGCCGAGCAGATTCTGGTAGCGGCCGGTGTCGGACTCGTTGGTCCGGCGCAGGTGGCTGCCGGGCACGCTCAGGGTGCCGCCCATCTCGAGCGTCACCTCCTGCGGGTAGTACATCAGCTGCACGTCGAAGGCGTCCTCGCGGACGTCGATGATCGCGTCACCGTGCAGGTTCTGCGCCTCGCCTTCGTTGGCCTTGCGGATGTGCACCGCGTGGTGGTCGACGGTCGGCTCGGGCCCGACCAGGCTGTGGATGGCGCCGGCGACCTCGGGCAGCTGCACCAGCCGCTGCACGAACTCGCTGTCCACGAACGCCTCCGACAGCGGGGTGCCGTACGGGACGCCGGGAACGCCGGCCCGCAGGACGTCGAGGGCCTGCTGGTTCATCTCGTCGGGTACGACGGCGTCCATCCGGAGCGCGCCGGTGGCGACGAAATGAGCCATCTGGACCGAGGTGAGCAGGTTCTTGCGATGGGGATGGGGCATGTCTCTCCCTCTCGGGGCGACTGGTCCTTGGTGGTTCCTACTCGTCCAGGTTAGGAAGGAATCCGCTGGTCTCGCGTCGGTCTGATTCACCACTGGTGGTAATTTCTCACCATGCTTCGGTTAGCCTTGGCTCAGCCGCCGGAGGTGGTCAACCTCGGCGCCGGCGTGCACGGGGTGCACCGCCGGCGCGACAACTTCCAGCTGCCCGACCTGTGGCAGCTGCACCTGTACAACTACTCGGCCGACCTGACCCTGGACGGTACGACGTACGCGGTGGCGCCCGGCTTCGTCAGCCTGACGCCGGCCGGGATGCCCGTGCAGTTCGACTACCGCGGGCGATCGGAGCACCTGTACGTGCACTTCCGGCCGCGGCCGGGCGGCGAACCGTCGTACGTGCCGCTGGTCCAGGACGCCGGTGCCGCGGCGCCCCAGCTCGCCGAGCTGCTGCGCTCAGCGATCGAGGCGTCCCCGAGCGGTTCCGCACGCGTGGTCGCCGAGGTGTGGACCGCGTTGTGGCGCATCGCCCACCTGAACGCAGGCCCGCCGGACCGGACCGGGCATCCCGCGGTCGCCGCCGCGATCGCGTACATCGAGGCGAACCTCGCCCGCCCGCTGACCGTCCCGGAGCTGGCGCGCGAGGCCGGGGTGTCGCACAACCACCTGACCCGGCTGTTCCACGCCGAGACCGGTACGACCGTGATCGCCTACCTTCGGCGCCGCCGGCTGACCCGCGCGCGGCACCTGCTGGTTTCGTCGACGCTGTCCATCCCGGCGATCGCGGCTTCGGTCGGCATTCCCGATCTCCAGGCGTTCAACAAGGCCTGTCATCGCGAGCTCGGCGGATCCCCGCGGGCGGTGCGAAATGCGATGGCCGCGGGCGGCGGTACGACCTAACCTCGGCTTCATGCTGATCCCCGTCGCCGAAGCCCCCGAACTCAACGACGAGGCGAGCCGGGTGTTCGCCGAGGGCTGGCCGGAGTTCATCTTCCACGACGCGCTCGCGAAGCAGTACGCCGAGCGCCGGGACCAGTACTTTCCGCATTGGAACTTCTATCTGGTGTCGGAGGATGCGTCACCGGAGCGGTTGCAAGCCGGGTGCTGGGGTGTGCCGATCGCTTGGGACGGCTCGGTCTCAGACCTGCCCGGCGGCTACACCGACGCTATGGCCCGCGCCGTCACGTCGTACGAGGCGGGTGTCGAACCCAACACCTTCGTGCTGATGGCCGCCGCTGTGCGCCCCAACCAGCAGGGCCGTGGTGTCGCCGCCGAACTGATCACCGCTGTGCGCGACCGGGCCGTCGCCCATGGTCTGCCACAGGTCATCGCCCCGCTGCGGCCGACGCTGAAGACCCGCTACCCGCTCACGGACATCGCGACGTACCTGACGTGGACCCGGTCCGACGGCCTGCCGCTCGACCCCTGGCTCCGCACCCATGTCCGGCTCGGTGCCACGGTGCTCGCGCCGGCGCCCGCGTCGCAGACCATCACGGGGTCGGTCGCCGACTGGGAGAAGTGGACGGGCATCGAGTTGCCCTCACCCGGCACCTACGTCATCCCGGCGGGCCTGTCCACTCTCACCATCGCCGACGGCACCGGCACGTACGTCGAACCGAACATCTGGGTTCGCCACGCGTAGCCCGCCGGGCCGTCACGCTGAGTCGGCGAGCGGGAACGCCGTGGCGACCGCGGCCGTGCGGCTGGCGACGCCGAGGCGTTCGTAGATGTTCTCCAGGTGCTTGCGAACGGTGCCCTCGGCAACGAAGAGGCGGCCGGACGTCCGTGACAGCAGCATCCGGCGATCCTCGGCGCCGCGAGCCGGGAACGGAACGCAGATCTCGCTGCGAGTCCCCAGCACCCTGAACCATTCCCCAAGCGGCGACCTGCCGAGCTGCCGGGCGGACAGGTAGTCCGACGTCTTCCAGACACTCTCGTAGTCGCCGGTGCGCTGCGGGCGGCTGCAGATCTCCTCGTCCCAGTACGAGTGCCAGAACAGGTCCTCCCAGCCGTCGGGCAGGTCGACCGGCAGCTCGGTGACCTCCTCCAGGGCGAGCACTTGGCGCTCGAGCGGCCGGCTCAGCTGGAAGCTGACGTCGTCGGCCGGGATGAGTTCACCCAGCGCGCGGAGGACCTCCCGCGGGAACTCCTCGCCCGGCCCGCTCTGCCGGCCGCGGTCGATCACGTCGAAGATCCGGCGCAGGTCTCGCTCGGTGACGGTCAGTTGCTCGACCATGGCGATCCCCTCCTTCTGTTTTCAGGCTAGGCCTGTCCGCGGCTTACGCCCATACGTCGAACGTCGTATGGCTCGGTCGGGGCCACGGTCGTCACGGTGGTTGTACGGCGGCACCTCGTCGCCCAGCCTGAAAGGAAAGCTCATGAAACTGCTGTCCCGTCTGACCGCCGTCTCGGCCGGTCTGGCGCTCCCGGTCGTCGCGCTGACCGGCAGCGCGTACGCCAAGCTGCCGCCGGAGGATCCGGACACGCGGCCGGGCTCGCCGGTCGCTGACGACCCGATCGCGCCGGTCGCTCCGGTCGTGCAGCTGACCGGCTTCGCGACCTGGCAGGTGGTCGCGCTGGTCCTGACCGCCGCGCTCATCGCCGCCGTACTGACCGTGATCGCGACGCGGCTGCGCCCGGCGTACGCGAAGAGTGCGGTTTAGCGGTCAGGAGACCGCGAGCACCGCCAGGCCGTCGGGCCCGAGGACTCCCCGGAGGATCCGGAGCGAGTCCTCGCGGTCCGGCCCGGTGATCGCCTGCTCGGCCCAGAGCGCGACGTCCTCCAGAGCTCGGGCGTGCCGGTAGTACCGCAGATTGTGATCGTCGAGTTCTGTCTGTCCGTAGCCGGCGAAGAACGCGTCGAGCTGCCGCGGCGTCGCCGGCCCGAGCGTCCCCATCCCGCCGAGCACGAACAGCAGATCCTGCTCCCGCGACGCCAGCACCGCGTCGTCCCAGTCGATCAAGTGAACGTTGTTGCCGACGATCACGTTGCCCAGATGCGGATCCCCGTGACAGATCACCGGCGTACCCCGCGGCCCGTCGACCGGCTCCAGCAGCCCGAGGATCAGCTCCCGATGCTCGCGCCACAAGACCGCCAGTTCGGCCTCGGTCTCGTCACCCGGCGCCTGCCCGGCCAGCCGCGCATCCAACTCCCGCAGCAACCCCGGCATCCGAGCATTGACCGGATTGAGCGCAGGCAGCACCCGCCGCAGCTCCTCCGACGGCTCCGTCGAGTGAACCCCCGCCAGCAGCACCCCGTACGCCGTCCACTCCGCGTCGGTCAGCCCAACCTCCGCCGCACCCCGCCCGTCAACCCAAGGCATCACCGTGAGCCGCCGCCCCTCGCGCACACTCCACGACTCACCGCCACGAGTCAGCACTGGCCCAGCAATCCCCGGCACCCCCGCAGCCGCCAGTTCCGCACTCACTCTCGCGCCGGCATCCGTCCCACCCCCGGACCACTTCACGGCGTACCGCCGCTCCGTCGTCCGCGCCAACCAGACCTCCGCGGCCAGATCAGCACCCCCGTGCACCCGCGTGAGTTCAACCACATCAAGCCCGTAGTCCGCGCGAACGAACTCCCGCAGCGCCCTCGTCGTCACGCCGCCCACGATGCCCGCCCCCGGCCAGGCCCGCGACCGATTTCCCCAGCCGCCCTCCACAGCCCCCATCCGATTTGCTGTCAGGGGCACTGTCTGTTGTATCGTCTCTCACGCCGCTCCTCGGAGCAGCACCCCTGGCAGGTTGCCCGAGCGGCCAAAGGGAGCAGACTGTAAATCTGTCGGCTTATGCCTACGCAGGTTCGAACCCTGCACCTGCCACAGGGCCTGAAACAGCCCCTGATCCACGGATCAGGGGCTGTTTTGTTGTCGTACCATCCCTCTGCGCGTCCCTGCGCGCATCCTGCCCGCGATGCCGGGGAATAGGCTGCGGGCGAGCTGGGGTTGCTGGTTGTGGACCACCGACGTGATCGAGGAGAAGAGCGGGCGATGAAACCCACCGAGTTCGTCAAGGTGAACACTCAGTTCTGGGGGGAGCACCTCAAGGGTGTGAGCGACCACCTGCCGACGAGCCACCGGACCGAGCTGCCCGGCCCGCTGCTCTATCCGCGGATGATGGTGCTGACCGAGACCCCGGACTGGAACATCCTGGAACTGGTCGGCGTCAGCCGCGAGTACCGGTCGCTGGAGGTGCGGCGGCAGAAGGCGGCCGGCATCGACGAGTACTTCGGTACGTCGGCCGGCGCCGGCGCGGTCGTCGCGTTGCCGGACGAGAGTGTCGTGAAGGACGCGACGATCGCCAGCGAGCGCGGCAAGAACGCGCTGTCGGACTGGTTCCCGGCCACGCAGAGCCTGCTGGGTAACGAGATGGTCGGGCCGAGCGACAAGCTGCTGGAGTTCGCGCCGGGCAACTATGCGGTGCTCGGCCGGGTGCTGCTGGCCCAGTCGTCCGGGCTCGCGGTCCGCCTGCGCTGGAACTTCTTCACGATCGCGATCCACCGCTCCGAGCCCGCGGACAGGTACCGCGAGTTCCTGCAGCGCCTGGTGAACTCCTCCGAGCACCTCGACCCGATCGGCACGTTCGCCGTACCGCGGGGTGAGTCGGAGCAGATCCTGAAGGGCGACCCGTACGCCAGCACCTACCTGCACGACCTGCAGAAGCTGACCACCGGCGAGTTCCTCAACCGGCACGAGGAGATCCTGCTGTCCGCGTTCGACGCGACCAGCCTGATCCGCGAGCCCGCGCTGGAGTCCGCGGACGGCACGATCACCCCCGACTTCATCCTCGAGCGTTCCGACGGCACCCACGTCGTCGGCGACCTCGCGCTTCCGCTGCTCGAGACCGTCGGCGGCAAGAAGCGCCGCCGCTCCCTCGACCTTCGCGACGGCGCCACCCGCCTCGCGCAGTACCAGCAGTACTTCGCCACCGCGGAGAACCAGGCCTTCGCCAAGACCAAGTACGGCGTGGAGATCACCGACCCCCGCACCCTCCTGGTCGTCGCGAGCCACGAAGCCCCCACCGACTTCGACCAGGCCGCCGAGACCGCGTCGTCCCTGGAGGTCGTCGACTACGACACGATCCTCCGCCTGCACCTCGCGGCGAAGTCGCCCTCCTCAAGCACCCCGAATGACTCCGGTCCGACGAGCATCGCGGTGATGCCGTAGCTCCCGCCACCGCACCGACGGTCAGTGGTGCGCAGCTGACAGGTCCAGAGTTCGGGGAGTCAGGTACAGGACCAGCGCCGCGACGGCCAGCAGTAGCAGCCCGCCGGACAACCCGAACCAGGTGAGGGAGTCGAGGGCCTTGCCGTCTCAGGCGTCCTCGTCGCGGATCTGCTCCAGCGCAAGCGCCAGAAGTTCACACCCGAGGTCGAACCCCTCGGCGGTCGAGAGATTGGTGGTCACGCCGTAGGGGGATTTCAAAGTGCCGACCAACGGATCCTGAAGCAGCGCAGGCGGGAGGTCCGTCGCCTGGAGCGCGTAGTCGACCTTGCCGGTCCAGTGCACGTACGCGGCGGCGCGCGTCGGTTCCTCGACCAGGGTGTCGTGGACGCGGTAGTACTTGTGGCGAGCGGCCGCCGTGTTCGAGGGGACTGCCACAGCCAGCTGCCAACCGGCGATCTTCGCGAAGCGGGTCACGGCCTCGGCCATCGCCGGGGTGCGGCACTCACTTGCTGCCAGCTCGGCGATCGTCAGCGGCTCAGGCGCCGGCGGCTCGGCCGTGGTCTCGGCCGGCCCCGGTGCAACCGCGGCGATGTCGAACCAGTTTCCCGTCTGGCGGTCCCACACGTCGATCCCGGCGGCGGCGTATCGCTGCCAGCCGGTTTCCTTGCGACCGCTGAGTTGCCCGTGTTCCTCGACAGTGACGATGCAGGCGACGCCTTGTTCGACGAGCAAAGCCTCCAGGGCGTCAGGTTCCCAGCGCTTGCCGAGCAGTTGCGTCGTCAGGTCCTTCCGGGTCCACACGTGCTCGTGGTTGATGCTGGCCGGGCCGACCGGATTCTTCACTCCCGCGGAGATGAACCGGGTGTTGTACTTCGCGTACGGCGCGATGCCCTCCGCCTCGGTCCACTTCCACAGGGCGATGCTGAGCTGTTCCCTGTGGTGCTGGCACGTGACACCGGTGAGCCCAAGCAACTGTTGGATCAGCCGCAAGGCCCTCGCCCGGTTCTTCTCGACGGTCTGGTCCGCGACATACGGCTGGTCGGTTCGAACGACGGCGACGTCTGGCATCGGCCGATTGTGTCGGGCCGAGCCAGATCACGCCAGGTGTCAGTGGTGCGCAGCTGACAGGTCCAGGGTTCGGGGAGTCAGGTACAGGACCAGCCCGGCGACGGCCAGCAGTAGCAGGCCGCCGGACAACCCGAACCAGGTGAGGGACTCGGTGAAGGCGGTTCGGGCCGTGGAGCTGAGGGCGGGATCGCCGAGGGTGAGGGCGCCGGCCAGCGACTCCTGGGCTTGAGTCGGCGCGTCCGACGGGAGCCCGGCGCGATACACCGCCGCGGCGAGGCTGCCGAGGACGGTGATGCCCAGGGCGGCGCCGATTTCGTAGCTGCTTTCCTCGATCGCCGCGGCGCTGCCGGCCTGGTCGACGGGGGCGCCGGCCATGATGACGGCTGAGGCGACCGCCAGGGGAGCGGTACCGATGCCGATCAGGGTGAGGGACGCGGCGATTCCGGCGTACGTGAGGGGCTGCGGGACGGCGAAGAGCAGGAGGAAACCAGCGGCTCCGACGGCCAGGCCACCGACCAGAACAGTGCGGGCACCAATGCGCTGCGCGAGCGCGGGCGCCAGCGGCGAACCGATCAGACCGCCGACGGCCATCGGGAGCAGCGCGACACCGGAAGCGAGCGGCGACCAGCCCTTCACCAACTGCAGCCACTGCGAAATGAGCAGCAGCGCGGCGACCATCGCGAAGCTCGTGATCAGCGCGGTGAGTACGCCGGCCGTGAACCCCCGGCCGCGGAACAACCTGATCTCCAGCATCGGCTCGCCCGTCCGCAGGCAGCGCAGCACAAACCCAAAGAGCAGTGCAGCCCCCACCAGACCGACCACCAGAACCTCGGCGGTCACGCCGTCCTTGCCGAGTTCCTTGATCGCGTAGACCAGCCCGACCATCCCCGCGATCGACAGCACGGTCGCGACAGGATCGAGCCGTCCGGGCCGCTCCGACCGGCTCTCCGGCAGCAGCAGCAACGCGGCGACGACGGCCGCGGCCATCACCGGCACGTTCACCAGGAACGCCGAGTGCCAGCTGAAGTTCTGCAGCAACGCCCCGCCCAGGATCGGCCCGAGCGCGCTGCCGACGGCGGCGGTCGCACCCCAGATCCCGAGCGCGGTCGCGCGTTCCCGCGCGTCCGGGAACAGGGCCCGGATCAGCGACAACGTCGACGGCATGATCATCGCGCCACCGACCCCGAGCAGGACGCGTACGGCGATCACGTGCGCCGGGCTGTCGGCCAGCAGCACGCCGAGCGAGGCCGCGCCGAAGATCACGAAGCCGGTCACCAGCATCCGCCGCCGGCCGATCCGGTCGCCGAGGGAACTGGCGGTGACCAGCAGACCGGCCAGCACCAGCGAGTAGATGTCGACCATCCACAGCAGTTCGACCGAGCTCGGCCGCAGGTCCTCGGCCATCGCGGGGAGCGCGAGGTTGAGGATCGTCATGTCCATCACCACCAGCAGCAAGCTGGCGGACAAGACGGCGAGACCGCCCCAACGCCGCCGGGTGCTCGGTGTCGCGGCCGGCCGCACGGGCGTCGTACTGGCGGTCATCGGAAGTCTCCAGCGGTCGTGCCGACGAGGAAGGTCGACAGTACGAGCCCGTCGAGGTCGCGCCGGGCGACGTCGCCACGGCGCAGCGCCTCGCGGGCCGCGATCATCAGCCCGTAGACGGTGTGCTCGATCCAGCGGGCCGGAAGATCGGACCGCAGTACGCCGGCCCGCTGCGCCGCGGCGTAGAACTCGACCTCGCGATCGATCAGCACGTTGGTGCGCTCGGCCAGCTCCGGCATCGCTTCCATCCGGTTGTTGGCCAGCGCGTAGGCGAACTCGTCGGCGTTCTCGACGAACCAGCGGACCAGTTCGCGCAGGCAGGCCCGGATCCGCTCGGGATCCCCGGACGCGCCGGCCGCGACCATGTCGGTCTCCTGCTGGCTGCGGACCCAGTGGTCGAGCGCCCGCTCACCGATCTCCCGGAGCAGCGCGTCGCGGGAGGCGAAATGGCGGTTCAGCGTGGCCCGGCCGATCCCGATCGCGGCCGCGAGATCGGCCATCGAGGTGGTCGGGTCGGAGTTCAGCCGGCGCAGCGCGGCGTCGAGGACCTGGTCACGAGTGAGCATGCCTCCAGTAGACACCTCTGTCTCGAATGAGACAAGTTTGCCTCACTTGAGGCGTTGATCACTCGTTACCGTCGCGACTGCTCCGACCACAGCCTTGCGCTGAGCCGGCGAGAGCGCGGCGGTCAGTTCGCCGATCCGATCGGTGTACGCCGAGTGGGCCTCGTCGGCCAGCTTCGTACCCGACGTCGTGAGCGCGATCCGGCACGCCCGCCGGTCCGCGGGATCGGGCTGCCGCTGGACCAGCTCCCGTCGCTCCAGCCGGTCGACCATGCTGGTCAGGCTCGACCGCTCGATGCTCATGATCCGGCTCAGCTCGGTCATCCCGAACGGTCCGGCGAGCAGCACGCACAGCAGATGCGCCTGCTGCGGCGTCAGCCCGAGCGGGCGACTGGTCTCGGCGTACAGGTCCTGCAGGGTGTGCATCAGCTGGACCAGCGAGCCGACCAGTTCCGTGTCCTGTGCCGCCATGGCTCCATCCTAGTCCGGCAGCTGGAATGTCAGGA
The DNA here is from genome assembly GCF_050942265.1 of Kribbella sp. CA-253562. GTDB lineage: Bacteria > Actinomycetota > Actinomycetes > Propionibacteriales > Kribbellaceae > Kribbella. The sequence goes on along the minus strand of NZ_CP192049.1, from coordinate 7,678,149 downwards.
GACCAAATATTTCGATATACTACTATTTAGCCCTCCGAACTAACTGGAGGTCCATCATGACTGTTCGTTTCGGGTACGGCGCACCGCTGGACGCGCGTGCGATCCCCGACCTGTTGCGGCTCGCCCAGCGGGCCGATCGCGACGGCCTCGACCACGTCTCGGTCGCCGATCACCCGTACGGCGCTCACGCGCTCGACGCGTACGCCGCGATCGGGTTCGTGCTGGCCCGCACCGAGCGGATCGCCGGCCTGGTCAACGTCACCAACCTGCCGTTGCGCCCGGCACCGATCCTGGCCCGTACGGCGTCCACGCTCGCGGCGCTGTCCGGCGACCGGCTCGTGGTCGGCCTCGGCGCCGGCGGAGCGCCGGACCTGATCACGGCGATGGGCGGCCGGGAGCAGACTCCGCGGCAAGCCGTCGAGGCGTTCGAGGAGGCGATGGTGCTGATCCGGTCGCTGACCACGGCGGGACCTGCGGTGACGTCGGAGGGACCGCACTACCCGGTGACCGGGATCCCGCCCGTCGCGGTACCGCCCCTGCAGATCTGGACCGGGTCGAACGGTCCGAAGTCGCTCGCGGCGACCGGACGGCAGGCCGACGGGTGGATTCCCGGTCACGCGGCCGACTGGCTCAGCGAGATCTACCGGACGTCGCGGCCGATCATCGACACCGCGGCCGCCGAGGCCGGGCGCAAGCCGTCCGACGTCGCGACGATCTACAACTTTCCCGGCGCGATCACCGACCGTCCGCTCGACCGGCCGCGCGACGCCGAAGGCCGTTGGGTCGGCGGCTCGGTCGACCAGTGGGTGGAGGAGCTGAGCGGCGCGGTGCTGGAGCACGAAGCCGCTGGCTTCACGTACTTCCCGCGCGGCGACGCGTCGTACGAGAGTTCGCTCGGCCGGTGGGCTCAGGAGATCGTGCCCGCGGTCCGGGCAGCGATCTCCTGAGCTTCCGTCAGTTCAGTTCGGCCAGTTCGGCCGGGGAAAGCTCGATCGCCCCGGCCGCGACGTTCTCTTCCAGGTGGGCCGGGTTGCCGGTGCCGGGGATGGCCAGCACATGCGGGCCCTGGTGCAAGGTCCATGCGAGGCGGATCTGCTGTTCGGAGACGCCGTGAGCCGCGGCGATCCGGCGTACGGCGTCGGAGTGGTCGGTGGTGGCGGTGCCTTCGCGGGACGCGCCGGCGATCGCGAAGAACGGGACGTAAGCGACGCCGCGCTCACCGCAGACGGGCAGGAACGCGTCGTCCTCGCGGTGGGTGTCCAGGGCGTAGGAGTTCTGCACGCAGACGACCGGGGCGATCGGCTGCGCCTCGTCGAGGTGGTCCGGGCGGATGTTCGACAGGCCGAGGTGCCGGATCAGCCCGGCCTCGCGCAGCTCGGCGAGTGCGCCGAAGCGCTCGGCGACCGAGTCCTCGCCGGGCTTCTTGATGATGCGCAGGTTCACGACGTCGAGCGTGTCCTTGCCGAGCTGGCGAAGGTTGAGCTCGACCTGCGCACGCAGTTCGGCGGGGGTCGTCGCCTGGTAGAAACCGCGCTCCGGGTCGGAGCCCGGCCCGACCTTGGTGGTGATCACCAGGTCTTCCGGGTACGGCGACAACGCCTCGCGGATCAGCTCGTTCGCGTAGCGCACCGGTCCCTCGCCGACCTGCAGCGTGCCGCCGGGGGAGGCGTAGAAGGCGGCGGTGTCGATGTGGTTCACGCCGAGTTCGACGGCCCGGCGCAGTACGCGGATCGCGAGGTCCCGGTCGGGGTTCGCGGTGATGCGCATCGCGCCGAACCCGAGTCGGTTGATGGTGAAGTCGCCCAGCTTCCAAGTACCCGCGGTGGCCGCGGAGAGGTTTTCAGGCATCCGCCCACCTTATTCCTCGATCGCGCCACCCTTGGCGCGCAAGTGTGCCCGAAAGGTCAGTCCTGGATCAGTGGCCCGCGCCGCGAGGTACTCGTCGAACCGGACCTGCTCGCGCAGCGACGTACCGCTCGCGATCAGCGCGGCCTGCCGGTGTTCGGTGTCCCGGATCGACTCCGCCAGCGCGAACAGCTCGTCGACGCGATCGGCCGGAACGAACACGACGCCGTCGTCGTCGGCCAGCACGACGTCGTGGTTGCCTACGGCCCATTCTTCGACGGTTGCCGTGGTCAACGCGTCGGCCGGCAACGGATCGAGGCGCAGCGGTCCGTTCGGTATCGCGCCGAGGCTGTAGACCGGCAACCCGATCGCCTGGATGTCAGCCGTGTCCCGGTGCAGTCCCCACACCACCAGCCCCGCGAGCCCGGCCGCCTTCGCCTCCAGTACGACGAGGTCGCCCACGCAGGCCTCGTCCCGCCGCCCAGCGTTGTCGACCACCAGCACGTCGCCCGCTTCGGCCTTCCCGAAGGCCTCCAGGAACACGTCGACGCTGCCGACATGCCGAGCCGGCAGCACCCGCCCCGCGAGGCGCCCGGGCTGGGCCGCCGTCAGCGACACGCAGCGCACCGGCACCTTGGCCCGCACGCACGCGTCGGCGACATGGGCCGTGGTCAGTTCGGCGAAGCGACTGGTCAACTCGTCCGGCGTCATACTGGCTCCTCACGGTCGATTCTATGTCTCAATTATCAAGACAAATGGTCTCATAAAGCAAGACGTGACGTTAGGCTGAGCGGGAGACAAAGGAGTCCGCGATGAACAACGTCTACACCCACGGCCACCACGAATCCGTCCTGCGCTCGCATCGCTGGCGCACCGCCGAGAACTCGGCCGGCTACCTGCTGCCGCGGCTGCGCCCGGGCATGAGTCTGCTCGACGTCGGCGCCGGTCCTGGCACGATCACCGCCGAGCTGGCTGCACTGGTCGCACCCGGGCGGACCACCGCACTGGAGGCGAGCGAGTCGGCACTCGACATCACCCGCGGGACCTTCGCGGAGCGCGAGATCGAGGTCGACTTCGTCGTCGGCGACGTGCACCGGCTCGACCTGCCGGACGACTCGTACGACGTCGTGCACGCGCACCAGGTCCTGCAGCACGTGGCCGATCCCGTGCAGGCGTTGCGGGAGATGCGCCGCGTGTGCAAGCCGGGCGGCATCGTGGCCGCGCGCGACTCCGACTACGACGCCTTCACCTGGTATCCGGAACTGCCGGAGCTCGACGAGTGGCTGGAGCTGTACCAGCGGATGGCCCGCGCGAACCAGGGCGAGCCCGACGCGGGTCGCCGGCTGCTGTCCTGGGCGCAGCAGGCCGGGTTCGAGCAGGTCGAGGCGACGGCGAGCAACTGGACCTTCGCGAATGCCGAGGACCGCGACTGGTGGGGCGGCATGTGGGCCGACCGGGTGCTGCAGTCCGCGATGGCCGAGCAGGCGCGAGCGGCCGGCGTACCGGAGGAGACGCTGGAGCGGATCTCGGCCGGGTGGCGGGCGTGGGCGGCGGCACCGGACGGTTTCCTCAGCCTGCTGCACGGCGAGATCATCGCGATCGCGTGATCACCGCGTCCGCTGAGCAGAAATCCTGTGACGCGGTGTAACGATCAACTCCGGACGCCGATAGAGGGGTGTTGGCGGTACGCCGGCGGGGGCCCTGGGGGAGGGGAAAGCCGGCGTCAGCACCGCCTCTGATGTCCGAGGGGGACAACTTCATGCGTTACAGATCCGCAGCTCTGGGGCTGGCGGTGGCGGCACTGGCCGCCGTCGGCCTCACCGCGCCGGCCGAAGCCAAGCCCGCGCAGAACACAGCCAGTACGGCGGTCGCCGCGACCAAGGTCGTCACGTCCGCGATCACGTGGGGGCAGAACGGCGACGTCTCCGTCCCGCGCTCGTACGTCGGGGACAGCAGGCTCGAGCTGGCGGTGTTCCGCCCGAGCAACGGCACCTGGTACATCCGCGGCTGGACCAACATCAAGTTCGGCCAGGCGGGCGACATCCCGGTCCCGGCCGACTACAACGGCGACGGCCGCGCCGAGCTCGCCGTCTTCCGCCCGTCGAACGGCTACTGGTACATCCGCGGCGTCGGCCAGTTCGTCTGGGGCCAGGCCGGCGACGTCCCGGTCGCGTCGAACTACGTCGGCGACAGCCGCGCCGAGGCCGCGGTCTGGCGTCCGTCGCTGGGCCGCTGGTTCATCCGCGGTGCCGCCCAGATCTCGTGGGGCGCGAACGGCGACATCCCGGTGCCCGCGGACTACGTCGGTGACAGCCACAGTGACCTCGCGGTCTGGCGCCCGTCGCTGGGCCGCTGGTTCATCCGCGGCGCCGCCCAGATCTCGTACGGCGTGAACGGCGACGTGCCCGCGCCGGCGAACTTCGTCGGCAACGCCAAGGCGGACCTCACGGTGTTCCGCCGCGGCACCTGGTTCACCCGCGGCGGCAGCACGATCACCTGGGGCCAGAACGCCGACCGCCCGCACCCGGGCAACTACGCCGGTACGACCGCGACGGACCACACGGTCTGGCGCCCGTCGAACGGGACGTGGTACCTGCGCTACGAGGTCACGGTGACGCCGCCTCCGCCCCCGCCGCCGAACTGCGATCCGTCCTACCCGACGGTGTGCATCCCGCCGCCTCCGCCGGACCTCGACTGCCCCGACATCCCTTACCGCTACTTCAAGGTGATCGGGACGGACCCGCACAACTTCGATGGCAGCGACAACGACGGGATCGGCTGCGAAACCGACTGATCCTTGCCCAAAGCAACCGGCCCCCGAGTAGCAGATCGGGGGCCGGTTTCACTTCCCGGCCAGCACCACCAGATACCCGTCCGGATCCCGCAACCACAACTCCCGATGCCCCGCGTTCGGATTCGTATGCACCCCGGTCCGCACGTCCCCGGCGTCCGCCCGCCCCGCCACCGCATCGAGATCGTCCACCTCGAACCACACCGCGACCCCGTTGCCCAATGGCACCTCCGGATCCCCGAACACCCCGTGGTGATGGCCGACCTCGAGCTGATGCAGCTGCAGGATCAACTCCCCGTCGACAGTCACCCGCTCGTACTCCGGCCCACCATGCGCACTCACGCCACCCAGCACCCCGCGGTACCAGGCGCTGCTCTTCTCCACATCACGAACCGCCAGCAACGGCTGCGGTCTCACCGAAAGCGTCATGCCACCGACGCTAGGCCGACCCGTCCGCCGCTGTCTTGAACGAATGGGCACGCTGCCGCGCCGCCTCGTAGAGCACGGCGGTCGCCGCGTTGGCCGCGTTCAGCGAGCTCGCCGCCCCGGTCATCGGGATCCGCACCAACTCGTCGGCCAGTTCCTTCCACGCCGCACTGAGACCGGACGTCTCGTTGCCCACCAGTAGCAACGTCGGCTGCGTGAGGTCGAAGTCGAACACGTCGACCGTCCCGTGCTCATCGGTGCCCACGACAACAATCGGTACGCCGGCCGCCCGCTGCGCCGAGACCCACTCCATCACCTCGCGCTGCGACGGCACCCGGACAGCGGGCAGCGCGAACAGCGATCCCGTGCTCGCCCGCACCGCCTTCGGGTCGTACACGTCGGCCGCGTGCCCGGTCACGATGAACCCGTCGGCCCCGAACGCGTCCGCGGACCGGATGATCGACCCGATGTTGCCCGGCCCGGTCGGCCGGTCGAACACCACCCCGAGGAAGTCCGGCCCGACCGGAATCCGATCGAGCGAATCCGGCGGCATCGCCACGACCGCGACCACCTCGGCGGCGTCCTTCTCGGTCAGCTCGGCCAGCAGTTCGGGCGCCATCAGCACCCGCTCGGCGTCCCGGTGGCTTTGCATCAGATCTCGCGCCCACTGCGACAACGGCCGCGACGCGTCCTGGATCAGCGTGTTGACCGTCCACCCGTGTTCGACCGCGAGGTTGATCGGCCGCACGCCCTGGACGAGGAACTCCCCGGCCCGCTGCCGCTTGTTCCGGTTGCTCAGCAGCGCCTGCCACACCTGGAACCGCGCATTCCGACTACTGACTCGCGTCGCCATCCACTTCCCAACTTCCGCCGCCGGCCGGACCCCACACTACGAGGAACCGGACCGCGCGGGTCAGGTGAGGGACTGGATCAGCCCGAGCTGGTTTCCATCGGGGTCCTGGATCAGCGCCAGCCGCTGTCGCCCGCCCGACACCAGTTGCGGATCCGTCGACGGGATGTTCTGGCCGGACAGCGTCGAGAGCGTGGCGTCGAGGTCGTCGACGGTCAGGTTCACCGTCGTCCGCCCGGCCCGGTCGGGATCCTCGAAGACCTGCACCACGCCGAGCTCGCTCAGATGCCACTCGGCCAGTGAGTCCATCGGCCGGGTGTCGGCCGGGCGGCCGAAGAACCGCTCGTACCACTGGATCGCCTTGTCGATCTCCGCCACCGGTACCACGGCCAGAACCGCACGCATCGTCACGCTGCCTCCTCAGTCGGTCTCCCGCCAGTGCCCAGGTCGCCGCGCGGACGAAACGTCAGGTGCCGAGCGTCGACTCCCGGGGAATCAGCTCGGTCGGCAGCTCGAGCAACCCTGACGGTGACGCTCCGCCGATCATCTCCAGCAGCAACTGGGCGGTACGCCGTCCCAACTGCTCCAGCTGCAGGTCGACCGTCGTGAGCGGCGGGCGGCTCGCCAACGCCATCACGCTCCAGTTGTCGTAGCCGGTCACCGCGATGTCGTCCGGTACGGCGCGCCCGAGCTCTCGCAACCGGTCGCACACGCCGCGCGCGATCTGGTCGCTGCCGCACGAGATCGCGTCGATGTCGGTCGTCCGCAGCAGGACGTCGACCGCGTGCCGCCCCCAGCGCTCGCTCCATTCACCGTGCAGCGGTTCGCCGGCCAACGCGTCGCCGGCCGTCGACACCGTCGCTGCCGCGCGCACCACCGCACTGCGATGTGTGGCGGGCCCGGTCACGTGCGCGATCCGCTGCCGCCCGAGCGTGAGCAGGTGCCGGACCGTCGACGCGGCGCCGCCGTGGTCGTCGACCATCACTGACGTGTCCGCTGGGTCGGTGGACGGGCTGAACGCGTAGACCACCGGGATCGGTACGTCGATCGGCGCGCGCGGCTCGGTCCGCCGGCCGGTGACGATGATTCCGTCGACCCGCCGGGAGACCAGTGACTTGAGGTAGTGCGACTCGCGCAGGGGATCGTCACGGGTGTCGCACAGCACGAGGGCCATCTCGCCCGCGCTCAACGCGTCCTCCGCGCCGAGCATGATCGGGATGCTGAACCGGCCGGAGCTGTCGGTCGTGATCAGCCCGACGGTGTAGCTGCGACCTGACGACAACGCCCGGCCCCGGCTGTCCGGGGTGAAGCCGAGCTGCTCGGCCGCACGCCGTACCCGCGCCCGGGTCTCCTCCCGCAACTGGCCGGTGTCGTTCAGCGCCTTGGACGCCGTACTGGTCGAGACGCCGGCCAGGGCGGCGACGTCGGTGATCCGCGGCACCGCCGGTCTCGGTGACGGCATCGGCGTCCTCCCAGCATTTCCGAAGTTTCCAGCATGGTAGCCGCATCGGCGACCACTACCCTCTTGACCAGCCGTGAAAAGGTCCCTAAGTTCAAGGAAAACGTGTTCCGTTTGTTTCCGCGAGGAGCCGCCAGATGCCCACCGTCCCGGACCTTTCACCAGCCGCCACCACCCGCGGCCGACTGCGGCCGATCGGTCTGGGCCGCGCCCGGATCTCCGGCGGCTTCTGGTCCCCACGCCAGCAGCGCAACGCGGACGCCGCCATTCCGGCCGGTCAGGACCAGCTGGAAGCAGCCGGCAACCTGCACAACCTCCGTCTCGCCGCCGGGATCGGTGCGGGCGAGGCGATCGGTCCGGTGTTCGCCGACTCCGACGTCTACAAGTGGCTGGAGGCCGTCGCCTGGGAGTACGGCCGCAACCCGTCCGAGGACCTGTTGCGCCGCCAGCGCGAGTTGACCGCGGTCGTCGCCGCCGCACAGCGCGAGGACGGCTACCTCGACTCCGTCGTCCAGTTGCGTGAGGGCGACGAGGGCCGCTACCAGCAGCTCGTCTGGAGCCACGAGCACTACTGCGCCGGCCACTTGATCCAGGCCGCCGTCGCGCAGGTGCGCTGCACCGGCGACCGCGGTCTGCTCGAGGTCGCGATCAAGCTCGCCGATCACCTGGTCGCGACCTTCGGCGAACCGGAGGACGGCAAGCTCCGCGACGTCGACGGTCACCCGGTGATCGAGATGGCGCTGGTCGAGCTCTACCGCGAGACCGGGACGACGGCGTACCTGGACCTCGCGCGCTGGTTCGTCGAGGCGCGCGGCCACGGCATCATCGCCGATCACGGGCACGAACCGACGTACTTCTCCGACCGCCGGCCGGTGCGCGAGGCGACGACGGTCGAGGGTCACGCCGTGCGCGCGGTGTACCTGGCGGCCGGCGCGACGGACGTCGCCGTCGAGACCGGCGACACCGCGCTGCTCGAAGCGCTCGAAGGACAGTTCGCCCACATGTGGTCGACGAAGACCTACGTAACCGGCGGCCTCGGCGCGCGCTGGGAGGGCGAGGCCTTCGGCGACGAGCACGAGCTGCCGCCGGATCGCGCGTACGCCGAGACCTGCGCGGCGATCGGCGGCGTCCAGTGGGCGCACCGGATGCTGCTGGCCACCGGCAACGCCTTCTACGCCGACGCGACCGAGCGCATGCTCTACAACGGCTTCCTCGCCGGCGTTTCGCTGAAGGGCAGCGAGTACTTCTACGTGAACCCCTTGCAGCTCAGGGGAAACGCGCACCCCGACGGCAACCGCAGCCCGGCGCACGGCCGCCGCGGCTGGTTCGACTGCGCCTGTTGCCCGCCCAACATCATGCGCACCCTCGCCAGCCTCGACGGCTATCTCGCCACCACGTCGGACACCGCGATCCAGCTCCACCAGTACGCCGAGAGCACGATCGCCACCGACACCGTCGAACTGCGCGTCGAGACCGACTACCCCTGGGACGGTGCGATCCGGATCACTGTCGCCAAGGCGCCGGAAACCAACTGGTCTCTCGAGCTCCGCATCCCCGCGTGGGCCGAGGGCGCGACGGTCAACGGCAAACCCGTCGACGCCGGTCAGTACGCCCGGCTGGACCAGACCTGGTCGCCCGGCGACACCGTCGACCTGCAACTCCCGCTGACTCCGCGTACGGTCACCGCCCACTCACGCGTCGACGCCGTCCGCGGCTGCGTGGCGATCGAACGCGGCCCACTCGTCTACGCCGTCGAGCAGACCGACCAGCAGGCGAACGTGGACGACCTTCACCTGCTCGACGCGCCGATCACCCCGCGCCACGATCCCAGCCTGCTCGACGGCGTCACGGTCCTCACGACCCGGGGCCGCGTCGACGACGAGGTGGAGATCGCGGCGATCCCGTACTACGCGTGGGCCAACCGGGAGATCGGTGCCATGCGGGTCTGGCTGCCGCGTGACTGACCATGCTGACCCGACGGAGGTTCCTCGGTACGGCGATCGCGCTCGCCGGTGTCTCGGGCTGCAGTTCGGTCCTGCCTGAGCCGGACGTGTCGGCGCCCGGCTTCGGCACGGGCGCCACCGGGACGGTCAGGGTCTGGTGCCGGGCCGCGACCCAGTCCGGCCTGACCAGCCTGGTGGAGAAGTTCAACGCGTCCCAGGACCGGCTGACCGTCGAGCTGACCCCGGTGCTCGACGCGCAGTACGTGACGAAGCTGGCGACCGCGATCCGGGGGCGCAGCGTGCCCGACCTGGTCGACATCGACGACATCAACTCGATGCTGTTCATCTACCGCGACGCCTTCACCGACCTCACCGCGGCCGTGCAGGCGCTCGACTTCCACGACAAGCTGAGCCCAGGGCATCTCCGCCTGGCGACCCGGGCCGGTCGCGCGTACGGCGTGCCGTACCTGGCCGACAACTCGATGTTCTGGTTCAACACCGAGCTCTGCGACCGCGCGGACGTCGACCCCGATCAGGCGATCACGTCGTACGACGAACTGCTCGCCGCCGCGCGCCGGCTGCGCAAGCTCGGCGACGACGTCTACGCCTGGAGCTTCCCGGGCAACAGTCCGGGCGCGCTCGGGTTCGTCGTCCAGCCGATGATCTGGGCCGCCGACACCGACCTGATCCGCGGCGAGGTCGGGCAGCAGGAGGGCAACATCGCCGGCAACGACGTGGTCCGGCGGATGCTCGAGCTGCACCGGCAGCTCTGGGTCGACGGTTTGGTGCCCAGGGCAAACTTCTCCGACGACGCGTCGCGCTGGGGCAGCGACTTCCGGGCCGGCCAGGTCGGCATCTTCCCGTCCAACTACAGCGTCGTGGTGTCGGCGTCGGACGCCGGCTTCCACGCCAAGGTGACGCCTCGGCTGCTGTCCGGACCGGACGGTGGTTCCGCGTTCTTCGACGGCGGCGACAACATGTGCATCCCGCGGGGTGCCCAGAATCCGTCGGGTGCCTGGGAGTTCGTCCGGTTCGCGCTGGACCTGCCGCAGCAGACCGACCTGCCCGCCGGTGGCTACACGCCGGTCCGGTCGGACGTCGCGACGCCGGCGTTCGCGAAGAAGTACCCGCTTGCCACGCTGCCGCTGGAGCGGATCGAGGAGGGGTACGCGCCGACCACCCTGTCGTACAACCTGCTCTACAACCAGCCGGACGGGCCCTGGCTGCAGATGTTCCGCCGGGCCGTGTTCGACGGCGAGTTGGAGGCCGCGATGACCGAAGCCCAGGAGTCGTTCGACCGGATCCTTGCGCAGGGGCAGGCATGAGCCGCGCGTCGCTGACCCATCCGCCCCGGACCGGTCTGCTGCTGGTCACGCCGGCGGTGCTGTTCGTGGCGGTGTTCGTGCTGGTACCGCTCGCCTTCGCGGCGGTCATCTCACTGACCAACTGGCCGCTGATCGGCGAGGTGAAGTTCAGCGGCGTGAAGAACTACACCGCGATCGTCTCCGACGCCGCTTTCGCCAAGTCCGTGCTCTACACGCTGCTCTACACGGCGATCGTGACCATCCCGATCCTCGTGCTCGGCTACGCCCTGGCCGTCCTGGTCCGCCGCAAGCGCCGCGGTTCGACGCTGCTGCGCACGGTCTTCTTCCTTCCGTTCGTGGTGGGTTTGTCCACGCTCAGCTTCGTCACCGTGCTGGAGGCACAGCCGGACAGCGGCGCGATCAACATCCTGCTCCGCGGCCTCGGCATCACCGACGGTACGACGGCCTGGCTGGTCGACGGCCCGCTGGCGACCGGCCTGATCTGCGTGCTGGTGATCTGGGGAGTGTCCGGGCTGACGATGATGCTGCTGATGGCCGGCATGCAGGCCATCCCGCGGGAGTTCTACGAGTCGTCGGAGCTGGACGGCGCGACCTGGTGGCAGCAGGAGCGCGAGATCACCATCCCGGTGCTGCGCCGCACGATCGCGATGGCCGTCATCATCTCGGTGGTCGGCTCGCTGCTCGCGTTCACTCAGTTCTACATCCTGACCCGTGGCGGTCCGGGCACCGACACCACCACGGTGGTCCAGTACATCTACAACCGCGCCTTCGTACAGCTCCAGCTCGGCGCCGCCACCGCGCTGTCGATCGTGCTGGTGGTCGTGGTCGGCCTGGTCACCGCGGCGCAGTTCTGGCTGCTCCGGGAGAGGGACTGAGATGCGGCTGAAAAACGTCTTCTACGTGGTCGGCGGAACCGGCGCGTTCCTGGTCTTCGCGATTCCGTTGCTGTGGGCCCTGTTCCGCTCGGTCCAGCCGAACGACGTGATCGTCGCCGCGCCGGACCGCAGCACGTTCTTCCACCTCACCTGGGACAACTTCCGCACGCTGATCGAGGGACCGGGCAACCTGTTGCGGGCTGTCGGCAACAGCCTGGTCGTTGCCATCAGCACCGCCGTACTGACCGCGCTGCTGGCGACGCTGGCCGGCTACGGCTTCGCCAAGTTCCGCTTCCGCTCCGGGCCGCTGTTGTTCGCGCTGGTGGTGGTGTCGATGATGATCCCGTTCCAGGCGATCCTGACCCCGCTCTACCTGCAGCTCAACGTGCTCAGGCTGACCGACAGCCTGCTCGGACTCGTGCTGTTCTACACAACGGTCAATCTGCCCTTCGGCGTCTTCGTCATGCGCAACTCGTTCTCCTCGGTGCCTCCTGAGCTGGAGGACTCCGCCCATGTCGACGGCTGTGGGACGCTCCGGATGATCGGCTCGGTGCTGCGCCCGCTGGTCACGCCGGGCGCGGCGACCGTCGCGCTGTACGCCTTCTTGGCGGCGTGGACGGAGTTCCTCGGTGCGCTCACGTTCCTCACCAAGGACGAGCTCTACACGCTCCCGGTCGCCTTGGTGAACGTGCAAGCCGGCGCGTACGGCGAGGTGAACTTCGGCTCGCTCGTCGCGGGGTCGGTGATCGCGATGATTCCGTGCGTGGTCTTGTACGTCGGATTGCAGCGGTTCTACGTGTCCGGTCTGGCTTCGGGGGCTGTGAAGGGGTAGGCGGGTTCTTTCCCCCACGCGGCGGCTACGCCCGCTCCTTCGTCGCGTGCTATGCGCCGCTCCCGCCCGCCCGGTCAGGAGTGCGCATGCTGGCGCCCGCTTCGCTTTGCGCGCTGCCGCGCTGAGGAACTGGCTCCTCCGAGTGCGCGCTGCCGCGCAGGAGTACGCGCTGACGGGCAGGTGCGCGCTGCCGCGCTGAATAGCGCGCTGCCGCGCGAACGTGCGCTGACGCATCGGTGCGCGCGTTCTGTTGAAGAACGTGCTGCCGCTCAGGCGCGGGCTGATGTGACGGAAGACCTCTTACTACGCGGCGACTACCCGATCCTCGTCGCTCCCGCTCCCGCTCCCGCTCCCCGTCCCCGGCGACCCGCGCACCGCGTACCGCACTCCGCACTCCGCGCCCCGCGGCCCCGCGCCCCGCGCACCGCACTCCGCGCACCGCGCCCCGCGCACCGCGCTCCGCGCTCCGCTCCAGCCCGCCGGTCAGTTCTGGGACACAAGCCACCCGATGCGCAGCTCTTCCGCGCCCGGGCGAAAAGTCCGGATGAGCTCGGCGCGATCAGGGTCGTTCTCCGGCAGGTCCTCGGCCAGGACGGCCTGTGCGGCGATCGTCTGCGGGCGGGCGCCGAGGGCGGCTCGCAGGTGGAGCGATCGGCGCAGCAGTGCGATCCGCTCGGTTGGCTCCTTGAAATGTGCGAGGTGCCGGATGATGTAGGACTCGAAGAAGCCGTCGCCGAACTTCGTCGCGATCTCGAGAGCCGTCTCGTACCGCGCGAGCGCGCCGGCCGCGTCGTCGTCCACGTTGTCCAGCAGGACGCCCCAGTGATATTCGGCCCAGCCGCGCTGTAGCTCGTCGCCGCACTCGACGGCCGCCAGGTAGTGGGCCTCGGCCACGGCGCGATCGTCGGGGCGCGGATCGCGCTGGAACTGCAGGCGGCTGTACGCGAGGCGGCCTGTCAGCAGGTGTGCCGTCCACGAGTCGGGGTCGAGTGCCGCGACCGCCTTCCCAGCCTCCTCGTGGCCCTCGATGCGGAAGAACCAGCGGTCGACGGCGATCTCCGCCCGCAGTTCGGGATCACGGTCCGGGCCCAGGACATCGAGCGCGGCGTCCCATTCGCCGAGCAGGAACAGGCGGCGGGCCACGTAGGTGGCGTCGGCTAACATGACGCCTACGGTAAGCAGCGGTGATGTAGGGGGTCAAGTGCAATACGGTGACTACATTGGGAACGTGACCCGGCTCGCCGTCGAGCTGGCCAACACCGGCACCCTGGACCCGTACGGAGAGCTGGTCGCGGCGTTTTTCGCGGAGCACGAGATCGCAGCTCCGCCGAACGGCGACTACGGCGAGCTCCCGGACGTCGTCCGCGCGGCCCTGGCGCAGTTGGTCGACGGTGCCAAACCCGACGCCGTGCATCGCCTGTTGCGCGACTACACGCCGGACATGCACCTGACCGATCACGACGGCCTCGGCTGGCACGTCCACTACAGCCGCAACGGCACCCCGGCCGAACGCTGGGCCGGCCAAGTGATCGCCGCTCAGCTGGCCTTGGTCGCGGCCGGGGATCCGGCCGTCACGCTGGGACGGTGCGCCGCGGCGGGCTGCGGCAACTACTTCATGGACCAGTCCCGGAACCGAACACGCCGGTTCTGCTCCAACGCCTGCGCCAGCCGTACGACGGTCGCGGCGTACCGGGCCCGTACGGCGAAGAGGTCGCAGCAGAGTTCCTGACGGCGCCGCCGCGCGAGATCCGCGCCGTCGCAACCATCGAACGGCTGGTCAGGCCTCGGCTTCGGCGTTCTCCTCGACGGACAGGCTGTGCCAGATGTCGAACGCCACCGCTGCGGCGCCTTCCGCGTCGCCGGCCTCGATGAGGTCGATCAGCTGCTCGTGCCGGCCGACCGACACTCGGCCGTCGACGCCGAAGCGCAACCGCTCCGCGCGACGGATCAGGGGGTCGAAGCGCTCGATCACCGCTTCGAGAGCCTGATTGCCGAGCGCAACCACTGGGATTCGGTGCAGTTCCTCGTCCGCGTCCAGGGCGGCGCTCACGTCGCCCGACGCCACCGCCGCGGCGAAGCGGCGGTTCGCGTCGCGCATCCGTTCCACGTCCTGCGCACTGATCCGCCCCGTCACCTGGCGTACCGCCAACTCGTGCATCGCGGCGACGACGTCCTTCGCGTCCCGCACCACCTGGACGTCGATGGCACTGACCGTTGTGGATCGGCCCGGCAACGCCACGACCAGTCCGCTCGCCCCGAGGCGCAGCAGCGCTTCGCGCACTGGGGTCCGGCTGACCCCGAGCCATTCGGCGAGCTCGCCGTCCTTGAGTTGCTCACCCGGCCGGAACGTACCGTCGACGATCGCGTCGCGCAGGCGGCGGTAGACGTCGTCGCGCAGAAGGGTGCGGTCTACGGCTGGACTGCCCTGAGGGATCGGCATTGCAACATATTGCACACATCAGCTGCCATCCACGAAACCTGGGCGCCTCTTGTGTCGCCCTCGAGAGTGCAATATATTGCATATCAGAGACGGCGGACGCCGCTCTTCACAGCAGCCGCTCGGGACCTCCCGTGCGGGGAGGGAGACCAGAGCATGAGCACCGACCAGGAGATCAAGAACGTCGTACTGGTGCACGGCGCGTTCGCCGACGGCTCGGGCTGGCGGGGTGTGTACGACCACCTGACCGCGCGCGGCTACCAGGTGACGATCGTGCAGAACCCGCTGACCTCGTTCGAGGACGACGTCGCAGCCACCACCCGGGTGCTGGACCGGCAGGACGGCCCCACGATCCTCGTCGCCCACTCCTGGGGCGGCACGGTGATCACCGAGGCCGGAGTCCACCCGAACGTGGCCGGTCTGGTCTACGTCTCCGCGCTGGCGCCCGACGCCGGCGAGACCACGAGCCAGCAGTACGAAGGCTTCGCGGCGACGCCGGAGTTCGTGATCGACGTCGGCGAGGACGGCTTCGGTTTCCTCAACCACGACAAGTTCAAGGCCGGATTCGCCCACGACGCCAGCGACGAGGAGGCCGCGTTCCTGCGGGACTCGCAGGTCCCGATCAACATGTCGGCCTTCGGCGCGGCGGTGAAGAACGCCGCCTGGCGGGACAAGCCCACCTGGGCCGTCATCGCCACAGAGGACAAGGCCTTCGACCAGGCCATGCTGCAGCACATGGCGACCCGCAGCGGCGCGAAGATCACCAACGTGTCCGCCAGCCACGCCGTCTTCATGACACAGGCCGGCGTCGTCGCCGACACCATCGACGAGGCCGCGAAGACCGCGTCGGCCGCCGGTCGCTGAGCTGCTGAGCTGCTGTCGACGTTGGGCCGGCGAGTCGACACCTAGGGGCCGGTGCGGGCCGACGAGCATCGGGCTCAGGCCGAGGCGGCGCCCGCGCCGATCGTTGGTCCGCTGAGCCGCTCGTCACGTTGCGCCGGCCCGCGCCGATCGCGCGCCGGCCCAACCGTCCGGAGGGATGCCATGTCGATCACCCCGTTCCAGGTGACGCTCTGGATCGAACTCCTGGCCGCCGGCCTCGGCGGCCTCCAAGGCGCGCTCTTCGCGGCAGGCTTCAAGTCCCGCCGCATCGACGTACTCGGAGTCATCGCGATCGGACTAGCCGTCTCACTGGGAGGAAGCCTGCTCCGCGACCTCGTGCTCAATCAGCCGCCAGTCGTGGTGTGGAGCAACTGGTACCTGATCGTGGCCGGTGCCGCGGCAATCCTCGGCATGGCGCTGCAACCCGTGCTCGCACGAGCCGACTGGCTCATCACGGTGCTGCTCGACGCCATCGTGATGGGCCTGTTCGGAGCCATCGGCGCGTCGAAGGCACTGTCCCTCGGCGTCGGCGTGGCCGGGGCCGTGCTGGTCGGCGTCATCGGAGCCATCGGCGGCGGGATGCTGCGCGACGTGATGCTGGGGCTGTCGTTCTCGTTCCTGCACGTGGGCACCCTGTACGCCGTGGCAGCGGGCGCCGGCACGGGAGTGCTGGTCCTGCTCGCGGAGCTCGGTACGCCGATCCCGATCGCGGGGGTTGTCTGCTTGGTGGTGACGACGCTGGTGCGCTTGGCGGCGGTGCGGTTCGAGTGGACGTTCCCGGAGCAGTTCGTGGTGCGAGCTCGGCGCAGGCCGTCCGGGGGAACGCGGTAGAGAGAGCATTCTGCGGGTGAAGCGCGAGAAGCACGCCCGAACCACGCGAGAAGCACGCGCGATCAACGCGCAACAGACTCGCAGGTCGATCATGCCGTCGAACAGCCCGTACGCCCAGGCGCCCGAGGGCAACGCCTCCATCGGGTTCCCGGGATCACCTGTCGTCGATCAGCGCGGCAGCGCGCACCGAAGGGGCGAAGCACGCGCGCCACGTGCGATAGCACGCACAACCGGGCGCTAGCCCGCCCCTCGAACAAGGGCGGGAGCCGGCACCGTGCGAGCGCCAGCGAGCTAAGGCGCCCGCGTGGGTGGGCACCGGCGTCAGTCGTGCAGGAATCGAACAGGCCCTACGACAAATCACCTGCAGTCGATGAGCGCGGCAGCGCGCACCCACGAAAGGGGTGGGCGGGAGCCGGCACCGTGCGAGCGCCAGCGAGCAGAGGCGCCCGCGTGGGGACCGACAGACCTCAAGAACCAGAAAGCGGCGCCGGGTCCGGCCCCATCACATCGTCACCCGGATGCCGCCCACTGGCGATCGCCGCGTCGTGGCTCAGCGCCGCGCGCCCGCACAGTTCCAGCAGTTCCGGCTCGTTCTTGACGATCTGCTTCGCCTTCGGGCCGAGCTTGACGATGTGGTCGCGGGACTCGATCAGGCGGCGGTAGATCCGCTCGCGCTCGACCGGGTCCTTGGTGTACTCCGAGTCCAGGTACGCCGTGGCGTCGCGGCGGGCGTTGGCCATCGCGGTCTGGGTGCGGCCGCGGGTGCTGAGCAGGGACGCGAGGACGGTGACGACCAGGACGGCGAGGATGACCGTGAGGGAGAGGCCGGTGCTGATCTCGGCGACCTCGATGTGTTCGCCGTCGTTGATGAACGGCACGTTGTTCTCGTGCAGGGCGTGCAGCACCAGCTTGACGCCGATGAAGCCGAGGATCGCGGCCAGGCCGAAGGACAGGTAGATCAGCCGGTCCAGCAGGCCGTCGAGCAGGAAGTACAGCTGGCGCAGGCCGAGCAGGCTGAACGCGGTCGCGGTGAACACCACGAAGACGTTCTGGGTGAGGCCGAAGATCGCCGGGATCGAGTCGAGCGCGAACATCAGGTCGGTGCCGCCGATCGCGACCATCACCAGCAGCATCGGGGTCATCGCGCGGCGGCCGTCGACGACGGTGAACAGCTTGTCGCCGTCGTAGTTCTCGGTGGTCGGGAACAACCGCCGGCTCAGCCGGACCACCACGTTCTGCGCCGAGTGCGACTCCTCGGTGGACGGCCGCAGCATGTTGCCCGCGGTGATCAGCAGGGTCAGGCCGAACAGGTAGAACACCCAGGCGAAGGTGTTGATCAGCGCCGAGCCGAGCAGGATGAACCCGGTCCGCGCGACCAGCGAGAACATGATGCCGAACAGCAGCACCTTCTGCTGGTCCTCCCGCGGCACCCGGAAGCTGGTCATGATGATCAGGAACACGAACAGGTTGTCAACCGACAGGGCCTTCTCGGTGACGTAGCCGGCGAAGTACTCCGAGCCCATCGCCGTCCCGCCGAAGACGAGCGTGCCGACGCCGAACAGCAGCGCGAGCCCGACGTACACGCTGGACCAGAGCGCGGCCTCGCGCAGCTGCGGTACGTGCGCGCGGCGGACGTGGAAGAAGTAGTCGAAGGCAAGCAGCCCCAGGATGCCGGCAATGGTCAGGGTCCAGACCAGCGGTGAAACCTCCATGCACGTACTCAACCACGGCCGGGCCGTGCTCAGGAACGTGTCTTGACCAGTGCGACGACGTAACGGCAGACGGTGGTCGCGGGGTTGTGGAACGTGGTCGGCGCCGGGGCGCCGAGTTCCAGGCAGTCGCCGGCGTCGAGGTCGTGCACCAGGTCGCCCTCGTGGAAGCGGAGCCGGCCGCTGAGAATCCACAGCTGCTGGGTCTTGAAGATGTACGCGTCGGCCGGGTACGAGATCGACGCGCCCGGCGGGAGCTCCACCTCGACCAGTTCCAGCGGGCTTTCCGTCGCGGGGGACACGGCACGGCGCCGATATCCGGTCGCGGGGTCACTCCAAACCGGCTGGTCGGCGGACCGGCGTACGCGGCCTTCGTCGCCCTCGGCCTGCTCGGCCCGGGCGACCAGCTCGGACAACGTCATGCCGAGCGCACCGGACAGACGTCCCAGCAGTACGGCGGTCGGCTGGGCCTCGCCGCGCTCGATCTTGCCGATCATCGCCCGCGAGACCCCGGAGCGCTCGGCCAGCGCGTTCACCGACAGGTCGCGGTCGTGCCGGGCGGCCTGCAGGGTCGCGGCGAGCGAGGCGGAGAGCTGATCCATGCTTGCCACTATAGCGGCCGATGCGGCTACTATGGTGACATGTCGTTGACTGAGCAGCGGGTGATCCGGGACGCCGTCGCCGAGGCGGATGCGGCGGCCTGCGCGGCGATCTACACGCCGTACGTGCGGGACACCGCGATCACCTTCGAGGTGGAGCCACCGACGGTGGAGGCGATGGCCGAGCGGATCCGGTCCGCGCAGCGGCGGCACGCCTGGCTGGTGCTGGAGGACGCCGGCCGGATCGTCGGTTACGCGTACGCCGGGCCGATGAAGGAGCGGGCGGCGTACCGGTGGTCGTGCGAGGTGAGCATCTACCTGGAGCTCGGGCGGCGGCGTACCGGGGGAGGGCGCGCGCTGTACGAGGCGCTGTTCGACCGGCTGATCGACCGCGGTTTCCGGACCGCGATCGCCGGGATGACCCTGCCGAACGACGCCAGCGTCGGCCTGCACGCCGCGCTCGGATTCGAACCGGTCGGCACCTATCGCAGGATCGGCTGGAAGAACAACGCCTGGCACGACGTCGCCTGGGCCCAGCGATCCCTTGCCACCGGCGACGATCCGCCGCAGGAAACGCGCTAGCTGTTCGCCGAGGCCTTGGGCGGCGGGCAGTCCTCGCCCGGCTTCACGATCAGCTCGAAGTGCCACATCTCGTTCGCCAGCGTCTGGCACAGGCCGAAGCGGGAGCCCTTGCGGATCAGCCAGTCGTCCGCGTCGGTCGGGCCGATGTCGACGGCGTTCCCGGTGACGTGGTGCGACTCCTCCGGCGTCGAGACGAACTCCCGCGCCTTCGCCAGGCTGCCGTACTTCTTGATGCCTTGCTCGAGCAGTTGCCGCTGGTAGGCCTTGCTGCGCCAACCGGTGGTCACGTGCAGCTTGATGTCGTCGGCCTCCATCGCTTTCGCCGCCTGCTGGACGGCCTTCAGCAGCGCCGGATCGAGCTTCGCGATCCCGGGCAGCGACGTGTCGAACGGCGACGCGTTGTCCGGCAGTACGCCGTCCGCGGCGTTCGCCGGGCCGCCGTGGTCGTCGGTGTCGTCCTGCGTGCGGTTGCTCGGCGTACCGGCCGAGGATTCCGAGGTCACCGGTGCCGAATCCTGCCCCTCGTTCAGCGCACCGCACGCCGCCGCGGTGAAGGCGACGACGGCGACCACCACGGCGAGCCCGGTGAACACCGTCAACCGGCGCTCTTTCTTGCGGGTGGCAACAAGTTCGTCAGCGATCATGGTCACCAGTCCACCCGGCCGCGTGTTGCCGTGGCGTCAACGTTTTTGATTACGTTTTCGATATCCGCCGTCTGCTTCAATGGACGGTATGCGGGTGCTGGTCGTGGAGGACGAGGTCTATCTCGCCGAGGCGATCCGGGCCGGTCTGCGGCTGGAGGCGATCGCGGCGGACCTCGCGTTCGACGGCGACGCGGCGCTGGAGTCGGTGAGTGTGAACGCCTACGACGTGGTGGTGCTGGACCGCGACATCCCCGGCCCGAACGGCGACGAGGTCTGCCGCCGGATCGTCGCACAGGGCCTGCCGTGCCGGATCCTGATGCTGACCGCGGCCGGTGATCTCGACGACAAGGTCGCGGGGTTCGAGCTCGGCGCCGACGACTACCTGACCAAACCGTTCGAGCTGCGCGAGCTGGTGGTCCGGTTGCGTGCGCTGGCCCGGCGGCCGGCCGAGTCGGCACCCACCGTCCTGGAGTACGCCGGGGTGCGGCTCGACCCGTTCCGCCGTGAGGTGTACCGGTTCGGCCGGTACGTGAAGCTGACCCGCAAGCAGTTCTCGGTGCTGGAGATCCTGGTCGCCGCGCGAGGTGGAGTGATCAGCGCGGAAACCCTGCTGGAGAAGGCCTGGGACGAAAACGCCGACCCGTTCAGCAACTCGGTCCGGATCACCATCTCCGCCCTGCGCAAACGCCTCGGCGATCCCTGGGTCATCCATACCGTGCCCGGCGTGGGCTACCGCATCGGCGAACCATGAGTACGCCGGAACCGTTGGTCACGTGGCGGCCGCGATTGACCGTTCGGCTGCGGATGACCCTCAGCTACGCCGGCCTCCTGGTCATCGCCGGCGCGGTGGTGGCGGTGGTCATCTACGGCGTGATGCGCTACGTCCCGAACTACCCGCTGACCGCCGCCAACCCGCGCGACCAGACACCGGTCCCGACCCGTGGCGAACTGCTCGACACGATCGTCACGCTGTCGGCGTACGCGCTGGTGTTTCTCGCGATCGTCGGCATGGCCGGCGGGTGGTATCTGGCCGGCCGGATGCTGCGTCCGCTGCAGGAGATCACCCTGGCCGCGCGCCGGGCCGCCGAAGGATCGCTCGACCACCGGATCGGGCTGACCGGGATCAAGGACGAGTTCACCGATCTGTCCGACACGTTCGACGAGATGCTGGACCGGTTGCAGCGCTCGTTCGAGCAGTATCGGCGGTTCGCGGCGAACGCCTCGCACGAGCTGCGCACCCCGCATGCGGTGATGAAAACGATGCTGGAGGTTGCGATCGCGGACCCCGAGCACCAGGACGTGCGCGAGCTGGCCCGGCGCCTGCAGGAGACCAATCAGCGCGGCATCGATCTGGTCGAGGCGCTGCTTACCCTGGCCTCGGTGGACAACCGCGCTGTCGAGCTGGACCCGCTCGACCTGGCCACCACTGCCCGGCAGGCGGTCGACGAGCTGCGCGCCGAGGCGGCGTCCGCGGGCATCACCGTGACCGCTGACCTCGAGGAAACCCTTGTCATGGGCAACGAAGTGCTGGTGCACCAGCTGGTCACGAATCTCGGCCAGAACGGGATCCGGCACAACACCGGTCCCGGCGGAACGCTGTCCGTCAGCACCCGCGACCACCGGCTCGTCGTCGCCAACACCGGTCCCGTCGTCACGCCGCAGCAGGCCGGCACGCTGACCGAGCCGTTCGCCAAGACCACAGGGCGCCACACCGGCAGCCACGGCCTCGGTCTCGCCTTGGTAGACCGGATCGTCGCGACGCACCACGGCCGGCTCACGCTCACGCCCAATCCGACCGGTGGCCTCACCGTCACCGCTGAGCTCCCGGCGGCAAAGCTGTAGCTGGTGACCTGACGGCAGGGTGAAGATGGAGGGGTGAGTGACAACAGCGTGACCGTCCGCCGCGCGGTCGCCTCCGACGAAGCCGCCCTGCTCGAGATCGAGCTGACCGCCTGGGACGCCACCTCCGGGTTCCCCTCGCTGACAGCGGGGGACCGTACGACGTTCTTCGCCGAGCGCTACGGCCCGGACGCGTTCCTGGTGGCCGAGCTCGCCGGCCGATTGGTCGGCTACATCCGGCTGCAGGACAAATACCCGTTCCCCGAAGGCGCCGGCGTGCTGTCGATCAACGGACTGGCGGTCGCGCCCGAAGCGCGCGGTCAGGGCATCGGCTCAGTGCTGATGGAGGCCGTCACCGCCGAAGCAAAACGCCGTGGCGCTCGCAAGATCACCCTGCACGTACACGGTGTGAACACCGTCGCACGGCGGCTCTACGAGCGCCACGGCTATGTCGTCGAAGGAACCCACCCACGAGAGTTCCTGATCGACGGCCAGTACGTCGACGCGGTCGACCTGGCCTTGTTTCTCTGAGCTTTCGTTACGGGTTGACCCCGTGGTCGCGCAGCCACGGCTCCGGGTTGATCTGGTCGGAGCCGCCGAGCAGCACCTCGAAGTGCACGTGCGGACCGGTCGTGTTGCCGGACATCCCGATCGAGCCGATCTGGGTCCCGGCGTTCACCCGGTCACCGACGCTCACGGTGAACTCGGACATGTGCCCGTACGACGTGACCGTGCCGTCGGCGTGGCGGACCTTCACCTGACGCCCGTAGGCGCCGGCGAACTCGGCCTGGATGACCTCGCCGGACAGGACCGAGCGGACCGGCGTACCGATCGGGGCGGCGAAGTCGAGACCGGTGTGGTTGCTGGCCCAGCGGCTGCCGCCCTGACCGAACCGTGCGGTCAGGTGGTACCCGGTGGTCGGCAGCGAGACCCGCTGCGCGGCGGCGGCCCGCTCCTTCGCCTCGGCCCGCTCCGCTGCGGCGGCCTTGGCGGCAGCGGCGGCCTTCGCGGCAGTCGCAGCCTTCGCGGCGGCGGCTGCCTTGGCCGCGGCGGCGGCCTTCTTCTGCGCGGCTGCCTTGGCGGCGGCCAGCGCGGCGGCACGCTTCTGGGTGAGCGTCGCGTTCGCGGCCAGCTGGGCGGCGCGGGCCTTGGCGACCTGAGCCGCCTTCGCCTGGGCGGCGGCCTGCTGGGTCGCGGACAGCGACAGCTCGAAGCGGGACATGTTGCGGGAGGCGAGGTCACGCCGGTCGACCCGGGCGGTGGTCAGCGCCTCGGCCTGGGCTGCGCTCAGGGAGGTTCCGGCCGAGGCCTGGGTGGAGGGGGCGGCGAGGCCTGCGGCGGTCGTACCGGCCGCGGCGGCGAGGGCGGCCGTCAGGCCGACCAGCTGCATGCCGCGGGCCGGACTTCGCCGGGCGGAACGGTGCTTGGCCACCCGACGGGGAGCAGCCAGGCGACGAAGTGCCGGCCGTTCTGCTTCCGGCACGTCATGGTGAGGGGACACAGGGAGGGGCCTTCCAAGTCGAGTCGCCGCCACGGAACCCCGCAGCGGCCCATCGACCATAACGACGAGATCACGACGCCTTCAAACGCGGACCGCGACCAGAACGCCCAAAACGGCTACGGACAGTGAAGCGGTTCTGCCCGGCTGTCGCTGCCGAGCGTGAGGGTGACCCGTGAGTAGTTGAATATCGCAGTGACCGGGATCACGCGCGTCTTGGCGCATACCTGGCCTGCGGACCGGCTATAAGGCCGCTGGCGCGCCGCTGGTGGGCCGCGGATCCGGACCCGAAAATGGTCAAAAGCACTGCCCCGGAGCCGGTATGATTCTCTGGTCGGACAGAGGGGGCAGCACAGCTTCGAACCTCGATTTCACATCGAGGCCCGGGACCGTGTAATCTCTCTCCTCGGCCCGCCCCTTTAGCTCAGTCGGCAGAGCGTCTCCATGGTAAGGAGAAGGTCTACGGTTCGATTCCGTAAAGGGGCTCTGAGAATCGCTGTCCCGCCCGGTCCGCCGGGTGGGGTGACGGACTCTCTGGCGGGGTAGCTCAGGTGGTTAGAGCACACGGCTCATAATCGTGGTGTCGCGGGTTCGACTCCCGCCCCCGCTACCCACCAAACGGCAATGAGTGAGCGTGCGTCGGTGACGCGTGTTCCTGAGAAGAAGAGGCAGCAGTGGCCAAGTCAACGGACATCCGCCCGAAGATCACGCTGGCGTGCACCGTCTGCAAAGAGCGCAACTACATCACCAAGAAGAACCGGCGCAACGACCCGGACCGCCTGGAGATGAAGAAGTACTGCGCTCGTTGCAACGACCACACCGACCACCGCGAGACCCGCTGACCTTCAGCAGACTTCGCGCGAGGGCCGCTCTGTTCACCAGAGCGGCCCTTTCGCTGTGCCCGAAATCGGCCCCAGATCTGGACCCGGGCCTGCGCTCGGGCGTTGGCCCGGAACTCCGCCCGGACCGCCGAGCTGCTGCAGCGCGCCGCCGCTGATCAGCAGGGTCTGCCCGCTGACCCAGTGCGCCAGCGGACCCGAGAAGTGCTCCGCCGCGTCGGCGACGTCCTCGATCCGGCTCATCCGGCCCTCGATCGGGCGCGGGATCATGGTCCGGATCGGATCGTCGTGGGCCGGGGTGTCGGTGAAGACGCCGGCGCCCTCGATCCCCGTCGGCAGCATCGTGTTCACCGTCACACCCCGGTGGCCCACCTCGAGCGCGAGCACCTCGACGGCGTAGCGCAGCGGCAACTCGCTGGTCGAACTGCTGCTCGGTCGCCTCGAGAAGGTCTGGTCGACGAGGAATATTCCTTTGCTGCTGGGGGACCTACTCCCAGAAATGCGCGGACCGTCGCGCGGTGACCACGGTCGGTCGAGCAGGGGTTCGGCAGGACGTGGGCGAACGAAATCGTCCGGACACAAGGCATTGCATCGTTGTAGACGTGGCGGTCAGACTGGCGCGGAGAAACCTGGGAGGTCTGGATGGGCAACGACACCGCGGTCACACCGGAACCGCTGACCGACGAGCAGCGCGACGAGGCGGTCGAGCAGATTCGCACCGACGGGATCGTCGGGTTCAAGGGCGCGTTTTCGCGCGCGTGGGTGGAGCAGCTCGGTGCGGACGTCGACGTCGCGTTCCAGGAGGCGCTGGCTCGGCCCGGGGGAGCGGTCGGGCGTGGCCCGCAGCGGTACTACGTCGAGATCCATCCCGAGCAGCTGCGCGGCTTCGCCGAGCTGGCCGGGCATCCGTGGATCACGAGTGTCGCCGAGGCTGTGCTGGGGCCGGAGTACGAGATCGTCGAGGTCGGGTTCGACGTGCCGCTGCCGGGCGCGCAGTACCAGCCGTGGCACCGGGACTTCCCGATGCCGGAGGAGACCAAGACCCAGCAGCGGCTCACGTCGCTGGCGATCAACGTGACCACGGTCGACACCACCGACGAGATGGGCCCGTTCGAAATCGCGCCGGGCACGCAATGGGAGCACGGGGACGGCTTCGAGCACGAGATGTTCCCGCCGAAGTCGGAGTACGACCGGTACCGCGAGCTCGCCGTTCGCAAGTACCCGCAGATGGGCGACATCTCGATCCGCTCCGCGTTGACCATCCACCGCGGCACCGAGAACCGTTCGCAGCTGTCCCGCCCGGTGCTGGTGCTCGGCCTGGACGCCCCGGGCGCCTGCAACGCCGAACGCCACGACCTGGCGATCACTTCGGCGTACCGGGAGACGCTGCCGGCGGTGGTTCTCGACCACCTGCACTGCCCGGTGGTGGACGAGCTGACCCCGATCACCCAGAAGCACACGATCGAAGGTCTCGTGATGGGCGACGCTGAGAGCTGAACCCAATCAGACCGTGAGAATCGGCCGCCCCGCCTCGTACGCCGCCAGCCGGTCCTCGCGCGGAGTCAGGCAGCAGGAGCCGCACAACGTCTCCCGGCCGTTCTCGCTCGTGTAGTACAGACAGCACGTGTTGCGGAGGTAGACGAGTTTGCCGGCCGCCTCGCTGACCTCGCCGAGGCGCGCGAGGCCGCCGGGGGCCTTTGCGACGAAGGTCTGCCAGCGCTCGAGCAGGAAGCCGGGGGAGATCGTCTCCTCCTCGCGGGTCGCGGCGCAGAAGCCCATCGCGCACCCGGCCGCGACACCGCCGTGGAGCTGGCGAACGCCGGCTCGCGTACGGCGGTGCAGCTCGGCCGCGAGGGGGAGCAGGTGCTGCGTCAGCACCACGTCGTACAGGGTGTGGAGGCCGCCGGGCAGGAAGCGGGCCGAGCGGATCGCGACCTCGGCCAGGCCGTGGCCGTCGTGCGGGCGGACCCAGACGTTCTCCGGCCGGACGTCGAGCACCCTGCCTTCCGTCGCCCAGAGCAACAGAGCCGTCGCGGGGACGCGACCGGCGTAGAACGACATCAGGCTGAGCGCGTTCGCATGCGCCGACGTGTGCCCACTGGCGTCGTGGTCGCGTTTGAGCAGCTCGGTCAGCTCGGGGCTGTCCGGCTCGAGCACGTGGTCGACCCGCAACCACTGCGAACCGCTCGGCTCTCCGATCCGGAGCGCGTAGCGAGATGCGTACCGGCTCAACGCGGTCACTGCCGTCACAGTCCTGCCCTTCCTGCTTCAGATCCCCCAGTGATCTCGGCGGAGTGGGTGGCGGCACTCGGCTGCCCATCCTGCCAGTAGGGTTACTGGACATGACGATCGACGCCACGATGGTCGGCCGGAGCTACACGGCCGCCGAGACCTACCAGGTCGGCCGGGAGAAGATCCGGGAGTTCGCCGAAGCGATCGGCGACCCCAACCCGGCGTACCGGGGGGACGACGCCGTCGCGCCGCCCACCTTCGCGTTCGTGCTGAGCGCGCCCGCCCTCGATCTGCTGCTGGCCGACCCGGACCTCGGGCTGCGGCTGGACCGGATCGTGCACGGCGCGCAGAAGTTCAGCTACGTCCGGCCGATCAAGGCCGGCGACGAGGTGGCCGCCACGGCGACCATCACCACCGTCCGCAAAGCAGGTGACGTCGAGGTGATCATGTACGAGACCGTCCTGACCAGCGCCGACGGCGAACAGCTCGCCACCTCGACCGCGACCGTCTCGCACAACCGGGCGGACGCATGAAGAAGGTCGAGGTAGGTCTCGAGCTGCCGTCGCTGACCGTCACCGTGCGCCGCGAGGACCTGGTCCGGTACGCCGGTGCGGGCGGTGACTTCAACCCGATCCACTGGAGCGACCGGATGGCGGCCGCGCTCGGCCTGCCCGGCGTGATCGCGCACGGCATGCTCACGATGGCCCTGGCCGCCCGGGTGGTGACCGACTGGCTGGACGACCCGGCCGACCTGGTCGAGTACGGCGTCCGCTTCACCAAGCCGGTTGTCGTACCGGACGACGACAAGGGCGCGACGGTGACGTTCTCCGCGAAGGTCGACAAGGTCGCCGACGGCCTCGCGGAGCTCGACATCACCGCGCTGGCCGGCGAGGAGAAGGTCCTCGGCCGGGCGCGAGCGGTCGTGCGGGCCCAGTGAACACCCAGCAGACCACTGATCTGCGGCTCGCGGAGCTGACCACCCTGCGGATCGGCGGACCGGCCGACAAGCTGGTCGAGGTGACCACCGAGGCCGAGCTGGTCGACGTCGTCCGGACGGCGGACGCCGCCAAGGAGCCGGTGCTGCTGCTCAGCGGCGGCAGCAACGTGGTGATCGGCGACGAGGGCTTCCGCGGCATGGTCGTGAAGATCGCGACCCGCGGGATCCGCGTCGACGCGGACGCCTGTTCCGGCGCGATGGTTCACATCCAGGCCGGCGAGGACTGGGACACGGTCGTGCAGCGCGCGATCGCCGAGCAGTGGGTCGGGCTGGAGTCGATGTCCGGCATCCCCGGCCTGACCGGCTCCACCCCGGTCCAGAACGTCGGTGCCTACGGCCACGAGGTCTCCGAGTCGATCGCCGCGGTCCGCGTCTGGGACCGGACCGACAACAAGCTGCGCACGATCTTCGCCGCCGACTGCGGCTTCGCGTACCGGACCTCCCGCTTCAAGGCCGACCCCAGCCGGTACGTCGTCCTGGAGGTCACCTTCCAGCTGAAGCTCGGCGACCTGTCCGCCCCGATCGAGTACGCCGAACTCGCGCGCGTGCTCGGCGTGGAGACCGGTGCGCGCGCGCCGATGACGGCGGTCCGCGAGGCCGTGCTCGAGCTGCGCCGGAGCAAGGCCATGGTGCTCGACGAGAACGACCACGACACCTGGAGTGCGGGGTCGTTCTTCACCAATCCGCTGCTCGACGCGACGGCCGACGTACCGGCTGGTGCGCCGCAGTGGCCGCAGCCCGACGGCCGCGTGAAGACCAGCGCCGCCTGGCTGATCGAGCACGCCGGCGTCTCCAAGGGCTTCGCGATCGGCAACGCGGCGGTGTCGTCCAAGCACACCCTCGCGCTGACCAACCGCGGCGGCGCGACGGCGAAGGAGTTGCTCGCGCTGGCCGCGCACGTCCGCGGTCAGGTCCAGCACGCCTTCGGCATCACCCTGGTCAACGAGCCCGTGCTGGTGAACTGCTCGCTCTGATCGACGACTGGGCGACGTAGGCGCCGACCAGCACGATCGCTCCGCCGACCAGCTGGTTGGCGCGCAACGCCTCGTGCAGCAACACCCAGGCGAACAGCGTCGCCGCGACCGCCTCGACGTACGAGACGGCTCCGGCGACGGCTGCGCTGAGGCGCTGCACTCCCGCCGTACCGGCGAGGTAGGCGACAACCGTGCAGACCACGACGAGCCATGCCACGAGGAACCAGCCCGGCACGGACCGTCCGCCGAACGGGACCGCGCGGCCCACGACGTCCCAAGGAATCGTCCAGGGTGAGGCGACCGCCGTCAGCGCGACCGCCCCGACCGTGGTCCCGGCGGCCGTCATCACCAGCGGGTCGGCGACTCCGGTCAGGTGGTCGATGAGCAGGAAGAACGTCGCCATACAGGCCGCGGCGCCGAGCCCGGCCAGCAGCCCGATCAGGTCGAGCCGCACGCCGGACCAGATCTCGACCACGACCGCGAGCCCGGCCAGCGCGATCCCGACGCCGACAGCGGCCAGCCGGGCCACCGCGATCCGGCGTCCGAACTTGAGCCAGCCGACGACCAGCACCGGTCCGCAGAACTCCAGCAGCACTGCCACCCCGACCGGCAACCGGCTCGCGGCGACGAAGTACAACGTCTGGCAGCCGGCGATTCCGATCAGTCCGTAGACGACCAGCGGCCGCCAAGCCAGCCGGGTGGCGCGCAGCCCATCGGATCCACGCAGCACCAGGACAAGCGGCACCAGCAGCGCGGCCGCGCCCACCAGCCGCATCCACGCCGCTTGCTCCGGCGACACACCGGCGCCCACCAGCGCCTTGGCGAACGGGCCGGATCCACCGGACGCCGCCGCCGCGAGCAGGGCGAAACCCAGACCGGCGGACCGCGTGCGCGGACCTCTCGCCATCGGCTGCACCTCCTCCTCAGCACGACTTTTCCACCCGGGTCGCCGGATTGTCCCGTGAAAAAGATTTGCACGAAGGGTTGGCAGAACGATCCGATCTGGATAATGTCTTGCAGAATTCAGCTGGTCGGCTAACCCCGAGGGGGTCGGTGTGAGGATGCGGAACGAGGTGTCCCGGCGTGGGTTTCTGGCCGGGATGGCGGCGGTGGGGGCCGCTGCCGTGGTGCCCGGGTGCTCGTCCGGGAGCGGTACGACGTCGAACGTGCTGCAGGTCTGGGGCGGGGTGCCGGCGGCGTCGGGGCCGCAGAAGGTGGTCGACGCGTTCCAGCGCAAGTTCCCGCAGTACCGGGTGAACTACACCCGGTTCGTGAACGACGACCGGGGCAATCTCAAGCTCGACACCGCGCTGCAGGGCGGGGTCGACATCGACGTCTACTTCACCTACGCGCAGGCCAACCTCGCGCTGCGGGCCGGGTCCGGACTGGCAGCGGACCTGACCGACCGGGTGGCGGCCGATCCCGATCTGAAGGTGTTCCTGGACACCGACCAGCCGCGGGCCTTTCTCGACGGCGGGCGGATCAAGGCGCTGGCCACCGCGCGCGAGCCGTACTTCGTGCTGTTCAACGACAAGTTGCGCGAGCGGGCCGGGGTCGAGTTGCCGCACGCGTGGACGATCGAGCAGTTCCGCGCGACCGCCCGGAAGCTGACCACCGCGGGAACCTACGGCTGCTACACGATTCCCGATGTCGCCCGGATCAAGCTCGGCCCCAACTACTGGTACGACGGCGATCGCTCGAACTTCGGCGATCCGCACTTCGAGCAGGCGTTCAGGCTCGGCCGGGAGATGATCGCCGAGGGGTCCGCCTTTCCCTGGCGCGAGGTGCTGGCCCGCCACCTCGACGCCTACCAGCAGAACTCGTTCCTCACCGAGGAGTTCCACCTCTGGTCGACCGCGCCGTTCAACCTGCGCTACCTGTACGACGCGAAGAAGTACCCGCACGACTTCAAGGTCTCCTTCGCCCCGCCGCCGACCGTCGACGGCGGCGACTGGAACGGCGGCTCGTACAACAACTTCGTGATGGTCAACCCGAAGTCCCCGAAGGCCGACGCCGCCTGGGAGTTCGTGAAGTTCTGGCTGACCGAGGGCTCCGGCCCGATGCTGGCCGGCGGCAAGCTGCCGACGCTCGGCAACGTCACCGACGACCAGGTGATCACCGGCGTGCTCGGCAAGGAGCCGGACAAGTACTTCGACGTCGACTCGTTCCGCCGGGTCGTGCTCGGCACCGAGCCGAAGCTGGCCACCGACACCCGGCTGGCCGGTTTCCCCGAGATCAACCTCGCCTACGGCCAGCAGCGCGACCTGTGCTGGCTGGGCGAGAAGGACCCCGGCCCCGCGATCCGTGACGTCCGGCGACTGGCCGACGCCGCGATCGCCCGTACCGAGAGGAGCTCGTGATGACCACGGCCACTGTCGCCGCGGCGCCCGCGGTCCGGACCGAGAAGGCGCCCGGGATCAGCCCGCGCGGCTGGATCGGCTTCCTGTTCGTCGCCCCCAACCTGCTCGGCGTGGTCGCGTTCACGCTGATCCCGCTGATCAGCGTCGTCCTGCTCGCCTTCACCGACTGGAACCTGGTCTCCGGCTTCAGCGGCATCAGCTTCGCCGGTCTGGACAACTTCGTCGCGATCGCCAAGGACCCCGGCTTCTGGAACGCCGTCGGCCTGACCCTGGTGTACGTCGGGGTGAGCGTGCCGCTGACCGTCGTACTGGGGCTGGCGCTCGGCATCGC
Source organism: Kribbella sp. CA-253562 (assembly GCF_050942265.1). Lineage (GTDB taxonomy): Bacteria > Actinomycetota > Actinomycetes > Propionibacteriales > Kribbellaceae > Kribbella. Next base: position 7,647,049 of record NZ_CP192049.1, on the reverse strand, counting down.
CCTGAACCGTCCGTTGCCCGGTCGGGCGATCCTGCGGGCGATCTTCTTCCTGCCCTACATCGTCAACACGGTCGCGATCGGGATGACCTGGCTGATGCTGATGAACCCGCGGGCCGGGCTGGTCAACCAGGTGCTCGGGATCTTCGGGATCGAGCCCGGCTGGTTCGCCTCGTCGCACTGGGCGTTGCCCGCGCTGATCGTGATGGCGGTCTGGGGCGGCGTCGGCTACTGCTCGCTGATCTACCTGTCGGCGTTGCAGGACGCACCGAAGCAGTTGTACGAAGCGGCCGACATCGACGGCGCCGGGCGGTGGGCGAAGTTCCGCACGATCACCTGGCCATCGTTGCTTCCGACAACCATCTTCCTGCTGGTCACGCTGATCATCGGGGCGTCGCAGGGCTTCGGCCTGATCGCGCTGATCACCGCCGGCGGTCCGGGCGACTCGACCACCACGATCTCGTACTACATGTACCAGACCGGCTTCCAGTTCTACCGGTTCGGCTACGCCTCGGCGATCGGCCTGGTGACCTTCGCCGGCGTCCTGGTGCTGACGTTGCTGACCTGGCGGGCCCAGCGAGGGAGGGCGCTCAATGACTAGCAAGGCGGCCAAGTGGTACTGGGGGATCCCGTTGTGGATCCTGGCGCTGGTGTTCCTCGCGCCGTTCGCGTGGATGCTGTCGACCGCGCTGAAGGCGGACGTGGACGCGTACAAGATCCCGATGCAGTGGATCCCCGACCCGTTCCAGTGGGACAACTTCAAGACCGTGCTGGTGGGCGAGTCCTCGGTGCTGCCGGCGTTCGGCCGGTCGGTGTTCGTCGCCGTCCTGAGGGTCGCCGGTGAGCTGCTGACCGCGACGATGGCCGGTTACGCGTTCGCCCGGATGTCGTTCAAGGGCCGGGACAAGCTGTTCCTGGTGTACCTGGCCACGGCGATCATCCCGGTCCAGCTGCTGCTGGTGCCCCGGTTCATCTACTTCCAGAAGCTCGGCCTGTACGACACGCTGTGGGCGCTGATCCTGCCCGGCATGTTCACCGTGCTCGGCACGTTCCTGATGCGCCAGTTCTTCGTCAGCCAGCCGGCCGAGTTCGCCGAGGCGGCCCGGATGGATGGCGCGAACGAATGGCAGATCTTCCACCGGATCTACCTGCCGCTGGCCACGCCGGTGATCAGCGCGCTCGGCATCCTCGCGTTCGTCTGGTCCTGGAACGACTACGAAACCCCGCTGGTGCTGATCAGCACCCCCGAGAACTACACACTGCCGCTCGGCCTGACCGATTTCGTCGACGAGCAGGGCTCGATCGCGCCCGGTCTGACGATGGCCGCCTCGGTGGTCTCGATCGTGCCGGTCCTGCTGGTGTTCGTCCTGCTGCAACGCCGCTTCATCGCCGCGATGACCCATACGGGCATCAAGTAAAGGAGTACGTCGTCGTGAACGTCTCAGGTGTTTTCCCGGAGCTGGCGCAGGTCGGCGACTTCGGCCCGCCGCGCAGCGAGCTGGGCGTCGGCTCGCTGATGCCGTGGAACGGGAAGCTCTACGTCCAGAACTACAACTCGCACAAGGCACACAGCGGAGCAGGGGTCAGCCTGCGCCGGATCGAACCGGACCTGACGATGGAGATCGTGCCGGAGACGCTCGGCGTCGACGGCACCTACACCAACCGGTTCGTGCACTTCCCGACCTCGCAGCTGGTGCTCGGCCCGCACGTGATCGACCGTGAGCACAAGATCACCACGATTCCCGCGCTGACCCCGCACCGGGTCTGCGGGACCTCGCGGCACCTGAGCAAACCCGACACCCACGTCTACGTGCTGGCGATGGAGGGCGAGGTGTTCGAGCTCGACCTCACGACGTACGAGTGCGTCCAGGTCTTCGACCTCAACGACGAGCTCGGCACCGACGGCGAGATGAAGGTGCACTACAAGGACTGCTACACCAGCTTCGGCCGGCTGGTGGTCTGCTCCAACGAGTACGAGGAAGCCGACTGGGACGGGCGTCAGGCGCGCGGCCGGCTCGCCGAGTACGACGGCCACACGTGGCGGATCCTGGCCCGCAAGCCGTTCACCGCGATCGGCGGCCGGCACGAGTTCGGCGGCACGATCTTCGCCTCCGGCTGGGACCAGGCCTCGGCGATCCTCGAGGTGTTCACCGACGCCGACCAGCAGTGGACGCGCTACCGGTTGCCGAAGGCGTCGCACACCTTCGACCACAAGTGGCAGACCGAGTGGCCGCGGATCCGCGAGGTCGAGCACGAGCGGCTGATGCTCGACCACCACGGCATGTTCTACGAGCTGTCGCCGTGGGCGTACGGCGGCCGGATCTGGGGCGTCCGGCCGATCTCGACCCACCTGTGGGTGCTCGGCGACTTCTGCTCCTGGCGCGGCATGTTCGTGGCGGGCGCGGACAACGCGTCGCCCAGCCACGGGCTGAACCCGACGACGGCCGAGCCGCAGTCCGGGCTGTGGTTCGGCAAGACCGACGACCTGTGGAACTTCGGCAAGCCCGCGGGCTGGGGTGGTCCCTGGTGGGAGACGCCGGTCGAGGCCGGGGTCCCATCGGATCCGTACCTGATGACCGGTTTCGACAACAAGTGCCTGCACCTGGAGAACCTCGGCGACACTGCGATCACCGTGACGCTCGAGATCGACTTCCACGGGCACGGGCGGTTCGGTGCGTCGGAGTCGTTCACCGTCGAGCCCGGCACGATCCACACCCACGTCTTCCCGCCCGGCTTCAGCGCGCACTGGGTGCGCGTCGTCAGCGACACCGACGGCGTCGCCAGTGCCCAGTTCGTCTATACGTGATGACCGCGGAATGGGAAACGACGTGGACAGAGCTGACACACCGAGCCCGCTGCAACTGGTGAAGCGGGCCCTGCCCGAGCTGAACGGCGCGATGCTGCGGGTCGCCGAGCACATCCTGGCGAACCCGGACGACGTCGCGCGCGGGTCGATCACCAAGCTGGCCGAGGCCGCGCAGACCTCGGCGGCGACGGTGTCCAGGCTGTCCACCCACCTCGGCTTCGCCGGCTATCCCGCGCTGCGGGCCGCGCTGGCGATGGAGGTCGGCCGCGGCCTGGAAGCCGGCTGGGCCAGCGACATCGGCCTCGCGATCGGCCCGGCCGACCCGCCCGAGCAGGTGCTCAACGTGCTGGCCAGCACCCAGGCCAACGCGCTGCGCAACGCGCTCGCGTCGATCGACCTGGCCGCCGCCACCCGCGTCGCCGACGCGATCGCGGGCGCCCGGCGTACTCACATCTACGGGGAGTGGGGCGACGCGATCCCCGCCCGTGAGCTGTACATCCGGCTGCTCCGGATCGGCATCCCGGTCTGGTTCTTCGACGGGCCCCAGTCGGCGCAGATCGCCGGTGGGCTGCTCGGACCGGGCGACGTCGGGCTCGTCGTCACCCGGTCGGGCACCGACGGGACGACGCTCGACTTCGTCCGGCGCGCGACCGCCCAGGGCGCGCTGTCGGTCGCGATCACCGGCGTCGCCGACTCACCGGTCGGGCGGCTGGCCGACGTCGCCTTCGACACCGGTACGCCGGTCGGCGGCACCTGGACCGAGTTCTTCGCCGGTCGGGCCAGCGACACGTTGACCGCCGGGCTGCTGTTCGTCCTGGTCGCCCAGCGCGTGCCCGACCACCTGACCGCCAACCACCCGAACGGACCGGGACAACCGGTCGTCCATCCCGACACCTGAAAGGTGGCTGCATGCAGCAGCTCGACGTCCACACCGATCTGACCGTCGTCGGCGGTGGTCTCGCCGGAGTCTGTGCCGCGATCGGCGCCGCCCGGCAGGGCTGCACGGTCGCCTTGGTGCAGAACCGGCCCGTGCTCGGCGGCAACTCCTCCAGCGAGATCCGGGTCTGGGTCTGCGGCGCGACCGCGCACGGCGTCCAGCACTTCGCCCGGGAGACCGGGATCATGGGCGAGCTGTTCGTCGAGAACCAGTACCGCAATCCCGAGGGCAACCCGTACTACTGGGACCTGGTCGTGCTCGAGGCCGTCAAGGCCGAGCCGAACATCCGGCTGTTCCTGAACACCGACGTCCGCACGGTCGCCGCCGACGACGGCGAGATCCGCTCGGTGACCGGCTGGCAGATGGGCTCGGAGAAGGAGATCACCTTCCACAGCCCCGCGTACGCCGACTGCTCCGGCGACGGACTGATCGGTTTCCTGGCCGGCGCCGAGTTCATGACCGGGCGCGAGCCGCGGTCGGCGTACGGCGAGTCGTGGGCGCCGGAGGTGCCGGACGGCAACACGCTCGGCAGCACGATCCTGTTCTACACCAAGGACGCCGGCGAGCCGGTCCGGTTCGTGCCGCCGTCGTTCGCGAAGGACATCAGCACCACCTCGATCCCGGAACGGCGGATCATCCGGACCGACGCGTACGGGTGCGCGTACTGGTGGATCGAGTGGGGTGGCGAACTCGACGTCGTCGACGACAACGAGCGGATCCGCGACGAACTGCAGGCGGCGGTCTACGGGATCTGGGACCACATCAAGAACTCGGGCCGCTTCGACGCCGACCATCTGACGCTGGAGTGGATCGGCGCGGTGCCGGGCAAGCGGGAGTACCGGCGGTTCGTCGGCGACTACGTGCTCACGCAGCACGACGTACTCGGGCAGACCGAGTTCGACGACCGGGTCGCCTTCGGGGGCTGGTCGATCGACCTGCATCCGCCCGGCGGCATGTACGCCACCGAGCGCGGGTCGAAGCACTGGCACCCGGACGGGAACTACCACATCCCGCTGCGCACGCTGTACTCCCGCAACGTCCGCAACCTGTGGATGGCCGGGCGGAACATCTCCGCCACCCACGTCGCCTTCGGCACCACGCGGGTGATGGCGACCTGCGCCGTCCTCGGTGAGGCGGCGGGGACCGCGGCGGCTGTTGCCTTGAGCAATGGGTTGACACCGCGGGAGCTGACCACTGAACGGTTCGACCTGGTCCGCGATGCTTTGCAGCGGGCTGACGCGTCGGTGCTCGGGGTTGTGGACTCCGATCCGGCCAACCTGGCGTTGGGCGCGTCGGCCACGGCTTCGTCGACGTTGCACCGCCTGGCGGTCGAGGTGTCGGACGGGACCCTGCCGCTGGCCGCCGATGTCGCGATGGTGCTTCCGGTCGATCCCGCGCTCGACGGTTTGGAACTGCTTGTCGACTCGTGCGAGGCGACATCGTTGACGGTCGAGCTGCACGACCCGCTGAAGCCTCAGAACTACTTGCCGCTGGCCCGTCTTGCCGGCTGCGAGGTCGAGCTGCCGGCCGGCGAGAAGCGCTGGGTTTCCGTGCCGCTGTCGTGGCGGCCTGACCAGCCGGGCAATGTCTTGGTCGTGCTGAAGGCGAATCCCGCGGTCTCGGTGCACACGTCGGCTGCCGCGCTTCCCGGCACGATTTGCTTCTCGCATCGCGAGCCTGATCCGGACGAGCAGTACACCGAGCAGTTTCGCTCGTGGAAACACATCCTTCCGCGCGGAGGCTTGTGCTATCGGGTCGTGGGCGACACCTCGGCGTACTCGCCGTCGCAGGTGATTGGCGGTTACTCCCGGCCGTACGGCGGGCCGCAGCTTTGGTCGTCCGAGGATCTGGCGTGGGATCCGGCGCCTCGCCTCGAGCTCACGTGGTCCGAGCCGGTCGAGGTCGCGGAGGTTGTTGTCATCCTGGACGACGACGTCGAGGAGGACCTGATCAACCTGCACCACCATCGGACGCCGTACGAGGTGCTGCCTACGCTGCTGCGGGACTATCGGCTCGAGGGCCGGAGTCCGGACGGTGAGTGGTGGCACGTTGCCACTGTCGAGGGGAACCGTCGTCGTCGGCAGGTGCATCGGTTGCCCCGGCCGGCTGTGCTGGATGCGCTTCGGCTGACGGTGAGCGCGACCAATGGAGCGCCGCGGGCTCATGTGGTGTCCGTTCGGGCGTACTAGTCAGCGCGGGCGCGCGTTGGTCGGGGGTGAGCGTGGCGACCGGTCCGTTCACCGCCGAGGCGCGTTGGTGGGCGACGGCGCGCCGCCGGTCAGGCTGACTTGGCGGCCGCGGGCGCGGCTCGCCGGCGGCGGGAGCGGTGGCGTGGGGCGGCCTTGCGGATGAACTCGCGGGCGGCGACCTGGATCTCGGCGGCGACCGGTTCGCTGGTGTAGCGCTCGGTGCGGGTCATCGCACCGACCTCGCTCATCCGGTGGATCAGCGGTCGCACCCGGAACTCGGCCGGAGTGTCGATGACGCTGGTCAGCGCCGCCAGGGCGCCGTCGAGCTGGCCGAGCTCCAGGTGGGCCTTGACCTGCTGGAGGCGGACCATCCGCTCCGCGCCCGGATTGCGGTGGGCAGGTGGGGCCTGCTCGAACTCGGCCATGCTGTGCTCGGCGTGCTCGAGTGTCTTGCCGGCCCGGCCGAGCGCGAGGTGGGCGTCGGACCACAGGCCCTCCGCGCGCGCCGGCGTACAGAGCAGGGGGCCGGCCAGCTCGTACTCGCCGTACCGCTCGGGCATGCGCTGCGCTGTGGTCAGTGCGGTCCGGGCCTGGTCGATCCGGCCGGTCCGGGCCAGGTCGACGGCCAGGGCGCTGGCCAGGAACAGCCGCGACGAGCCGGTCGCGTACTGCAGGCCGGACTCGGCATACTCGGCGGCGCGGGAGAAGTCGTCCTGCCAGAACGCGGCGGTGTGCTGGGTGGCGCGCACCCAGGCCCGCAGGTCGGCGTGGTCGGCCGCTTCGGCGCAGGCCCACGCCGTCCGGGTGTGGTTCTCGGCGAGGTCGGGGCGGCCGAGGTCGACCGACATCCAGCCGAGCATGATCAACGCCCAGCCGGCCGCGGTGTAGAGCTCCCGGCTCTGCCCGGGCGACTGCCTCCCGGTCAGCAGCCGGAAGGCCCGGTCGCGCACCGACCGGCTGCGCAGGAACAGGTCCTTGGTCGGCATCCGCAGGTACTCCTGGCAGACCCGGTGGATGTCGGCGTGCAGCTGCTCCACGGTGAGGTCGCCGACGTTCGACTCCTCGGCGACGCTCAGCATGGTGGCCGACTCGTCGCCGGCCTCGACCAGCACCCGCTCCAGCCCGAGCACGGCGGACGCGCTCAGGTCGAGCTCGGCCGGCCCGATCCGGCCGCCGCCGGGGGAGAAGCCCAATTCGTTGTCAGTGGCAACCTTCAGCACGTGCCGCAGCCCCGACCGGTACGCCGCGCCCGGCCAGCGCACGACGCCGCGCTCCAGCTTCGCGATGTAGTGCCCGTCCAGGTCGTACTCGACCCCGGTGGTCTCCCACAGCCACGCGCACACCGCCTCCGCGAGCTCGGCCCTGGACATGTGCTCGCCCGGCGCGCGCCGCGACGGCGTCCGCTCGCGGGCATCCCGCAACAACCCGTTCACCTCCGACATGTCCGTCACTGTAGGAGTGCGAACACGCGCGGTGACCACGAAAACCGCCGCTGTGGATGAACTGCCCCGTGATGCCCCGAGATGCCCCACTGATCTGCCCCACGCAGGGTCAGCGGCCGCGTCTCCACCAGGGTTTCGGCTGCTTCGGGACGGCGGCCAGCCAGCTGGGCGGGATCTGCCAGCGCTTGGCTTCCAGGGTCGCGAAGTACTGGTCCTTCAGGCTCTCCGGCAGCCAGTACGTCGCGCGATGGTGGTTGACCACTTCGAAGTACGTCGTACTGCGGGCCCGGGCCCAGACCGTTGCCGCCGACGAGCAGTAGGCGAGCCGGGTGTAGTCCCACCGGGCCTGGTCGTCGTCCAGGTCGAACCGTCGTTCGTGCACCGTGAACGGGCCCCACTTCTCCGGCGGCCGTCGCGCGGACTGCTCGATCAGGCCCTGGACCAGTGCCCGGTCGTCGGTCATCTCGTCCGGCAGCAGCAACCGCCGCGGATCGAGCACCGCCTCGACACCCCACGGCCCCGCCACCTGGAGGAACGTCTCCAGCAACGCGAACCCGACCTCGGCCCGCTCGAACCCGTTCAACTCGGCCCGCAACGTGGTGACCGCTTCCTCCGGCACGCTTCCCACCCTAGCGGGCTGGGTACCGCGTGGTCATGAACGACGACGCACAGGCATCCCCCCGGCCGCGACCCGAAGGAGTCGACGACGACGCGACCGTACTGGCGGTCGGCCGGCTCACCCACGCCCTGGAAACGGTGAACCGCGCCCGCGGCTACCTGTACGGCTTCCACGAACTCACCGGCCGCGCGGACAACGAACTCGACGACGTCGTCCAGCGCTTCCGCGACGCCGGCCACGACGAGTTCGCGGACAAGATCGAACGCGAACTGCTCGGCCGCAACGTGATCGACAACCGCTGGACCTTCCAGATCGTCGACGACTACGACACCGGCTACTACGCCCTGTTCACCGAACTCGAGCAAAAGGCCCGCGACGACTTCTGCGGCGGCGTCCGCCACCTCCGCGAAGCCGAAATGAAACGCGACCGCCGAACCCCGGGTCTGCCGGGCCACGAGCTCAAACCTGACCGCGACCACCCGAAATAGGCCGCTTTTCCAGCACCATCCGCAGCGGGAGAATCCGGCGGGGCAGACAGGGGCACGCACGTTCGGCGCACCCATTCCCCGCACTTCTGACGGCTGATTGGGGACAGGCAGAGAACCTGGCGAGCCGAGTCCGGTGGTGCCGATCGGGCCCCAGGCGACGCTTCGAGGCCGGTCATCACCGCCCCCGACCAGCGCCGCAGGCGGTCGCCCCCGGCGGCAACGCGCGACTGTGGACAAGAATCGCCTCGATCAAGCCGAGCGCTTCCGCCCGCACGTCCGCCACGTCACCATCCGGAAGGACATCGTCCGGAATCGGCCCTACAGTGCCGGGTATGACCGAGATCGGAACGGATTGGCGGGTCGTCGATGGCCTGACGACGGCATGGTTCGACGCGCCTTCGCTGATCGCGGGGGCTGCGCTGGCCGGGCGGATCGTGGAGCTGTCGGCGGAGATCTTGGTCGACCTGCGTGCGACGGGCCTACGGGTGCGCCTCGACTCGGCCGAGCACGCCCAGGCAGTGTCGGCGGCCGCGCGGGATCTCGGACTGCCGGCGAACCCTGCCGCTCTGCAGCACCTGAGCGTGGTCTTCGAATCCGCGAACCCCTCCGAGGTGAGGCAGTTCTGGCAGCGCGTCCTCGACTACGCGCCTACCGAGGACGGCGGCCTGACGGATCCTCTGCGGCGCGACCCCGCGCTCCGGATCCGGCAGTCGACCGAGCCACGGCCGCTGCGAAACCGCATCCACCTCGACGTGGTGCGCCCGTCCGCGGCGGTCGAGCAGGCCGCTCTCGGTGAGGCGTTCGGACCGTTCGGTGTCTGCCACACCGACCCCGACGGCAACGAAGTCGACCTGGTGCCAGGCGATGCGCTCGGCCAGAGCGCCGAGACAGCCGACTGGCAGGCAGTCTTCAGCGCGATGGCGTGCTACCGCGTCACCTCACCGACGCAGCAACGCGACCTGGCCGCCGCAGCAGCCACGCTGGCCAACGATACGGGCTTCCCACTGCTGGTCGACCTGCGCCCCGGCCTGGTGATCATCGACAGCGGCAAGGACCAGTGGGAGTCCGACGCCCACGGCCTCGACCTCAACTTCACCGACCTCGCCGAACACCTCCAGACCGCAGCCCGCGACCTCGGAGCCACCGCCGATCCGGCACTGCCGCGCTTCACCCAACTCTTCCTCGACGCCGCCGACGTCCCCGCACTCCGCACGTTCTGGCTCACCGCACTCGGCTACACCCCCGACCGACGAACCGGCGCCAGCGACATCCACGATCCAAGGCGCCTGAACCCCGTGCTGCTCTTCCAGGAGCTCGACGCCTCAGACACGGAACGACGCCGCCAACGCAACCGCATCCACTTCGAACTAGCCGTGCCCTCAAACCTCGCACAAACCCGAGTCACCACAACCATCGCAGCCGGCGGCCAACTCCTCGACCAGTCGAACGACCGCTGGCGACTCACCGACCCCGAAGGCAACGAACTGGTGATCGTCAGCGGACCATGAGCTCGCGTTCGACCGAACCTCGTGCGCCCGAGCCTTGCGTTCGTCAGAACCTCATGCGCGGCTGAAGTCACGGCCGAGCCTCGCGTTCGGCGTTTCCCGTCAACGAGTGATCTCTACCCCAACCAGCCGAACACACGCGGCGTGTAGGCCAGGCACGCCACGCTCGAACGCGAGGGACCACGCGCCGTACAAGCAGGGGACCCTCGCGCAGGTGGTGTTCAGTTACGCCTCGAAGCACTACCTGTTCGACTCAACGCGCACCGCCGCGAACTGCCCCCCGTGTACGCGGTCCTGCGCAATCTGCTGACCACGCGCCGCACAACGCCAGGAACCCCGCGCCGCACACGACGACGATGGTCGGCCGACGACTCGGCTCGGGGTGACGCCACCGTCACCGCCGCGATCGACAGTGGCGCGCGGAGCCTCGCCGCGCAGGGCGCGCAGTACGTGGTCTAGCGAGCTTGGCAACCCGGGTGACACAGCGGCCGAGCAAGAGGCTGACCCCGCCGCTGGACGCGTCTGTTCGGCCGGTCGCGCCCCACCCCCAACCCCAAGCCATGCTGGCGGACAGACCGTCACCGGCCGGCCTCCTGCGTCGTGTTGGAACGCGCCACCACGTCGCGAACCCAATGCGCGGACATGCACCACTCACCAACCTGCGCGCACGCGGGTCGAGCCAGCCGTCCCGCGCCTGCGCATATGTGATGGCGGACAGTTGATGAGTGCTGCACGTCCGCTCGGCCGACGAGAGTTGGTCGACGCCGGTCGCGCCCGCCCGGCGACAGCTTGTCGACCCGGTTGATCCCGCAATCCTGCAGACGGTACGCGTCTCGTTTGTCTCGTTGTGGGCGGTTGCCGACCTCCACCACCGAGCAATCTATTCCCGCGTGGTTGCCTCGAGCCGGTGTGCGCCTGTCGAGGTGGGTCGGGTGAGAGTTGGTCGGTGCTGGAGGTCTGCCCACTCAGCAGCTGACGCTCGTCCGCCGATCGACGTCGCGATCCCGGCCGCGAGGCTATCCGGGCAACGCCGCGGTCCCTGCCCTCCCGGCCGCGCCGCCGCCCCGGCGCCGTCGCAAAGCCGATGAGCGGACGTGCACCACTCACCAACCTGCGTCGACGCGAGTCGAGCCAGTCGTCCCGCGCCTGCGCAGAGGTGTTGGCGCACGGTTGGTGAGTGCTGCACGTCCGCCCGTCTGGCGATAGCTTGTCGTCGCGCCTGCGCTCGCCTGGCGAGAGCGTGTTCGGGGCGCTCGTCGGCCGAAGGCTTGGTGCTCCGGTCGACCGCGCAGTCCCGTTCCATCCACAGATGTCGACCAGCGCGGAGAGCCACTCTCCGCTAACCAGCCCGGATCGTCGACCGAATCCGGGCCCGCAGCGAGGTGCGTGCCGTCGGCACATGTCTCGTCACGTGGTGGGCGGTTGGCCGACCTCCATCACCGAGCAACCTGTGCCTGCATGGCTGCATCTAGCCGGCGTGCGCCGGCCGCGGCGGCGCGGGTGATGGTTGGTCGGTGCCTGAAGTCTGCCGGCTCACCCGCTCGGTTGCTCACCCGGCCGCGCTCGTCCGCAGACAGTTTGCTGCCCTGGTCGAGCGCGCAATCCTGCCGTCTGTACGTGTCTCGTCAGGTCGTGGACGGTTGGCCGACCTCCACCACCGAGCAACCTGTGCCTGTATGGCTGCATCGAGTCGATGTGCGCCGGCCGAGGCGGGTCGGGTGATGGTTGGTCGGTGGTGGAGGTCTGCCCGCTCACCGAGTCGCATTCCTCCGCCGATCGACGCGGCCATCCCGGCCATGCGGCTATCCCGGTGAACGCCGCCGTCCCGGTGAACGCGGCTGTCCCGGTGAACGCGGCTGTCCCGGGCGAATGCGGCCGTCCCGGCACACCGCCCGGCAGCAGCCGGCTGCCGAGGCGACCGGGCCGCTGGAACCGGGCCGGCAAGTTGGATCCTCGCGGCGGGTGGAGGAAAGCCTGGATGGCCGAACCGTTGGGGAGTTCGCCTGACCGCTGCACCCGTCTCGCTGAACGCTTCCGTTGGAGCACTCGCTGATCCGCCCGCTGGACGCGTCGGCGGGAGCACTCGCTGATCCGCCCGCTGGACGTGCAGGCGGGAGCACTCGCTGATCCGCCCGCTGGACGTGCAGGCGGGAGCACTCGCTGATCCGCCCGCTGGACGTGCAGGCGGGAGCACTCGCTGATCCGCCCGCTGGACGTGCAGGCGGGAGCACTCGCTGATCCGCCCGCTGGACGCGCAGGCGGGAGCGCCCGCTGGGCGCGCCGTTAGAGCGCCCGACGACCTGGACGCGCCGTTGGACCGCCCGACGGGTCCGCCCGCCGGGCCTCGCGTGGTCGGGGTTCGTCAGTTGACGGCGGGGAGTTTTTCCAACGCGGCGGCTACCGCGGCTTGGAGGTCGGCGTCGTTCCAGGCTCGGTCGGTGATGGTGCCGGAGAGGTAGGAGTCGTAGGCGGCCAGGTCGAGGTGGCCGTGGCCGCAGAGGGCGGTGAGGATTACCTTTTCCTCGCCGGATTCCTTGCAGCGTTGGGCTTCGTCGATGGTGGCGGCCAGGGCGTGGGTGGGTTCGGGGGCGGGGACGATGCCTTCGGTGCGGGCGAACAGGACGCCGGCGGCGAAGCATTCGGACTGGGGTTTGGCGATCGCTTCGATCTCGCCGGTTTCGTACAGGTGGCTGATCAGCGGGCTCATGCCGTGGTAGCGCAGGCCGCCGGCGTGGATCGGGTCGGGCACGAAGTCGTGGCCGAGGGTGTGCATCTTCATCAGCGGGGTCATGCCGAGGGTGTCGCCGAAGTCGTACGCGTACGTGCCCTGGGTCAGGGTCGGGCACGCCTCGGGCTCGACCGCGCGGACGACCGGGGACTGCAGGCCGGCCCACTTCTCGCGCAGGAACGGGAACGCCAGGCCGCCGAAGTTCGAGCCGCCGCCGGTGCAGCCGACGATCAGGTCGGGGTTCTCGCCGACCATCGCGAGCTGCATCAGCGCTTCCTCGCCGATGATCGTCTGGTGCAGCAACACGTGGTTCAGCACTGAGCCGAGCGCGTAGTGCACGGACTCGTCCTGCACGGCCATCTCGACCGCCTCGCTGATCGCGATACCGAGCGAGCCGGTGGAGTCCGGGTTCTCGGCCAGGATCTTGCGGCCGGCCTCGGTCAGGTCGGACGGGCTCGGGTGCACGGTCGCGCCGAACACCTCCATCATCGTGCGCCGGTACGGCTTCTGGTCGTACGACGCCCGGACCTGCCACACCTCGCACTCCAGCCCGTACTGCGCGCAGGCGAACGCCAGCGCCGTGCCCCACTGGCCGGCGCCGGTCTCGGTGGTCAGCTTCCGGATCCCGGCCTTGGCGTTGTAGTACGCCTGCGGGACGGCCGTGTTCGGCTTGTGCGAACCGGCGGGGGAGACGCCTTCGTACTTGTAGTAGATCCGGGCCGGCGTATCGAGCGCCTTCTCCAGCCGGTGCGCCCGGTACAGCGGGCTCGGCCGCCAGAGCCGGTACACGTCGAGCACCTCACCAGGGATGTCGACGTACTGGTCCTGCGACACCTCCTGCAGGATCAGGTCCATCGGGAACAACGGCGCCAGGTCCTCCGGCCCGACCGGCTGGCCGGTCCCCGGATGCAGCACGGCCGGTGGGGGCGTCGGCAGATCGTGCAGCACGTTGTACCACCGGGTGGGCAGCTCGTCCTCGGGCAACAGGATCTTCGTCGGCGTCGTCATGCAGCAAAGCTAGGCCCGCGCAGGGTTCCCGGCAATGCACCGCTGAGGAACTCAGAGCGCACTTTCCACGCACTTTCCCGGACGGCGACGGCGACCGCGCGGCGCACGCGGCCGCCACCACCTCGCCACCACCTCATCACCACGGCGTCAGGTCGACCGCCCGGTGAGCCGATCACGCAGCCGATCCACCAGTCCCACCCCAGGCCCGACGAGCTTGTGGAACAGCGCCGCGTTCGGAGCCCCCGGATGCGGTCGCGTCGGAGCAGCCTTCTTCGCCGCCTCGACCTTGTCCTTCAAGCTGATCAGTCGATCCGTCGGGATGTTGGCCCGCAGCAACGGGAACTGCTCGCCCTCCTCGTCCCGGACGTGATCGCTCAGCACGTCCCGCAGTTCGGCGACGGTTTCCATGAACTGCGGATCCTCGGCGTCCAGCCCCTCCAGCCGCTTCATCAGTACCTCGAGTTCGTGGTGCTCCTGCTTGTCGTGCTCGACCGCTTCCTCGCCGTTCGGCAGGTGCTCACGCATCTCCGGGTAGACGAACATCTCCTCGGCCACCGCGTGCCGGACCAGCTCGGCGATCAGCTGGTCGGCCGTTTCCCGCCGCTCCGCGGGTTCGGTGGTCGCGGTGAGCTGCGCGACGAGCTGTTCGAACTCCCGGTGGTCCGCGGCCAGGACGTCGATCACGTCGTGTCCGGCACCGGTCTGGCTGGTGTCCATCGTCTTCTCCTCCGCAGGTGACGGTTGGGCCCCTCGGTACCCGCCCCAGCAGCCAGTACGCCGAACGCTCAGCCGAGCTCCGCACTCCGCAGACGCCCGATGGTCCCGTCCCCGTTCACCACGTAAATCACGTCGGAAGGCTGGTCGCGACCCAACGCCACCGCCGAGCTCAGACCGGTGAGCTGCTTCGCCAGCATTCGCCCGATCATCTCGTGCGAGACCAGCAGCGGCCGGCGCGAGCCGCTCCGAGCGACGGCGTCCAGCGCTCGCCCGGCACGCCGGTCGGCATCCTCGTAGCTCTCGCCGCCAGGAAACCGATAGGTGTACTTCGCCCGCTCCCGCACAGCACGCTGCCCCGGCCAGCCCGTGCCGATCTCCGCGGAGGTGAGCCCGGACCACTCGCCATGGTCCACCTCAGCCAGATCGTCGAGCACCTGGACCGGAAGCTCCCCAGCAAGAATCTCGGCAGTACGCCGAGCACGCCCCAGCGGACTGGCGAAGACAGCATCCACCCGATGATCGCCGAGCAGAGCCGCGTTCCGCCGCGCCTGGAGCAGCCCGTACGGCGTCAGCGGTGAGTCCAGTCGCCCCTGCTTGCGCCCGGCCACGTTCCACTCCGTCTGACCGTGGCGCGCCAGGTAGACGGCCTCGAACAGCAACTAGTACGCCGGAGCCGGCGCAGGTGTCGCGGAAGCCTGGTCCACGCCGAGCCAGTGGTCGATATCCGCCAGCAGAATCTTCTGTACGGCGTCCGGCGCGGTCGAGGCGAGCACCGAGCCGCGCGCCAGGTCGGCGATCTCCTCGTCGGTGAAGCTGTGGACCGAGCGAGCGGTCTCGTACTGCTCGGCGAGTCGCGAGCCGAAGAGCAGCGGGTCGTCGGCGCCGAGCGCGATCCGCGCGCCCGCGTCGTACAGCTGGCGGAGCGGGACGTCCTCGGCGCGCTGGTAGACGCCGAGCGAGACGTTGGACGCAGGGCAGACCTCGAGCGCGACCTGCGCGTCGACCAGTCGTTTCAGCAGCTCCGGGTCCTCGACGGAGCGGACGCCGTGGCCGATGCGGCCCGCGCCAAGCTCGTCCAGGCAGGTGCGGACGGTGGCTGGGCCGCAGAGCTCGCCGCCGTGCGGGGCCGCGAGCAGCCCGGCGTTGCGGGCGATGCGGAAGGCCGGGGCGAACTCCGACGTGGTGCCGCGCCGCTCGTCGTTGGACAGGCCGAAGCCGACCACGCCGCGGCCGACGTACTGGGAGGCGAGCCGGGCCAGCGTGCGTGCGTCGAGCGGGTGCCGGGTGCGGTTGGCGGCGATCACCACCTGCACCTCGATGCCGGTGGCGGCGGCCGCGTCGCGGGCGGCGTCCAGGACCAGGTCGGTGAACTCGGTGATGCCGCGGAAGCGGTTCGCGTAGCCGGACGGGTCGACCTGGATCTCCAGCCAGCGGGAGCCGTCCGCTGCGTCGTCCTCGGCGGCCTCACGGACCAGGCGCCGTACGTCGTCCTCGGTGCGCAGCACGGACCGGGCGATGTCGTACAGCCGCTGGAACCGGAACCAGCCGCGCTCGTCGGCTGCGGACAGGTCCGGCGGCCAGTCGGTCCGCAGCGCGTCGGGCAGCCGGACCCCGTGCTTGTCGGCGAGCTCGACCAGCGTGAGGTGCCGCATCGACCCGGAGAAGTGCAGATGCAGGTGGGCTTTCGGGAGAAGCCGCAGGTCGCGTGGCGCCATCACAGAAGGTTACCGACCTTCACCCCGGCGCCGGAAACCGGGCGGTCCCCGGAGCGCGGAACGGCCCGCCGGAAGCGATCCGGCGGGCCGTCGTACGAGCAGTTGATCAGCCGAGCAGCTTGGCGATCCGCGAGACGCCCTCGGTCAGGTCGTCGTCGCCGAGCGCGTAGGACAGCCGCAGGTAGCCGGGGGCGCCGAACGCCTCACCCGGTACGACGGCCACTTCGGCCTCGTCCAGGATGATCTCGGCCAGCTCCGCCGAGGTGGTCGGGGTGCGGCCGTTGATCTCCTTGCCGAGCACGCCCTTCACCGACGGGTAGGCGTAGAACGCGCCGGTCGGCTCCGGGCACTCGATGCCGGGGATCTCGTTCAGCATCGACACCATCAGCTTGCGGCGCCGGTCGAACGCGACCTTCATCTCGTCCACCGCGCTCAGGTCGCCGGTCAGCGCGGCGATCGCGGCCCGCTGGGCGACGTTGTTCACGTTCGAGGTCTGGTGCGACTGCAGGTTGGTCGCGGCCTTGATGACGTCCTTCGGGCCGATCATCCAGCCGACCCGCCAGCCGGTCATCGCGTACGTCTTGGCGACGCCGTTCAGCACGACAGTCCGGTCGGCGATCTCGGGCACGGCCACCGGCAGCGAGGTGAACTTGGTGTCGCCGTAGGTCAGGTGCTCGTAGATCTCGTCGGTGATCACCCAGATGCCGTGCTCCAGCGCCCAGCGGCCGATCGCCTCGATCGCCTCCGGGGTGTCCACCGCGCCGGTCGGGTTCGACGGGGAGCAGAACAGCAGCGCCTTGGTCTTGTCCGTCCGGGCCGCCTCCAGCTGCTCGACGGTGACCAGGTAGTTCTGGCTCTCGTCGGCCAGCACCTCGACCGGGACGCCCCCGGCCAGCTGGATGGTCTCCGGGTACGTCGTCCAGTACGGCGCCGGCAGCAGCACCTCGTCGCCCGGGTCGAGCAGGGTCGCGAAGGTGTTGTAGACCGCGTGCTTGCCGCCGTTGGTCACCAGGACCTGGGCCGCCTCGATCTCGTAGCCGGAATCCCGCTTGGTCTTCTCGACGATCGCCTGCTTGAGCTCGGGCAGACCACCGGCCGGGCTGTAGCGGTGGTTCTTCGGATCGCGGGCGGCCTCGACGGCCGCCTCGACGATGTAGTCGGGCGTCGGGAAGTCCGGTTCGCCGGCGCCGAAGCCGATCACCGGGCGACCGGCCGCCTTGAGCGCCTTGGCCTTGGCGTCGACCGCCAGGGTGGCCGACTCGGAGATTGCACCAATCCGTGCAGAGATGCGGGAAGCCATGACCCCATCCTGGCACCACCGGGCGCGCGGTGACATCTCGGTATCGGTTGGTGACACCGGCACCGCCCGGAGCAGGGAACGATCGCGGGGTGGGTGGCGTTTGTACCCGGTGAAGGCTGTATGGTTCTGCTCGCGGTACGGCGCCCGGCGGGGGTCGTGGCGGGGAGGGCCTCAGTTCGACCAGGTGGCTTCCACCCCGTACACTCTTCTAGTCCGGGCGTAGATGGCCCTGATCCGGCATGCCCTGAAGGATGTGGATCGAGGTCAGCGGCGTCCGGGAGAGATTGCAGAGGGCACTAGCTCAACTGGCAGAGCATCGGTCTCCAAAACCGAAGGTTGGGGGTTCAAGTCCCTCGTGCCCTGCAACTCCTGACCGGCGCAGGGCCGGTCAGGCCGCCGCTAGCGAAAGAGGTAGGTCGTGACGGAGACGCGCACCCCGGCACCGTCCGGCGCCGGTAAGCCTGCGGAAAGCAAGTCGGGCAACCGGCTGCTGCGGTTCTACCGCCAGGTGGTCGCCGAGCTCCGCAAGGTCGTCTGGCCGACGCGCAAGCAGCTCTCCACCTACTTCGTGGTCGTGCTGACCTTCGTGGTGTTCGTCATCGCGATCGTGTCCGTGCTCGACCTGGCCTTCGGCTGGGCGATGTTCAAGATCTTCGGCTGACGTTCCCGCCGAGGCGATCCACCGGCCGAGCGGTCGAGCCCGAGCTGACCGCCACAGACAACACCCGATGCACAGATGACGGAGTACAACGTGTCCGAGCGTGACGACGAGGTCCTCGACTTCGAGGACGACTTCGACTTGTCCGCTGTCGCCGACGACGATGACGACGTCGAGCTGGATCTGGATCTCGACCTGGACCTCGACGACGACGATGACGAGGTCGTGATCGCCGATGACGACGACGACCCGTTCGTCGACGTCGCCGCCGAGACCGAGTACGCCGCCGACGACGAGGCCGAGGACGGCACCGCCGACGAGGACGACTCCGACGACGAGCCGGTCGTGATCGTGGCGGCGGCCAACACCGCCGAGGACGACGAGGTGGTCACCACCGCCGACGTCGAGGACGCCACCGACGAGCTCGCGGCCGAGACCGCCGAGACCGCTCCGGACGACACCGAGGAGCCGGCCGGCACCGACGAGGTCGTCTTCAGCTCCGCCGACGACGACGACGAGGACGAGGCCGACGACGCGGACATGGACGCCTTCGCGGCGACCGCCGCCGCCTCCGCCGCCACGGACGACGACGAGGCCGAAGAGGCCGAGCCGGAGGAGCCGGGCGACCCGCTGGAGGAGCTGCGCGCCACGCTGCGCTCGCAGATCGGCGACTGGTACGTGGTGCACACGTACTCGGGGATGGAGAACCGGGTCAAGTCCAACCTGGAGAACCGGATCACCTCCCTGAACATGGAGGACTACATCTTCGAGATCGTCGTGCCGACCGAAGAGGTCGCCGAGATCAAGAACGGGCAGCGCCGGATGGTGAAGCGCACCGTGCTCCCCGGCTACGTGCTGGTCCGGATGGACCTGACCGACGAGTCCTGGTCGACCGTGCGGCACACGCCGTCGGTGACCGGCTTCGTCGGCAACAGCCAAAAGCCCGTACCGCTCAGCCTCGAAGAGGTCGAGAAGATGCTCGCTCCGGCCGTCGTGGCGGCGGCCGAGGCGGCGGCAGCCGAGACGGGTGCCGCACCCACCAAGACCGCGGCCAAGAAGAAGGTCGAGGTCGCCGACTTCGGTGTGGGCGACTCGGTCATGGTGGTCGACGGGCCGTTCGCGACCCTGCACGCCACGATCACGGAGATCAATGCCGACGCCCAGCGGATCAAGGCGCTGGTGGAGATCTTCGGCCGGGAAACCCCGGTGGAACTCAGCTTCAGCCAGATCCAGAAAGTCTAAGGACCCGAAATGCCTCCCAAGAAGAAGATCGCTGCCCTGGTCAAGGTGCAGCTGCAGGCCGGTGCCGCGACGCCGGCACCGCCGGTCGGTACCGCGCTCGGTCCGCACGGCGTCAACATCATGGAGTTCTGCAAGGCGTACAACGCCCAGACAGAGTCCATGCGTGGCAACGTCGTTCCGGTCGAGATCACGATCTACGAAGACCGGTCCTTCACGTTCGTCACCAAGACGCCGCCGGCGCCGGAGATGATCAAGAAGGCCGCTGGTCTGCAGAAGGGCTCGCCGGTCCCGCACAAGGACAAGGTCGGCAAGATCACCAAGGACCAGGTCCGCGAGATCGCCACCACCAAGATGCCGGACCTGAACGCCCGCGACATCGACGCCGCGATGAAGATCATCGAGGGCACCGCCCGCTCGATGGGCGTCACCGTCGACAAGTGAGCCGCCGGCTCATCCCGTAGTACCCAGAAAACTTAGGTAGTTGTGGCAGGGCGAAGCGCCGCCCGAGGACCACGCCCCAGAGAGGAACCACTGATGGCTCAGCGCAGCAAGGCATACCGCGCGATCGCGGAGAAGATCGACTTCGACAAGCTGTACACCCCGCTCGAGGCGATCAAGCTCGCCAAGGAAGCGGCCGGCAGCAAGAAGTTCAACTCCACGGTCGACGTGGCGATGCGCCTCGGGGTCGACCCCCGCAAGGCCGACCAGATGGTGCGCGGCACCGTCAACCTTCCGCACGGCACCGGCAAGACGGCACGGGTCCTCGTCTTCGCCACCGGTGAGAAGGCCGAGGCCGCCAAGGCCGCCGGCGCCGACTTCGTCGGCGACGACGACCTGATCAAGAAGGTGACCGACGGCTGGCTCGACTTCGACGCCGTCGTCGCCACGCCCGACCTGATGGGCAAGGTCGGCCGGCTGGGCCGCGTGCTCGGCCCGCGTGGTCTGATGCCGAACCCGAAGACCGGTACGGTCACCCCGGACGTGACGAAGGCTGTCACCGACATCAAGGGCGGCAAGATCGAGTTCCGGGTCGACCGGCACGCGAACCTGCACTTCATCATCGGCAAGGCGTCGTTCGACGAGGCGCAGCTGGTGGAGAACTACGGCGCCGCGCTGGAGGAGATTCTCCGGCTGAAGCCCTCCAGCTCCAAGGGCCGCTACATCAAGAAGACGGTCTTCTCGACCACGATGGGTCCGGGTGTCCAGGTGGACCCCAACGTGACCCGCAACCTGCTGGGCGAGGACGACAACGCCTGAGCCTCGGCTCACTGAAAGGCCCCGGTCTGCTGACCGGGGCCTTTCGCGTTTCAGGCTGTTCTCAACCGCAGGGCGTGGTCCGCGGTACGGACCGTCCAGCCATCCGGGTGTGACTGCACGATGCTGCCGGGAGCTCCTGCGGCGGCGTCGACCAGTTCGGTCCGGGCCACCAGGTGCTCGGTGCCTTCGAGCAGGACCCGCGCTTTGACGGCCGTGATGTTCAGGGCCGCGGCCTTACGCCGTACGACGGCAGCCGGTTCGGTCAGGTCGAGCACGTATTCCTCCGGCGTGAACGCCGGAGCCTCGGTGACCTGCGACGGGTCCTGGAGTTCACCGCGGTCACCGGCGACCGCGCGCGGGACGGCCTCGTCCAGGCAGGCGGTGAGCAGGGTCCGCCACGACTCCATCACTGGTCCGCCGTTGAGGTCGTCGGGCAGCGGCATCGACCGCTGGGCGAGGATCGCGCCGGTGTCGAAGCCGGGTTCGGTGCGGTGCACGGTCGCCGACAGCTGGTCAGCTCCCTCGTAGATCAGCCGCTGCGGGTTCGGGCCCCGCCCGGCCGGCAGCGCGGAGGGGTGGCAGTTGAGCGCTCCGTACCGCGGGATCTTCAGCACCTCGTCGGGGATCAGCCGCGGGAACGCCGCCGAGATCACCAGGTCCGGCTGCAGGGCCTCGATCACCGGAGCGGCGACTGCCCGCAGTTTCTTGGTCACCAGGACGTCGCGCTCCGGCGGCACGGTCGCGACCAGCGGCGGCGCCGACGCGTCGTACCGATCACCGCCGGTCGGTAGCGTGACGAGCAGGACGATCTCGTGGCCGTTCCGCTCGGCCCACTCCGAGACCAGGCGATAGCCCGGCCCGAAGCTGTTCAGCGTGACGATGCGCAGCATGACTCCATGGTCACACCGTTGGGGTCGGCAACCAGCTCAGCGGCGAGTGTCCGCCGGGACGATCAGGTCGCTGGTGAGTGCGTCGGGGGTGGGCGCACCGACCAGCGCCAAGGCGTGGGCGAATTCCTCGTTCAGCTCGGTGAGCATCCGCGTGACGCCGGCGGCACCGCCGGCGCTGAGGGCGAAAAGAGCCGGCCGGCCGACGAAAACCGCGCGGGCGCCGAGGGCCAGGGCGGCGAGCACGTGTTCGCCCCGGCGGATTCCGCCGTCGACATACACCTCGGCGCCGGTCCCGGCGACCGCGTCGACCACCTCGGGCAGCGCGTGCGCGGTGGCGATCGCGCCGTCGAGCTGACGGCCGCCGTGGTTGGACACGATCAGCCCGGCCGCGCCGGCCGAGACGCATCGCTGCGCGTCGTCGGCCCGAAGCACACCCTTCACCACCACGGGCAAACCGGTCTGTTCACCGAGCCAGCCGATCACGTCCGGCGTCAGGTCGTCGGCCTTGGCCAGGTCGTCGACGGTGTAGAGCGACTCGTCGATGTTCGCTCGCAGATGCCCGGGCTGAACGGCTTCCCAGACCGTCGGTCCGTCGTCCTCCTTGCGGCCGACGACCGGCGTGTCAGCAGTCAGTACGACGGCCCGCGCGCCCGCCGCCACCGCCGCGTCGAGCATCCGGCGGGTGATGTCGCGGTTGCGGTTCACGTAGATCTGCAGCCACCACGCGGCTCCGGCCGCACCGATGTCGGCGAACGTCGTCCCGGCGTTGCTCGACACCCCGAGCACCGAGCCGGCCGCCGCGACGCCCGCGGACATCGCCGCCTCGCCGTCGGGATCGGCCTGACGCTGCAGCGTCGTCGGCGCCACCAGCACGGGCCCCGTGACGGGAGTGCCGAGCACCGTCGTACCGGTGCTGATCGTCGACACATCGGTCAGCACCCGGGGCCGGAACCGGTACGACGACCAAGCGGCGGTCGCCTCGCCGGCACTCAAGCCGCCGGCCGAGCCCTGCCGGAAGTACCGGTACACCGCCTCGGGCAACTTCTCCGCCGCGGCCGCTTCCAACCCGTCGATCCATCGCATGGCCCGATCTTCGCATCCTGGGGAAACCCCCGGGCCGTCTTGGGCGCGGCCCGGTAAACTGGTCGCATGCAGCAGTACGGGCAGCGATTTCCGCGCCCCGGCCGGCACAGCGGTGCCGACGGGGTGGGCCGCTGCTGCGCTCTCTCCCTGAGGTGACCGCGGCCGGTCGGGGTGTGAATTTTCCCCGGACCTGCTCATCTCAGGAGACCTTCCCATGGCTGTTCTCAGCACTTCGCAATTGCACGCTGCCCTCGCCTTGCGCGACCTCACCGATCCGGCCCAGGGCCCGCACGCGCTCCAGTTGATCGTCGACTCGATCCGTAAGGCGCTCGGCCAGGCCTGGCCGTACACCGAGGTCTGGACCCGGCGCGACCATCCGGTCGTTCCACTCGCGGACAACTACGACAATCTCGGCTACGCCGCCGACGCGGTCACCCGGGACGCCCGCTACACCCGGTACGCCTCACCCGGTGAGGTCCTGCGCAGTCACACCTCGGCGATGATCCCGCCGGCGTTGCGCGAGCTCGCGGCGTCCAGCTCGACCGACGTCCTGATGGTCTGCGCGGGCATCTGCTACCGCCGCGACTCGGTCGACTGGCAGCACACCGGTACGCCGCACCAGCTCGACCTGTGGCGCATCAGCCGCGACGTCCCGCTCGGTGAGCCCGAGCTGGAGGACATGATCGAGCGCCTGGTCCGCACGGTCCTGCCCGGCCAGACCTACCGGACCGTGCCCGCCGTCCACCCGTACACGACGCACGGCCGGCAGATCGACGTCCTGCTCGACGACCAGTGGATCGAGATCGGCGAGTGCGGGGTCGCGGCCCCCGCTGTGCTGCGTCGAGCCGGTCTCGACGAGCGCTGGACCGGCCTGGCGATGGGCCCGGGCCTGGACCGGCTGATGATGCTGCGCAAGGGGATCCGCGACATCCGGCTGCTGCGCTCGACGGATCCGCGGGTGGCCTCGCAGATGCTGGATCTCCTGCCCTACAAGCCGGTGTCCGCGATGCCCGCCGTACGCCGGGACCTGTCAGTGGTCGTCGGCGCGGACACCGAGCTGTCTCCGGAGCTGCTCGGCGAGCGGGTACGCAACGCGCTCGGCCCGGCCGCCGACGTGGCCGAGTCGGTCGAGGTGCTCAGCGAGACGCCGTACGACGAGCTGCCGGAGGCGGCCCGGACCCGGCTTCAGCTCACCCCGGGACAGCGCAACGTCCTGGTCAGGCTGGTCCTTCGGCCGGTCGACCACACACTGACCGATGCCGAGGCCAACCAACTTCGCGACCAGGTCTACCAGGAGCTGCACGAGGGCGAGGTGCTGGAGCTGATCAGTTCGAGCTGATGCCACTTGCGGCAGATCCGTTGACAGCGGAGCCGCCGGGCGACAACGCTCGGTAGCCTCGCTGTCATGCGTCAGGTGACCCGGTGGGGACATTGCCCGGTGCTGATTGCGTCGGTCTTCGGGGCGTCGTTCGGGCTGCTGGGATTCGCCGTGGCGGTTGTCGCCGAGACGGATATCCCGCCGGGGCGGCTGAGCCCGTTCGACCGGCGGCTGCGGCCGTTTCTCGTGATTGGGTTCGTGCTCTTCTCGATCCTGAGCATCCAAGGGGTACTGCTCGGGTTCGTCCTGCAGGACCGGCTCGGACTGAGTGCGGAGGCCACCGCGCATCGGAGCGGTGTTGCTTTTCTCGCGTCGGGTCTGGTCTCACTGGCCGCACAGGTGTTCCTCGTCCGCCGCTTGGCCTGGTCGCCGGCGTGGTTGCTGCGCTGCGGGTTGCCGCTGTCGCTGGCCGGCTTCGTGGTGCTGGTGTTCGCGGGCAACTTCTTGGTCATCGTGCTGGCCGCGGCGCTGGTCGGACTGGGATACGCGTTCGCCATCCCCGGCTGCTCCGCGGGCCCGACGCTGCTGATGAAAGACCACGAGCAGGGCAGCGTCGCGGGATTGACCAGCGCCTTCAACGGCGTGGCGGCGATCGTCGGTCCGACCGCCGCCACGGCGCTGTACGAGGTGTCTGCGCCGGTGCCGTACGCCGTCGGGGCCGTGCTGCTCGCCGCGGCGCTGGTTGTTGCCTGGGGCAAGCGAATGGCGACGTAATCACCGCTCAGTTGATCGAAGTGCCGTACGCGCGCGTACGGCGTGACAGCGGCCGGCGCGGTACGGCGTCCTACTGGAGAACGGCGCAGAAGGCCTTCGCCTTCTCGGTGATGCCGGCCCACTGACCGTCGGCGACGTCGGTGGGGGAGACGACGTCGGTACCGGCGCTGACCGCGAGCGCGCCGGCGTCGAGGAACGCGCGCGCGTTGCCCGCGTTCACCCCGCCGGACGGGACCAGCGCGACGCCGGGGAACGGGCCGCTCAGGTCCTTCAGGTACTTCGGGCCGAACTGGTGCGCCGGAAAAATCTTCACCGCGTCGGCACCGAGCGCGACTGCGGTCATCACCTCGGACGGCGTGAGCGCGCCGAGCACGATCGGTACGCCGCCCGCCTGCGCCGCGGCGACCACCGCGGCCGCTTCCGGGCCCTGCCCCGGCGTGACCAGGAACTGCGCGCCGGCCTCGACCGCCGTCCGGGCCTGCGCCGCGGTCTGCACGGTCCCGGCGCCGACGACGGCTCCGGTGTCGCCGGACGCGGCCCGCTCCAGGTGGCGGGGCAGGTCGGGAGTGGTGAAGGTCAGCTCGATGACGTGGATGCCGCCGGCAACCAGTGCGGAACACAGGTCACGCGCGTCGCCGATCTCCGGAGCACGGACGACGCTCAGCACGCGGTCGGTGCGCAGCAGGTCCAGGGTGGTCATGCGGGGATCCTTTCGGTGGGGCGGGGAGGTGGGACCGGGGGAGCGGGGTGGGGCTGGGCCTGGGAGTCGGACACGGGGTGTGGTTGGGACTTGGGAGTCGGACGCGGGGCGACCGGTTCATGCCGGTTCAGGGCGCCTCGTCGGCGACGCCCGGGTCAGGGCGCCCCGTTCGCCGTACGGCGGATCGCGCGGCCCGGGAGCGCGTCGGTGCGCTTGCCGTTCTCGATCACCGGGACGCCGCCGACGATCACCCAGGGGATGCCCTCGGCCTGCCGGCGCGGCTCGGCGAAGGTGGCGGCGTCCTTGACGGTCGCGGGATCGAAGAGGACCAGGTCGGCGTGATACCCCTCGCGGATCAGGCCGCGGTCGGTCAGGCCGAGCCGGCGGGCGGGGCGACCGGTCAGGTGGTGCGCGCAGTCCGCGAGTTCGAGGACGCCGAGTTCGCGGACGTAGTGGGCGAGGTAGCGCGGGAACGTCCCCCAGGCGCGCGGATGCGGTTTGCCGCCGACGAGGATCGCGTCCGAGCCGCCGGTGTGGGTGGAATGCTGCATGATGGTCCGCACGTTCTCCTCGTGGCCGACGTGCTGGATGATCGTCGTGGCCAGGTTGTCGCGGATCAGCAGGTCGAAGTAGACCCAGGACGGCGGCTTGCCGGATTCGGCGGCGAGCTCGGCGACCGTCTTGCCGACGGCGCCGGCCAGATCGGGGTTCTTCACACCGCCGATCTCAATGGTGTTCCAGTCGGTCACGCAGCCGTGGCAGCCGTCGGTGCCGACCTCCTCGAGCTCGTGGGCGATCCGCTCGCGGTCTCGCGGGTTCTGCAGGCGGGCCAGCAGGGCGTCCGGGCCGCCCTCGGCCGTCCAGCTCGGCAGGATCGCGGCGAGAGTTGTTGCTCCCGGCAAGTACGGGTACGTGTCGGTGGTGATGTCGACTCCCTGGGCCAGACCGTCGTCGATCAGCGCGAGCAGGTCGACGCCGCGGCCGCGGTTCGGCGCGAAGTTCATCGTCGCGTGGGTGAGGTGGAGCGCGCAGCCGGAGCGCTTGGCGACGTCGATCATCTCGGCGTACGCGTCGAGGGCGCCCTTGCCGTACGAGCGCTGGTGCGGGCTGTAGTAACCGCCGTACCGGGCGACGACCGTGCAGAGCTCGACCAGCTCGTCGGTGGTCGCGAACATGCCCGGGGTGTAGGTCAGCCCGCTGCTCATCCCCAGCGCGCCCTGCTCGAGTCCCTCGGCCAGCAGCCGCTTCATCTCGGCCAGCTCGGCGTCGGTGGCGGGGCGGTTCTCGGTGCCGACGACCATCATCCGCAAGGTCCCCTGCGGCACCAGGTACGCCGCGTTGCAGGCGATCCCTTGATCCAGCCGGTCGAGATAGCCCTGCACGGAGTCCCACGAGAAGTCGAAGTCGTCCGGCTCGCCGTTCCACCCCGCGATCTGCCGGCGTACCGCCTGCCGGGTCGGCTCGTCGATCGGCGCGAACGACAACCCGTCCTGGCCGAGCACCTCCAACGTCACACCCTGACTCACCTTGGCGGTGTGATCCGGGTTGGCGAGGATCTGCAGATCCGAATGCGCATGCATGTCGATGAACCCAGGCGCCAGCACCAGCCCCGCGGCGTCGATCGTCCTGCGAGCAGGTGCCGCCTGACCGATGACAGTGATCCGCCCGTCGTCGACAGTGACATCCGAGCTGTACGCCGGCGCGCCGGTGCCGTCCAGGATGGTGGCGTTGAGGATCTGCAGGTCGGTCATCAGAAGAACGTCCGGACCAGATCAACCACCACCGGGTCGGCGGCGTCCGGGTCGTCGATGACCGGGATCAGGCCCCATTTGTCGAACGCGGTGCAGGGATGCGACAGGCCGACGCGGAGTTCGTCGCCGATGACCACCGGGGGTTCGCCGTCGAAGGTGAGGAAGCCGTGCTGGTCGTTGAGTTTTCTGACGGTCAGGCCGGTGAGCGGCGTGGGGGAGTCGCCCTCGGTGCGTGGTCGGAGGAGTTGCGGCTCGGGCATGCCCTCGTCGAAGGGCAGGTCGCGTTTGCCGGCGTCGAAGATGGCCAGGCCTGGTTCGGGCTGGGAAGTGATGCGGACCCAGCCGTGCATCGAGGGGATCAGGCGGTCGCCGTCGGTGCGGGGTGCGGAGCCGAGGGGGGAGATCTGCCGGTAGTAGCCGTCGTCGTGGGCGATGTAGGCACCGGAGCGCAGGACGACCCGGGCGGCGGGGGCGAGAGGACCGAGCACCTTCGCGACCTGCTCGAAGTAGGCGCTGCCGCCGGCGCTGACCACCGGGGTCAGGCCGTCGTCATAGAGGTCGGTGAGCTTGGCGTGGACGTCGGCGAGCGACTGCAGGTACGCACGGACATGCTCGAGCCCGGCGTCATCGGCGCCGTGGGCAATGGCGCCTTCGTACCCGGCGACCCCCGCGAGGCGGAGGGTGGACGCCGAGGCGATGGCCTCCCCGACGGCCACGGCGGTTTCGGCGTCTCGAGCGCCTGTCCGGCCCTGCGCTCCACCGATCTCGACCAGTACGTCGAGCGGCCGCGCGTCGGGACCGACGTACGCGGACCGCGCTGCCTCGAGCTGCTCGACGGTACGGACGGAGTCGGCCCAGACCAGCACCTCGAACTCAGGATCGGCTGCCAGCTCGTCGGCGATCCACCGCAGTTGCAGCGGGGAGATCACCGCGTTCGCGATCATCACCCGCCGTACGCCGAACGCCCGGGCCACGCCGAGCTGGAAGCCGTTGGCCAGCGTGATCGCCCACGCGCCCGCGTCGAGCTGCGCGGCCCACAGCGCCGGCGCCATCGTCGTCTTGCCGTGCGGTGCGAGCTCGACGCCGTGGTCGGCGCACCAGCGGGCCATGGTCGCGAGGTTGTGCCGCATCCCCGGCCCGGACAACGTCAGCAGGGGAGTCGGCAGCTGCGACAGCCGCGGCCGGTCGGCGAGGATCTCGCGCACGGTTCGTCCCCACCACCCGGGCGGCAACGCCTTGTCCTGCCAGCTCACCGGCTGGTCCGCCAGGGCTGCGACCGCGGCGGCGTCGTAGGAAGCTGACATCGGCTGGTTCCTCCAGAACTGGGCTGATTGCGCAGAATGCAACGATCGTTGCGCATTCTGACCACTCGGTTGTAGCATCGCGCCAGAACTCCCGTCAACGGACTGCGAGAGAGGACACCTCATGATCGACCGGGTGCCCCGCGCGGTGTGTCTGGGGGAGGCGATGATCATGCTGGCCGCCGACACCGGTGCTCCGCTCGAGGACATCGAGACGTTCCGCCGGTCGGTCGGCGGCGCCGAGTGCAACGTGGCCGGCGGACTGGCCGCGCTCGGCGTCCCGACCGGCTGGATCTCGCGCGTCGGCGCCGACGGTTTCGGCCGGCACGTGCTGCGGGATCTGCGGACCCGCAACGTCGACGTCGGCGGCGTTGAGGAAGATCCGCAACGACCGACCGGCCTCTACGTGAAGCACAGCCTCGGCGGGCGAACGCGGATGCATTACTACCGCTCGGGCTCCGCCGCCGCCGCGATGGACCCCGGCTTCCTCGACCGTCCCGCCGTTCGCGACCGGCTGGCCGGCGCCGAACTCGTCCACACCACCGGCATCACCGCGGCCATCTCGACCTCGGCGGCCGCGATGCTCGATCGCCTGGCCGCACTGCGCGACACCCTCGGCTTCGTGCTCAGCGTCGACCTCAACTGGCGCCCGGCGCTGTGGCGGGACCAGGATCCCGCGCCGCTGTGGCGACTGCTGCGCGCGGCGGACGTGGTGCTGATCGGCGCGGACGAGGCGATGCTGTTCGCCGGTACCGCGGACCCGGCGGAGCTCCGCGGGTTGTTGGGGCCACGGGCAACGATCATCGTGAAGTCGGACGCCCACGCCGCGCTCGCGCTGGAGCCGGGCGCCGACCGGGACGATGGCGGTCGTCCTGATGACGGCAACCAGCTCCGCGACCGGCGGACCGAAGTGCCCGCCTTGACGGTCGACGTCGTCGAGCCGGTTGGAGCGGGAGACGCCTTCGCCGCCGGCTACTTGGCCGCGACACTGCAGGGTCTACCTATGGAGCAGCGGCTGCGCTCGGGACACCTGAGCGCCGCCGCGGTGCTCGCCGTACCGGAAGACCACGCCGCACCGCCGGAGCCCGCCGTACGACGGGCGCTGCTGGAGTGTTCGGCCCAGGAGTGGGCCGAGACGCGGGTCGGTCCGATGGGTGTCAGCGTCGGAGGTCTGGTGTGAGCCAGAGTCTGGGCAGAGCCCTGCAGATCCTGGTCAGCCTCGGCGAGGGCGACCGCTCGCTCGACCAGCTGGCGACCGAGCTCGACGTGCACAAGACGACCGTGCTGCGCCTGCTGCGCACGATGGAGGCCGAGCGCTTCGTACGACGCGACGAAGCGCATCGCTATCGGCTCGGCTCGCGGCTGTTCTCGCTGGCCGACGCGGCGCGCGAACAGCACGTCGTACGGGCTGTCGCCGCGCCGCATCTGCGCCAACTGAACCAGCGGACCGGCCAGACCGTGCACCTCGCGGCGTACGAGAACGGGCAGGTCGTCTACATCGACAAGCTCGACAGCGTGCAGTCGGTGCGGATGTACTCGCAGGTCGGCGTCCCGGCGGCGCTGCACTGCACCGCGGTCGGCAAGGTGCTGCTTGCGGCCCAGCCGAAGCGCCAGCGGGAGGCGTTGCTCGGCACGATCGAGTACCACCGGTTCACGCCGAACACGATCACCGGACCGGACCAGCTGCGCGACGAGCTGGACAAGGTCCGGGCGCAGGGCTGGGCGCAGGACCGGGCCGAGCACGAGTCGTTCATCAACTGCATCGGCGCGCCGATCACCGAGCGCTCCGGCCGGGTGGTCGGCGCGGTCTCGATCTCGGTGCCCGACGTCCTGCTGAACTACGAGCAGGTGCTGGAGCTCCTGCCGGACCTGCTCGCCACCACGGCCGCGATCGGCGTGGACTACCACTAGAAGAGAGGCTCTCCCCCAGATGTCCGAGAAGACCGCCGTTTCCACCCCTGACGCGCCCGCCCCGATGCCGGTGTTCTCCCAGGGCGTGCGCAAGGGCAACATCCTGCAGGTCTCCGGCCAGGGCTCGGTCGATCCCGCGACCGGTTCGTTCGTGCACGAGGGCGACGTGAAGGCGCAGACCACCCGGGTGCTGCAGAACATCGAGGCGATCCTGAAGGCCGGCGGCGCGGGCTTCGACGACGTGCTGATGCTGCGCGTCTACCTCACCTCGCGCGACCTGTTCGCCCCGATGAACGAGGCGTACGCCGAGTTCGTCGGCGCGCGCACCCCGAGCGGCGTGCTGCCGTCGCGCACGACCGTCTTCACCGGCCTGCCGCTGGAGCAGATGCTGGTCGAGATCGACGCCCTCGCTGTCCTGTCCTAGGAGCGGGACCGCCGTCTCACCAACTGGTTGAAGGTGGGACGATGAACGGGA
This sequence comes from Kribbella sp. CA-253562, assembly GCF_050942265.1. GTDB lineage: Bacteria > Actinomycetota > Actinomycetes > Propionibacteriales > Kribbellaceae > Kribbella. Next base: position 7,616,238 of record NZ_CP192049.1, on the reverse strand, counting down.
TGGCCGATCCCGTCAGTCTCTGGAAGATCGCCCCCTCGGTGTACCTGCCGGCCTTGCTGTACGGCATCGGCCAGGGGGCGATCGCTCCGGTGGTCGCCCTGTCGGCGCGCGATCTCGGGGCGTCGTTCGCGGTGGCCGGTCTGGTGGTCGCGGCGGCTGGAGTCGGCCAGGTGATCGGCGACATCCCCGCGGGCACGCTCACCACGCGGATCGGCGAACGCCGCGCGATGCTGCTGGCGACGGTGCTGGTGTCGGTCGCGCTGGTCGCCTGCCTCGTCGTACCGAACGTGTGGGGCCTGGCGCTCGCGATCGGCGCCACCGGTCTGGCCGGCTCGGTCTGGGGTCTGGCCCGGCAGGCCTATCTGAGCGAAGTCGTCCCCCTGGAACTGCGAGCGCGGGCCCTGTCGACGCTGGGTGGCGTCCAGCGGATCGGCTCGTTCATCGGCCCGTTCCTCGGCGCGTTCGTGATGCGCTTCCTCGGCACCGACGGCGCCTACTGGGTCCACCTCGTCGCCGCGGCGCTGGCTTGCGTCGTCCTGCTGAGCCTTCCCGACATCGAGTCCGTACGCCGCAACCGCCTGGCCCGGCCGGTCGTGGTCCAGTCCACCCGCGCGGTGATCCGCGAGCACTTCCCCGTCCTGCGAACGCTCGGCGTCGGCGCGCTGCTCGTCGGTGCGGTTCGGGCGTCCCGGCAGGTGGTGGTGCCGCTCTGGGCCGAGCACATCGGGCTGGATCCGCAGACCACCAGCCTGATCTTCGGCGTCTCCGGCGCGGTCGACATGTTGCTGTTCTATCCCGCCGGCTCGGTGATGGACCGATTCGGCCGGAAGTGGGTCGCGGTGCCGTCGATGACGGTGCTCGGCGGCGCGCATCTCTTGCTGCCGTTGACCCATTCGGCGGCAGCCCTGACCGCTGTCGCCCTGCTGATGGGCGTCGGCAACGGGCTCGGGGCCGGGGTGATCATGACGCTGGGCGCGGACGCCTCGCCGCCGATCGGGCGGGCACAGTTCCTCGGGGCGTTCCGGTTGTTCGCGGACTCCGGGAGCGCGGGTGGCCCGTTCCTGCTCGCGGCGGTGACGGCGGTGAGCGCGCTGGCCCCGGCTATCCTCGTGATGGGTCTGACCGGCTGGGCCGCCGCGCTCGCGATGAAGCGCTGGATCCCACCCCGCCCGCAGCCGTCGGAGTAACCGATTTGGTGGGACACGCCCGGGCGGTTACTCTTGACACTGCCGAAGACCGCTGGTTGTCGCGCCTGATCTGTGTCAGAGCGACTGAAGGTCCCACGAAGGTGGGCGGCCCGCGCAGGTGACTTGGAAGTGTGACAGTTTTGTATGTTCACGCCCTTGCGCCTGCGCAAGGGCGTTTCGTTTTGTGGGTCGGCGGTGTGGCAGACAAGTCCAACTCTGTCGGAAGACAGAGCGGAAGGAGACCCATGGCGAGGCCGGACAAGGCTGCCGACGTCGCAGAGCTCACTGAGAACTTCAAGAGCTCCAACGGCGCCGTGCTGACCGAGTACCGCGGACTCACCGTGGCGCAGCTGCGGGAGCTCCGCACTACGCTCGGTGACGACGTGAACTACGCCGTGGTGAAGAACACGCTGACCAAGATCGCGGCCAAGGACGCCGGGGTGGAGTCGTTCGACTCGCTCCTGCAGGGTCCGTCGGCCATCGCCTTCATCAAGGGCGACCCGGTGGTCGCGGCCAAGGGGCTGCGTGACTTCGCCAAGGCCAATCCCCTTCTCGTCATCAAGGGCGGTGTGCTGGACGGTAAGGCACTCGGCTCCGACGAGATCACCAAGCTCGCTGACCTGGAGTCGCGTGAGGTTCTCCTCGCGAAGCTTGCAGGCGCGATGAAGGCGGCCCCGCAGCAAGCGGTGTCGCTGTTCGCTGCTCCGCTGTCGCAGGCCGCGCGCCTGTTCGCGGCGCTGCAGGACAAGCTGCCGGCCGAGGACGCCCCCGTGGCGGACGAGGCTCCGGCTGCCGAAGCGGTGCAGGACGCACCCGCCGACGCGCCTGCCGAGGCGAGCACCGAGGAGACCGCGCCGGCCGAGAGCTGACGCGCCTTTCTCACGCAACACCCCATTCAGTGATCATCAGCTAGACGTTTAGGAAGGACCGCCACCATGGCGAAGCTCAGCACCGAAGAGCTGCTCGGCCAGTTCAAGGAACTGACCCTGCTGGAGCTGTCGGAGTTCGTTAAGGCCTTCGAGGAGGAGTTCGGCGTGACCGCCGCCGCTCCCGTCGTTCAGGCTGCTCCGGGGGCCCCGGCCGCCGGTGCCGCCGAAGAGGCCGTCGAGCAGGACGAGTTCGACGTCGTTCTCGAGTCGGCCGGCGACAAGAAGATCCAGGTCATCAAGGAGGTGCGTGGCCTCACGAGCCTCGGCCTGAAGGAGGCCAAGGACCTCGTCGAGAGCGCGCCGAAGGCCATCCTGGAGAAGGTCGACAAGGCTGCCGCGGAGAAGGCCAAGGAGGCCCTCGAGGGCGCCGGCGCCACCGTCACCCTCAAGTGACCTGTGCGGCTGCGTAGTTGACGGCCGCACACCCAGCAGTAGAACCGAAGGGCGGTCCCCGCACGGGGGCCGCCCTTCGGCATGCTCAAAGTCGCGCGGTGCGCCGGGCGAAGTCGAGTACGGCGCGACGGCTCGGTACGCCGACGTAGCGGTGGGCGCCCTCGGCAACCATCACGGTGAGGCCGATCCAGCCGAGCGCGAGCAGCGCGTTCGAGACCGTGCCTGCGTGCACCGGGCCGAAGCCGTGCAGGATCAAGGCCTGCAGCAGGAACAGCGGATAGCCGATCACGCCGAGGCGGACGAGCAGCGGATGGGCCAGCCAGCGAGGAGCCGGCAGTTCGTGCCCTGCCAACGCCATGCCGAGCGTGAAGACCGGCAGCCAGACCGGCGGGAAGCGGTCGATCGCTATCGAGGTGGTCAGTTGCACCGCGACGAGCGCGACGGCGACGGCGAGCGAAACCAGGGCCGCGCGACCGGGAGCCGCTGCGACAACGCGGGCCAGCAGGGGATAGGCCAGATAGCAGAGCAGGAGCGTGCCGACGAAAAACGTCTGGTCGGCGTACACGGCACGCACCCAGTCGCCGCCGTTCAGCGCGCCGAGCAACAGGACGGCGAGCCCGACGATCACGAACAGCGGCACGATGCGCGCGATGCGGGCCATCGCGTAGCGGCCGATCACGCGGCGGCCGGCGGCGTACGTGAGGCCCGGGTAGTTGTAAGCGAGCACGAAGCCGGAGAGCAGCAAGAAGAACGGCACCGCGGCAGAGGCCGTGACGGTGATCAGGTCCTGCAGGTAGCCGGGCGCGCCACGCCACACGCCGACCGTCGAGGCAACGACAGCCAGCCCGGCCAGACCTCGCAGACCGGTTGCCGCCAGCAGTTCAGGTCGCGGATGCGACAGCGCGGCGCCCTCGGTGACGGATGTGAGACCGCTCACGCCGAGACCTCCGATCTCGTACGCTCAGTGATCACCGGGCGCGTCCGCGGGACCAGCCGCAGAACGGCCCGCCGAGCCGGGACCTCGATCAGCCGGTGCGCCCCTTCACCGATCAGCAGGCACAACCCGGCGACCACCACCACACCGGCGTACGGCGCCCAGCCGGCCGGGTCGGCGAGCATGCTGCCGCGGTCCTTGCCGAGGAAAGACAGCAACGGCCGATGGGTCAGATAGACGGCGTAACTGGCGGTACCGAGCGTCACCAGAGTGCGCGTCGCGAAGAACCGTGACAACCACGCGCCGGGCGCCGCCGCCAGCGCCAGCAGCAGGACGGCGAACGGTACGGTCCACATCGCTCCGTAGAACGCGGGCAGCATCCATCGCGCGTGGCTCGGCCCGGCCGCGGCGATCACCAGAACCACCACGACGCACAGCGCCTGCACCCATCCGGCGACCCGTGTGCGCAGCTTGAATCCGCGCAGCAGCAGGAACGCCAGCGACACCCCGATCGCGAACTCCGACAGCCGCGGCAACGGGTTTCGGTACAGCCAGCGATGCCCGGACGACGGGTCCTTCACCGACAGGAACGCCCAGCCCTCGGCCGTGAACAGCGCGACCAGGAACACCTGTACGGCGAACGCGAATGCGATCAGCCCGAGCAGTCCGGCCGCGCCGAATCGCTTGGACAGCAAGGCGACCAGCGGCACGAGGAACGGGAACGCGGCGTACAGGAAGAGCTCGACGCAGATCGACCAGCCGGGCGGGTTGTAGCTGGCCTGGCCGATCGCGTAGTCGCCCGACCAGGTCTGGATCGCGAGCAGGTGCCGCCACAACGACTCCTGCGGTACGCCGTGCGCCGCGCGCTGCAGGACCAGATAGAGCAGGACGACCCAGTACAGCGGCATCACCCGCGCGATCCGCGCGACGTAGAACCGCCAGAGCCGGCCGGGTGATCCGATCGTCAGCGTCGAGTAGTTCCAGGCCAGCACCAGGCCGGACAGCATGAAGAACAACGGGACGCCGATGTAGCCCGACTGGACCAGATTGCGCAGCGGTTCCGGCGCCGAGGACGGTAACCCGATGTGATGAAGCACGACGGCGAGTGCTGCCGCCGCCCGTACGCCGGTCAGCGCTAGGATCTCCGAGCGCGGATGGGGGAGCTGGTCCCCGTGCTGCGGCGAGGTGATCCCTTGCGGCGGCCGGCGTCGCAGACGGTTCAACCAGGTAGCTGACCGCGGCACACGTTCCTCCGGCGACTGGACTCTTCGCCGCCTCGAAGGGCGACCCGCAGGACTGTACCCGACCAGGGCCGTCCGGCCGGGACCGCGCAGCGTGACCGGCGTACGGGCTGTGATCGCAGCGTTACGGCCCGATGAGCAGCTGTTGGGTAAACAGGGGTTACGGAAAAAGGTACTCGTGCGTAACCTAGGGCACCGCCCCCTCGTTGCACGGTTGGAACGTCGTCGGTCGGGGGCCAACATTTCCCGTGAGGAGGACCGGTGGGCGTAGAAGTCCGCGTCGAAGGACTCACGAAGTCCTTCGGGAAGCAGCTGATCTGGGGCGACGTGTCGCTGACGCTGCCCGCCGGTGAGATCTGCGTGATGCTGGGCCCTTCCGGTACCGGGAAGTCCGTATTCCTGAAGACGCTGATCGGTCTGCTCAAGCCGGACAAGGGCCACGTGCACATCGAGGGCGTGGACATCGCCACCTGCCGCGAGCGCGAGCTGTACGAGATCCGCAAGCTGTTCGGCGTGCTGTTCCAGGACGGCGCGATGTTCGGCTCGATGAACCTGTACGACAACGTCGCCTTCCCGCTGCGCGAGCACACCCGCAAGTCCGAGTCCGAGATCCGCTCCATCGTGATGGAGAAGATGGAGATGGTCGGGCTGGTCGGCGCGGAGAAGAAGCTGCCCGGCGAGATCTCCGGCGGGATGCGCAAGCGGGCCGGGCTGGCCCGCGCGCTGGTGCTGGAGCCGGAGATCCTGCTGTTCGATGAGCCGGACTCCGGGCTCGACCCGGTGCGGACGGCGTTCCTGAACCAGCTGATCATCGACCTGAACGAGATGACCCAGGCGACCTGCCTGATCGTCACCCACGACATCAACACCGCCCGGACCGTGCCGGACAACATCGGCCTGCTCTACCACCGGCACCTGGCCATGTTCGGCCCGCGCGAGATGCTGCTGTCCAGCGAGGAGCCGGTGGTCCGCCAGTTCCTGAACGCGCAGCGCGTCGGCCCGATCGGCATGTCCGAGGAGAAGGACGCCGACGAGCTGGCCCGCGAGGCCGACCAGGAACTGCCGCCACTGCCGCCGATCCCGCTGCAGCAGTTGCCGAGCAGCGGCGTGATCCGCCCGACCCAGCGCCCACCGGGCGAGTGGTGCGAACAGAACGGAGTGACGCCACCTCCGGGCTCCTTCGCCTCGGATGTCGTGGGGGCCACGTGACCGTACCTTTGGCCTCGCCTCCGGCTCGGCGGGTCGTGGGGCTTTGTCTCCCGGTCTTCCCTCGTCGCTCCGGTCGCTTCGCTCCCTCCACTCCTCAGTCCAGACCGGGAGGCCCCACGACCTTCGCGGTGCACCTCGATCCGGATCGGGAGGCGCCGTGACCGTGTCGGCAACTGCGCCCCTGAAGCACGCCGGTTCGCTCTTCGCCTTCGCTCTGGACACCGCCCGGGCGTCGGTCCGCCGGCCGTTCCAGCTGCGGGAGTTCCTCCAGCAGGCCTGGTTCGTGGCGAGTGTGACGATCATCCCGACCGCGCTGGTGGCGATCCCCTTCGGCGCGGTGATCGCGCTGCAGGTCGGCGGGCTGATCAAGCAGTTCGGCGCGCAGGCGTTCACCGGGTCGGCTGCCGTGCTGGCCGTGGTCCGGGAGGCGTCGCCGATCGCGACCGCGCTGCTGATCGCCGGCGCCGGTGGTTCGGCGATCTGCGCGGACCTCGGCTCGCGCAAGATCCGCGAAGAGCTGGACGCGATGATGGTGCTCGGCATCGACCCGATCCAGCGCCTGGTTGTGCCGCGGGTGCTGGCGACGATGCTGGTGGCGTTTTTCCTCAACGGCTTCGTCAGCGTGGTCGGCGTGATGGGCGGTTACGTCTTCAACGTCGTGCTGCAGGACGGCACGCCAGGCTCCTACATAGCCAGCTTCACCGCGCTCGCCCACCTGCCCGACCTGTGGCAGGGCCAGGCGAAGGCACTGGTGTTCGGCTTCATCGCGGCCGTCGTCGCGTCGTACAAGGGTGTGAACGCCGGTGGCGGGCCGAAGGGGGTCGGCGACGCGGTCAACCAGTCGGTCGTGATCACGTTCATGCTGCTGTTCGTCGCGAACTTCTCGATGACCGCGATCTACTTCCAGCTCGTCCCGCCGAAGGGGGCCTGACGTGTCGGCCCTGGACGTGTTGATCAAGAAGCCCCTCAACTCGCTCGACCGGCTCGGCGAGCAACTCGCCTTCTACCTGAAGGCGCTGGCCTGGTCCGGCAAGTCGATCACCCGGTACCGCAAGGAGATCCTCCGCCTGCTGGCCGAGGTGACGCTGGGCACCGGCGCGCTCGCGGTGATCGGCGGCACGGTCGGCGTGATCACGTTCCTGGCCTTCTTCACCGGCACCGAGGTCGGCCTGCAGGGCTACTCGGCGCTGAACCAGATCGGCACGTCGGCGTTCGCCGGCTTCGTCAGCGCCTACATCAACACCCGCGAGATCGGCCCGCTGATCGCCGGGATCGCGCTGGCCGCGACGGTCGGCTGCGGTTTCACCGCCCAGCTCGGCGCGATGCGGATCAGCGAGGAGATCGACGCGCTCGAGGTGATGGCGATCCCGTCGCTGCCGTTCCTGGTCACCACCCGGATCATCGCCGGGCTGATCGCGGTGGTGCCCCTGTACGTCGTGGGCCTGCTCTCGTCGTACTTCGCCACCCGGCTCACGGTGACCACGTTCTACGGGCAGAGCACCGGCACGTACGACCATTACTTCCATCTGTTCTTACCACCGGGTGACGTGCTCTGGTCGTTCGGCAAGGTGCTGGTCTTCGCGGTGCTGGTGATCCTCGTGCACTGCTACCACGGCTACCACGCGACCGGCGGTCCCGCGGGCGTCGGTGTCGCCGTCGGGCGCGCGGTCCGGACGTCGATCGTGGTGATCAACGTGGTCGACCTGCTGCTGTCGATGGCCATCTGGGGCACCACGACCACAGTCAGGTTGGCGGGCTGATGACCAGAAGAGTTCTCGGTGTCGCCTTCATCGGCTTCCTCTGCTTCCTGCTCTGGCTGACCTACGCCTTCTACGCCAAGGTGTTCACCGACACCGTCGACGTACAGCTGAAGACCAGCCACATCGGTCTGCAGCTGAACACGCACGCCGACGTGAAGCTGCGCGGCATCATCGTCGGCGAGGTCCGGTCGGTGTCCACCGACGGCGACGAGGCGACGGTGAACCTGTCGCTGAAGCCCGACCAGGTCAAGGAGATCTCGAGCGCGGTCAGCGCCCGGATCCTGCCCAAGACGCTGTTCGGTGAGAAGTACGTCGCGCTCGTGCCGCCGCCGGAGGGGCAGAAGGCCCGGCACATCAGGGCCGGTGATGTGATCGCCCGGGACAAGACCGCGGTCGGCATCGAGATCGAGAAGGTGCTGAACGACGCACTGCCGCTGCTCCAGGCGGTCGACCCGGCCGATCTGAACGCCACGCTCAACACGCTGGCCACCGCGCTCGAGGGCCGCGGCACCGAGATCGCCGAGACGCTGACCCAGCTCGACGGTTACCTGAAGAAGCTGAACCCGAGCGTCCCGAAGCTGATGGCCGCGCTGACCAAGCTGACCCAGGTCTCCCAGCTGTACGGCGACGTGACGCCAGACCTGGTCCGGGCCCTGCGCAACCTCACCATCACCGGCAACACGGTGGTGGAGAAGGAGCAGCAGCTGCAGAAGTTCTTCACCGACGTCCAGACGCTGTCCGGTACGGCGAACGGCTTCCTGCGCGAGAACGAGGACCGGGTGATCCGGCTCGGCGAGGTCAGCCGGCCGATCCTCGACCTGCTCGAGCGGTACTCCCCGGAGTTCCCCTGCTTCCTCAAGGTGCTGACCGACACCGCCCCGATCCTCAACGACACCTTCCGCGACGGCGCGCTGCACATCAATCTCGAGCTGATCACCAACCAGCCCACGCCGTACCAGCCGGACGAGACGCCGAAGTACCTGGACAAGCGCGGCCCGACCTGTGTCGGCAAGAACTACAGCCACCCCGGCGCGCACCCCGGCCCGTACAGCCAGGACAACCCGGCGCCGTACGTCGTCGCCGAGGACGGCACGATCGGCGACCACAACAAGAACGAGCGCTTCCCGCTGAACCTGCAGCTGAACCGCGCGGCCCCGGGCTTCGCCGTCGACTCAGGCTCGGCGGGCAGCCCGGCCGAGCAGAAGGTCGTCGGCTCGGTCGTCGGGCCGGCGATGGGCGTGGCGCCCGGTGAGGTGCCCGACCTCACCACGCTGATGGTCGGGCCCTTGATGCGCGGAGGTCAGGTGAATCTGAAGTGAAACTGTTCGACAAGAAGACCTCGATCGACACCGTGCGGCTCGGCATCTTCGTCGTGGTGACCACGATCGCGACCGCGCTGCTCGCGGTCACCATCGGCAACATCAGCTTCACGCCGACCACGAAGTACAAGGCGGTCTTCACCGACGTCGTCGGCCTGAACAAGGGCGACGACATCCGGATCGCCGGGGTACGCGTCGGCCAGGTGGACAAGATCGCGCTCAAGGACGACACGCTCGCTCTCGTCACGTTCAGCGTCGACTCCAAGCAGGTGCTCGACACCGGCACCCGGGCGACACTGCGCTATCGCAACCTGGTCGGCAACCGCTACATCGCGCTGACCGAAGGTGTCGGCGGCGGGCAGCGGATGAAGGAGAACGACACCATCGACCAGGACCGGACCGCGCCGGCCCTGGACCTGTCGGTGCTGTTCAACGGGTTCAAGCCGCTGTTCACCGCGCTCACCCCGGCCGACGTGAACCAGTTCGCCTTCGAGGTGATCAAGGTCCTGCAGGGCGAGGGCGGCACGATCGAGAGCCTGCTGGCCCGGACGGCGTCGCTGACCACCACGCTCGCTGACGCCGATCAGGTCGTCGGTGACCTGATCACCAACCTCACCTCGACGCTGCAGATCGTGTCGCAGCGGCAGCAGAACTTCTCCCAGCTGCTGGTCAACCTGCAGCAGTTCATCACCGGCCTCAGCAAGGACATCCAGCCGATCCTCGGTTCGCTCGGCTCGATCAACTCGCTGAACACCAAAACGGCCGGCCTGCTGCAGCAGACCCGGGTGCCGATCAAGGCCGACCTCGACCGGCTCCGGCAGGTCTCCAGCACGCTGGACGACACCCAGGCGATCTGGGTCAAGACCCTGCAGAAGATGCCGACCAAGCTGAACACGATGACCCGGACCGCGTCGTACGGCTCCTGGTTCAACTTCTTCCTCTGCGGCTTCGACGGCAACGTCACACTCCCGCTCGGCACGCGCATCCCGGTCTCGTACGACAACAACTCGGCGAGGTGCGACCACCGATGAAGCCCTTCCGCGAGCAGAACCAGCTGACCATCGGTGTCGTCGGCCTGACCGTGATCGGGCTGATCATGCTGGCCGCGTTCAAGGCGCAGGACCTGCCGCTGATCGGCGGTGGGACGAAGTACTCGGCGCAGTTCTCCGAGGCCGGCGGGCTGAAGAAGAACGACGAGATCCGGGTGGCCGGCGTCCGGGTCGGGCAGGTCCGGGCGGTCGAGCTCGAGGGGACCCACGTCCGGGTCGACTTCGTGGTGGACCGTGGCGTGAAGCTCGGCGAGCAGACCGGCGCGGAGATGAAGATCAAGACGCTGCTCGGCCAGAAGTACCTCAAGCTCAACCCGGCCGGACCCGGCGAACTCAAGCCGGGCGCCGAGATCCCGCTGGAGCGCACGGTCGCGGCGTACGACGTGGTGGACGCGTTCACCGACCTGGCCAACACCACCGAGCGGATCGACACCGCCCAGCTGGCCCGGGCCCTGGACACGCTGTCGACGACGTTCAAGAACACGCCGGAGGAGGTGAAGGCGTCGCTGACCGGGCTGTCCCGGCTGTCCCGCAACGTGGCCAAGCGCGACGAGGAGCTGAAAACCCTGCTCAAGCACTCCGACGTCGTCACCAAGGTCCTTGCCGATCGCAACCAGCAGCTGGTCAAGCTGATGAAGGACGGCAACACCGTGTTCCAGGCGGTGCAGGCCCGCCGGGCGCTGATCCACCAGCTGCTGGTGTCGACGCAGAAGCTGTCCGCCCAGGTGACCGCGCTGGTCCGGGAGAACCGCAAGGACCTGACGCCGACCCTGCAGAAGGTCAACGCGGTGCTCGCGATCCTGCTGAAGAACCAGAACGCGCTGGACGCGAGCATCAAGGGCCTGGCGCCGTACGCGCGGGTCTTCACGAACACGCTCGGCACCGGGCCGTGGTTCGACACCTATGTGCAGAACCTGGTGCCGGTCCCGGAGATCCCGGTGCCGCCGTTGCTGCCCGGCCTGCCGCCGATTCTCGGGGGTGGCCGATGAAGCTCGCGTCGTTCTCCCGGTTGGTCGCCATCGGCGTCGTGCTGGTGGTGCTGGCCGTCAGTGTGGTCTCGCTCTGGCCGAACCCGGAGCGGGTCAGCGCCACGGCGTTCTTCCCGCGGGCGGTCAGTGTCTACCCGGGCTCGGACGTCCGCATCCTCGGCATCAAGGTCGGCGAGGTCGAGAGCGTCACGCCGGCCGGGCGGACCGTCCGGGTGAAGTTCTGGTGGGAGGCCAAGCACAAGGTGCCGGCCGACGCGAAGGCGGTGATCGCGTCGCCGTCGGTGGTCGCCGACCGCTACGTGCAGCTGACCCCGGCGTACTCGAAGGGCGCGGTGATGGCCGACGGGGCGCAGATCCCGATCGAGCGGACCGCCGTACCGCTGGAGCTGGACCAGATCTACCAGAGCCTGAACGACCTCTCGGTCGCGCTCGGGCCGAAGGGCGCCAATGACCAGGGCGCGCTGTCGCGGCTGCTGGACGTCTCGGCCGCGAACCTGAACGGCCAGGGCGCCAAGCTGAACCAGACCATCACCGACGTGTCGAAGCTGTCCCAGACGCTCGCGGGCAACTCCAAGAGCCTGTTCGCGACCGTTCGGCAGCTGCAGACGTTCGTCTCCGCGCTGGCCGCGAACGACCAGCTGGTCAAGCAGTTCAACACCAACTTCGCCGCCACCTCGACCACGCTGGCCGGCGAGCGCAAGGACCTGGCCGCCGCGCTGAACCTGCTGGCCACCGCGCTCGGCGAGGTCGCGTCCTTCGTCAAGGACAACCGCGCGCTGCTCAAGACCACGATCTCCGGAGCGACCGACATCTCGCAGATCCTGGTCAAGGAGAAGGCCGCGCTGGCCGAGATCATCGACACCGCGCCGCTCGGCCTGGGCAACCTGGCCCGCGTCTACAACCCGCAGTTCGGCACGCTGGACCAGCGGATCAACCTGGCCCAGCTGGACGACCCGGCGACCTTCATCTGCTCGCTGCTGATCCAGGTGAACCAGCCGCTGTCGGCGTGCACCCAGCTCAAGGGCGTTCTCGACGCGTTGCCGAAGCTGCCGCTGCTCAGCCATCTCACCGGTGGCGCTCCGACCAGCGGCGGCCCAGCCGGTACGCCGTGGGCACCTGCCCCCGCACCGAAGCTGCCGACGCCCGACCCGGTCGATCCGTCGCTCGGCGGTCTGTTCCCGGGAGGCGGCCGATGAGACGTCGTCGTACGGCGTTCGTGGCGGGCGTGGTCGCGATGGCGACGCTGCTGACCGGCTGCGACTTCAGCGTCTACTCGTTGCCGCTGCCCGGTGGCGCGAAGATCAAGGGTCCGTCGTACACGGTGACGGTGGAGTTCACCGACGTGCTCGATCTGGTGCCGAAGTCGACGGTCAAGGTGGACGACGTGACCGTCGGCACGGTCGAGAAGGTCTGGCTGGACGGGTTCGTGGCGAAGGTCCGGGTCAAGCTGCCCAAGAGCCTGGAGCTGCCCGACAACGCCCGGGCGACGATCCGCCAGACCAGCCTGCTGGGCGAGAAGTTCGTCTCGCTGGCTCCGCCGACCGGGGCGGAGAAGCCGCGCGGCAAGCTGGAGAACGGCGAGCTGATCCCGCTGTCGCACACGACCAGCAATGTCGAGGTCGAGGAAGTCCTGTCGGCGCTGTCGCTGCTCCTGAACGGCGGTGGCGTGGCGCAGCTGCAGATCATCACCCAGGAGCTGAACAAGGCCCTGACCGGCAACGAGCCGGCCATCCGCAGCGTGCTCACCCAGCTGAACACCTTCGTCGGCACGCTGGACGCCAACCGGCAGAAGATCGTCGCGGCGATCACCGCCGTCGACGCGCTGGCCAAGAAGCTGAACGCGCAGAAGACCACGCTGGCCACCGCGATCGACTCGCTGCCGAAGTCGATCAAGACCCTCGACCAGCAGCGTGCCGCCCTGGTCAAGACGCTGCAGGCGCTGTCCACGCTGGGCAGCACGGCGACCCGGGTGATCACCGCGTCGCAGAAGGACCTGGTGGCCAACCTGCAGTCGCTCTACCCGGTGCTGACCAAGCTCGCCGAGGCGGGGCAGAACCTGCCGAAGTCGCTCGAGCTGCTGCTCACCTACCCGTTTCCGGACGCCGCCGCGGACGCCGTACAGGGTGACTTCACGAACCTGGTGATCACGCTGGACGTCGACACCCAGAAGGCTTTCAAGGGTCTGCTCGGGCTGAACCTGCCGACCGTCGGCCCGACCGCGCTGCCGACGGCGAACCTCAGCCTGCCGTTCCGCAACTCGCCGAAGTTCCCGCCGAAGTCGGGCGACCTGCCGCCGCTGCCGCTGCCGACCGGTACGGCGACCAGCTGCGTCACGCTGCTCGGTCTCCCGGTCTGCACGCCGACGCTGAACCGGCCGGCCTTCGACCCCGAGCTGGCCAAGGTCCTGATGCCGGGGGTGGCCAAGTGATCTCGAAGACCGTCCGGATCCAGCTGATGGTGTTCCTGCTGATCACCGTCGTCGGCATCGCGTACGTCGGCGGCAAGTACGCCCAGGTCGACCAGCTGCTGTTCGACGACGACTACACGGTCAGCGCGAGCTTCGCCGAGTCCGGCGGCATCTTCACCGGCGCGGAGGTGACGTACCGCGGGCAGCCGGTCGGCCGCGTCGGGGAGCTGAAGCTGCTCGACGACGGCGTCGAGGTCGACCTGGACATCGACAAGAAGTGGAAGATCCCGAACGACCTGACCGCCGTGGTGGCGAACCGGTCCGCGATCGGCGAGCAGTACGTCGACCTGCAGCCGCGCCGCGACGACGGCCCGTACCTGCAGGACAACTCGAAGATCGCCCGGGCCGACACCGCGCTGCCGATCGACACCACCGAGCTGCTGCTGAACCTCGACCAGCTGGTGAACTCGGTCGACAAGAACAGCCTGAAGACCACCGTCAAGGAGCTCGGCGACGCGCTGCGCGGCAAGGGCGGCGACCTGCAGAAGATCATCGACAACTCCGGGCTGCTGATCGACGACGCCGACGCGAACATCGCCCAGACGATCAAGCTGATCAACGACGGCAACACCGTGCTGGCCACCCAGGTCGCCAGCGGGGACGCGATCCGGACCTGGGCGAAGAACCTGGCGCTGCTGTCGGACACCCTGGTCAGCTCCGACACCGACCTGCGCACGGTGATCGACCAGGGCTCGGGTGCCTCGGAGCAGCTGACCGGCCTGATCTCGGAGAACCGGGCCGACATCGCGGTGCTGCTGGGTAACCTGCTGACGGTGAACGAACTGACCGCGGTCCGGCTGGACGCCGTCGAGCAGCTGCTGGTGGTCTACCCGGCGGTGGCGATGGGCGGGTACGTCGTACCGGCCAAGGACAAGGGGACCGGGCACTACGACGCGCACTTCGGTCTGGTGCTCGGCTTCTCACCTCCGGCCTGCCGGGCCGGCTACAACGGGACGGACAAGCGGGTGCCGCAGGACACGACCGACAAACAGGCCAACACCAAGGCGTCCTGTACGGCCGGACCGAGCACGGGCGTGAACGTGCGCGGCTCGCAGAACAAGCCGTCGCCGTCGTCGCGGCAGGACCTCAACCGGACCGGGTACGGCGTCGGCTACGACCCCGCGACCGGGCAGGCCGGCGGCACCGGCGGGATGCCCGAGCTGGTGCTCGGCTCGACCGGCGGCCAGGCCGACTACCTGGGCTCGGACTCCTGGAAAGCCCTCATCCTCGGACCGGTGACCGGCAAGTGACTGCTACCTCGACCCGCAGGGGTTCGCTGATTCTGGCCTGGGCGCTGAGCGTGCTGCTGGTCGTCGCGCTGGCGGCCGCGACGGTCTCGGTGGTCGCGCTGCGGCGGCAGGACACCCGGTCGGAGGACCGGGTCGGCGCGATGCGCGCCGCGCGGCAGCTCGCGCTGGACTTCACGACGTACAAGTACGACACCTGGGACGCCGACGCGCAGCGGGTGCTGAACGACTCGACGGGTCAGTTCAAGGAGGAGTTCCAGGCCGGGTCGAACTCGGTGAAGACCGAGGTGGTGGCGAACAAGGCGACCTCCAAGGGCGACGTGAAGGAGGCCGCGGTGGTGTCGAACGACAAGGACTCCGCGCAGGTGCTGGTGATCGTGAACGCCGTCGTCACCAACACCGCCGCCAAGGACGGCGTCGAGCGGCGCTACCGGATCAAGCTGGACCTGGTCCGCGACGCCGGCCGCTGGCTCACCGCCGACCTGCAGGTGGTGGGCTGATGGCCCGCAAGATCGCCGGCCAGCGGCGACGTGAGAAGCCGGTCGCTGTCAGTGAAGAAGTGGTCGCGGAAGAAGTACGAGAAGTAGAAGAGCAAGAAGAAAAAGTAGAGAAGGAAGAGAAAGCAGCACCGGCTGCCTCCCGCCGGGTGAACTCGGTACTGACTGTGAGCTTGTCCGTACTCATCGTGCTGGTGCTTGCCCTGGCCGGCGTACTGGGGCTCAAGGCGTGGCGGGGGCAGGAGGCCGAGGAGGCCAGGGGAGCGGCGGCGAACGCCGGCCGGCAGGCCGCCGAGACCGCGCTCAGCTACGACTACCGGACGCTGGACAAGAGCTTCGCCGCCGCCCGCGCGACGATGACGCCGGAGTTCGCGGCCAAGTTCGACGAGACCGCGAAAGTGGCCGGCGAGCTGGCCACCAAGACCAAGGCGACGGTCCGGGCCGAGGTGCGCGAGGTCGGCGTTCGCGACGGTGACGCGAACCGGGTCACGCTGATCATTTTCGTCAATCAGACCACCACGAGCACGATCACCCAGGGCAAACCACGGGTGGATCTGAACCGGACCCGGTTCACGATGGTGCGAAACGGCTCGCGATGGCTGGTCCAGGAGATCGCCGGACTGTAGTCTGCTGGTGACTGAGGAC
Organism: Kribbella sp. CA-253562; assembly: GCF_050942265.1. Taxonomy (GTDB): domain Bacteria; phylum Actinomycetota; class Actinomycetes; order Propionibacteriales; family Kribbellaceae; genus Kribbella. Next base: position 7,600,372 of record NZ_CP192049.1, on the reverse strand, counting down.
AGGACGGACCGGATGGCTCGCGGGTGTCTCCCGCTCGAGATCCCGGGTCGGTCCTTGACTCAGTAGGTGGTCCGACGGCATAGTGTTGGACCCCATTGGACAGTCTTGCCCTGATCGGGTAGCCTATTGCTTTGCGCTGCCTTTACTCCTCACTCTGGCTCAGGTCAAGACTTGACCAGGGGAGTTCGGCGTGCGCTCCCAGCACCGAAGTTTGCGAGCCCGTGGAAGGACGCCCCTTGGTCGCCTCGCGCAACCCCCAGTCCGACAGTTTTACCGACGTTTCCACTTCCCGCCGCATCTCCTTCGCGAAGATCTCCTCACCCATCGAGGTGCCGGATCTCCTTGCGTTGCAGGTGGACAGTTTCGACTGGCTGGTCGGGAACGAAACCTGGCAGGCCCGGGTGGCCGCCGCCGAGGCAGAGGGACGGTCCGATCTGTCCGGACCCTCGGGCCTGGAGGAGATCTTCGAGGAGATCTCCCCGATCGAGGACTTCAGCGGCACCATGTCGCTGTCGTTCCGCGACCACCGCTTCGAGCCCCCGAAGAACACGGTCGACGAGTGCAAGGAGCGCGACGTCACGTACTCCGCGCCGCTGTTCGTCACGGCCGAGTTCATGAACAACGAGACCGGCGAGATCAAGAGCCAGACCGTCTTCATGGGTGACTTCCCACTGATGACGCGCAAGGGCACCTTCGTGATCAACGGCACCGAGCGTGTCGTGGTGTCCCAGCTCGTCCGCTCGCCCGGTGTGTACTTCGAGCGCACGCCGGACAAGACGTCGGACAAGGACATCTTCACCGCCAAGATCATCCCGTCGCGCGGCGCGTGGCTGGAGTTCGAGGTCGACAAGCGTGACCTGGTGGGCGTGCGGCTGGACCGCAAGCGCAAGCAGAACGTCACGGTGCTGCTCAAGGCGCTCGGCTGGACCGACGCGCAGATCCTCGAGGAGTTCGGCGAGTACGAGTCGATCCGCCTCACCCTGGAGAAGGACCACACCTCCGGGCAGGACGACGCGCTGCTCGACATCTACCGCAAGCTGCGCCCGGGCGAACCGCCGACGCGCGAGGCCGCGCAGGCGCTGCTGGACAACTACTACTTCAACGGCAAGCGCTACGACCTGGCCAAGGTCGGCCGGTACAAGATCAACAAGAAGCTCGGCCGCGACGAGCAGCACGACACCGCCGTGCTGACGATCAACGACATCGTCGCCACGATCAAGTACCTGGTCGCGCTGCACGAGGGCAAGACCGAGCTGGCCGCGCCGACCGGTGAGATCGTCGTCGAAGAGGACGACATCGACCACTTCGGCAACCGCCGGCTGCGCACGGTCGGCGAGCTGATCCAGAACCAGCTGCGCACCGGCCTGGCCCGGATGGAGCGCGTGGTCCGCGAGCGGATGACGACCCAGGACGTCGAGGCGATCACGCCGCAGACCCTGATCAACATCCGCCCGGTGGTCGCGGCGCTGAAGGAGTTCTTCGGAACCTCGCAGCTGTCGCAGTTCATGGACCAGACCAACCCGATCGCGGGCCTGACCCACAAGCGCCGCCTGTCGGCGCTGGGCCCGGGTGGTCTGAGCCGTGAGCGGGCCGGCTTCGAGGTCCGCGACGTGCACCCGTCCCACTACGGCCGGATGTGCCCGATCGAGACCCCGGAAGGCCCGAACATCGGCCTGATCGGTTCGCTGGCGACCTACGGCCGGGTGAACGCGTTCGGCTTCGTCGAGACGCCGTACCGCAAGGTCGTCGACGGCAAGGTCACCGACCAGGTCGACTACCTGACCGCCGACGAGGAGGACCGGTTCGTCATCGCGCAGGCCAACGCCGCGCTGACCGACGACGACCGGTTCGCCGAGGAGCGGGTGCTGGTCCGCCGGCGCCACGGTGAGGTCGAGCTCGTGCTGGTCGAGGACGTGGACTACATGGACGTCTCGCCGCGCCAGATGGTGTCGGTCGCGACGGCGATGATCCCGTTCCTCGAGCACGACGACGCCAACCGCGCGCTGATGGGCTCCAACATGCAGCGCCAGGCGGTGCCGCTGATCACCGCGGACGCTCCGCTGGTCGGCACCGGCATGGAGTACCGCGGTGCGGTCGACGCCGGTGACGTGCTGGTGTCGGAGAAGGCGGGTGTGATCAAGGAGGTCTCGGCCGACCTGATCGAGGTCGCCGCCGACGACGGCACCTACCAGACCTACCGGCTGGCCAAGTTCCGTCGTTCCAACCAGGGCACCTGCATCAACCAGCGTCCGCTGGTCGACGCCGGGCAGCGGGTCGAGGTCGGCTCGCCGCTGGCCGACGGTCCGTGCACCGACGAGGGCGAGATGGCGCTCGGCCGCAACCTGCTCGTGGCGTTCATGCCGTGGGAGGGTCACAACTACGAGGACGCGATCATCCTCAGCCAGCGCGTCGTGCAGCAGGACCTGCTGACCTCGATCCACATCGAGGAGCACGAGGTCGACGCCCGCGACACCAAGCTGGGCCCGGAGGAGATCACCCGCGACATCCCCAACGTCTCCGACGAGATGCTGGCGGACCTGGACGAGCGGGGCATCATCCGGATCGGCGCCGAGGTCACCACCGGTGACATCCTGGTCGGCAAGGTGACGCCCAAGGGCGAGACCGAGCTGACCCCGGAGGAGCGGCTGCTGCGCGCGATCTTCGGTGAGAAGGCCCGCGAGGTGCGCGACACCTCGCTGAAGGTGCCGCACGGTGAGAACGGAACCGTCATCGGGGTCCGCGTCTTCGACCGCGACAACGGCGACGAGCTGCCGCCGGGCGTGAACCAGCTGGTCCGCGTGTACGTCGCGCAGAAGCGCAAGATCTCGGTCGGCGACAAGCTCGCCGGACGCCACGGCAACAAGGGCGTCATCTCCAAGATCCTGCCGGTCGAGGACATGCCGTTCATGGAGGACGGCACCCAGGTCGACATCATCCTGAACCCGCTGGGCGTGCCCGGCCGGATGAACGTCGGTCAGGTCCTCGAGACGCACCTGGGCTGGGTCGCCAGCCGCGGCTGGAAGGTCGACCCGGACAGCCCGGAGGAGTGGGCGCAGCGGCTGATCAAGATCGGCGCCGGCGAGGCCCCGCCGATGACGAACGTCGCCACCCCGGTCTTCGACGGCGCCAAGGAGGAGGAGGTCACCGGCCTGCTCGGCTCCACGCTGCCGAACCGCGACGGCGACCGGATGGTCGACAGCACCGGTAAGGCCCGGCTGTTCGACGGCCGCTCCGGCGAGCCGTTCCCCGAGCCGGTCGGCGTCGGCTACATGTACATGCTGAAGCTGCACCACCTGGTGGACGACAAGATCCACGCCCGCTCGACCGGTCCGTACTCGATGATCACGCAGCAGCCGCTGGGTGGTAAGGCGCAGTTCGGTGGTCAGCGGTTCGGCGAGATGGAGGTGTGGGCCCTCGAGGCCTACGGTGCCGCCTTCGCGCTGCAGGAGCTGCTGACGATCAAGTCGGACGACGTGGTCGGCCGGGTCAAGGTGTACGAAGCGATCGTCAAGGGCGAGAACATTCCGGAGCCGGGTATCCCGGAGTCCTTCAAGGTTCTGGTCAAGGAAATGCAGTCCCTGTGTCTGAACGTGGAAGTGCTCTCCTCCGACGGAAGCCGGGTGGAGATGCGCGACAGCGAAGAGGATGTCTTCCGCGCTGCGGAGGAACTCGGGATCGACCTGTCCCGGCGCGAGCCGAACAGCGTCGAGGAGGTCTGAGCGGGTTGCCGCTTTCGATCAACAACCAACTCACTCAGACCACTTTTACCATCGGGAGATAACACATCGTGCTCGACGTGAACTTCTTCGACGAGCTTCGGATCGGCCTGGCCACCGCGGATGAGATCCGCCAGTGGTCGCACGGTGAGGTCAAGAAGCCCGAGACGATCAACTACCGGACGCTCAAGCCGGAGCGTGACGGTCTGTTCTGCGAGAAGATCTTCGGTCCCACCCGGGACTGGGAGTGCTACTGCGGCAAGTACAAGCGCGTCCGGTTCAAGGGCATCATCTGTGAGCGGTGTGGCGTAGAGGTCACCCGCCAGAAGGTGCGCCGCGAGCGGATGGGCCACATCGAGCTGGCCGCGCCGGTCACCCACATCTGGTACTTCAAGGGTGTCCCGTCGCGACTGGGCTACCTGCTCGACCTCGCCCCGAAGGACCTGGAGAAGGTCATCTACTTCGCGGCGTACATGATCACCGACGTCGACGAAGAGGCGCGGCACCGCGACCTCGCGTCGCTGGAGGGCCGGACCGACGTCGAGCGCAAGCAGCTCGAGAACCGGCGCGACAACGACATCGAGACCCGGATGAAGAAGCTGGAGGAGGACCTGGCGCAGCTCGAGGCCGAGGGCGCCAAGGCCGACGTCCGGCGCAAGGTCAAGGAAGGCGCCGAGCGTGAGGTCAAGCAGCTGCGCGACCGTGCGCAGCGCGAGATCGACCGCCTCGACGAGGTCTGGACCCGGTTCAAGAACCTGAAGGTCCAGGACCTCGAGGGCGACGAGATCCTCTACCGCGCCATGAAGGAGCGGTTCGGCAAGTACTTCGAGGGCGCGATGGGCGCGGCCGCGATCCAGCGCCGGCTGCAGACCTTCGACCTGAAGGCCGAGGCCGACAACCTGCGCGAGACGATCAAGACCGGCAAGGGCCAGCGCAAGACCCGCGCCCTGAAGCGGCTCAAGGTCGTCACCGCGTTCCTGGCCACGAACAACAGCCCGATGGGCATGGTGCTCGACTGCGTCCCGGTGATCCCGCCGGACCTGCGGCCGATGGTCCAGCTCGACGGTGGCCGGTTCGCCACGTCGGACCTGAACGACCTGTACCGCCGGGTGATCAACCGCAACAACCGGCTCAAGCGACTGCTCGACCTGGGCGCGCCGGAGATCATCGTCAACAACGAGAAGCGGATGCTGCAGGAGGCCGTCGACGCGCTGTTCGACAACGGCCGCCGTGGCCGTCCGGTCACCGGCCCGGGCAACCGGCCGCTGAAGTCGCTGTCCGACATGCTCAAGGGCAAGCAGGGCCGGTTCCGTCAGAACCTGCTCGGCAAGCGCGTCGACTACTCCGGCCGTTCGGTCATCGTGGTCGGCCCGCAGCTCAAGCTGCACCAGTGCGGTCTGCCGAAGGCGATGGCGCTGGAGCTGTTCAAGCCGTTCGTGATGAAGCGGCTGGTCGACCTCAACCACGCGCAGAACATCAAGTCCGCCAAGCGGATGGTCGAGCGTCAGCGCGCCCAGGTCTGGGACGTGCTGGAAGAGGTCATCACCGAGCACCCGGTCCTGCTGAACCGTGCACCCACCCTGCACCGGCTCGGCATCCAGGCGTTCGAGCCGCAGCTGATCGAGGGCAAGGCGATCCAGATCCACCCGCTCGTCTGCTCCGCGTTCAACGCGGACTTCGACGGTGACCAGATGGCGGTGCACCTGCCGCTGTCGGCCGAGGCCCAGGCCGAGGCGCGGATCCTGATGCTGTCGACCAACAACATCCTCAAGCCGGCCGACGGCCGTCCGGTCACGATGCCGACGCAGGACATGATCATCGGCATCTACTTCCTGACGATGCTGAAGGAAGGCGTCAAGGGCGAGGGCCGGGCGTTCGGCTCGGTCGCCGAGGCACTGATGGCCTTCGACCGCGGCGAGCTGTCGCTGCAGGCGAAGATCACGCTGCGCCTCGACGAGGCGGCCGCGCCGGAGAACGCGCTGCCGCTGCCGAACGGCGGGTTCTCGCTGGAGACGACGCTGGGCCGTGCCCTGTTCAACGAGGCGCTGCCGAGCGACTACACCTTCGTGGACGCCGAGGTCGGCAAGAAGCAGCTGGGCTCGATCGTCAACGACCTGGCCGAGCGCTACTCCAAGGTCCAGGTGGCCAACTGCCTGGACGCGCTGAAGGACCTCGGTTTCCGCTGGGCCACCCGCTCGGGTGTCACGGTGTCGATCGACGACTTCAGCACGCCGCCGAGCAAGCCGGAGATCATGGCTCGCTACGAGTCGCAGGCCGAGAAGGTCCAGAAGCAGTTCGAGCGGGGTCTGATCACCTCGTCCGAGCGGCGTCAGGAGCTGATCGAGATCTGGACCGGAGCCAACGCCGAGGTCGGCAAGGCGATGGAGGAGAACTTCGAGAAGGCCAACCCGATCTGGATGATGGTCCACTCGGGTGCCCGAGGCAACATGATGCAGATCCGGCAGATCGCCGGTATGCGTGGCCTGGTGGCCAACCCGAAGGGCGAGATCATCGCCCGGCCGATCAAGTCCAACTTCCGTGAGGGCCTGTCGGTGGTCGAGTACTTCATCGCCACCCACGGTGCGCGGAAGGGTCTGGCCGACACCGCGCTGCGGACCGCCGACTCCGGGTACCTGACCCGTCGTCTGGTGGACGTCTCGCAGGACGTGATCATCCGCGAGGAGGACTGCGGCACCGAGCGTGGCCTGCCGAAGAAGATCGGCGAGCCGGGTCCGGACGGCCGTACCGTGCACGCCGAGAACGTCGAGACCAGCGCGTACGCACGCACCCTGGCCCAGGACGTCACCGGTCGCGACGGCACCGTCGTCCTGACCGCGGGCAGCGACCTGGGCGACGTGTCCATCGCGGCCCTGGTCGAGGCCGGCGTCGAGGAGGTCAAGGTCCGCTCCGTGCTGACCTGTGACGCCAAGACGGGGACCTGCGCGAAGTGCTACGGGCGTTCGCTGGCGACCGGTAAGACGGTCGACATCGGTGAGGCCGTCGGCATCATCGCGGCGCAGTCCATCGGTGAGCCCGGTACGCAGCTGACGATGCGGACCTTCCACACCGGTGGTGTCGCGGGTGATGACATCACCCACGGTCTGCCGCGTGTGGTCGAGCTCTTCGAGGCCCGCCAGCCCAAGGGCAAGGCGCCGATCGGCGAAGCGGCCGGCCGGATCACGATCGAGGACACCGACAAGACCCGCAAGCTGGTGCTCACCCCGGACGACGGTTCCGAGGAGGTCGCCTACCCGGTGTCGAAGCGGGCCCGGTTGCTGGTCGAGGACGGTCAGCACGTCGAGGTCGGTCAGCAGCTGACGCAGGGCACGCCCGACCCGCAGGAAGTGCTGCGGATCCTGGGTGTGCGCAAGGCGCAGGAGCACCTGGTCGACGAGGTCCAGGCCGTGTACCGGTCGCAGGGTGTGGCCATTCACGACAAGCACATCGAGATCATCGTCCGGCAGATGCTGCGCCGGGTCACGGTGATCGAGTCGGGCGAGGCCAACCTGCTGCCCGGTGAGCTCGCCGACCGGATCATGTTCGAGGCGGAGAACCGCCGCGTCGTGGCCGAGGGCGGTACGCCGGCCTCGGGTCGTCCGGTGCTGATGGGTATCACCAAGGCGTCGCTCGCGACCGAGTCGTGGCTGTCGGCCGCCTCCTTCCAGGAGACGACCCGGGTCCTGACCGAGGCCGCGATCCACGGCAAGTCCGACTCGCTGGTCGGTCTGAAGGAGAACGTGATCATCGGAAAGCTGATCCCGGCGGGTACCGGCATGGACCGTTACCGCAACATCCGGGTGGAGCCCACCGAGGAGGCGAAGGCCGCGATGTACTCGATGGTCGGCTACGAGTCGTACGACTACGACTTCGGGCCGTCCGCCGGGCAGTCGGTCCCGCTGGACGACTTCGACCTCGGTTCCTACAAGAACTGAGCCGAAGCACCACACACCGCCGAGGGCGGCACTCCCACCAGGGGGTGCCGCCCTCGCGGCGTTCGGGGGCACGATGAGCTATGGCCGAGAACAAGACCACCCGGACCGGCGCGAGTGTCGAGGAGTTCCTCGCGTCGGTGCCCCCGCCACGACGGGCCGACGCGCTCGCCGTCAACGCACTGATGACCGAGGTGACCGGGCTCGAGCCCGCGATGTGGGGTCCGGCGATCGTCGGATTCGGCGAACGGCACCTGGTCTACGACAGCGGTCGCGAGCTCGACTGGTTCGAGGTCGGGTTCTCGCCGCGCAAGCAGGCCACGACGCTCTACCTGACCGAGGGTTTCGACGGGTACGACGAGCTGCTCGGACGGCTCGGACCGCACAGCACGGGCAAGTCCTGCTTGTACCTCAAACGCTTGTCTGCGGTGGATTCCGGCGTGTTGACCGAATTGCTGCGACGGTCTGTGCGGCATGTTCGGGGTGGCGGGTGAAAGTGTCCTCCCGATAGGCCAAGATGACTCCATGACGGATCTCCCGCCCTACCTGCGGCCCTTTGTTCTACCGGTCGCCGATGCCGGGGAGGTGCGGGTGGAACGGGTCGGTCAGGTCGACCTCTACCACCCGGCCGGCACAGCGCGGACGGGCGCGATCCTCTTGGTGCACGGGGGTCCTGGGCCTGCCGGCCTCGAGGTGTCACCTCGGGACTGGCCGGTGTACCAGGGTTACGCGACCGCGGCTGCCCAGCGCGGTCAGGTGGCTGCCGTGGTCGAGCACGGACTGATCCGTGGCCTCGACCAACTGGTGGCCGCTGCCGACGACGTGGAGGCCGCCGTCGGAGTTCTCCGGGCCGACCCACGGGTGGATCCGGGGCGCGTCGCGCTCTGGTTCTTCTCGGGGGCCGGACTGCTCGCGGGGGAGTGGCTGGACAGCCGGCCGGACTGGCTGCGCTGCCTGCTGCTGACCTACCCCCTGCTCGCCACCCCGCCCGGTGTCGACGAACTGGTCAACGCCGCCGAAGTGATCGGCAGGCACGACCAGGGCGGTGGGGTTTCAAGTTCAGACCTGCCGGTGCTGCTGACCAGGGTCGGCCGCGAGCGCGCCGAGCTCGCCGGTCCGGTCGCGGAGTTCGTCTCCGCCGGTGGCGCCGCGCTGGACATCATCGACGTACCGAAAGGGCAACACGGCTTCGACATGCTCGACCACACCGAAGAATCCCGCGCCGCGGTCACCAAGGCGCTGGACTGGGCCATCGCCCACCTGGGCGAGGATCCCACCGCGACCTCCACCTCCACCCTCCCGATCCCGACTCCGACCTCCACCACGACGTCCCCGGTGAGCCCCGTCAGCTCCCCGGTGGCGAAGGCGACCACCACCGTCACGAAGACTCCGCCGGCCCCGAAGGCACCAGTAGTGGAAACGATCAGCACCGCACCTGACCTCACAGCTGTGGTGGCCACCGCGTTCTCGTTCGACACCCCGGCGACCCGGGTGGTCGATCGGGAGCACGCGACGTACGCGGCCCACGATCTCGAAGCCTTTCTCGCGCTGTACTCGCCGACCGCCCAGCTCCAGTTCGCGGACGGAGCCGTGCTGCGCGGACGCCGCTCGCTGCGCGAGCACTACCGGCCGCTGTTCGAGGCCGGCCGGTGCAAGACCGAGCTGCAGCAGCGGATGATGCTGGGGGAGTGGGTGGTGGAGCAGTCCGTCCGCCACGACTCCGACCAGGGTCCGGTGCCGACGATCGTGCTGTACCGCGTCCAGGACGGACTGATCGTCGAGGTCCGTTTCCTTGCTTGACCATCTCCACGAGCTCGACCGCACCGCGGCGGAACTGGCGGCGGCCTTCGACGCCGTCGACCCGGCCGCCGCGGTGCCGGGCTGCCCGGGATGGACGATCGCCGATCTGGCCCTGCACATCGGCGCCGGCCAACGCTGGTCGGCGTCCGTCCTGCTCTCCGGTCGCGAGCAGCGCCGGCCGGAGGTGCTGCGCACCACGATCTCCTGGGCCGACTGGTACGCCGGTACGACGGCGGCCCTGCTCGCCGCCATCCGCGCCGTCGACCCGGACGAGCCCTGCTGGAACTTCGCCCCCGTCGACCAGCGCGCCGGCTTCTGGACCCGCCGCCGTCTGCACGAAACCGCCGTCCACCTCGTCGATGCCCAACAAGCCGCCGACGCTACGACGACCGGCGACGTGATCCCGCCGGCGGTCGCGGCCGACGGGGTCGACGAAGTGTTCGAGGTTTTCGTGCCGCGGGTGCTGGAGCGTGGTTTCGCGCCTGCGGTGACCCGGCCGCTCGGCGTTCGGGCGATCGACACCGGGGACGCCTGGACCCTCACCCCACGGGCGGAGGGTGGGCCGCCGCTGCTCGAGCGAGGCAAGGCCGACGGCGAGGCAGTCCTGTCCGGCACCGCGTCGGATCTCCTGCTCTGCTTGTGGAAACGGCTGCCCGCCGACCGGCTCGCGGTCGACGGTGATCAGCAGGTCGCCGCCGCGTTCCTCGCCGAGCGCGTGACCTCCTAGCCGCTGCCGGACCCCTAGGCCATCACGCCCAGCCGGCGCGGCTTCCAGCCCGGGAAGACCTCGCCGGCTTGGGCTTCGGACAGTCCCAGCCGGCCCATCACGACGTCCGACAGCACGTCGCGGTAGTCGTTCGTGCCCGGCACGTCGCCTTGGTCGAGCACCTTCGGGTCGAGTCCTTCCCAGCGGCCGTGCACGCCGCCGTTGACCCGCCCACCGAGCACGAGCGCGACCCCGCCGTGCCCGTGGTCCGCGCCGCTGTTGCCGTTCTGCTCGACCCGCCGGCCGAACTCGCTCATCGTCACGACGGTCGTGTTGTCGAGTTCCGGACCGAGTTCCGCGGTGAACGCGGCCAGCCCTTCAGCCACGGTTTTCAGCGACCTGGTCAGGTCGCCGTTGTCGACGGTCCCGATGTCGGTGTGCATGTCCCACCCGCCGAGGTCGACCGCCGCGACCCGCACGCCGGCCTTGTTCTTGATCAGCTGCGCGAGCGTCGCCAGGCTCGCCCCGAACTCACCGTCGGGGTAGCCACGGTCCTTCGGCTGGGTCTGGATCGCCTGCTGATAGCTCTGTGCCTTCGCCGAGGCCTGCAACGCGGCGAGCCCTTGGACGCCGAGCGGATGGTCGAGCCCGGTGTAGAGCGTCTCCAGTGCCTTCAGCGTCTGCGGCGCGACGCCGTCGATCCCCTTGACCGCGAAGTCCTTCAGCGACGTCAGCATCACCGGGTTGGTCGGCCCGAGCAGCGACCGCGTCATCCGCGCGCCGATCCCGAGCCCGCGGAACGTCGTACCGGGGCCCAGTTCGGCGATCACCCGGTCGAGCCAGCCGGACTGCACCGACGACCGGGCAGCACCACCGCGCTCGAGGCAGTCCTGCGCCTGGAAGTGGCTGCGGGTCAGGTCCGGCGTCGACACAGCCGGTACGGCGGCCAGCCGGCCCGAGGTGATCAGTGGCGTCAACGGCGCCAGCGCCGGGTGCAGCCCGAAGCCGCGCTGGAACGGCAGCAGGGACGCACCGCGTACGGCGATGCCCGGTCGCGCCTTCAGCAGGTCGGGGTCGTCGGCCGGGACGAGGACCGACAACCCGTCCATCCCGCCGCGCAGGAAGATCACCACGAGCGTGCCGGTCGGGTCGGCGCCCTCGGCCGCCCACGAGATGCGGGTGGTGACCAACTGGTCGGCGACAGCAGCGACGCCGACACCGAGCCCGCCGGCGAGCAGACGGCGGCGGGTGAACCCGTGACTCCACTTCTCCCGGCGTTCGTCCACCTCGGTGGAGACCGCGGCCGCCTGTGCTCGTACGGCGGCGTCGGCAGGTGTCGGCCCGAGCCGTTGCCAGTCGGGGCAGTCAGGGTGCAGCGATGACAGCGTTTCCGGGTGCTTCATGGAGCAGGACTCCTCCAAAGGGAGCGGCTCGGCCGCAGGGGCGGCGCGGCCGAGCCGAGGTCAGCGGGCGAGGAACTGGGGAGAGTCGAGGACCAGGGCGACCACGTGGCCTGCTTGCCACTCCATCCGGCCGAGGTCCACGCGACTGGTGGTCTTCGCACCGACGAACTGCGCCAGTGCACTGCGCTGTCGCGAGTTGGGGCGCTGCCCGATCAGCCGTACGCCGAGCCGGTCGAACCACTCGCGGTAGGTGTCCCCGGGTCGCGGCCGCAGGTCGGCCGGCAGCTTCTCCCGCTTCAGGCCTTCCCACCAGCCGTACGACAGCGCCCGGTGGCTCGACCAGCGCTCCAGCATCTGGCCGGCTGACGACCAGGCCGGCGCGACGTCGGGGTAGCCGTTCGGCGACGGCCAGGCCAGGGGTGCGTGCCCCAGGTTGTTGAGCTGCCAGTACATGGCCTCCAGCCCCTTTCCACTGGACGGACCGAAGGGCAGATCGAGAGCGCGCGCGGTCCCGACGACGTCCTCGAGCGGACGCTTCGTCTTCCGTCCCAAGGAGTTCCAGAACTCACCACTGCGGAACAGTGCGGTCAGCACCGGCAGGATCGCGGTGTTGTTCCGCAGGTAGACCTGCGCCAGCCGGGCGACCAGCTCACGCGGCGGGACGTCGTCCACGAACCGTACGACGAGCTTGCGGGCGATCGTCTTCGCGGTGGCCGGGTGCGTGGCCAGGTAGTCGAGGTACTTGTCGCCCAGCGCCAGGCCGCCGCGCGCGGAGGTGTTGGCAGCGGACCAGTCGAGCACCTTGACCCGGCCGGTGCGGTGCCGCTCGGGCCGGTACTCGAACTGGCCGTCCTCGGTCGCGCCGCGACCGCTCAACACGTACGCACTGCTACGCATGTCCTTTTCTGTGTAACCGGACGAGACTCCGACGGTGTGCAGCTCGAGCAGCTCCCGGCCGAGGTTCTCATTGACGCTCTCGCGGGTGGAGGTGTCGTTGTCGAGGTAGCGCAGCATCGCCGGATGCCGCATCGCCGCTTTGAGCATGTCGGCGTACCGGCCGAAGGCGTGCTTGCGGACGACCGCCGTCGCGTACTGCGGTGCGACGTCCCAGCCGCGGTCGGAGGGCGTGGAGACGTGCAGATGGTTGGCGAACACGTCGACGACCACCTCGAACAGCTGCCGCCGGCCGAAGACCTGCCGGCCGAGCGTCGCGAAGCCGGTCTCGAACATGGCGTCCCAGGCGTACTGGTTCACCGACCGCCGGACGGTTGCCGGGTCGGCGCCGGCGAGCTTGAAGGCCCGCCAGGCCTCGTCGCCGGCCGGGTCCTTCGTGGCCGGTGACAACTGAGCGGCCAGCCAGCGGTCGATCCCAAGCTTCGCCAGGCTCTCCACGTCCGACGGGCGCGGGCCGAAGGTGGTGCGGTTGAGGAGATGCCGCTGCGCCTGAGCGGCGGTGAGCGGGCCGGCCTTGTCGACCAGCAGGCCAGGTACGGTCCGGCCGGCCTTGGCCGCGGCGGCGAAGCCGGCGTAGTCGCGGGTGGGACCGGTCTTCGCGGGCGGCTTCGGCCGCTGGTCGCCGGCGACGTAGCTGGAGTCCCGGTCGTCCTCGCCGGCCGCCAGGCCTGGGCGTTCCGCGACGGCGGCCCGGCTGGTCGGCGTACTGGCTCTGTTCGGTGCGCCGGGAGCGGCGGCGACCCGGTTGCGCAGGCTGTCCGGCCGCGACAGCAGCTCGGCGGCCATCCCGCCAGCGGCCAGTACGCCGGCGACGGCGCCGATCGCGGCCCGCCGGACGACCGGCGAGCTCTCGGGCGCAGGGGGCGGGGGAGGAGGGGCGGGGACGTGATCCACAGGGGTGCTCCAAGGCGCGGCACAGCGGACGAAAGGATCCCCGTGACCGGGCCGTTACACCCGATGGGCGTGACTATGCCGCAGCGCCCGGAGGCCCAAAACCGGCGGCGGCGGAGATTTACCCCGATCACACATTCACAGCTCCGATGGGGGTGGCTTGGAAGGGTCGCGGGATCCGGTAAACTGATCCTGCGGCCACCTCCCATGCGTGCACGTGATCAGCAGAGTCGATCTGTTTTGACCGTGCTAGAGGCAGCCGCTAGTCTTAACGATCGTGCCTGGGTCATCCTGGGCCGTCATGCGTGCCCCTCGTTTCGCGGGTTTGCGCGCGTGGCACGGGACTTCTGCCGACAGTCAGAAAGATTACGGCTCCGGTACGCCCGTGCGCACGCGACACACCCGACCGCGGGGGTCAGGCGCGCAGCAACCGACCGGACGACAGAAAGAGACCTACGCGGTGCCCACCATTCAGCAGCTGGTCCGCAAGGGCCGCCAGGACAAGGTGTCGAAGAACAAGACGCCGGCCCTGAAGGGTTCCCCTCAGCGTCGTGGTGTTTGCACGCGCGTTTACACGACGACTCCGAAGAAGCCGAACTCGGCGCTCCGCAAGGTTGCCCGTGTCCGCCTCACCAGCGGCATCGAGGTCACCGCCTACATCCCGGGTGTCGGCCACAACCTGCAGGAGCACTCGATCGTGCTCGTGCGTGGCGGTCGTGTGAAGGACCTTCCGGGTGTTCGGTACAAGATCATCCGCGGTTCGCTCGACACCCAGGGTGTGAAGAACCGGAAGCAGGCTCGCAGCCGGTACGGCGCGAAGAAGGAGAAGAGCTAATGCCGCGCAAGGGTCCCGCCCCGAAGCGGCCGGTCATCATCGACCCGGTCTACAGTTCGCCGCTCGTCACCCAGTTGATCTCCAAGATCCTGGTGGACGGCAAGAAGCAGATCGCCCAGAGCATCGTCTACACCGCGCTCGAGGGCACCCGGACGAAGACCGGCACCGATCCGGTCATCACGCTGAAGCGCGCTCTGGACAACGTGAAGCCCAGCATCGAGGTGAAGAGCCGCCGCGTCGGTGGCGCCACCTACCAGGTGCCGATCGAGGTCAAGCCCGGTCGCTCGACCACGCTGGCCCTGCGCTGGCTCACGTCGTACTCCCGTGCGCGTCGCGAGAAGACCATGGCCGAGCGCCTGATGAACGAGATCCTGGACGCGTCCAACGGTCTCGGTGCGTCGGTGAAGCGCCGTGAGGACACGCACAAGATGGCCGAAGCCAACAAGGCTTTCGCCCACTACCGCTGGTGACCCGGGGCCCGATCCGGGCCCCCAGCTCACCCTTTTGACGCACTACAGAACCGAGAGGCAGACCACCGAGGTGGCCGTACAAATCACCACCGACCTGGCCAAGGTCCGCAACATCGGGATCATGGCCCACATCGACGCCGGCAAGACGACGACGACCGAGCGGATCCTCTTCTACACCGGTATCACGTACAAGATCGGTGAGGTCCACGAAGGCGCCGCCACGATGGACTGGATGGAGCAGGAGCAGGAGCGCGGCATCACCATCACGTCCGCCGCGACGACCTGCACCTGGAAAGACCACACCATCAACATCATCGACACCCCCGGGCACGTCGACTTCACCGTCGAGGTGGAGCGCTCGCTGCGCGTCCTCGACGGCGCCGTCGCGGTGTTCGACGGTGTCGCCGGCGTCGAGCCGCAGTCCGAGACGGTCTGGCGGCAGGCCGACCGGTACGGCGTACCGCGGATCTGCTTCGTCAACAAGCTGGACCGCACCGGCGCGGAGTTCATGCGCTGCGTCGACATGATCCGCGACCGGCTCGCCGCCGTCGCGCTGGTCATGCAGCTGCCGATCGGTTCGGAGTCGGACTTCATCGGCGTCGTCGACCTGGTCGAGATGCGCGCGCTGACCTGGCGCGGCGAGACCGTGATCGGCGAGGACTACACGATCGAGGAGATCCCGGCCAGCCACACCGAGGCGGCCGCGGAGTGGCGCGACAAGCTGATCGAGACGCTGGCCGAGGCCGACGACGAGATCATGGAGCTCTACCTCGAGGGTGAGCAGCCGACCGTGCCGCAGCTGAAGGCGGCCATCCGGCGGGCGACCCTGGGCAGCAAGCTGACCCCGGTGCTGACCGGTACGGCGTTCAAGAACAAGGGCGTCCAGCCCCTGCTCGACGCGGTCAACGACTACCTGCCGAGCCCGCTCGACGTCCCGGCCATCGAGGGCCACGACGTCAAGGAGGCCGACAAGGTCGTGCTGCGCAAGCCCGACGAGAGCGAGCCGTTCTCGGCGCTGGCCTTCAAGATCGCGGCCGACCCGCACCTGGGCAAGCTGACCTTCATCCGGGTCTACTCCGGCAAGCTCGAGGCGGGTTCGCAGGTGCTGAACCCGACCAAGGGCCGCAAGGAGCGGATCGGCAAGATCTACCGCATGCACGCGAACAAGCGTGAGGAGATCGCGTCGATCGGCGCCGGCCACATCGTCGCCGTGATGGGTCTGAAGGACACCACCACCGGTGAGACGCTGGCCGACCCGAGCAACCCGGTCGTGCTGGAGTCGATGCAGTTCCCGGCCCCGGTCATCTCGGTCGCCATCGAGCCCAAGTCGAAGGGCGACCAGGAGAAGCTGGGCGTCGCGATCCAGCGGCTGGCCGAAGAGGACCCGACCTTCCAGGTCCGGACCGACGAGGACACCGGCCAGACGATCATCGCGGGGATGGGCGAGCTGCACCTCGAGGTGCTGGTCGACCGGATGAAGCGCGAGTTCCGCGTCGAGGCGAACGTCGGCAAGCCGCAGGTCGCCTACCGCGAGACGATCAAGAAGAAGGTCGAGAAGGTCGACTACACGCACAAGAAGCAGACCGGTGGTTCGGGTCAGTTCGCGCGTGTGATCATCAACATCGAGCCGACGTCGGTCGAGGCCGGTGGCGAGGGCGGTTACGAGTTCGTCAACGCCGTCACCGGTGGCCGGATCCCGCGCGAGTACATCCCCTCGGTCGACGAGGGCGCGCAGGAAGCGATGGAGTTCGGTGTCCTGGCCGGCTACCCGATGGTCGACGTCAAGGTGACGCTGACCGACGGTGCCTACCACGACGTCGACTCCTCCGAGCTCGCCTTCAAGATCGCCGGTTCGATGGCCTTCAAGGACGCCGCGCGGCGTGCCAACCCGGTCATCCTCGAGCCGATGTTCGCGGTCGAGGTCACCACGCCCGAGGACTACATGGGCGAAGTGATCGGCGACCTCAACTCTCGCCGTGGCCAGATCCAGTCGATGGACGAAGGCCCCGGTGGCAGCCGGGTCGTGAAGGCCCTGGTGCCGTTGTCCGAGATGTTCGGGTATGTCGGGGACCTGCGGTCGAAGACCCAGGGCCGCGCGTCGTACTCGATGCAGTTCGATTCCTACGCCGAGGTTCCGAAGAACGTGGCGGAAGAGATCATCAAGAAGGCCCGCGGCGAGTAATCTCGCTCCGGACCAACCCACCCACAGCGCGTCGGCGTACGGCGTAAGTCAACATTTTCCAGGAGGGCCCCAGTGGCTAAGGCGAAGTTCGAGCGGACTAAGCCGCACGTCAACATCGGCACCATCGGTCACATCGACCACGGTAAGACGACTCTTACCGCGGCGATCACCAAGGTGCTGCACGACAAGTACCCGGACCTGAACGAGGCGTCGGCCTTCGATCAGATCGACAAGGCGCCGGAAGAGCGCCAGCGCGGTATCACCATCTCGATCGCGCACGTCGAGTACCAGACCGAGGCCCGGCACTACGCCCACGTCGACTGCCCGGGTCACGCCGACTACATCAAGAACATGATCACCGGTGCGGCGCAGATGGACGGCGCGATCCTGGTCGTGGCCGCCACCGACGGCCCGATGCCGCAGACGCGTGAGCACGTGCTGCTCGCCCGTCAGGTCGGCGTGCCGGCGATGGTCGTCGCGCTGAACAAGTGCGACATGGTCGACGACGAGGAGATCCTGGAGCTCGTCGAGCTCGAGGTCCGCGAGCTGCTCTCCGAGCAGGAGTTCGACGGCGACAACGCGCCGATCGTCCGCGTCGCCGCTCACCCGGCGCTGCAGGGCGACGCCAAGTGGGGCGAGTCGATCATCGAGCTGATGAACGCGGTCGACGAGTACATCCCGCAGCCGGAGCGCGAGATCGACAAGCCGTTCCTGATGCCGGTGGAGGACGTCTTCACCATCACGGGCCGCGGCACGGTCATCACCGGCCGGATCGAGCGCGGTGTCGTCAAGGTCAACGAGACCGTCGACATCGTCGGCATCCGTCCGGAGAAGCAGACCACCACGGTCACCGGTATCGAGATGTTCCGCAAGCTGCTCGACGAGGGCCAGGCCGGTGAGAACGTCGGTCTGCTGCTGCGCGGCACCAAGCGCGAGGACGTCGAGCGCGGCATGGTCGTGATCAAGCCGGGCACGACCACCCCGCACACCAACTTCGACGCTTCGGTCTACATCCTGTCGAAGGAGGAGGGCGGCCGGCACACGCCGTTCTTCCAGAACTACCGCCCGCAGTTCTACTTCCGCACCACCGACGTCACCGGTGTCGTCACGCTGCCCGAGGGCACCGAGATGGTCATGCCGGGCGACAACACCGACATGTCGGTCGAGCTGATCCAGCCGATCGCCATGGAAGAGGGTCTGAAGTTCGCGATCCGTGAAGGTGGCCGCACCGTCGGCGCCGGCCGGGTCACCAAGATCGTCAAGTGATCTCACGAGGTCCGCGAGGGCTCACGTACTGAGCCCCCGCGGACCTCTGCTTTGTGCCTGGTCCGGCACCCGAACGGGAGCCGGATCCGGCGCGGAGCCACCCGATTGGCATTCCGATGCCGATCTCTGGCACAATATTCAGGTTGCTCAGGCGAGGCCGCCGGGGCGCACCCCAGGACCATTCAGGTCCGGCAGACCGATCAGGTCTGGGCAGGTGCGCCGGACCGGAGACCATGCCGAGGTCTGGTCCGAGACCAGGCCCCGATCTCCATCCCAGGGTCGAAAGAGTTGCTGCTGGCGCACGTATGTGCCCCGTACGCGACACACCCGACCGCGGGGGTCGGAGCAACGCAACGAAGACGATAGAGAAGGACGAAGCGAAGCGATGGCGGGACAGAAGATCCGCATCCGGCTGAAGGCCTACGACCACGAGGTCATCGACAGCTCGGCGCGCAAGATTGTCGACACGGTGACGCGTACTGGTGCGAAGGTTGCTGGCCCGGTGCCGTTGCCGACGGAAAAGAACGTGTTCTGCGTCATCCGCTCGCCGCACAAGTACAAGGACAGCCGCGAGCACTTCGAGATGCGCACCCACAAGCGGCTCATCGACATCATCGACCCCACGCCGAAGACCGTCGACTCGCTGATGCGGCTCGACCTCCCGGCCGGTGTCGACATCGAGATCAAGCTCTGAGGGAACGCTGACCTATGAGCAAGCAGAAGAACACGCGAGGGCTGCTGGGCACCAAGCTCGGCATGACCCAGACCTGGGACGAGAACAACCGAGTCGTCCCCGTCACCGTGATCCAGGCCGGCCCGTGCGTGGTGACCGAGGTGCGTACCTCGGCCACCCACGGCTACGACGGTCTGCAGATCGCGTTCGGCGACATCGACCCGCGCAAGGTCACCAAGCCCCTGCGCGGCCACTTCGACAAGGCCGGTGTGACCCCGCGCCGGCACCTGCTGGAGCTGCGCACCGCTGACGCGAGCGAGTACACGCTCGGCCAGGAGATCAACGCCGAGGCCTTCGCGGCCGGCGAGATCGTCGACGTGTCCGCCACCAGCAAGGGCAAGGGCTTCGCCGGTGTGATGAAGCGCCACGGCTTCCACGGTCTGCGCGCCACCCACGGTGTGCACAAGAAGCACCGTTCGCCGGGCTCCATCGGCGGTTGCGCCACCCCGGGCCGGGTCTTCAAGGGCATGCGGATGGCCGGTCGGATGGGCCACGAGCAGGTCACCACGCAGAACGTCAAGGTTCACGCGATCGACGCCGAGCGCGGACTCATCCTGATCAAGGGTGCTGTCCCCGGTCCCAAGGGCGGCCTCGTGCTGATCCGCAACGCCGCGAAGGGAGCGAGCAAGTGAGCACCGTCGACGTAGTCGTCGTGAAGGGCGACAAGGTCAGCAAGAAGGGCTCCGCCGAGCTCCCCGCCGAGCTGTTCGACGTTCAGGTGAACATCCCGCTGATCCACCAGGTCGTGGTGGCCCAGCTGGCCGCCGCTCGCCAGGGCACGCACAAGGTGAAGACGCGCGCCGAGGTTTCCGGTGGTGGCGCCAAGCCGTACCGCCAGAAGGGCACCGGCCGCGCCCGCCAGGGTTCGACCCGCGCACCGCAGTTCACCGGTGGTGGCGTCGTGCACGGCCCGACCCCGCGCGACTACAGCCAGCGGACCCCGAAGAAGATGATCGCCGCCGCTCTGCGCGGTGCGCTCTCGGACCGGGCCCGTGACGGCCGCGTCTTCGTGGTCGAGTCCTTCGTGGACGGCGACACGCCGTCCACCAAGTCGGCGCTGAAGGTGCTGGCCGAGGTCACCGAGCACGTCAAGGTGCTGGTCGTCGTCGACCGCGCCGACGACCTGACCTGGCTGAGCCTGCGCAACGTGCCGACCGTGCACCTGATCGCCGCCGACCAGCTGAACGCCTACGACGTGCTGTGCAGCGACGCGGTGGTCTTCACCAAGGCCGCGCTCGACACGTTCGTCGCCGGCGCGCCGAAGGGCAAGTCCGTCAAGGCTGTCGCGACGTCGACCGAAGCCGAGCAGGAGGTAGAGGCATGAGCCACGGAGTCAACAAGGACCCGCGGGACGTGCTGCTGCGGCCGGTCGTGAGCGAGAAGAGCTACGGCCTGCTGGACGAGCAGAAGTACACGTTCGAGGTCGCCCCGGACGCCAACAAGACCGAGATCAAGCTCGCGGTCGAGAAGGTGTTCAAGGTCCGCGTGACCAGCGTCAACACGATCAACCGCAAGGGCAAGCGCCGCCGCACCCGTGCCGGCTGGGGCAAGCGCCCGGACACCAAGCGAGCGATCGTCAGCCTGTCCGGCGACGACCGCATCGACATCTTCGGAGGCCAGTCGTAATGGGTATCCGCAAATACAAGCCGACGACGCCGGGCCGCCGTGGCTCGAGCGTGGCCGACTTCGTCGAGCTCACCCGTTCGACCCCTGAGAAGTCCCTGCTCCGTCCGCTGCCCAAGAAGGGCGGCCGGAACAACTCCGGCAAGATCACCACCCGGCACCACGGTGGCGGTCACAAGCGGGCGTACCGGCTGATCGACTTCAAGCGGTACGACAAGGACGGCGTCCCGGCGAAGGTGGCCGAGATCGAGTACGACCCGAACCGCACCGCGCGGATCGCGCTGCTGCACTACGTCGACGGCGAGAAGCGCTACATCCTCGCCCCGTCGAACCTGAAGCAGGGCACGATCGTCGAGAACGGCCCGGCCGCCGACATCAAGGTGGGCAACAACCTGCCGCTGCGCAACATCCCGGTCGGCTCCACGGTGCACGCCGTCGAGCTGCGTCCGGGCGGTGGCGCCAAGATGGCCCGCTCCGCCGGTGCCAGCGTTCAGCTGGTCGCCAAGGAGGGCCGGATGGCCACCCTGCGGATGCCGTCGGGCGAGGTCCGGATGGTCGACGTGCGCTGCCGCGCCACCCTCGGTGAGGTCGGCAACGGCGAGCAGTCGAACATCAACTGGGGCAAGGCCGGCCGGATGCGCTGGAAGGGCAAGCGCCCGACCGTCCGTGGTGTCGCGATGAACCCGGTCGACCACCCGCACGGTGGTGGTGAGGGCAAGACCTCGGGTGGACGTCACCCGGTGTCCCCGTGGGGCCAGCCTGAGGGCCGGACCCGCACCCGCAAGGAAAGCGACCGCATGATCGTCCGGCGCCGCAAGGCCGGCAAGAAGCGCTGATAGGGAGCCGGACAGATGCCACGCAGCCTCAAGAAGGGCCCGTTCGTCGACCACCACCTGCTCAAGAAGGTGGAGGTGCAGAACGAAAAGGGCACCAAGAACGTGATCAAGACCTGGTCTCGCCGGTCGATGATCATTCCCGACATGATCGGCCACACGCTCGCGGTGCACGACGGCCGCAAGCACGTGCCGGTGTTCGTGACGGACGCGATGGTCGGGCACAAGCTCGGCGAGTTCGCACCGACCCGCACGTTCAAGGGTCACGAGAAGGACGACCGCAAGTCACGGCGTCGCTGACCTCTGGTCAGTTGACGAACGCGTTAGCAAAACCTACGGAGAGATTCGAACATCATGAGCGTTCAAGAGCGTAGGGCCGTCAGTGCCCGTCGCGAGAGCCTGTTGGGCGACGAGCCCGGGGCCTTCGCGGTCGCGCGCTTCGTCCGCGTGACGCCGATGAAGGCGCGTCGCGTGGTGGACCTGGTGCGCGGGATGGGTATCGACGACGCACTCGCCACTCTGAAGTTCGCCCCGCAGGCCGCTGCCGCGACCGTGTACAAGGTCGTCGACAGCGCCGCGGCGAACGCCGAGGGCACCGAGCACCTGAGCCGCGCCGACCTGGTCGTGGTGAAGGCCTTCGTGGACGAGGGTCCGACGCTGAAGCGTCACCGCCCCCGTGCGCAGGGCCGGGCCACCCGGATCGACAAGCGGACCAGCCACATCACCGTGGTCGTGGGTCCGCGCGACGACTCCGAGCCCGCCAAGAAGGCCGATGGCAAGAAGGCCGCTGAGAAGAAGGGCAGGACCCGCTAGTGGGCCAGAAGGTAAACCCGCACGGGTTCCGCCTCGGTATCAGCACGGACCACAAGAGCCGCTGGTACGCCGACAAGCTGTACAAGGACTACGTCGGCGAGGACGTCAAGATCCGCCGTCTGCTGAGCAAGGGCATGGAGCGCGCCGGCATCTCCCGTGTGGAGATCGAGCGCACCCGTGACCGTGTTCGGGTCGACATCCACACCGCCCGTCCGGGCATCGTGATCGGTCGCCGCGGCGCCGAGGCGGACCGGATCCGCGGCAGCCTCGAGGAGCTCACCGGCAAGCAGGTGCAGCTGAACATCCTCGAGGTCAAGAACGCCGAGGTCGACGCGCAGCTGGTCGCCCAGGGTGTGGCCGAGCAGCTGTCCGGCCGCGTGGCGTTCCGTCGCGCGATGCGCAAGGCGATGCAGACCACCATGCGTGGCGGCGCCCTGGGCATCCGGATCCAGTGCTCCGGCCGGCTCGGTGGCGCCGAGATGTCGCGGTCGGAGTTCTACCGCGAGGGCCGGGTGCCGCTGCACACGCTCCGCGCGGACGTCGACTACGGCTTCTACGAGGCCCGTACGACCTTCGGCCGGATCGGCGTGAAGGTCTGGATCTACAAGGGCGACGTGTCCGGCTCCCGCGCCGAGCGCGAGGCCCAGGCCGCGGCCCGGGCCGCCAACCAGCAGAACCGCCGTCCGGCTCGCCGTGACGACCGCGGTGGCCGTGGTGGCGAGCGCGGTGGCGGCGGACGCCGGGACGACCGTCGCGACGGCGGCGCCCGCACCGAGGCCCCGAAGGCGGAGGCCACCACTGCTCCGGCCGCGGACAAGCCGGCCGAGACGACCGGAACGGAGAGCTGAACCATGCTCATCCCCCGCAAGGTCAAGCACCGCAAGCAGCACCACCCGAAGCGCTCCGGCGCTGCCAAGGGTGGTACCTCGCTGGCCTTCGGTGACTTCGGCATCCAGGCGCTGGAGAGCCACTACGTCACCAACCGGCAGATCGAGTCGGCGCGTATCGCGATGACCCGGCACATCAAGCGTGGCGGAAAGGTCTGGATCAACATCTACCCGGACCGCCCGCTGACCAAGAAGCCGGCCGAGACCCGGATGGGTTCCGGTAAGGGTTCGCCGGAGTGGTGGATCGCCAACGTCAAGTCCGGGCGCGTGATGTTCGAGCTGTCCGGTGTCGACGAGCAGATCGCTCGCGAGGCGATGCGCCGCGCGATTCACAAGTTGCCGATGAAGTGCAAATTCATCACCCGAGAGGCAGGTGAGAACTGATGGCCACCCTGACCGCCGCCGAGCTGCGGAACCTGGGCAAGGACGAGCTTCTGGAGAAGCTCGGCAGCGCCAAGGAGGAGCTGTTCAACCTCCGGTTCCAGGCTGCCACGGGTCAGCTGGAGTCCCACGGCCGGCTGCGCGCCGTCCGTAAGGACATCGCCCGCATCTACACGGTGCTGACCGAGCGTGCGCTCGGCATCACCGAAGAGGTGGACGCTCCGGTCGCCGCCGCCGAGGCCGAACCTGAGGCCGAGGAGACCGCCGACGACAGCGAGAAGGCTGGGAGCAAGGCATGACCGAGAACGTAGCGAAGGACGAGACCGTGAGCACGACCCAGACGCGAGGCCGCCGCAAGACCCGTGAGGGTCTGGTGCTGAGCGACAAGATGGACAAGACCGTCACCGTCGAGGTCGAGGACCGGGTCAAGCACAAGCTGTACGGCAAGGTCATCCGCCGCACCAGCAAGCTGAAGGCGCACGACGAGCAGAACGCCGCCGGTATCGGCGACCGCGTGCTGCTGATGGAGACCCGGCCGTTGTCGGCCACCAAGCGGTGGCGCATCGTCGAGATCCTCGAGAAGGCCAAGTAGTCCCGGCTTCGAGGTCGCGGTTACGCCCAGCTGTACCCAATCGAAATCATTCGTTCCGCAAGGCTCACGGACGTGAGAACCAGCGAGACAACCAGGAGATCAACAGATGATCCAGCAGGAGTCGCGACTGAAGGTCGCCGACAACACGGGTGCGAAGGAAATTCTTTGCATCCGCGTGCTCGGTGGCTCCGGTCGGCGCTACGCCGGTGTCGGCGACACGATCGTCGCCACCGTCAAGGACGCGATCCCGGGTGGCGGTGTGAAGAAGGGTGACGTCGTCAAGGCGGTCATCGTGCGGACCGTGAAGGAGCGCCGGCGTCCGGACGGCTCCTACATCCGCTTCGACGAGAACGCCGCCGTCATCCTCAAGGCCGACGGCGAGCCGCGCGGCACCCGCATCTTCGGGCCGGTCGGCCGGGAGCTGCGCGAGAAGCGCTTCATGAAGATCATCTCGCTCGCTCCGGAGGTGCTCTGACCATGGCAAACAAGTCGCAGCGCAAGCTGCACGTGAAGAAGGGTGACCTCGTCCGCGTGGTCACCGGCAAGTCCAAGGGACTCGAGGGCAAGATCATCTCGGTCCAGCCCGACGAGGAGCTCGTCATCGTCGAGGGCGTCAACCGGGTCAAGAAGCACACGAAGGTGCAGCAGGCCCAGCGTGGCGGCACCACGGGTGGCATCGTCACCCAGGAGGCCCCGATCCACGTCTCCAACGTGATGCTCCTGGTCGAGGTCGACAAGGACGGCAAGAAGCAGAAGGTGACCACCCGCGTCGGGTACAACCGCGTCGAGGTGCAGAAG
This sequence comes from Kribbella sp. CA-253562, assembly GCF_050942265.1. GTDB lineage: Bacteria > Actinomycetota > Actinomycetes > Propionibacteriales > Kribbellaceae > Kribbella. The sequence goes on along the minus strand of NZ_CP192049.1, from coordinate 7,575,560 downwards.
CGGCGCCCGGACGGTTCGACGTACACCGGTTTCCGGAGCGTCCGGATCGCACGGCGTACCGGCGAGGAGATCTGATGACCACCGCAGTGACCGAGGCGAAGTCGCAGCCTCGGATGAAGACCAAGTACCGCGAAGAGATCGTCGGCAAGCTGCAGGAGCAGTTCCAGTTCGAGAACGTCATGCAGGTGCCCGGGCTCACCAAGATCGTGGTGAACATGGGTGTCGGCGAGGCGGCTCGTGACTCGAAGCTGATCGACGGCGCGATCAAGGACCTGGCCGCGATCACCGGCCAGAAGCCGCAGGTCACCAAGGCCCGCAAGTCGATCGCGCAGTTCAAGCTGCGCGAGGGCATGCCGATCGGCGCCCACGTGACGCTGCGCGGCGACCGGATGTGGGAGTTCCTGGACCGGCTGCTGGCGCTCGCGCTGCCCCGGATCCGCGACTTCCGCGGTCTGTCGCCCAAGCAGTTCGACGGCAACGGGAACTACACCTTCGGCCTGACCGAGCAGGTGATGTTCCACGAGATCAACCAGGACCGGATCGACCGGGTCCGGGGCATGGACATCACCGTGGTGACCAGCGCCAAGAACGACGACGAGGGGCGCGCGCTGCTGCGGCAGCTCGGCTTCCCGTTCAAGGAGAACTGACGTGGCGAAGACAGCACTCAAGGTCAAGCAGGCCCGGAAGCCGAAGTTCGCGGTGCGTGGTTACACGCGCTGCCAGCGGTGCGGCCGGCCGAAGGCGGTCTTCCGCAAGTTCGGCCTGTGCCGGATCTGCCTGCGGGAGATGGCGCACCGGGGCGAGCTGCCCGGCGTGACCAAGTCCAGCTGGTGACCGAGCTCTTCAGCACCGAACACTTCTCCACCCACCATCTAGTCACCGTAGGTCGCCGGCCGGCGAAACCACGGCGGGAAAGAGGCCCCAGGCCATGACGATGACCGACCCGATCGCAGACATGCTGACGCGTCTGCGCAACGCCAACCAGGCGTACCACGAGTCGACCTCGATGCCGTACAGCAAGATCAAGCAGGGCATCGCCGACATCCTGCAGCAGGAGGGTTACATCTCCTCCTACCAGGTCGAGGAGCCCAAGGAGGGCACCGTCGGCAAGACCCTGATCGTCGACCTGAAGTTCGGGCCGAGCCGGGAGCGCTCCATCGCGGGCGTGCGCCGGATCAGCAAGCCGGGACTGCGGGTCTACGCGAAGTCGACCAACCTGCCGAAGGTGCTGGGAGGCCTGGGCGTCGCGATCATCTCGACGTCGCAGGGGCTCCTCACCGACCGGCAGGCCAAGAACAAGGGCGTTGGCGGGGAAGTCCTCGCCTACGTCTGGTGACGAAGAACCGGAAGGAGGACCACATTCATGTCTCGCATCGGTAAGCTCCCGATCACGGTCCCGTCCGGCGTCGACGTCACGATCGACGGCCAGACGGTCACCGTCAAGGGTCCCAAGGGTCAGCTCTCGCACGTCGTGGCTGAGCCCATCGTGGTCAACCGGGACGAGGACGGCACGATCGCCGTCGCGCGTCCGGACGACCAGCGCAAGAGCAAGGAACTGCACGGCCTGTCCCGCACGCTGATCGCCAACCTGGTGACCGGCGTGACGGAGGGCTACGAGAAGAAGCTCGAGATCGTCGGCGTCGGGTACCGCGTCCTGGCCAAGGGACCGGCCCAGCTGGAGTTCTCGCTCGGCTACAGCCACACGATCACGGTGGACGCGCCGGAGGGGATCACCTTCGCCGTCGAGTCGCCGACCAAGTTCTCGGTGCAGGGAATCGACAAGCAGTCCGTCGGTGAGGTCGCCGCGAACATTCGCAAGCTGCGCAAGCCCGAGCCGTACAAGGGCAAGGGTGTGCGGTACGCGGGCGAGCAGGTCCGCCGCAAGGTCGGAAAGGCTGGTAAGTAACGATGGCGATCGGTTTGCGGCACAACAAGCACGCCGCCAAGAAGACCGCTTCGCGGCTGCGGCGTCAGATCCGCGTCCGGAAGAAGATCAACGGCACGGCCGAGCGGCCGCGCCTGGTGGTCAGCAAGTCCTCGAAGCACCTGTTCGCTCAGGTCATCGACGACGTCGCCGGCGTGACGCTGGTGTCGGCCTCCACGATGGAGTCTGACCTGCGCGGTGCGGAAGCGAACAAGACCGACAAGGCCAAGACGGTGGGCGGCCTGATCGCCGACCGCGCCAAGGCCGCCGGTATCGACTCGGTCGTGTTCGACCGGGCCGGGAACAAGTACCACGGCCGCATCGCGGCACTGGCCGACGCCGCCCGCGAGGGCGGGCTCGGCTTCTGATGACGGCGACAAGGGAAGAAGGTAGTTCGAAATGAGCGGAGGCCAGCAGCGTCGCGGAGGCGGCGCCGGTGGTGAGCGCCGTGGTCGTGACGGTGGTCGCGGTCAGGCAGCTGACAAGACCGCCTACATCGAGCGCGTGGTTGCCATCAACCGGGTCGCCAAGGTCGTGAAGGGTGGTCGTCGCTTCAGCTTCACCGCCCTCGTGGTCGTCGGCGACGGTGAAGGCACCGTCGGTGTGGGTTACGGCAAGGCCAAGGAGGTGCCCGCGGCGATCGCCAAGGGTGTCGAGGAGGCCAAGAAGGCGTTCTTCAAGGTGCCGAGGATCCAGGGCACCATCCCGCACCCGGTCCAGGGCGAGAAGGCCGCCGGCGTGGTCATGCTGCGCCCGGCCGCACCCGGTACCGGTGTGATCGCGGGTGGCTCGGCGCGCGCCGTACTGGAGTGCGCGGGGATCCACGACATCCTCAGCAAGTCGCTGGGCTCGTCCAACGCCATCAACGTGGTGCACGCCACGGTGGAGGCGCTGCGCAGCCTGGAGACCCCGGAGGCCGTGGCCGCGCGCCGTGGCCTGCCGGTCGAGCACGTCGCTCCGGCGGCACTGCTGAAGGCGCGGGCGGAGGTCGCATCCTGATGGCACGCCTGAAGGTGACTCAGACCAAGTCCGGCATCGGTGGCAAGCAGAACCAGCGCGACACCCTGCGCACGCTGGGTGTGAAGCGGATCGGCGACGTCGCCGTTCACGACGACCGCCCGGAGATCCGCGGCATGGTGCGTACGGTTCGCCACCTCATCACCGTCGAAGAGGTTGACTGACATGGCGCTCAAGGTTCATCACCTGCGTCCGGCGCCCGGAGCCAAGACCGCCAAGACCCGCGTGGGTCGTGGTGAGGGCAGCAAGGGCAAGACGGCCGGCCGCGGTACCAAGGGCAGCAAGGCCCGCAACAACATCCCCGAGTGGTTCGAGGGTGGCCAGATGCCGCTGCACATGCGGCTGCCGAAGCTCAAGGGCTTCAAGAGCAGGAACCGAGTGGAGTTCCAGGTCGTTAACCTGGACAAGCTCGGACAGCTGTTCCCCGAGGGCGGTGAGATCGGTGTGACCGATCTCGTCGCGAAGGGCGCGGTCCGGGACGGTCAGCCGGTGAAGGTGCTGGGTGACGGCGAACTGACCGTGGCACTGCAGGTCTCGGCACACAAGTTCTCGAAGTCCGCCAAGGAGAAGATCACGGCGGCCGGGGGAACCACCACCGAGGTGTGAGTGCCAGGGCTCGTCCGGCTCGTGCGCTGATATTGTGCGCAGGTCGTCGGACGAGCCCTGGTTCGTCTCCAGCCCAGCTGCTTTGCTAGGCCCCTGCCCTGACCGGGCACGGGAAACATGTGGGAGGACAGGGTGTTAGGCGCCTTTGCCAACGCGTTCAAGACTCCGGACCTGCGCCGGAAGATCTTGTTCGTGCTCTTCATCGTCGTGATCTTCCGGATCGGTTCGGTCGTGCCGGCGCCTGGCGTGAACGTCAAGTCGCTGGACACCTGTTTGCAGCTGTCCCAGCAGGGAGAGAACGCGAACCTGTACAACCTGATCAACCTGTTCTCCGGCGGTGCGCTGCTGCAGCTCGCGATCTTCGCGCTGGGCATCATGCCGTACATCACCGCCAGCATCATCCTGCAGCTGCTCACCGTGGTGATCCCGCGGCTGGAGTCGCTGAAGAAGGAAGGTCAGGCGGGGCAGGGCAAGATCACGCAGTACACCCGCTTCCTGACCGTCGGTCTGGCCGTGCTGCAGGCGACCGCGTTCGTCGCGCTCGCCCGCACCCCCGGCCGGCTGTTCCAGGGCTGCAACGAGCCGCTGCTGCACAGCGACAAGGTCTTCCCGGTCGTCGTGATGGTGCTGACCATGACCGCCGGTACCGGCGTCGTGATGTGGCTGGGTGAGCTGATCACCGATCGCGGTGTCGGCAACGGCATGTCGATCCTGATCTTCACCCAGATCGTCGCCACCTTCCCGACCCAGCTGTGGGCGATCCGCAAGAGCCACGGTGTGGCGACCTTCCTGGCCGTGCTGGCGGTCGGTCTGGTCATCATGGCCGCGGTCATCTTCATCGAGCAGGCGCAGCGCCGGATCCCGGTCCAGTACGCCAAGCGCATGGTCGGCCGGAAGATGTTCGGCGGGACCTCGACCTACATCCCGCTGAAGGTCAACCAGGCCGGCGTCATCCCGGTGATCTTCGCCTCCAGCCTGATGTACCTGCCGGTGCTGGTCAGCCAGTTCCGTCAGGACGAGAAGTGGGCGCAGTGGATCCAGGGCAACCTGGTCAAGGGCGACCATCCCATCTACATCGTGACGTACCTCGCCCTTATTATCTTTTTCACGTACTTCTATGTCTCGATTACCTTCAACCCGAAGGAAGTTGCTGACAACATGAAGAAGTACGGCGGCTTCATTCCCGGGATCCGGGCGGGGCGGCCGACCGAGGAGTACCTCTCCTACGTTCTGTCCCGCATCACGCTGCCCGGTGCGATCTACCTCGCGGTGATCTCGTTGATCCCGCTGATCGCGCTGGTCCTCTTGAACGCCAGCCAGAGCTTCCCGTTCGGTGGTACGTCGATCCTGATCATGGTCGGCGTCGGACTGGACACGGTGAAGCAGATCGAGAGTCAGTTGCAGCAGCGTAACTACGAAGGGTTCCTGCGCTGATGAGAATGTTGCTGATGGGTCCGCCCGGGGCGGGCAAGGGCACGCAGGCAAAGGTGCTTGCGGAGCGTCTGAACATCCCGGCGGTCTCCACCGGCGACATCTTCCGGCAGAACGTGAAGGACGAGACCGAGCTGGGTCTCGAGGCGAAGCGGTACATGGACGCGGGCAACTACGTCCCCGACGAGGTCACGAACGCAATGGTGCGGGACCGGCTGTCCGAGGCGGACGCCGGCGCGGGCTTCCTGCTGGACGGCTACCCCCGGACGCTGCCGCAGGTCGGCACGCTGGACGACATCCTGGCCGAGCACGGCCACAAGCTGGACGCGGTGGTGGCGCTGGTCGCCGACACCGACGTGCTGGTGGACCGGATGCTCAAGCGGGCCAAGACCGACGGCCGCTCGGACGACTCCGAAGAGGTCGTCCGGCACCGGCAGGACGTCTACACCGCCGAGACCAAGCCGCTGCTGCAGGTGTACGCGCAGCGCGGTCTGCTGGTCGAGGTGGACGGCGTCGGCGAGATCGACGAGGTCAGCGAGCGCGTGCTCGCCGCCCTGAAGTCCCTCGGCGAATGATCTTCGGGCCCGTCCGGCGACGTCTGGTCGCCGGACGGGCCTTTTTGCTTGTCCCAGGTGTCCCGTCCGGGCCACCGCCGAAGCGGAGTACGGAGTCGATGATCTTCAAGGACCGCGGGATCGAGATCAAGACCCGCGAGCAGATCCTGTCCATGCGCAAGGCCGGCCTGGTGGTCGGCCGCACGCTGGAGCTGCTCCGCGCCGAGGTGAAGCCCGGCATCACCACCGGTGAGCTGGACGCGATCGCCGAGGACAACATCCGCTCGTCGGGGGCGATGCCGTCGTTCAAGGGCTACCACGGCTTCACCGGGTCGATCTGCACCTCGGTGAACGACGAGATCGTGCACGGCATCCCCGGTGAGCGGGTGCTGGCCGAGGGCGACCTGATCTCGATCGACTGCGGCGCGATCGTCGACGGCTGGCACGGCGACGCCGCGATCACCGTCGGTGTCGGCACGGTCGCCGACGAGCTGCTCGAGCTGGCCCGGATCTGCGAGGAGTCGATGTGGCGCGGCTTCGCGGCCGCCAAGCTGGGTGGCCGGCTGACCGACATCTCGGCCGCGGTCGAGGCGCACGTGCGCGCCAACTCGCCGTACGGGATCGTCGAGGACTTCGTCGGGCACGGCATCGGCTCCGCGATGCACCAGCCGCCGAACGTGCCGAACTACGGGCGTCCGGGCAAGGGGCCCAAGCTGGTCGAGGGTCTGGCGCTGGCGGTCGAGCCGATGCTGACGCTGGGCAAGCAGGACAACCACACGCTCGACGACGACTGGACCGTGGTCACCGACGACGGCACCGCGGCCGCGCACACCGAGCACACCTTCACGCTGACCCCGCAGGGCCCGTGGGTGCTGACCGCCCTGGACGGCGGCGAGTCGAAGCTGGCCGAGCTGGGCGTCACGTTCGGCCCGCTGGCCGACTGACCCGTACGCCGCTCGCCCGCCAGGGCAGACTTCCGGGCACCTCTGCGTCGTCCGCTCCGTGGAGCCGCGCGTCCACCCATCGGGGGACGCCGAGCAGTCCCCGGCTGAGGCACACTGGGGACATGCCCAGCTCGTACCAGCCCCATCAGCGCTTCACCGAAGCCGATCGCGACAAGATCGCCGGCCGGTTGCGTGACGCCTTCGCGGACGGGCGCCTGGACCAGCCGGAGTTCACCCGGCGGCTCGACGACCTGTACGGCGCCCAGACCTACGGCCAGCTGGAGCCGTTGGTGCGCGACCTCCCGCCGATCCGGACCTACCAGACCCCCGCCGGGGTGCAGAACGCGCAGCCCGCACCGGCGCCAGGAACCTTCCCGGAGCGGAAGAAGGACAACCAGCCGCAGAAGCGCGACCTGCAGGGCCTGCTCGGTGGCTTCACCGGGGTGGTGCTGGTCAACGTGCTGATCTGGTTCGTCATCGGCGTCGCCCGTGGCGGCGATTGGCCGAGCTTCTGGCCGGTCTGGCTGCTGATCCCGTGGGCCCTGATGGGCATGGGTCACCTCGGAAAGCGGCGGTGACCGAGACCGCGCGGCGCGCCGAGGGGCTACGGCTGCGCCCGGACTGGGCCTGGCAGTTGCGGCAGGGCTCCGCACTGGTCTACGTGCTGTGGTTCCTGGTCGCGGTCCCGCTGGTCGTCGTCGGCCTGCTGGTCGAGCCGCGCTGGGTCGGCTGGCTGGTGCTCGGCTGGTTCCTGGTTCTGGTCGGCCTGACCGCGGCGTTCCGGATCACCGAGGCCAGGCAGCGCCGGGGCTGGTCCGACATGGCCCGGCAGTTGGGCTGGCAGGTCAGCGCCGGCGATCCCGACCTGCTGGACCGCTGGCCGTTCCCGCCGTTCGACGTCGACCCCGCGGCCGAGGTTTACGACGTCACGATCGGCCGGCACCGGGGCCGGGAGCTGATCGCCGGACGGTTCCGGCACAAGGTACGGCGCCGCCAGCTCGGCTTCGACTTCCTGGAGCTGGAGATCGAGCGGCCGCTGCCGCCGATGCAGCTGCTGCCGACCTCGCTGGCGCCGGTCGCCGCGGCGAGCTTGGTGCCGCTGAAGCTCACGGTGACCGGACTGCCCGAGAAGTACTGCCTGTTCAACGGGCGCGAGGATCTGGCGCTGGAGGTGCTGCACCGGCGGGCGGTCGACGTACTGGCTCAGGTGCCGCCGTTCGGCTTCAGTTGTGAGGGACGCCGGTTCGTGGCGATCTTCCCGGCGTACCGGGAGCCGGCGGTCGTGCTGGCCCATCTGGACGCCGCGTGCGACCTGCTCGCGCTGATCCCGGAGCACGTGTGGCAGACCGGCGAGCAGTGGCTGGCTACTCGGCAGTCCTGAGCAGCCGTACGACGGCCGCGAGGTCCTCGTCGCCGTGACCTTCGCGGACCGCGCGGGCCAGCAGGTCACCCATCGGGGCGAGCAGCGCGGGATCGACGCCTTGGTCCCGGGACGCGTCGAGCAGGTTCACGAAAGCGGTGGACTGCATCTCGAGGTTGGAGCCGGCCGCACCTGGTTCGGCGCCGTACTCGAGGTCCCTCGCGATCGCGGGCAGGGTGCTGAGCATCGCCGTCAGCCACGGGACGAGCAGCTGCTCGGTGAACTCGGTCGGCGAGATCTTCTCGCTGGAGGTCAGGGCGAGCGCGTGGGCGGCGCCGCCGAACATGCCGTACATCCCGGTGAGCAACGCGAGGTCCTGCAGCGCGGCCAGGCCGGGGTCGCTGCCGACGTACTGCGGACGGGCGAGGGGCGCCAGCGTCGTCCGGTGCTGCTCGAACGCGGCTTCCGAGCCGCTGTAGAGGATGAACGCGTGCGGTCCGCCGATCATCGCCGGAACGGCCATGATGCCGCCGTCCAGGTAGTCCGCACCCTGCTGGGTGGCCCAGTCGGCGGCTCGGCGAGCCTGCGCGGGCGTGCCGTTGGTGAGGTTGACCAGGGTGCGGCCGGAGAACTCGGTGGCGGCCGGTCCGAGCGCTTCCTGGACGGAGGCGTCGTCCAGCAGGCACACCACGATCAGCGGGCTCGAGGCGACGGCGTCGGCGACGGTCCGGGCGCGGGTGACGCCGGTGAGCCCGGGTGCCCGGCCGGGCGTGCGGTTCCAGACGGTGGTCGGATGGCCGGCGGCGGCGAAGGCCTGGGCGAGGGCGGATCCCATCGCGCCGAGGCCGAGAACGGTGACTGGTGTCTTCATGACGTCCAGGCTGGTGCCGCCCGGTAGAGTGGACAAGTACCGACTAAATAGTCGGGTACTTACCAGATGGTAAGTGGGCCTCCGAGGGCCGATTGGGTTTCCGGCCGGTAGGTGGCGTACACTCTTTCCTTGGCTCTTTGTAGCCTCTGGTTGTGCTGCCCAATGCTTGTTCCGGGCCGTGCGACCGTGCGGTACCAATCATTCAGTACGTCGTCTACAGAAGTGCGAGGACATGCCCAAAAAAGAGGGAGTTATCGAACTCGAGGGCACCATCGTCGAGGCCCTGCCGAACGCGATGTTCCGTGTTGAGCTGTCCAACGGGCACAAGGTGCTCGCGCACATCAGCGGCAAGATGAGGCAGCACTACATCCGGATCCTCCCCGAGGACCGGGTCGTCGTGGAGCTGTCGCCGTACGACCTCACCCGGGGTCGGATCGTCTACCGGTACAAGTAACCACAGCCACCTGTCGAAGAAAGAAGCTCGATGAAGGTCAATCCGAGCGTCAAGAAGATCTGCGACAAGTGCAAGGTGATCCGCCGTCACGGCCGGGTCATGGTGATCTGCGAGAACCCGCGGCACAAGCAGCGGCAGGGCTGATCCAAGCCCTACCTCGCGACACGGCACTGTCGCACCACAGCGCGCATGCTCGTCCAGCACGGCAACTGGCTGGACGTCGCCCCCGGAACAGAGGCCGGGGCCTTGCCGGTGAAGCAACGCTCACCGAGGCGGGCAAGGACGCAGCGCGCCACCACACCTCTGCAGACGAAAGGACAACCGCCACATGGCACGCCTCGTAGGCGTCGACCTTCCGCGCGACAAGCGCATCGAGGTCGCCCTCACCTACATCTTCGGTGTAGGTCGTACTCGCGCCCTGAAGACGCTCGAAGCCACCGGCATCTCCGGTGACAAGCGCGTCCACGAACTGGGCGACGAGGAGCTGGTGAAGCTCCGGGACTGGATCGAAGGCAACTACAAGATCGAAGGTGACCTCCGTCGCGAGGTGACCGCGGACATCCGCCGCAAGATGGAGATCGGGTCGTACCAGGGTCGCCGCCACCGCAGCGGTCTGCCGGTGCGTGGTCAGCGCACGCGTACCAACGCCCGCAGCCGTAAGGGTCGTCGTAAGGCGATCGCCGGCAAGAAGAAGAAGTGACCCGGATGACCGTCGACCACCCCAGGAGCAACTGACTTATGCCTCCCAAGAGCCGCACCGCGGCCGGCGCGAAGAAGGTGCGCCGCAAGGAGAAGAAGAACGTGGCCGCCGGCCACGCGCACATCAAGAGCACGTTCAACAACACGATCGTGACGATCACCGACCCGACCGGCGCGGTCATCTCGTGGGCATCCGCGGGCACCGTCGGCTTCAAGGGTTCGCGCAAGTCCACCCCGTTCGCCGCGCAGATGGCCGCCGAGGCCGCCGGGCGCCGGGCGATGGAGCACGGCATGCGCAAGATCGACGTGTTCGTGAAGGGTCCCGGCTCCGGCCGTGAGACCGCGATCCGTTCGCTGGGTGCGGTCGGCCTCGAGGTCGGCACCATCCAGGACGTCACCCCGACCGCCCACAACGGCTGCCGCCCTCCCAAGCGGCGCCGGGTCTGACCCAAGAAAGGTAGGCAGCGAAAATGGCCCGTTACACCGGACCCATGACCAAGAAGTCGCGCCGTCTCGGGGTCGACCTCGTCGGTGGCGACAAGGCGTTCGAGCGTCGTCCGTACCCGCCGGGTATGCACGGCCGTGGCCGTCCCAAGGAGAGCGAGTACCTGCTCCAGCTTCGTGAGAAGCAGAAGGCTCGTTTCGCCTACGGCGTGCTCGAGAAGCAGTTCAGCCTGTACTACAAGGAGGCCTCGCGGCGTCCGGGTAAGACCGGTGACAACCTGCTGATCATCCTCGAGTCCCGCCTCGACAACGTCGTCTACCGCGCCGGCCTGGCCCGGACCCGTCGGCAGGCGCGTCAGCTCGTCGTGCACGGTCACTTCACCGTGAACGGCATCAAGGTGAACATCCCGTCGTACCGGGTCGCGGCCCACGACGTGATCGACGTCCGGCCGAAGTCGGCCGAGATGACGCCGTTCATCATCGCTCGCGAGACCCACTCCGAGCGGGTCGTCCCGGCGTGGCTCGAGGCCCTGCCGGAGCGGCTGCGGATCCTCGTGCACCAGCTGCCCACCCGGGCACAGATCGACACCCAGGTCGCCGAGCACCTGATCGTCGAGCTCTACTCGAAGAACTGATCCGGTTCCCGCCGGCGGCCTGTTCGCCGCCGGCGGGATCGGTCGTTCTTCGTCTCGCGACCTCAAATAGTGGTCGTCGCGAAATCGAAGAAGGAAGAAACACGTGCTTATCGCGCAGCGCCCCACCCTGACCGAAGAGGTCGTCGGCGAGCACCGCTCGCGGTTCGTGATCGAGCCGCTCGAGCCGGGCTTCGGCTACACCCTCGGCAACTCCATCCGCCGCACCCTGCTGTCGTCCATCCCGGGCGCCGCCGTGACCAGCATCAAGGTCGACGGCGTGCTGCACGAGTTCTCGACGGTGGCCGGGGTCAAGGAGGACGCCACTCAGCTGATCCTGAACCTCAAGGACCTGGTCGTCTCCTCCGAGCACGACGAGCCGGTCACCATGTACCTGCGCAAGCAGGGCCCCGGTGACGTCACCGCCGCCGACATCGCGCCGCCGGCCGGTGTCGAGGTGCACAACCCGGACCTGAAGATCGCCACCCTGAACGAGAAGGGCCGGCTCGAGATGGAGCTGGTCGTCGAGCGGGGCCGCGGTTACGTGTCCGCCGTCCAGAACAAGTCCGCCGACGCCGAGATCGGCCGGATGCCGGTCGACTCGATCTACTCGCCGGTCCTCAAGGTGACCTACAAGGTCGAGGCGACTCGTGTCGAGCAGCGCACCGACTTCGACCGGCTGGTCGTGGACGTCGAGACCAAGCCGTCGATGCTGCCCCGCGACGCCGTCGCGTCGGCCGGCAAGACGCTGGTCGAGCTGTTCGGCCTGGCCCGCGAGCTGAACGTCGAGGCCGAGGGCATCGACATCGGCCCGTCGCCGGTCGACGAGCAGATGGCCGCCGACCTGGCGCTGCCGGTCGAGGACCTGCAGCTGACCGTCCGGTCCTACAACTGCCTCAAGCGCGAGGGCATCCACACCGTGGGTGAGCTGATCTCGCGCAGCGAGCAGGACCTGCTGGACATCCGCAACTTCGGCTCCAAGTCGATCGACGAGGTCAAGCTGAAGCTGGCCGAGATGGGCCTGTCGCTGAAGGACTCGCCTCCCGGCTTCGACCTGCGCGCCGCCGCCGAGGCCTACGGTGACGACGCCGAGGACGAGGACGAGAGCTTCGCCGAGACCGAGCAGTACTGACCTTTCGATGGCCTCACGGCCCGTTCCCAAGGTCCGCACCCGGGCCTGAGATTTCTGGAGTTGGACAATGCCTACCCCTACCAAGGGATCCCGCCTCGGCGGCAGCCCGGCGCACGAGAAGCTGATCCTCAGCAACCTCGCCACCTCGCTGTTCGAGCACGGCGCGATCACCACGACCGCGTCGAAGGCCAAGCGCCTGCAGCCGCTCGCGGAGTCGATGATCACCAAGGCCAAGCGTGGTGACCTGAACTCGCGCCGCCAGGTGATGAAGCGGATCAAGGACAAGAGTGTCGTGCACGTGCTGTTCACCGAGATCGGTGAGCGCTACGCCGACCGTCCGGGCGGCTACACCCGGATCATCAAGCTCGGCCCCCGCAAGGGCGACAACGCCCCGATGGTGAAGATCGAGCTGGTCGAGGCGCTGGCGGACTCGCCGAAGGCGAAGAAGACGGCGGCCAAGAAGGCTCCGGCCAAGAAGGCCCCGGCGAAGAAGGCGGCCGCCAAGGCCGACGACGCCGAGGTCGAGGTCGAGGAGACCAAGGTCGACGAGACCCCGGCCACCGACGTCCAGGACACCGTCGAGGACGTCAAGGTCGAGGACACCAAGGTCGAGGACACCAAGGCCGAGGACAAGTAACACTTCGCAGCATCCACAGCACCCCACACCGCTCAGGTGTGGGGTGCTGTTGCGTTAGATTGCCCTGTGCGTTGGCGGATAGACCTGAGGTACGACGGGACCGGATTCCACGGCTGGGCCAGGCAGGACGGGCTCAGAACCGTGCAGGGCGACTTCGAGTCGGCCCTCCGGACGGTCCTGCGGGCCGAGCAGGCCCCGACGGTGACCTGCGCGGGGCGGACCGACACCGGTGTGCACGCCCGCGGGCAGGTCGCCCACGTGGACCTGGACACCACGATGACCGCGCGGGAGTTGCTTCGCCGGCTCAACGGCGTACTGCCCCAGGACGTTTCGGTCACCGCGGTCGCCGAGGCCCCGGACGGCTTCGACGCCCGGTTCTCCGCGCTGTTCCGCCGGTACGTCTACCGGATCTGCGACGACCCGGTCGGCTGGGATCCGCTGCGCCGGCAGGAGGTCCTGCGGGTGGGCCGCGCACTGGACACGGACCGGATGAACGCCGCCTCCCAGGCCCTGCTCGGCGAACACGACTTCGCCGCCTTCTGCCGCAAGCGCGAGGGCGCCAGCACGGTCCGGGCGCTGCGGGACTTCTCGTGGGTCCGCGTCGCGCCGGGACGCCTGGAGGGCACGGTGATCGCTGACGCGTTCTGCCACTCGATGGTGCGTGCGCTGGTCGGCTCGATCGTCCCGGTCGGCGACGGACGCCGGGAGGTGGACTGGCCCGCCAGCGTGCTCACGGCGCGCGTCCGCGACTCGGCGGTCGCGGTGCTTCCCGCGCACGGCCTCACGCTGGAGGAAGTGCGTTACCCCGCGGACGATCAGGTGGCGGCACGCGCCGTGGAGACTCGGCAGGTCCGTGGCGAGGTGCACCGACGTGGCTGACCACTTCTTCTCCGCCGATCCGGCCTCGGCCGACGTACGGCGTACTGTGCGGGCGCGGATCTGGGACCGGGACTACGAGTTCACCACGGCCAGCGGGGTGTTCTCCCGCGACCGGCTCGACCTCGGGACGTCGATCCTGCTGCGCGAGGTCCGGCCCGAGCCTGGGCGCCGGACGATCCTCGATCTCGGCACGGGCTACGGCCCGATCGCCTGCGCGCTGGCGGTCGAGGTCCCGGAGGCCGAGGTCTGGGCGGTGGACGTGAACAACCGGGCGCTCGAGCTGACCGGGCTGAACGCGGCCGCGGCGGGAGTCGCCGATCGGGTTCACCCGGCGCAGCCGGACGACGTACCGGACGAGGTGGTGTTCGACGAGCTCTGGTCGAACCCGGCGATCCACATCGGCAAGCCGGAGCTGCACAAGATGCTGCTGCGCTGGTTCGGCCGGCTGAAGCCCGGGGGAGTGGCCTGGCTGGTGGTCGGCAAGAACCTCGGCGGCGACTCGCTGCAACGCTGGCTGACCGAGCAGGGCTATCCGTGCGATCGGGTGGCCAGCGCGAAGGGTTTCCGGATCCTGAAGGCGACTGCAACGAACCCGGGCGGATCACCGTCCTGAGGGTATGGAGGCAGCCTTGGCAGAGCCGGTGACCAGCGCCCTCGCGCTCGACTTCGAACTGTTCGTCACCGAACGGGCCGACGCGCTGCTGCGGTTCGCCTACGTGCTGACCGGCGACCAGGCGCTGGCCGAGGACGCCGTCCAGGACGCCCTGACGACCGCCTGTGCGCGCTGGGCCCGGGTCAGCCAGGCCGACGACCCCGAGGCGTACGTCAAGCGGATGGTGGTCAACGCGCACATCTCCTGGTGGCGCCGGTTCCGCCGCCGCGAGTCACCGGCCGCCGAGCCGACCCGGACCGCCGCGCCCGCACCGGACGGTACGGCGGACCGCGCGCAGGCGGAGGCCGTCTGGGAGCTCTGCAAGACGCTGCCGGACCGCCAACGGGCCGCGGTCGTGCTGCGCTTCTACGAAGACCTGTCGTACGCGGAGATCGCCGTACTGCTGCACTGCGCGGAGGCGACGGCCCGGTCCCACGTGCACCGGGCGCTCGCCGTACTGAAGCAGACGCTGACCAAGGAAGGAGCCGAGGATGCCTGAGTACGACGACCAGGAGCAGGAGCTCGGCCCGACCCTGGCCGACGCCTTCCACACCAAGGCGGACGCCGCGCCGAGCCTGCGCGGCAAGTCGATGGCCGACGAGGCGCGCCGACGGCTCCGGCAGCGCCGGCGAAACCTGATGGCCGCCTCGGCCGCGGTGATCGCCGTCGCGGTGATCGGTGGCGGGGTGTGGACCACCCTCGGCTCGCCGACCGAGGTGGCGAGCGACAGCGCCGGTGGTGCCGGAGCCGGAGTCCCGGAGGCCAACCAAAACGAGCCGCAGGCCGATCGCGCCCTCGGCTGCGAGCCCCAGCCGGCGATCTTCAGCGGCGACGCCGGTCCGTCACCCGCCGTCGGGCTGGATCCCAGCACCCCCGTCTCCAGCCTTCAGGCCTGTCGCTACCGCCTGACCCCCGGCGCCACCGCACTGATCGGCTCCGGGACCTTCAACCAGACGGTCGCCCAGCAGGTCGTCGATGCGATCAAGGTCCTGCCCGAACGCAACCCCGCCCTCCCGGCCTTCAAGTGCACCCCCGAACGAGCCCGCCCGTCCGAGGCGATCGTCCTGCGCTTCACCACCACTCAAGGCATCCGCGAGATCTGGGTCCAGTACGACGGCTGCGCCACCGCCGGCTTCCTCAACGGCACCACGACGTACGGCCTCTTCGCGCCCCCGCTCAAACTCTTCATGACCGGCACCGTTCGCCCCACCGGCGGCATCTACTTGGACCACCTCGAAGGCTGGTAAGCGATAACCGTTCGCTGTCGTGGCTGCCCGCCGTCAGACTGGGGGTCATGGGGCATGTGGACGTGGCCGGGATCGGGTTCGAGTTGCCGGACGGGCGGGTGTTGCTGGACGACATCACGTTTCGGGTCGGGGACGGGGCCAAGGTCGCGCTGGTCGGGGCGAACGGGTCGGGCAAGACGACGCTGACCAAGATCATCGCCGGGGACCTGAAGCCGCACAGTGGCAGCATCGCGCGGTCCGGTGGGCTCGGGGTGATGCGGCAGTTCGTCGGGTCGGTGCGGGACACCTCGACCGTGCGGGACCTGCTGCTCTCGGTGGCGCCGGAGGCGATCCGGACCGCCGCGGCCAAGCTCGACGCGGCCGAGCTGAAGATGATGGAGGCCGACGACGAGAAGACGCAGCTGCGCTACGCCCAGGCAGTCTCGGACTGGGGCGAGGTCGGCGGGTACGACGCCGAGGTGCTCTGGGACGTCTGTACGTCGGCCGCGCTCGGCGTGCCCTTCGAGCGGTGCCGTTGGCGTGAGGTGAAGACGCTGTCCGGCGGCGAGCAGAAGAGGCTCGTCCTGGAGGCGTTGCTGCGCGGTCCGGACGAGGTGCTGATGCTGGACGAGCCGGACAACTACCTCGACGTACCGGGCAAGCGCTGGCTGGAGGAGCAGCTCAACGCGACGTCCAAGACCGTGCTCTACATCAGCCACGACCGGGAGCTGCTGGCCAACACGGCGACCCGGATCGTCACCGTCGAACTCGGTGCCGCGGGCAACACCATCTGGACGCACGGTGGAGGCTTCAAGACCTACCACGAAGCGCGCAAGCACCGGTTCGAGCGGCTGGAGGAGTTGCGCCGCCGCTGGGACGAGGAACACGCGAAGCTCAAGGCGCTGGTGCTGATGTACAAGCAGAAGGCGGCCTACAACGACGGGCTGGCGTCACGCTACAAGGCGGCGCAGACCCGGCTGGCCAAGTTCGAACAGGCCGGACCGCCGCAGGCCATCCCGCGCGAACAGAAGGTCAGCATGCGGCTCACCGGCGGCCGCACCGGCAAGCGGGCGGTGGTCTGCACCGGGCTCGAGCTGACCGGCCTGATGAAGCCCTTCGACCTCGAGGTCTGGTACGGCGAACGCGTGGCCGTGCTCGGCTCCAACGGCTCCGGCAAGTCGCACTTCCTGCGCCTGCTGGCCAACGGTGGCTCCGACCCGGACATCGAACACCAGCCAGTCGGCGAGGTGGAGATCCCGTCGGTCGCGCACACCGGCATGGCCAAGCTCGGCGCGCGGGTCCGGCCCGGCTGGTTCGCCCAGACCCACGAGCACCCGGAGCTCGCCGGCCGGACGCTGCTGGAGATCCTGCACCGCGGTGACGAGCACCGTGACGGCATGGGCCGCGAGCTGGCGTCGCGGAAGCTGGACCGCTACGAGCTGGCGCACGCGGCCGAGCAGAGCTTCGACAGCCTGTCGGGTGGTCAGCAGGCGCGGTTCCAGATCCTCCTGCTCGAGCTGTCCGGCGCGACGCTGCTGCTGCTCGACGAGCCCACCGACAACCTCGACGTGGAGTCCGCCGAAGCGCTGGAGGAGGGCCTGGACTCCTTCGACGGCACGGTCCTGGCCGTCACCCACGACCGCTGGTTCGCCCGGGACTTCGACCGCTACCTGGTCTTCGGCTCCGACGGTTCGGTCTACGAGTCGACCGAACCGGTCTGGGACGAGGGCCGGGTCGAACGCGCCCGCTAGGGCCGGTCGATCCGGTAGACGACGTGCAGCGGGTCGTCGATCGGGTTGTCCGGCTCCATCGGCCCCTCGGCGACCCGGCGCAGACCGGCCCGCTCCAGCGCCCGCCAGGAGTTCCGGTTCGCGGCCACGACGGCGACCAGGACGGCCGGCGTACCGGGCAGCTCGGTCCAGGTCCGCTCGATCATCGCGGCGATCATGGCCGTTCCGAGCCCCTGGCCGGTGTGCTCCTCGGCGCCGATGAAGTAGTCGACGATCACCGCGCCGTCCGGTACGTCGGTCAGCCCGGCGAAGGCTTCCAGCTCCTCGGGGTAGTCAGCCAGCCGGCTCCGCTGGATCAGCCCGGCCGGTACGCCGTCCACCAGGAACAGGAAGTCCTCGGACGGTTCGGTGCCGTCGGCGCTCGCGCCGAAGTCGCGCTCGACGGCCTCCGGGCTGGTCTCGTGGTTCCACCAGCGCGCGACGTGGGGGTTGGCCAGCCACCGGGCCAGCAAGGGGAAGTCGTCGCGGGTGACGCGGCGGAAGGTCAGGCTGGTCACTTCCGCACCCATCCCTCGGTGTAGGCGGTCCAGTGCTGCTCGGTCGCGGTGAAGTCGACGTAGATCGCGAGCCCGAAGTTCTGCTTGCCGGACGTGCCGAGGCCCAGGCGCGCACCGCGGACCGCGGCTTCGACGGTCTCCGCGTGACCCCAGTGGCTCGGGTTGCTCTCCCAGTACGCCGGAAGGCCCATCAGCAGGTCGACGTGGTCGGGGGTGACCTCCAGGGCCAGACTGGTCTGTTGGGCGACGTAGCCGCCGTACAGGGACTCCAGGGGCATGGCGGTGTCGTACGACATCACGGCGATCTGCTCGACCCTGCGGGCCACCGCGCCGAAGTACTCCTGCGACCACCACTTGCCCTCGTCGGCGATGGCCAGCGGTACGGCGTTCAGGTTCCAGAGCGGGTCGATCTGGGCCGCCGCGACCGACAGCGGTACGCCGCGCCGGGCGGTGAGCTCGTGCACCTGATCCAGTACGGCGAGGAAGCCGCGCGACTCGGAGTGCACCGGCTCGAAGTCGAAGTGGATACCGTCGAAGCCCTGGTCGAGCACGGCCGCCGACGACGCGGTCACCCGGTCCCGAACGACCTGGTCGTCCAGGTCCATGCCGGGGTTCTTGGCCGGCTGGACGATGTCGCCCAACCACGCCTGCACCCGTACCCCGGGCGCAGCCTTGCTCACCGCGTCGGTGAACCAGCGGGCTTTCGGCGAGACCTCGGCGAGCGGCAGAGTGCCGTCGTGCTCCAGCGGCCCGGCGTGGACGTACAGGTCGCGCACTCCGGTCTTGGCCAGCCGTGCGGCCAGTGCGGTGACGTCAGCGCTGGTCTTGCGCCCGTCCACCCAGGCATGGCCTAGCCAGACGGCGTCCCGGCCGCGGCTGATCGCCTGGGACGACGGGTCGCCGGTGTAGTGCACGCGGAGCGCCACGGCGTACGCCCCGAGCGGTACGGGGACCGCCAGCAGGAAGACCAGCAGCAGGACGACGACCACGCGCCGCCGGCGGGACCAGCGCTGCCAGCGCCGCTTCACGCGCGCGGCCGCAGTCCGTCGTACAGGACTGCGAGCATTCGGTCCCGGACCTCCGGATCCAGACCGGCCGCTGTCGCACCCCGGGACGCGCCGACCAGCAAGGCGTACACCTCCGGGAACTGCGCGTCGGCCCGGACAGCTCCACTGTGCTGGGCCTTCGCGAGCAGCTCACCGAAGGCCTCACGCATCTCGACTCCGGCCTGGCGGGCGTGCTCGCCAGGAGTCGTGCCGGCCGCGCTGAGCGCCTCCGCGATCGCCAGTTTGGATCCAGCCTCGGCGACCACCTGACCGAAGAACTCGAAGAACGCCGTCCCGGGGTGGCTTGCGCCGGCCAGTTCGCGGGCGGTGTCGCGCAGCCGTTCCAGCCGCAGCGTCAGTACGGCCTCCAGCAGTTCCAGCTTGGTCGGGAAGTGCCGGAACACGGTCGCGATCCCGACCCCCGCCAGCTTCGCGACGTCGTCGGTCGAGGCGGCCGTCGACCGCCCGAACACCTGCTCGGCCGCGGTCAGGATTCGTTCGCGATTGTCCCGCGCGTCAGCTCGCACTCGCCCACCCTCCGTCGTCCCGCACAGCGTAGGAGACGCTCGCCGGATCGATTCGGTTGTAACCGAAGTCGCCGCTCCGTATATTCGGAGTCACCACTTCGCTTAGGGGGAACTCATGACACCTGCCGACGTCTTCCTGCGCCTGGTCCACGGCGTCGCCGCCGGTGACTACGCGGCTCTGCCCGACCTGTACGCCGAACAGACCGACGTCCGGCACCCGATGGCGCCCGGCGGCGACCGCCCGCTGCTCAGCCGCGACGCACTGCGCGCGCACTTCACCGGCACCGGGCCCGCGGTCGCGCAGACCATCGAGTTCCGCCCCGACAACATCCGGATCCACCAGACCGAGGACCCCGAGGTGATCGTCGCCGAGTTCGAGTACGCCGGCGTCCGGCCGGCCGACGGCGCGACGTTCCGGGTGCCGTGCGTCTTCGTGCTGCGGGTCCGCGACGGCGAGATCGTGCAGTCCCGCGACTACGTCGACCACCTCGCGATGGCCCGCGCCCGCGGAACGCTGGACCAAGTCTTCGCCGCGGCCCGGGAACCGCGGGACACCGCCGCCGCGTCGTAGTCGGCAGAAGCGCAGCACGGCCCCGGTCCGCGGCAGATCTGCCGGGCCGGGGCCGTCCCAATTGCTCAACCCTGCAAGCCTTTCAGTGGCGTGACACTGAGGGCCTTGGCGGCGATCACCAGACCGGCGGCCGCCAGTACGACGTCCTTCAGCACGTACTGCGCCTCCAGCGTCGGCGCTCCCGGGAACAGGTCGCCGAAGAACAGCACCACTGGCGACATGATGCCGACCAGCGCCATCCCGAGCACCAGCAGACCGGTGCGCAGGAACCTGCCGGTGACCAGCGTGAGCCCGATGAAGCACTCCATCAGCGCGGTCAGCAGCACGGCGTTGCGGCCTTCCACGACACCGAGGGTCAGGGTGTCGAGCGTGCGCATCACCAGCGCCTCGGCCGGACTCGCGCCGGGAAAGAACTTCAGTACGCCGAAGCCGAGGAAGACCAGCCCGAGGCTGACCCGCAGGATGTCGACGCTGTGCCGGCCGAGCCACTCGGTGGTCCGGTTTCCCTTGTCCAGCAGGGTGTTCATGGTGTGTCTCCTGTCATGGTCGATGTCCATGACAGCGTCCCGAAATCCGCCCCGCCTCCGCGTCGGCCCGGCGGCGGCTCCCGCCGTACGCCGGGTGGCGTACGGGTCAGGGTCACCCTGAACCCTGGAGGAGCAGGCGCCGCAACGACGAAGGCCCCCACGCGGATCGCGTGGGGGCCCGGTCAGCCGTCGGTCAGCGCTCGCCCATCGGGACGTAGTCGATGCCGCGGGCACCGGTGTAGATCTGCTTCGGGCGGGCGATCTTCTGGTCGCTGTCGCCGAGGCTCTCCAGCCACTGCGCCAGCCAGCCCGACGTCCGCGGGATGGCGAACAGCACGGTGAACATCTCCGGCGGGAACTGCAGCGCCTCGTAGATCAGGCCGGAGTAGAAGTCGACGTTCGGGTAGAGCTTGCGGGAGACGAAGTACTCGTCCTCCAGCGCGATCTTCTCCAGCTCGACCGCGATCTTCAGCAACGGGTTGATCCCGGTCACCTCGAACACGTCGTCGGCGGCCTTCTTGATGATCTTGGCCCGCGGGTCGTAGTTCTTGTAGACCCGGTGGCCGAAGCCCATCAGCCGCTCTTCGCCGTTCTTCACGCCCTCGATGAACGACGGCACGTTGTCGACGGTGCCGATCCGGCGCAGCATCTTCAGCACCGCCTCGTTGGCGCCGCCGTGCAGCGGGCCGTAGAGGGCCGCGATGCCGCCGGTGACCGCGCTGTACGGGTCGACCTGGGTCGAGCCGATCGCGCGGACCGCGTTGGTGGAGGCGTTCTGCTCGTGGTCGGCGTGCAGGATGAACAGGATCTCCAGTGCGCGCACCAGGCGGTCGTCGGCGGCGTACTTGGGCTCGCTCATCTTGAACAGCATCGACAGGAAGTTCGCCGCGTAGCTGAGCTCGTTGTCGGGGTAGACGTAGGGCTTGCCCTGCGCGTGCCGGTACGCGAACGCGCCCAGCGTCGGCATCTTGGCGATCAGCCGGCGGATCTGCAGCGCCCGCGACTCCTCGTTGAAGATGTCGCGCGACTCGGGGTAGAACGTCGACAGCGCGCCGACCGAGGCCAGCAGCATGCCCATCGGGTGCGCGTCGTACCGGAAGCCCTGCATGAAGGTCTTCAGGTTCTCGTGCACGAACGTGTGATACGTCACGTCGTGCGCCCAGGCCTCGTACTCGGCCTTGTTCGGCAGCTTGCCGTTGACCAGCAGGTAGGCGACCTCGAGGTAGTTCGACTGCTCGGCGAGCTGCTCGATCGGGTAGCCGCGGTACTCCAGGATGCCCTTGTCACCGTCGATGAAGGTGACCGAGGAGCGGGTCGAGGCGGTGTTGACGAAGCCGGGGTCGTAGGTGGCCAGGCCACCGTCTCCGTCGGTAGCGCTGATCTGCTTGAGATCTGCGGCACGGATGGTGCCGTCGGTGATGGCAAGGTCGTAGTCCTTGCCGGTCCGGTTGTCCCGGACGGTGAGCGACTGTTCGGTCACGGGTGCCCTCTTCGGAAGCTGGCGTCATCGCCGGAGCCAGTGAGGGTGATCGTCAGCCGGCGGGACGCGGTTCGGACTTCAATCTTCACCGCTAAACTAGTGCGGTCGGAGTTCGGTTCCAACCCGGGGTCCCCCGGTCGGTTGCGCTCACTTTGACCCCGACGTGTCCCCGCCGGTATTCTGGGCTGCTGTTGTGCGTTCCTGGTTTGCACCGGTCCCCGGTGACACCGCTCGCCGACGCATCATTTTTGTCAACCTCTGAGAAACGAAGGTCAACGACCGTGCGCACGTACAGCCCGAAGCCTGCTGACGTCACCCGTGAGTGGCACGTGATCGACGCCACCGACGTCACGCTCGGTCGGCTCGCCGTCCAGATCGCAACTCTTCTGCGGGGCAAGCACAAGCCGACCTTCGCCCCGCACATCGACGGCGGCGACTTCGTCGTCGTCGTGAACGCGTCCAAGGTCGCCCTGTCCGGCACCAAGCGGACGGACAAGCTGGCCTACCGCCACTCGGGACACCCGGGTGGCCTGACAGCCACGCCGATCGGCGAGATCCTCGACAAGGACCCCCGCAAGGCCGTCGAGAAGGCTGTCTGGGGGATGCTGCCGAAGAACCGTCTCAGCCGGAAGCTGCTCAGCAAGCTGAAGGTGTACGCCGGTCCGGAGCACCCGCACACGGCGCAGCAGCCGAAGCCTTTCGAGATCACCCAGATCGCCCAGTAGAGCGATCGACGAGCCAGGTAAACGAGGATTTCCAGCGTGAGCGACGTCACCACCACCGAGACCGAGAACGACCTTGAGGTCCCCATCGACACCGAGGGCCCGGTCGCGTACACCTCCGAGACGAACCCGAGCCCGGAGCAGCGCGCCGAGTCCGGCCGCGTCGCGGTGATCAACCCGGCCGGCGCGACCGGTCGCCGCAAGGAGGCCGTCGCCCGCGTCCGCCTCATCCCCGGCACCGGCAACATCACCGTCAACGGCAAGCCGATCGACGTGTACTTCCCGAACAAGGTTCACCAGCAGCACGTGAACGAGCCGTTCGTGGTCGCCGGTCTCGAGGGTTCCTACGACGTGATCGCCCGGATCAACGGCGGCGGCATCACCGGCCAGGCCGGTGCGCTGCAGCTCGGGATCGCCCGCTGCCTGAACGCCGCGGACGAGGAGGCGAACCGTCCGGGTCTGAAGAAGGCCGGTCTGCTCAGCCGCGACGCGCGGATCAAGGAGCGCAAGAAGGCCGGTCTCAAGAAGGCCCGTAAGGCTCCGCAGTACAGCAAGCGCTGATTTCCTGATGGCGCGTTTGTTCGGCACGGACGGTGTCCGTGGACTGGCGAACGTGGACCTGACCGCGGAGCTGGCGCTCGACCTCTCGGTCGCCGCCGCTCACGTACTCGGCGAGGCCGGTGCCTTCGAAGGGCACCGGCCACGCGCCGTTGTGGGCCGGGATCCGCGTGCCAGTGGTGAGTTCCTGGAAGCCGCCGTGGTGGCCGGTCTGGCCAGCGCGGGCGTCGACGTCGTCCGGCTCGGCGTCCTGCCGACCCCGGCGGTCGCGTACCTGACCGGTTCGACCGGCGCCGATCTCGGCGTGATGCTGTCGGCCAGCCACAACCCGATGCCCGACAACGGCATCAAGTTCCTGGCCCGGGGCGGGATCAAGCTCGACGACAAGATCGAGGACGCCATCGAGGCCCGGATGGGCGAGGAGTGGCAGCGCCCGACCGGCAAAACCGTCGGGCGGGTGCTCGACGACGGTCAGGGCTTCGAGACCTACGTGGCGCACCTGGTCCGGTCCGCGCCCAACCGGTTCGACGGGCTCAAGGTCGTGATCGACTGCGCGAACGGTGCCGCGTCCCTGACGGCACCGGAGGCGCTGCGCCGGCTCGGCGCCGAGGTCGTCACGTACGCCGCGAGCCCGGACGGGCTGAACATCAACCTCGACTGCGGCTCCACGCACATGGAGGGGCTGCGTCGCGAGGTGATCGGCCACGGTGCGGATCTCGGCATCGCGCTGGACGGCGACGCCGACCGCTGCCTGGCGGTCGACGCCGGCGGCGAGCTGATCGACGGTGACCAGATCCTGGCCGTCCTGGCGCTGGCGATGCGCGACAGCGGCCGGCTGGAGAACGACACCGTCGTGGCGACCGTGATGAGCAACCTCGGCTTCGTCCAGGCGATGGTCCGCGAGCGGATCGCGGTCGAGCAGACCAAGGTCGGCGACCGGTACGTGCTGGAGGCGATGAAGGCCGGCGGCCACAAGCTCGGCGGTGAGCAGTCCGGGCACGTGATCCTGTCCGACCACGCCACCACCGGCGACGGCACGCTGACCGCCGTGATGTTGCTGGCCCGGGTCGCCCAGACCGGCAAGTCCCTGCGCGACCTGGCCGGCGTGATGACGCGCCTGCCGCAGGTCCTGGTCAACGTCCCGAACGTCGACAAGACCCGCGCCGGCACCGACCCGACGGTCCAGTCCGCCGTCACCGAAGCGACCCGGCGTCTCGGCGACACCGGCCGCGTCCTGCTCCGCCCGTCCGGGACCGAACCGCTGGTCCGGGTGATGGTCGAGGCCGAGTCCTCCGACACCGCCCACGAGGTCGCCCACGCACTGGCCGACGTCGTCGCGGGCGCACTGAAGCTCTGAGCACGAGCGCACGCCCCGGCGTACTCCGAACCTGGGGTTTCGCCGGGGCGTTCGTCGTCGTCGCGGTGCTCGTCGCCGCCGACGGGTTCGCCACGGGCCGGCCGGTGATGGCATTCGCCGCGATCGCCGGCTTCGGCTTCCTCGCCGCGATCATGTCCCCGCTGGCCTTCCCCCGCTCCACCACGGCCGCCGAGGCCCAGCGCCGCGCCGCCGCCGACGGCCGCCCGATCATCTACTGGCGCCCCGGCTGCAGCTTCTGCCTCAACCTCCGCCGAAAACTCGGCCGCCACGCCCGCAAGGCGCACTGGGTCAACATCTGGTCCGACCCCGAAGCCGCCGCCGTCGTCCGAACCCTGGCCAACGGCAACGAAACCGTGCCCACCGTCGTCACCCCCGACGAACACCAGGTCAACCCCAACCCCACCTGGGTCCTGAACCACCTGCGCTGAACCACCGGCAGCAGTTCGTCATTGCCGGCGAAGAACTTCGGTACGTCGTCAGCGCGCTCTGTCCGTCCCGGCGTGCGCCCGCACCGGGGGACCGAGTCGGTCAAGCGGCGGGACCGGATCGCCAACGTCGTCGGCAGGCTCGACATCGCGGCGATCGTGGTGGTTGGTACGCCGATGACGAGCACCAAGCAGGAGCGGGCGCGACGGTGCTGCCTGGAGCGGCCGCTCTACGAGTTGGACGCTCTCGGCGTGCGGGAGGTTTGGCTGGACTCGCGTCGCGAGGTACAAGACGGACGAGACCTCGCATTGCTCGACAGCGCACGTGACAAAGGCATCGTGTCCAGGGAAATGGTGATCGGCTTCGCCCGGTCGGGTGCGTTGAGGCCGGAAAGCGCGAAAGCTGGGGCCCGTCGTTCCGGCGGGGAGCCCAGCTTCACTTCTCTCCAAGCAGCACCTGGGGAGCTGGTTCAAGCCTTGCACAGGCGCGGGCGTCTGTCAGCCGGATCGGTGATCTGCCCCGAGGTGCCCCAGAAGCTGCCCTGATGTGCCCGGTCAGGGGAGTAGCGACACCTGGTAGTGGGTGATCAGCCAGGTGCCGGCGGTCTTCTTCAGCAGGAGGCTGAGGTTGACGGTTTTGGTGGGGCGGTCGGTGAAGGCGAAGTCGACGGTGAGGTAGCCGAGGATCAGGTTGTCGGTCAGCTGCTTGGTTTCGAGGATCTTGTATGTCGCGGTCATGCCGAGGGGCTGGGCGGCGTAGTACGTCGCGACGCCCTGGGGGCCGATGGTGTACGGGTGCAGGCCCTGGAAGATCGCGTCGTCGGTGAAGTACGACGCGACGCGCTCGGGATCGTGGGCGTCGACGGCGTCGCGCCACTGGTCGGCGACGGTGGTCAGGATCTCGGTGGTGGTGGACACGGTGAATCTCCTAGCGGTGAGAAGCGGTGGCTGTGGCGGCTGCGAGGGTTACCAGGGCGGCGCCCAGCAGGAGCGGGGTGTGGTAGCCGTGGTGGAGGAACGGGTTGACGGCGAGCGGGCCGATGACCTGGCCGACGCTGTAGCCGGTGGTGAGGATCGCGACCGAGCGGGTGATGCGCAGGTGGGCGCCGATCGCGAGCACGGTGGTGTTGACGCCGAGGAACGTCGCGCCGAACAGCGTCGCCGAGATCAGCGCCGGTACGACGCCGCCGGCGACCGCCGGCAGGGCGATTCCGGCGGCCTGGATGAGCAGCGCGGCGACGAGCAGCGTCCGGCGGGACCAGGTGTGACTGAGCCAGGCCCAGAAGGCGGACGACGGCAGAGCGGCCAGGCCGACGAGGATCCACGCGCCGGTACCGGCCCAGCCGGGTGCTGTCTGGTCGATCGCGGCGACGAGGAACGTACCGGCGATGATGTAGCCGACGCCCTCGAGCGAGTAGCTCGTCAGCAGGAAGGCGAAGGAACGCCGCGCAGTGGGATCGGGCCGGACCCGCTCGGACCGGGCCGGTGAACCGCTGGTGTGCAGCGGCCACGCGAATGCGGTCAGCGCGGCCGTGAGGGCGGCCGCGCTCCACCAGGCCTGCTGCCAGGTGCCGATCGCGCGAATTGCCAGTACGGCGGCGCCCGACAGCGCGATCCCGGCGCCGACGCCACCGATCGCCCAGCCGACGGCGTGCGGCGGGAGATCGGTGAGCATCGTCGTCGACGCGGAGACGAAGATCATCGCGCTCGCGACGCCCGCGATCAGCCGGAGCACGGACCACCCGGAGGCGGTTGTTGCTACCGGCATCAATGCGAGCGTCGCGACGAGCAGGAGCAGTGAGAGCCGCAGCGTCGTCCGCGAGCGAACCAGCCCCGGTACGGCGATCGCCGCGACCGCGCCGACCAGGTAGCCGAGGTAGTTCGCCGTGGCCAGCCCCGCACCGAGCCGCGGGGACAGGCCCATCAGCGGCAGGATCGGCGTGTAGACGAACCGGCCGATCCCCATCCCCGCCGCCAGCGTCGCCGCGCCGCGAGCCGCCGTCCGCCACGGCGGCACGCCCGCCGCGGACGGGGAGGACAGGAAGGACGGGGAGGGCGGAGACGGGGAGTACGCGGAGGGCGGGGAGGCGGGGGAGGAGGGGGAGGAGGGGGAGGAGGAGGGGACGAGGAGGAGATCGCCGCCGCCGACCCCGGTACCGCCGTGTCCGACGACGGAGAGGCTGCAGCCGCCGTCGACGGGGTCGCCGGAGGCGCAGCCGACGGCGCCGACGCGCCCTCGGACGCCCGTGGGAACGACGGCGGAATGCTCATCGCTTTCCTCCTCCTCTCACACCGCAAAGCTCAGTGGCCCGCGCTCTGGCCGCCGTCGACGTGCAGGACCTCGCCGGTGGTGAACTGCGCGTTCTCCAGGTAGAGCACCGCGTCGGCGACCTCCTCGACGGTGCCGATCCGGCCGACCGGGTGCAGGCCGGCCAGGGCCTCGTGCGTTTCGGCCGGGTGCATCGGGGTCTCGATGATGCCGAGGGCAACGGTGTTGACGCGGATGCCGCGGGCGGCGTACTCGATCGCGAGCGACTTGGTGACCGCGTTCAGTCCGCCCTTGGTCAGCGAGGCCAGCGCCGACGGCACGGAGGTGTTCGCGTGGTCGACCAGCGACGTCGAGATGTTGACCACGTGCCCGCCGCCACCGGCCAGCATCGCCTTCACGGCGTGCTGCGTGACCTCGAAGAACCCGCGCAGGTTCACCTCGGTGACCCGGTCGAAGTCCTCGTCGGTGTAGTCGGTGAACGGCTTCGCGACGAAGATGCCCGCGTTGTTGACCAGCGTGTCGACCCGCCCGAACTCGGCCAGCGCGGCCTCGATCACCTGGCTGCCGACGCCGACGGCGGAGATGTCGCCGGGCACGGTCAGCACCAGCGGATCGCCGGACGGCGTGATGGAGCGCGAGTTGGCGACCACGGCGTAGCCGAGCTTGCGGTACGCCGTCACCAGCCCTTCGCCGATGCCCTGCGAGGCGCCCGTGATGACAACTACCTTCTGTGTGTTGGTGTCCATGTCTTGAGCGTTGCTCGCGCGCGGGCGATTCAGAACGACCGAGTTCCTCTCTGCTGGGAGGCCGCGGCTCCGACCGCCGTACGATCGAGCCGTGGAACTGCGCCAGCTCCGGTACTTCGTCGCGGTCGCCGAGGAGCTCAACTTCGGCCGGGCCGCCGCGCGACTGCTGATCGCGGGCCCGTCGCTGTCGCAGCAGATCAAGTCGCTGGAACGCGATCTCGGTGTCCAGCTGTTCGAGCGCGACCGCCGGTCGGTGACGCTGACGCCGGCCGGTGAGGCCCTGCTGCCCAAGACCCGGGCGCTGCTCGAGCAGGCCGACGCCTTACGCCGTACGGCGGCCGGCCTGGAGGGCGCGGACTGCGTGCGGCTCGGTTACGTGAGCTGGCACCCGAAGGACCTCGTCACCCGGACGACGGGCGTCGCGCACCTGATCGTCGATCCGTGGGTGATGCCGTCGCACACTCAGGCGAGCCGGGTCGCCGACGGCAGCATCGATCTGGCGATCTGCTGGATCCGGACCGAGGACCTCGCGGCGCAGGGGCTGCGGGCCCGGCTGATCGGCGCCGACCGCCTGTTCGCGCTGAGCGCCACCCGCGGCAGCAAGCCGGTCCGGGCCGAGGACGCCGTGCTGCTGGTGGACGCCAACAGTTCGGCCTGGTCGTCGTGGAACGCCTACGCCGAGGAGTTCGCGGCCGCCACCGGAGCCGGGATCGAGCGGATCAACGACGAGGGCATCACCGGTCCGGCGTTCTTCGAGCACGTCCGTCGCCTGCGTCGTCCGGTGATCAGCTCGCCGAAGCGGACCGGGATCGCGGTGCCGCCCGATCTCACGCAGCGCAAGGTCGTCGACCCGGCGCCGTACTGGACCTGGGCGCTGGTGTCCCGCCGCGACGAGACCCGCGCGTCGGTCCTGGCCGCGATCGAGGCTCTCACCCCCGACGGCGAACGCCATGGCCTCGACGACCAGGATGGCTGGCTCCCGGCCGCCGATCCGTTCCGCTGACGCCCGGAATTCAAGCAAGCGTTGGGTGCGGTGCGTTGCCGGGGGATGCCAGCCGGTGCAGGATGAATCCCCGTTTCCTCTTGACCCGCCTCAGTGACGTGGGTAACTTTCGCGTTCAGGGGGACGGATGTAATTCAATTACCTGAGGGGTCGGTCATGTCCGCGTTGCGCCGCTCTGCCATCGCCACTTTTGCCTCTGTGACCGCCGCCGCGACCGTGGCCGCGCTCGCACCGACGGCCGCCGTCAGCGCGCCACCACCAGAACTGAAGCAGGACCAGCCGATCACCAGCCCCGAGCAGGCCGCGAAGGCGCTGCACGGGATGACGCTGGAGGAGAAGATCGGCCAGATGTTCGTGCTGTTCGCCTACGGCCCGGACGCGAACAAGCCGGACCCGCGCAACACCAGCCTGTACGGCGTCGCGACGCCGGCCGAGGTGGTCGCGAAGTACAAGCCGGGCGGCTGGATCTACTTCAACGCCCGCGACAACGTGCAGAACCCGACCCAGCTGGCGACGTACTCCAACCAGCTGCAGACGGCCGCGCTGAACACCGGCGTGCACGTGCCGATGACGATCGCCACCGACCAGGAGCAGGGCGTGGTGGTCCGGATCGGTCCGCCCGCCACCCAGTTCGGCGGCAACATGGCCCACGGTGCCTCCCGCAGTACGGCGGACGCCCGCACCGCGGCCGGGATCACCGGGCGCGAGCTGAAGGCGATGGGCATCCGGCAGGACTACGCGCCGGTCGCCGACGTGAACGTGAACGCGCTCAACCCGGTGATCGGCGTCCGCTCGTTCTCCAGCGACCCGCAACTGGTCTCCGACATGACTGTGGCCCAGGTCCAGGGCTACCAGCGTGACGCCGGGATCACGGCGACCGCGAAGCACTTCCCGGGCCACGGCGACACCGTCGACGACAGCCACACCTCGCTGCCGACGATCAACCACACCCGGGCCGAGTGGGACGCGATCGACGCGCCGCCGTTCAAGGCCGCGATCAAGGCCGGCATCGACTCGATCATGACCGCGCACATCTCGGTGCCCTCGCTGGACCCGTCCGGTGACCCGGCGACGCTGAGCAAGCCGATCATGACCGGCGTGCTGCGCAAGGAGCTCGGCTTCAAGGGCCTGATCATCACCGACGCGCTGGAGATGGCCGCGGTCCGGGCCAAGTACGGCGACGCCGAGGTGGCGATCCGCGCGATCGAGGCCGGCGCCGACCAGTTGCTGCTGCCGCCCGCTCCGGACGTGCAGTTCAAGGCCGTCGTGGACGCGGTGAAGTCGGGCCGGATCAGCGAGCGCCGGATCGACGAGAGCCTGCTGCGGATCCTGCTGCTCAAGCTGAAGAGCGGCGGCCTGCTGCGCCCGTTCGTCGACCCGGCCCAGGTCCCCGCCAAGGTCGGTACGCCGGAGCACCTGGCCACCGCCCAGCAGATCGTCGACAAGTCGATCACGCTGGTCAAGAACGACACCAGCACCCTCCCGCTCAGCAACACCCCGCGGAAGGTGCTGGTCACCGGGTGGGGCGTCGCCACCACCCAGTCGCTGGCCAACAGCCTGACCAAGCGCGGCGCGACCACCACGGTCGCCCAGACCGGCGCGGCTCCGACCGACGCCGCCATCGCCGACGCCGTCACGAAGGCCCAGGCCAACGACGT
The DNA here is from genome assembly GCF_050942265.1 of Kribbella sp. CA-253562. Taxonomy (GTDB): domain Bacteria; phylum Actinomycetota; class Actinomycetes; order Propionibacteriales; family Kribbellaceae; genus Kribbella. The sequence continues at coordinate 7,544,901 of NZ_CP192049.1, read as the reverse complement.
CACCGTCGTCCTGACCCAGAAGGCGTGGGACACGAAGGTCACCGACAAGCTGGCCAAGCAGCAGAAGCTGGTCAAGGACCTGCTCGCCACCGGCAAGACCGTGATCGTCGTCGCCGTCCGCGACCCGTACGACATCGCGTACTTCGACCAGGCGCCGACCTACGTGGCGACCTACGGCTACCAGGCGGTCTCGATGGAGTCCCTGACCAAGGTCCTGTACGGCGAGATCGCGCCGACCGGCAAGCTGCCGGTCGACATCCCGGTCGCGGGTCAGCCGGCCACTCCGCTCTACCCGTTCGGCCACGGGCTGTCCTGGTGAGCCGTCCGACCCGGCGTACCGTCCTGGGCCTGGCTGCAGCGGCTGTCGCCGGTGCGGCCGGGCTCCGGCCTGGTGTCGCCGCCGCCTCGAACCCGGGCCGCGCGCACGGCTGGGCCACCGCGACGCTGGCGCGGATGACGCTGGAGGAGAAGGTCGGCCAGCTGTTCGTCACCTACGCGTACGGCGCCACCGCGAGCACAGCGGACCAGCGCAACGTCACCGCGTACGGCGTCGCGACGCCGGCGGACGTGGTGGCCAAGTACAAGCTGGGCGGCGTCATCTACTTCGCCTGGACCGACTCGGTCGCCAACCCGCCGCAGATCGCCGCACTGTCGAACGGGCTGCAGCAGGCCTCGCTCGCGGTCGGCGAGAAGGTCTCGGTCCCGCTGCTGATCAGCACCGACCAGGAGCACGGTGTCGTGTTCCGGGTCGGTCCGCCGGCCACGCAGTTCCCCGGCGCGATGGCGCTCGGGGCGGGCCGCAGTACCGCCGACGCCCGGGAGGCCGCGACGATCGCCGGGGCGGAGCTGCGCGCGGTGGGTGTCAACCAGGCCTACGCGCCGGTCGCCGACGTCAACGTGAACGCGCTCAACCCGGTGATCGGGGTGCGCTCGTTCTCGTCCGACCCCACGCTGGTCGCCGAGCTGACCGCGGCCCAGGTGACCGGGCTGGAGAGCGGCGGCGGGATCGCGTCGTGCGCCAAGCACTTCCCGGGCCACGGTGACACCCATGACGACAGCCACACCGCGCTGCCGACGATCGACCACACCCTGCAGGAGTGGACCACGATCGACGCGCCGCCGTTCGAGGCCGCGATCAAGGCGGGCATCGACTCGATCATGACCGCGCACATCGTGGTGCCGTCGCTGGACCCGTCCGGCGATCCCGCCACGCTGAGCAAGCCGATCATGACCGGCATCCTGCGCGAGAAGCTCGGGTACGACGGCGTGGTGATCACCGACTCGCTCGCGATGGCCGGCGTCCGGCAGAAGTACGGCGACGCCGAGGTGGCGGTGCGCGCGCTCGAGGCCGGTGTCGACCAGTTGCTGATGTCGCCGGCGATGGACGTCGCCTACAACGCCGTCCTGACGGCGGTCCGGTCCGGCCGGATCACCGAGCAGCGGCTCGACCAGAGCGTTTACCGAGTGCTGCGGCTGAAGCACCTCAACGGTGTCGTGGACGAGCCCCTGGTGGACGTCGCGGCGGTGTCGTCGGTGGTCGGGACGCCCGAGCACTACGCGGCCGCGCAACGCATCGCCGACCGGACCACGACGGTGGTGAAGAACGAAGCGGGCCTGCTGCCGCTGAGCGCCGGACCGCGCAAGGTGCTGGTGACCGGGTACGGCGTGGCCACCACCCAGACGCTGGCCAACCGGTTGACCGCGCGCGGCGCCACGACGACCGTGCGGCAGACCGGCGCGACCCCGTCGGACACCGCGATCGCCGGTGCGGTCGCGGCGGCACGCGCGAACGACCTGACCGTCGTGCTGACGATGAAGGCCTGGGACACGGCGGTCACCGACAAGCAGGGCAAGCAGCAGAAGCTGGTCAAGGAGCTGCTCGCGACCGGCAAGCCGGTGATCGTGGTCGCCGTGCGCGACCCGTACGACATCGCGTACCTCACCGCCGCGCCGACGTACCTGGCCACCTACTCGTACGCCGACGTCTCGATGGAGTCGCTGGCCAAGGTGCTGTACGGCGAGATCAAGCCGGCCGGCAAGCTGCCGGTCGACGTCCCGGTGGCCGGCGACCCCTCGACCGTTCTCTATCCCTTCGGACACGGACAGACATGGTGAAGCGGTTCCTGGTCCTCCTCGCCGCCCTGACCCTGCTCGCCGGCGTCACCCCGGCCGTTGCCGACGGCAACGCACCGGCGGTGCCGCTGCGGGTGGCGACGTACAACATCCACGCCGGCGCCGGGCACGACAACGTGTTCGACCTGGATCGCACCGAGACCACGCTGCGCGCGCTGGACGCCGACGTGATCGGCCTGCAGGAGGTCGACGTGCACTGGAGCGAGCGCTCACAGTGGCGTGACCTGGTGAGCGAGCTCGCCGGCCGGCTCGGGATGCGGGCCGGTTTCGCCCCGATCTACGACTTCGACCCGTTGCGGCCGGGGGAGCCTCGCCGGCAGTACGGGCTGGCGGTGCTGTCGAAGGCGCCGATCCTCGACGTCCGCAACCATGACCTGACCCGCCTGTCGACGCAGGACCCCGACGCCGGCCCGATGCCGATGCCGGGCTTCCTGGAGGCGGTGATCCAGGCCAAGGGTGCTCGGGTGCACTTCTACGTGACGCACCTGGACTACCGCGCCGACCCGTCGCTGCGGCGGACCGAGGTGGACGAGACGCTGAAGATCCTCGCCGCCGACCCGGCCGGCGCCAACCAGGTCCTGGTCGGCGACTTCAACGCCGAACCGCAGGCGCCCGAGCTGGCCCGGCTCTGGCCCACCCTGACCGATGCCTGGACCGCGGCGCCGGTCACCGCGGGCAACCCGTTGACCTATCCGGCGGCGACGCCGGTCAAACGCATCGACTACATCACCGTGTCGGACGGCGTCGGAGTGCTCCGCGCCGAGGTTCCGGCTTCCCCCGCACTTCTTGCCGCGAGCGATCACCGGCCCGTCGTGGCCGACCTGTCGCTCGCCCGTGGATCGGAGGTCCACTCATGACCGTTGGACGTCGCAGTTTCCTGGCCGGCGCCGGCGCCGGTGCCGTCGGCGCCGCGCCGCTGCTCGGGGCCACCGCGGCCCAGGCCGCGCCGGACCCGGCCAGGAAGCGGAAGGTGAAAACCGGCGCGCAGGTGCTGGCCGACTCCGGCTGGGCCGCGCTGGCCGGCCAGAAGGTCGGCGTGTTCAGCAACCCGACCGGCATCCTGAACGACCTGAGCCACATCGTGGACACCATGCACGCCTCCGGCAAGGTCAACGTGGTCGCCGTGTTCGGCCCCGAGCACGGCTTCCGCGGCAGCGCGCAGGCCGGCGGTTCCGAGGGCGACCACGTCGACCCGCGGACTCAGATCATGGTGTACGACGCCTACGGCGCGAACGCGGCCAAGCTGCAGACGCTCTACACCAGGTCCGGCGTGGAGACCGTGGTCTTCGACATCCAGGACGTCGGCGCCCGGTTCTACACCTACATCTGGTCGATGTACGAGGCGATGGTCGCGGCCGCGAAGAACGGCCTGAAGTTCGTCGTGCTGGACCGGCCGAACCCGGTCGGAGGGTTCGCGGCCGGCCCGATGCTCAAGCCCGGCTACACCTCGGGCGTGGGCAAGGAGGAGATCATCCAGCAGCACGGGATGACCGTCGGCGAGCTGGCCCGGCTCTTCAACGCCGAGTACCTGGCGCTCGACACCGGCGGCCCGGTGGTCCAGGACCTGCAGGTGATCGAGGTTGAGGGCTGGAAGCGCGACCAGTTGTTCGCCGAGACCGGCCTGCCCTGGGTGATGCCGAGCCCGAACATGCCGACGCCCGACACGGCCCTGCTCTACCCGGGCACCTGCCTGTTCGAGGCGACCAACATGTCCGAGGGCCGCGGCACGACGCGGCCGTTCGAGCTGATCGGCGCGCCGTACATCGACTACCGCTGGGCCGAGGCGCTGCGCACCAAGAACGTGCCGGGCATCGAGTTCCGCGAGGCGTACTTCACGCCGTTCATCAGCAAGAACGCGAACCTGCTCTGCGGCGGCGTCCAGCTGCACATCACCGACCCGCACCAGGTCGACCCGATCCTGGCCGCGACCCACATGATGATCGAGGCCAAGCGGCTCTACCCGCAGTTCGCCTGGCGGGCGGAGAACCCACCCGGACGGTGGATCGACCTGCTGACCGGCTCGGACCGGTTCCGGACCATGTTCACCGCCGGCGCCTCGGCCGAGCAGATCGTCGCGGCCTGGCAGCCGGAGACCGCCGCGTGGAACGCGCGCCGGGCCCAGTACCTGCTCTACAAGGGAGCGCACCGATGAGGCGTGCGGCAGCGACCGCGGCGGTCGCTACCCTGATCCTCACCATGGCTACCCCTGCAGTTGCTGACAGCAACCGATCCGCCGGCCGCTTCGACCGCCCGTACGAGGGCTACGCCCCGAAGGGCACGCTGCTGCGCGACGCGACGCCGGCCAAGGCCGGTCTCGACCCCGCCCCGATCGACGCGGCGCTCGCGCAGGTCGCGGGCTGGACCAAGCCGAACGGCACCGCCAAACCCCTGTACGCCGGTGCCGTCACGCTGCTCGGCCACGACGGCAAGGTGGTCGCCCGCGAGGCGACCGGCATGGCCGTCAAGTACGCCGACGGCGCCGGCACCGAACTGCCCGCCGACCAGCAGATCCCGATGCGTACCGACACGATCTTCGACATGGCGTCGGTGTCGAAGCTGTTCACCTCGATCGTCGTGCTGCAGCAGGTGGAGAAGGGGCGGATCGGGCTGGACACGCCGATCGCCCAGTACGTGCCGGAGTTCGCGGCGAACGGCAAAGAGACGATCACCGTTCGCCAGGCGCTGACGCACACCACCGGCCTGCCGTCGTGGCTGCCGCTGTGGAGCGCGCAGCCCGACCCGGCCTCGCGGATGCAGATGGCGCTGACCGCGAAGCCCACCAGCGCACCGGGGACGACGTACCTCTACAGCGACCTGAACCTGATCGCCCTGGGCGAGGTCGCGCACCGGGTCTCCGGCAAGACGCTGGACAAGCTGGTTGCCGACGGCATCACCAAACCGCTGCAGATGAAGGACACGGGCTACAACCCGGACCCGAAGAAGAAGCCGCGGATCGCCGCCACGGAGTTCCAGGCCTCGCCGCCGCGCGGCATGGTCTGGGGTTCGGTGCACGACGAGAACGCGTGGTCGCTCGACGGCGTCGCCGGGCACGCGGGCGTGTTCAGCACCGCCGACGACCTGGCCGTGCTCGCGCAGGCCTTCCTGAACGGCGGCAGCTACCGGCACGCCCGGATCCTGAAGGAAAGCTCCGTCACCGCGATGATCACGAACTTCAACCAGGGCTTCCCGGGCAACGACCACGGCCTCGGCTTCGAGCTGAACCAGCGCTGGTACATGGGCGGCCTGTCCGGTCCGCGCACGGCCGGCCACACCGGCTACACCGGGACGTCGCTGGTGATCGACTTCGACTCCCGCTCGTTCGCGATCCTGCTCACCAACCGGGTGCACCCGAGCCGCAACTGGGGCAGCAACAACCCGGCCCGGCGCGCGGTCGCCCAGGGGCTCGCGCTGTCGCTCGGGGTCGCGCCGCGGCACGGCAAGGACGCCTGGTTCTCCGGCACGACCGACGCCAGTACGACGACGCTCGCGCTGCCGGTCGCCGTACCGGCCACGGGGGCGAAGCTGGCCTTCGACCTGTTCGTCGACACCGAGAACTCCGACCTGCTGTACCTGGAGAGCTCGACCGACGGCACCACCTGGACGAAGGTGCCGTTCACGGTGCTCGACCGGGGCGCGGTGGGCGACACCGACGGCTCGATCAGCGGTTCCGGTGACCGGCACTGGCACCAGGTGTCGGCCAACCTGACCGGCGGCGACCAGACGATCCGCTGGCGTTACGCCTCCGACCCGCTGTACCAGGGGCGTGGCGTGTACGTCGACGGCGTCCGGATCACCGACGGCCACCAGGTGCTGTTCGACGGAGAACGTCATCCGGAGGCTTTTACCGCAACAGGTTGGAGACTTTCGCGTCGGTGACCCCGTCCGGTGCTCGTTCGCCGTACCGTGGCGTCATGACTTCCACGACCTCTCCAGAACCCACGGGGCCGCTGCTGGTCCGGGTCCGCGCGGTGATGCCCGCGCTGGCCCCGGCCGAGCAGCGGGTGGCGAACGCGGTGCTCGCGGACCCGGCCGGCGTGGCGGCGATGACGATCTCCGAACTGGCCGAGGTGGCCTCCACCTCGGAGACCACGGTCATCCGGTTCTGCAAGCAGATCGGCGTCCCGGGCTACCCGCAGCTGCGGCTGCAGTTGGCCGCCCAGTCGGCGCAGGAGATGGTCCGGCCCGAGGTCGGCGGCGACATCGAGCCGGGTGACTCGCTCGACGACGTGGTCGGCAAGGTCGCCTTCGCCGACGAGCGGGCGGTCCGCGAGACCGCCCAGCAGCTCGACGTCGAGGCGCTGAGCAAGGTCGTCGCCGCGGTCGCCAAGGCGCCGCGGGTCGACCTGTACGGCGCGGCGGCGAGCGCGTTCGTCGCGCTCGACCTGCAGCAGAAGCTGCACCGGATCCGCCGGGTCGCGTTCGCCTGGTCCGACGTGCACGTGATGCTGACCAGCGCGGCCCTGCTGAACGACGGCGACGTCGCGATCGGGATCTCGCACACCGGCACCACGGTCGAGGTGATCGAGGCGCTGGAGGAGGCCAAGCGGCACGGCGCCACCACAGTCGCGGTGACCAATTTCCCGCGCTCGCCGCTGGCCCAGACGGCCGATCTGGTGCTCACCACGGCCGCCCGCGAGACGACGTACCGGTCCGGCGCGATGTCGAGCCGGATCGCGCAGTTGATGGTGATCGACTGCCTGTTCATCGGGGTGGCCCAGTCGGTGCTGCCGGACGCCCGCAAGGCGCTCGAGGAGACCGCGACCGCGGTCCGCGGGCACCGGGTGAAGAGTTCCGTCAACGATCCACAGAATTGAAAAACGTTCAGTAGAAAACTAACATCGATGCTGTGATCACTCCCACGGAACAGCGCAATCCCCGGACGCTGGCGATCGACGCCGTGGGGACCCCCGAGATCCTGCGGATGATGAACGCCGAGGACGCGCGCGTCGCGGACGCCGTGGCGGCGGTCATACCGGCCCTGGCCAAGGTCGTGGACGCCGCGGTCGCTGCGGTGCGGGCCGGGGGCCGGGTGCACTACTTCGGCGCCGGGACGTCCGGCCGGCTCGCGGTGCTGGACGCCGCCGAGCTGCTGCCGACGTTCCACGCGCCCGACGACCTGGTCGTCGCGCACCACGCCGGTGGCATGCCGGCCCTGCTGCGCGCGGTCGAGAACGTCGAGGACTCCGAGGACGGCGGCGCGGCCGACGCGGCCGAGGTCACCGGGCTGGACGTGGTGATCGGCCTTGCGGCGTCCGGCAGTACGCCGTACGTGGCGGGAGCGCTGCGGTACGCGCGGTCGGTGGGTGCGACGACGGCGCTGATCACCTCGAACCCGCAGGCCCCGCTGGCGCCGCTGGCCGACGTGCTGATCGCGGCCGACACCGGGCCGGAGGCGATCGCCGGATCGACGCGGCTGAAGGCCGGGACCGCGCAGAAGATGATCCTGAACGCGTTCTCCACCACGCTGATGATCAAGCTCGGCCGGACCTGGTCGAACCTGATGGTCGACATGGTTGCCACCAACAACAAACTGCGCGGCCGGATGCTGCGGATCCTGGCCGAGGCGACCGGGGCGGACGCCGACGCGTGCGCGGCCGCACTGGCCGACGCCGACGGTGAGCTCAAGCCGGCGCTCGTGCACCTGCTGACCGGAAGCCCGGTCTCCGCCGCGCGTGAGGCGCTGGCCGAGGCCGACGGCCGGGTCGCGGTGGCGCTCGGCAAGCTGGGAGCGCCGGCCTAAACGGTTGGAGTGTCCGGCGTACCGGTCCCTACAGTGAGTCGGTGAGCACACCGGAGCGAGTGGACCCGCACGACACCTCTGCCTACAACGCCTGGTACGACGCGTTCAGCGTGGCCGTGAACGACGACCGGCCGTACGCCGTGCTGTGGAGCCGCGACGAGCTGCGGGTCGGGCTGGTTCAGGACAGCGCCTACTGGGCGAAGGAGATCTGGGCGCTGCGGGACGACGCCGGGGAGATCGTCGGCACGCTCTTCGTCGAGCTGCCGCTGCTCGACAACACCTTCCGGCTGAGCGCCACCATCGGCGTACTGCCGCAGGCCCGCCGGCGTGGCCACGGCCGGACCCTGGGCCGCCTGCTGGAGGACCGCGCCCGGCACCACGGGCGCACGAGACCCTCGTCGCCCAGCTCGACGTCCCGATCCGCCCTGAGGCGCCTGCTGGTGTGGAGGCGGGCGAGCAGACAGCTGGGCAGGCGTTCGCGACGGCACTGGGGTTCTCGGCGGCGAACTTCGAGATGCACCGGGTGCTGGAACTGCCGTTCGAACCCGCCGTACTGGAGCAGTTGGCCGCGAAGGCGGCCGAGCGCCACGACGGCTACGAGCTGCGCACCTGGCGGGATCGTTGCCCCGACGACCTGCTCGACGAGTTCGGGGCGCTGCTGAGCACCTTCATGCTGGAGGCGCCCCAGGGCGAGCTGGAGGTCGAGGCCGAACGGTGGGACGCGGCGCGGATCCGGGAGGCCGAGGAGCAGAGCCGCGCCCGCCGGCGCCACTCGTGGACCACCGTCGCGATCGCCCCGGACGGCACGCTGGCCGGGCACACCGAACTGCACCTCGGCGACGACGACCCCGGCAAGGTCTTCCAGTCCGGCACGCTGGTGGCGCGCGCCCACCGCGGCCACCGACTCGGCCTGGCGCTGAAGGTCCGCAACCACCTCGAGCTGCAACAGGTGCACGGCGGCCCGATGGTCGTGCACACCTGGAACGGCGAGCAGAACACCGCGATGAACGCCGTCAACGCCCAACTCGGCTTCCGCCCGGTCGAACGGGCCGAGGAGTGGCAGCGGCGGGACTGAAATTTTGGCTGAACAGCTGGATCAAACGGAGATTTGACGCACTGCGGGTTTCCCTTCGGGGGGACCCGCAGTGTTGCTTTTCCTAACCTGTGGTGGTTCGTACGCCGGTTTGATGGGCGATCGAATGTTTGGTTTGCGGGGCTTTTCTGAAGGGTCCGGAAATGCGTTCGGCATGGTATCGCGAAGGGTAATTGCGTCATCACTTTGGGTCCGTAGCGCACGCTGCGTTCCGTGTCGTATCGTCGCGTCATCGCCAGGCCTTGGTGGGGGTGCTGGTGCTTCGAATCCTTTCTTTTCAAGGCGAACTCGGAGCCCTGATGACCATGGACGGTGCTGTCGTGGTGCCCGGAACCACCGTGGGTGCCCAATGGGTCGACGATCTACTGCTGGCTGGGCCCGCCAGTGACGTGTGCTTTTCGCTGCCGGCTCCGGTCGACCGCGGAATGCTGCGCCGGCTGGTGCGGGACCGGCAGGCCGAACTGGCCGAGTCCGGTTTACGGGCCGGTGGTGCCGCGGCATTGCGTTTACCGCCGTCATTGGCTTTTGTGACGCATTTGCTGGCCGTGTGGCGCAGCGGTGGGCAGGCGATCCTGCTCGACCACCGGCTGACCGACTACGAGGTCCGGCGGGCGATCGAGCGGCTGGTGCCGCAGGTCGTCGTGTCGCCGCAACGGCCGGTCGCCTCCGGGCTGCGCACGTTCGTCGACGTCGACACCGACGTCGCGAGTTACTCGGGTCATCCGGCCGGTACGGCGCACACTGTCGTCCAGCTCAGCTCTGGGTCGACCGGACCGTCGAAGGTGATCGGCCGGACCGCGGAGGACCTGGTCGAGGAGGTGCTGCGCTACACCGAGATCGACGGGGTGCCGCAGCCGGGCGAGCGGATCATCCTGCTGCCGTCGATGGTGCACGTGCTCGGGCTCGTCGGCGGGCTGCTCTACGGGTTGCACGCGGGCGTCGAGCTGGTACCGCCGGCGCGCCTGACCGGCGACGCGATCCTGCAGGCGATCGCGAGTGGGACGAAGCCGGCGACGGTGCTCGGAGTGCCGTTCCACATCGGGCTGCTGGCGTCGGTGGAGGATCCGCCGGCGCTGCCGCAGTTCAAGCGGATGACGACCGGCGGGGAACTGGTCCCGGCGTCGGTGTCGTCGGCGTTCGAGCACAAGTACGGCGTACCGCTGGGCAACATGTACGGGATGACCGAGGTCGGGGTCATCGGCACCGATCTGTTCGGCGCCCACCGCCCCCAGGTCCGGCCCGCGCCGGGGATCGAGATCCGCGAGGTCGACGGCGAGCTGCGGGTCCGCCGGGCCGAGTCGCCGTACCTGGGGCTGTCGGATCCCGCCCGGTGGTCCGACGGCTGGCTGCACACCAAGGACGCCGGCGTGGTCGACCCGGAAACAGGTCTCGTCTCCATCCGCGGCCGCCTGGACTCGCAGGTCTCGGTCGGCGGCCTGAAGGTCGACCTGACCGAGGTCGAGTACACGCTGGGCACGTTGCGCGGAGTCGAGGCGGCGGTCGTCGTGCACGACGGAGCGATCACCGCGTACGTCCAGCTCAACCAGCCCCGCGAGATCCCGGCCCTGGAAGCCGAACTGGCCCAGCTGCTGGCGTCGTACAAGCGGCCGCGGACGCTGCGGATCGTGGCTCAGTTGCCGCGGACAACCACGGGGAAGCTGGTCCGGGATCTGACCGTACTGCGCAAGGTGGTCCCCTGATGGAGCACCACCTCGGTGACGCTCCTGGGGAACGCCAAAGCCAGCACCACGTCGAGGTCGGTGTGCACGTGGACCACGAGCAGGGGCTCGGACGGCACGACATGAGCTACGAGCAACTGCTCGTCCATGGTCGGTTCGCCGGTCAGGACGGCGGGCATCTCCCGGCGGAGGCCCTGGTTTCTCAGGCCCTGGCCGAGGGCCTTGCCGACGGCTTCCTTCGCGGTCCACAGCCGCAGGAACGCCGCGGGGGAGTCGACGCGACCGGCCTCGGCCGGCGTGAACCAGCGGGCGGCCATCGCACCGACCGGGAAGTCCCGTCGGAGTTCGACGTCGACCCCGACGGGCCCCGTGTGGGTGGCGGCTACGGCGATGACGCCAGTGGTGTGGCTGAGGCTCACGTGCAGGCCGTCGACAACCGGACGGCCGGTGGCGGTGTGGATCAGCGGAGCGGCGTGGCCGAGGGACGTGGCGAGGTGGCGCAGCAGGTGGTGGGCGGCCGGGCGGGGGTTCTCGTCGGTGGTGCTCACCCAGACGTGCACGGGTTCCGGAGTGGGGCCCGCGGGTTCATTCACAGGGAGAAGGTAACGCGATGAAGGACGAGGTCCGCGAGTTCGTGCTCGCGCAGCTGGCCGACATGAACTACGACGTCGAGGGCATCGACGACGCGACGACGCTCGGACCGGCGGGGGTGGACCTGGAGTCGCTGGCGTTGGCGGATCTGTCGGTCCGGGTCGAGGACCGGTTCGGGGTGCGGTTCTCCGACGACGAGTCCGAGCAACTGGCGCTGATGACCGTCGGCGAGTTCACCTCCGAGGTGGCCGGCCGCGCCGCGCAGCAGGTCTGATGACTCAGCCGCACCTGTCCGTTCCGCCCCCGCCGGGGCGCGCCGAGATCGTCGACTGGCTGTCGGGTCTCGGCGAACGCCCGCCCGGCAGCGAGCGGATCGACTCGATGGAACTGGCCTGGCTGGTCCACCAGGTCGAGCAGCGCTACGCCATCGAGCTCGGCGACGAGCAGCTGGAACGCATCCACACCATCGACGACGCCGTCGCCGTCCTCGCGGAAGTGCTGACCAGCCATGTCTGAGCGTCGGCCGGTCGCGGTCACGGGTGTCTCGGTGACGAGTGCGTTGGGGCGTGGGGCGGAGGCTCAATTGGCCGCGGCACTGACCGGTACGGCGGCCTTCACGCAGGTACGGCGCTTCGACACCGGTCAGCGGCGGGTGACAGTGGCGGCGACCGCTACCGGCGTCGGCTCCCTCGAGGAAGAGTTGCTCGACGCAATCAGTGGTGCCTGCACGAATGCCGGCCTGACACCCGGACAGCGGGCGACGGCACCTCTGCTGCTGGCAGTGCACGGCCGGTCCGAGGCACGCAGGCTGGCGACCAGAGCACACCGGATCTACACCACCGCCTGCGTCTCCGCCAGTACGGCGGTCGCCGACGCCGCGACGCTGATCAGCCGCGGCGCCGTCGACCGGGTGGTTGTTGCCGCCGGCTACCTGGTCGAGTCGGACCAGTTCGCGCTCTTCGACGCCGGCCGGGCGCTGGCCGACGACGGCGTGGTCAGGCCGTTCAGCCTCGATCGCCGTGGTCTGTTGCTGGGCGACGGAGTAGCGGCGGTTGTCCTCGAGGCGGGGGAGGGGATCGCCGAGATCGCAGGCTGGGGACGGGCCGGCGACGCCTATCACCCCTGCCGCCCGGATCCCGACGGCCGCGGACTGTCGCGCGCGATCGAGTCCGCGCTGCGCAAGGCGGGCCTCCCGCCCGACGTGGTCGGTTACATCAACGCCAACGCGACCGGCACCAGCTTCAGCGACGCCTCCGAGGCCGCCGCGATCAACCGGGTGTTCGCGACCGACGTACCGGTCAGCTCGACCAAGGCCGTGCACGGTCACGCGCTGGAGGCGTCCGGGCTGCTGGAGTTGGTCCTCACCATCCAGGCGCTGCGGGAAGGCAAGTTGCCCGTCAACGCCGGTTTCACCACCAAGGACCCCGACTGCGCGCTCGACGTGATCGCCGACGCGCCGCGGCCGGCCGGCTCGGTTTACGGGCTGACGCTGAACGCCGCCTTCGGGGGCGCCAACACGGCGCTGCTGGTGCGTGCCGCATGAAACTCACGCTCGGACTCCCGGACCCCGTCGTGGTCACCGTCAGTCACTGGCCGCAGCCGGGTGACGACGCCGTGGCAGGTCCGCCAACGCTGCCCGGCTTCGTCGACTCGTCGTTCAGTCCGCTGGTCGCCGTCGTCGCCGAGCGCTGCTTCGCGCAGACCGCCGCGCAGGAACGCACCGGACTGGTCCTGGTCAGCCGCAGCGGCGACCTGGCCGGCGCCACGCACGTCCGCGAAGCCGTTGCTGAGGGCAAGCGAATCGGGCCGCTGCACTTCTTCCAGTCCGTCCCGAACTCGGTCGCCGGCTACGTCGCCGCCCGGTTCGGTCTGCGCGGGCCGGTGGTCTGCGTCAGCCCGCTGGACGATCCGCACCGGGCCGGACTGGACGAGGCCGCGCTGCTGCTGGCCGACGGCGAGGCCGACCAGGTCCTGATCGTCCTGGTCGAACAAGCAAGGACCGGCGACACCGCAGTCGCCCTGTTGGTGAGTGGGGGAGAACAGTGAGAACAAGCCTGCGGGCACGGCTGGCCGCGGACCCGTCCGTCGGCACCGGCAACGTCCTGGCCACAGTGATCGCGCTCGGCGCCGACCTGTCCGGGCCGGGCCTGACCTTCGACACCGCCGTCGACCACTTTCCGGCCGAGCACCCGCTCACGCTGGGCGAGCTCGACGACCGGGTCCAAGCCCGTACGGCGTGGCTGCACGCGCGGGGAATCGGCCGGCGGGACGTGATCGCGATCTGGGCGACCGACGCCGCCGACATCGTGCTGAGCTTTCTCGCGCTGACCCGGATCGGCGCGATCCCCGCGCTGCTGAACGGCAAGATGGCGCCCGCGATCGCCGCGGAGTACATCCGCCGCCTGCGGGTCAACGGCATCCTTGCCGACAGCACACATCGGGAGCTGCTCGACGGCCAGTCGGACCAGCCCGGGTCGTTGCACGGAGCCCCGATCCTGGGCACGCCGAAGGAGCTGGGCACCGGCGATCCGGCGAAGGCGCCCGAGCACTACCGGCACCACCGCGACGACCCCGTGGTGATCACCCACACCAGCGGCACCACCGGCGTACCGAAGGCGGTGCTGCACACCCACACCACTTTGTACGCCGCGCTCAAGCACCTGCTCACGATGCCGCAGGCCCAGGGCACCGACAGGATCCTGAACGCGCTGCCGATCCCGCACACCGCGACGATCCTGATGGTCAACCAGGTGCTCGGCAACCGCGCCGAGATGCTGCTGCTGTCCAGCCAGGACGCGCCGGTCGTGCTGGCCGCGATCGAGCGGTGGAAACCGCACGGTGTCTACGGGTTCGCGGTCACCTGGGCCGGGCTGGCCCGCGAGGACCTCAGCCGGTACGCCGTGGAGTCGGTGCGGCTGTGGTTCAACACCGGGGACTGCGCGCACGAGCCGCACATCCGCAAGCTGGTCGCGGCCGGGTCGCGGGAGACCGTGACGCGCGAGGGCCGGATCACGGTGCCGGGTTCGCACTTCATCGACGGGCTCGGGTCCAGCGAGATGGGGCACAACGGGTTCCACGTCACGCACACGCCGGACAGCACGCACTACGGGCGCTGCATCGGCAAGCCGTACCAGTTCGCCGAGGCCGCCGTCCTCGATGCCGCGGGCAACGAGGTGCCGGACGGTACGCCGGGCATGCTCGGCTTCCGCTCGCCGTCGGTGTCGCCGGGCTACTGGAACGACTCGGTGAACACCTACCGGTTCCGGTTGAACGGGTGGTTCCTGACCGGCGACCTGGCCTACCGGGACGCGAGTGGGAACTACTTCCACCTGGACCGGGTTCCTGACGCGGTGGCCGGGTTCGACGGACCGCAGCTGTACACGTCGCTGTCGGAGGAGCGCATCCTCGCCGCGCTGCCGGAGGTCCAGGACTGCACGGTGATCGTGGTTCCGGAGGGCGAGGGGTTCGTGACGGACGTCCTGCTGGAGCTGGCGCCGGACGCCGACGCCGACCTGGACAGGTCGGCGCAGATCCGGCGAGCGGTCGGGCCGGAGGTCGCCGCCACGATCCGGAGGATCGCGGTGGTCGGCGGCGACGAGGTGCCGGTGACCGTGACCGGCAAGGTTCGCAAGGTGGCCCTGCGCCAGGACCGGCTCGCCGGAGTGACGCCGTGACGACCGGGCGGGCGGTGACCATCACCGGAATGGGGTTGCTCACGCCTGTTGGGCGCGGCGCCGACGAGGTGTTCGACGCCCTGCTGCACGGGCGCTCCGGCATCAGCCGGCCACCGGAGGGGCATCCGGTCGCGCATTCGATCGAGCTGGCCGGATTCCTGGCGCCGGTCGACTCCGGCGAGATCACCAAGGGGCCCGACGGCAAGGTGATGGACCGCACGGTGATCCTCGCGCAGCTCGCCGCCGAGGATGCCCTGGCCGATGCCGGTCTGGTCGTCGGGCAGAACGTCGACCCGGACCGGATCGGCGTGATCATCGGAGGCGTCGGCGGCATGGCCACGCTGGAAAACCAGGTGCTGGCCCGCGCCGAGCGTGGCCGGGCCGCGGTCAGTCCGTATCTCCTGACCGGGATCCTCCCGAACATGCCGGCCGCTCGCGTGGCCATCCGGTTCGGCTTCCGGGGCTACACGAGTTCGGTCGGCACGGCCTGTGCGTCCGGCGCGCAGGCGATCGCCGACGCGGTGCGGCTGATCCGGTCGGGCGAGGCGGACGTCGTCCTGGCCGGCGCGAGCGAGGCTCCACTGTTCCCGACGTTCGCCGAGACCTTCGGCAACGCCCGCGCGCTGGCGCGAGGCTGGGACGACCCGACCGAGGCGAGCCGGCCGTTCGATCTGCGCAGGAACGGCTTCGTGCTGTCCGAAGGCGCCGGGCTGCTCGTGCTGGAGAGTGCCGAACACGCGAAGGCCAGGAACGCGCGTGGTTACGCGGACCTCGCCGGGTACGGCGTCAACGCGGACGCGCACCACCCGACGGCTCCGCGGCCGGACGGCACCGGCGCGGCCGACTGCATGCGTAAGGCGTTTGCCAGCGGCAACGTCACGCCCGAGCAGGTCGGCTACGTCAACGCGCACGGCACCAGCACCAAGCTCGGCGACGTCGCCGAAGCCACCGCGATCGCCCTGGCCTTCGGCGCCGCGGTCCCGGCGGTCAGCTCCACGAAGGCGCTGACCGGACACCTGCTCGGCACCTCCGGGGTGGTCGAGGCCGCCGCGAGCGCGCTCGCGGTCAGCCGCGGGGTGCTGCCGCCGACGTACAACCTCGACGATCCGGATCCGGCCTGCCCGCTGGATCACGTCCGGAAGGAACCGCGCGACGCGCGGCCGCAGTACGCGCTGTCGAACTCGTTCGGGTTCGGCGGCCAGAACGTGAGCCTGCTGCTCGGGCGAGCGAGCACGGCGAGCCGATCGAGCACAGCGAACAACCAGTGAGGGGATGGGATGGAGATCTACGGGATCGACCATGTGGAGTTGTACGTCGGTGACGCGAAGCAGGCGGCGTTCTACCTGACGCACGCCTTCGGACTGCAGGTGCACGGCCAGGGGGGACCCGAGACCGGGCTGGCCGGACAGCGGTCGTTGCTGCTGCGGGAGAGCGCGGTCCAGATCGTGCTCACCTCCGGGCTGGCCTCGGACCACCCCGCGGCCGAGTACGTGCAACGGCACGGGGACGGCGTCGCGGTGGTCGGCCTGGAGGTCGACAACGCCGCGGTCGCCTACACCGAACTGCTCGGCCGGGGCGCGGAGTCGGTCGCCGAGCCAACGACGTACACCGACGAGCTGGAGACCACCGTCGTGGTCGCGGAGGTGGCGGGCTTCGGCGACGTGGTGCACCGGCTGGTCGAGCGGCACGGACCGCGGCGGGAGTTCCTGCCGGGCGCGTTCCAGATCAGCGAGCCGTCGAGCGGGCCGGACGAGAAGCTGTTCAGCGAGATCGACCACCTGGCCATCTGCGTGCCGTCCGGGCAGCTGAAGCCGACGGTGGACTTCTACCAGCACGTGTTCGGCTTCCTGCCGATCTTCGACGAGTACATCGAGGTCGCCGGGCAGGGCATGGAGTCGACGGTCGTGCAGAGCCCGTCGAAGCACGTCACGTTCACGCTGATCGAACCGGACCCGAACCGCCGGCCCGGCCAGATCGACGACTTCCTCACCTGGCACGCCGGCGCGGGAGTCCAGCACATCGCCCTGCGCACCAGCGACATCGTCGAG
This sequence comes from Kribbella sp. CA-253562, assembly GCF_050942265.1. Taxonomy (GTDB): domain Bacteria; phylum Actinomycetota; class Actinomycetes; order Propionibacteriales; family Kribbellaceae; genus Kribbella. The sequence continues at coordinate 7,527,943 of NZ_CP192049.1, read as the reverse complement.
GCGGTCGGCACGCTGGCCGGTCGTGGAGTCAATTTCCTCGGCACGCCGTCGGCGTACTACGCGGCGCTGCCGGAGCGGGTCGGCGAGCTGGAAACGCCGATCGAGGAACTGAAGGAGCTCGGCATCCTGGTCGACCGCGACCACTGGGGCCAGCTGCTGCAGATCTTCACCGAGTCGATGCACGTCCGCCGGACGCTGTTCCTGGAGATCATCGAGCGACGCGGCGCGATGACGTTCGGCAGCGGCAACATCAAGGCGCTGTACGAGGCCAAGGAGCGCGAGCTGCAGGGGGTCGAGGTATGACAGCCCTCGAGTTCCGCCTGTCCGAGGAAGAGATCGCGCTGCTGCCGTCGGACGAGGACGTCGCGTTCTACGCCGAGCACGGCTGGTACCTGTCCAAGAAGCTGCTCACCGACGACGAGACCGACGAGCTGGTCAACGCCAGTGAGCGGTACTACGCGGGCGAGCGGGACCGGACGCTTCCGGTCCGGCCGCCGAAGCTGGCGTACTGGGATCCGTCCAAGGGCGACGTGCAGCGGCACAACGACTACGTGCACTACGAGCACGACGGCCTGGCCAAGATCCTGCGCAAGCCGCTGATCGGCGCGGTCGCGGCCCGGCTGGCGCAGGTGGACGAGATCCGGATCTTCCAGTCCACGCTGATCTACAAGCCGCCGATCTCCGGCGAGCCGTCGAACATCGTGCCCTGGCACTTCGACAAGCACTACTGGTCGTCGTCGTGCTCGGACCGGATGCTGACCGCGTTCATCCCGTTCCACGACTGCCCGCCGGAGATGGGCACGATCACGATGGTCGACGGCAGCCACCGCTGGCGGGAGATCGGCTCCGACGACACCGTGGTCCGGCACTTCGCCGAGCGGGACCGGTCGCAGCTGGACCAGATGCTGACCGAGAACGCGCGGTACAACGGCGTCGAGGTGGTCAAGGTGCCGATCACCATTCCGCGCGGGCACATGAACTTCCACCACTGCCGGACCTACCACGGCTCCGGTGCCAACGTCAGCGACCGGCCGCGCCGGGCGATCTCGCTGCACCTGCAAGACGGCGGCAACTCCTACCGGGAGTTCCCGTTGTCGGACGGCACGCTCGCGGCCTACAACCACGACGCCGTCGTCCGGCGTACTGCCGACGGGCGGCCCGACTACGCCGACCCGGAGTTCTGCCCCACCCTCTGGGCCGACCGCTAGAAGGAGAACGTCATGTCACGCTACGACTGGGGTCAGACCCATCCCGGCATCGAGCAGTTGGAGAAGGCCGTCAGCGCGGCCCGCGAGAAGGTCGTGCAGCACCCGCTGTACGGCAACCTGGACACGCACGAGTCGCTGGTCACGTTCATGGAGCACCACGTCTTCGCGGTCTGGGACTTCATGTCGCTGCTGAAGTCGCTGCAGCGCGAGCTGACCTGCGTCACGGTGCCGTGGATCCCGACCGCGCACACCGGCAGTCGCCGGTTGATCAACGACATCGTGATGGTCGAGGAGTCCGACGAACTGGGCAACGGATTCATCAGCCACTTCGAGCTGTACGTGAACGGCATGCGGGAGGCCGGCGCGGACGCGACCGCGATCGACCGGCTGATCGACCTGCTGCGCGACGGCGGCTCGGTGGTCGAGTCGCTGCGGGCGGCCGGCGTACCGGAGGCCTCGATCGACTTCGCCGGCACCACCTGGGACATCATCGAGAACGCGCCGGTGCACTGCCAGGCGGCCGCGTTCGCGTTCGGGCGCGAGGACCTGATCCCGGACATGTTCACCCAGGTCGTCGCGGTGAACGAGCGGTCGAAGAAGCTGAACACGTTCGTCGACTATCTCGAGCGGCACATCGAGGTGGACGGTGAGTTCCACACCCCGATGGCGATGCAGATGGTCGCCGACCTGTGCGGCGACGACCAGGTCAAGTGGGACCAGTGCGCGGACACCATCAACACCGCACTGGCCGCGCGCGCCCGGCTGTGGGACGCCATCCTCGTGGCGATCAAGAGCTGAGATGGCTACCGTCGATCTGTACCGGACCGTGCGATTGATCCGGCGTTTCGAGGAACGGGCGATGGACTTCGTCCGGTCCGGGGAGATCGTCGGCGGCATTCACCCGTACGTCGGGCAGGAGGCGATCGCGGCGGGTGTCTGCGCGGCGCTGCGTCCTGACGACGTGATCACCAGCACCCATCGCGGGCACGGGCACGTGCTGGCCAAGGGGGTGGACCCGGCCCGGATGCTGGCCGAGCTGATGGGCCGGGAGAACGGGCTGAACCGGGGGCGCGGCGGTTCGATGCACGCGGCCGACTTCGGGCTGGGCATTCTCGGCGCGAACGCGATCGTCGGTGCCGCCGGGTCGATCGCGACCGGCGCCGCCTGGGCCTACCAGCGGCAGGGCAAGGACGTCGTGGCGGTCAGCTTCTTCGGCGACGGCGCGATGAACGAGGGAATGTTGCTGGAGGCGTTCAACCTGGCCGCGCTCTGGCGGGTCCCGGTGGTGTTCGTCTGCGAGAACAACGGTTACGCCACCACGATGCCGGTGCGGTCCGCGGTCGCGGGCAGCATCACCGGCCGGGCCGGGGCGTTCGGCATGCCGGCCTTCACCGTCGACGGGCAGGACCCGGAGAAGGTGCTGGCGGCAACCACTGCCGCGGTGGCCCGGGCCCGGTCCGGGCGGGGCCCGACGTTCCTGGAGTGCACGACGTACCGGTTCGACGCGCACCACACGTTCGAGCACCGGGCACGGCTGAACTATCGCAGTACCGAAGAGCTCTCGACTGGGCGGTCGCGGGACCCAGTGGAGATCCAGGGCGAACGGCTGGCTGCCGGCGTACGGGCAGCCGTGGATGCCGAGATCGAGGCCCTGCTCGACGCGGCGGCCGGGGTTGCGCTGGGCGGCGCCCATCCCGACCCGGCCGCCGCACTCGAGTTCCTCTACGCGTCACCGGCGGTGGGACGCTGATGCCCAAACTCTCGTACTTGAAGGCACTCAACCGGGCGCTCGGCGACGAGCTGGCCGCGGACGAGTCGGTGTTCGTGCTGGGCGAGGACGTCCGGGTGGCCGCCTCGAACCTGACCGCCGGGCTGTTCGACCGGTTCGGGCCGGAGCGGGTGCTCGACACCCCGCTGTCGGAGCAGGCGTTCACGAACTTCGCGACCGGCGCGGCGCTGGCCGGGTTGCGGCCGGTGATCGAGTTCCAGATCCCGTCGCTGCTGTTCCTGGTCTTCGAGCAGATCGCCAACCAGGCGCACAAGTTCTCGCTGATGACCGGCGGGCAGTGCCAGGTGCCGGTCACGTACGTCGTGCCGGGCTCGGGGTCGCGCACAGGCTGGGCCGGGCAGCACTCCGACCATCCGTACACTCTGTTCGCCCACGTCGGGGTGAAGACCGTGGTCCCGTCGTCGCCGGCCGACGCGTACGGGTTGCTGTTGTCGGCGATCCGGGACAACGACCCGGTGGTGCTGTTCGCGCCGGCCGGGGCGCTGGCCATCCGGGACGACGTGGACTACTCGACCTTGCAGCCGGTGCCGCTGGGCGTCGGGCGGATCGTGCGCGAAGGTGCCGACGTCACGGTTGTTGCCCTCGGCCACTTGGTGCAGGACGCCGTCGCCGCGGCGGACGAGCTGGCCGGTCAGGGAATCGCGGTGGAGGTGTTCGACCCGCGCACGGTCTACCCGCTGGACGTCGCCGGCCTCGCCGCATCGGTCGCGCGGACCCGGCGGCTGGTCGTGATCGACGACTCGAACCGGACCAGCGGGTTCGGCGCCGAGGTGCTCGCGGTCGCGGCCGAACGCTTCGACCTGGACGCGCCGCCGCGCCGCGTGACCCGGCCGGACGGTGCGGTGCTGCCGTTCGCGCCGGCCCTCGATCGCGCGGTGCAGCCGGGGCGGGATCAGCTGCTGACCGCGATCCACGGCGTACTGGAGGGGGAGCGATGACACGACGACCATCGGCGGCGGAGTTGTGGCCGATGCTGCCGGAGCCGGTGCGCGCAAGATTGCTTGCCTATGGCCACAAACACTGGCGGCACGTCTACGAGGACGTCGCGCTGCAGAACCAGGACTGGATCCCGCTGCGGCCTCCGGTCGCCACCCACGCGGCGTACGACGAGATGAATCGGGTCACCCAGCAGGTGTCCCGGCTCGTGCTGGAGTGCTGCCGCCGCCGGGCCCGTACGGCGGGCGAGCTGCGCCGGATCCTCGGCGTACCGGACGGGCGGATCCAGCTGCTCGACGACAGCGAGCCGCTGACCGGGCGGCTGATCAACGCGATCCGCTCCGACCTGCTGCTCGAACGCGGCGTCCCGCGGATGGTCGAGTGCAACGTGGAGAGCGCGCTCGGCGGCGTCCTGGACGCCGACGGCGTGATGAAGCGGTGGATGGAGGTGTACGCCGGGGAGCCGATGTTCCGTGAGCTCCAGGCGGCCGCTCCGCCCTCGGCCGTGGACGCCCGGTTCGACGCGATCCGGGCCGATGTCGGGCCGGGCAAGGTGACCGCGATGCTGTTCACCGCGGGCGGTGGTTACCCGGGCGCGGACCGGCCGAACTACCTGATCAACCGGCTGAAGCCGTTCGCGGACCGCGGACGCGAGCTCGGCGTCGACCTGGTCGTCTACCCGGTCGAGTGGATCGAGCAGGACGCCGACGGGCGGTTGCTCGCGGGTGAGCTGACGCTCGACGCGGTCTGGCGGATGTTCGTCCCGCCGTACGTCGAGGACAGTCCGGGGATGGCGGCGGTCCGGGCCGCGCACGCGGCGGGGACGTTCCGGATGTACCTGCCGAGCGCGGTCTGGCTGCTCAGCAACAAGACGATCTTCGCCTGGCTGTGGGAGGACCTGGACAGCCTGCCCGACGAGGACGCCGAGGTGATCCGGGCGCACGTGCCGCGGACCTGGGTGTACGGGCCGGAGCTGCGGCAGCGCGCGATCGACGACCGGGAACGGCTCGTCCTGAAGCCGACCGACGACTACGGCGGACACGGCGTGTTCATCGGTCCGCTCACGTCGGCCGAGGACTGGGTGGCCGCGCTCGACGCGGCGACCGGGCCGCACATCCTCCAGGAGTTGATCGAGGCGGACCCGCTGACCATGCAGTTCTTGCAACCCGCGTCCGGTGACGTGGTCGAGGCGGACGTCTCGTACTGCGTGTCGACGTACCTGTTCGACCGGATCCCCGCGGGCGTTTTCACCCGCTTCTCGCCGCCGGGCGCGGGCGGCGTCGTCAACCTCACCCAGGGCGCGCTGACCGGCGGCCTGCTGCTCGTGGACGAAACGGAGCTGAAGCGATGGACCTGAGCTACGACTGGCGGGCCGAGCCGTTCGACGCCTGGGAGAAGGTGCCGGAGTCTTCGCGGCAGAAGGTGATCGCGGCCGGCCACGCGGACTGGAAGCGGGTGTTCGACCGCGTCCTGACCTTCAACCGGTCCTGGCGGCCGTTGCGCCCGGTCCTGATCGACCGCACCCGGTACGACGAGCTGGGCCGGGTGATGGACCGCCTGCTCGGCCTGATCCTCCAGACCGCGTTGCGCCGGGCAACGACCGCGGGCGAGCTGCGCAAGCTGCTCGGCACGCCGGACGGCCTGATCGAGTACCTGGACGACGACGAGCTGCTCGGCGAGCACCTGATCCAGTCCGGGCGGCCCGACGTGCTGATCAGCGACGGGGTCCCGAAGTTCGTCGAGTTCAACATCGGCAGCGAGGTCGGGTGCGTCTGGGACACCGAGGGGGTCTCGACACGCTTCCTGGAGATGTGGCGCAACCACGGCCTGGACTCGCTGCTGAAGGTCGACGCGCCGCCCTCGCCGGTCGACCAGCGGTACCAGGCGATCGTCGACCTGCTCGGGCTGGAGCCCGGGAGCCGGCTGACGCTGGTGCTGCGGACCGAGGGGGAGTATCCGGGAAGCGACAACATCCCGGCGATCCTCAAGCTGCTCGACCCGTTCATCGAGCGTGGCAAGGCGTTCGGGCTCGACGTCGACGTGGCGCCGGTGCACTGGCTCGAGGCCGACGAACACGGACGGCTGGTCAACCAGGGCCGGCTGGTCGAGTCGGTCTTCCGGCTGTTCGTCTGCACGGACATGCCGCAGAACCCGGGCCAGGCGGCGCTGAAGGCCGCGGTCGAGTCGGGGCAGTCCCGGCTGTTCACCTCATCGGCCGGCTGGCTGCTGGCGAACAAGCTGCTGCTGACCTGGCTGTGGGACGACCTCGAGCTGCTGAGCGCCGGCGACCAGGAGCTGGTACGCCGTCACGTTCCGTGGAGCCGGGTGATGACGCCCGAGCTGGTCGACCCGGCGATCGAGCGGCAGGCCGAGCTGGTGCTCAAGCCGGCCGACGAGTACGGCGGGTCCGGCGTACTGGTCGGGCATGAGTGTCCGGCCGACGAGTGGCGGGCCGGGCTGGCCGAGGCTGTCGCGGGCAACGGGTCGTTCCTGCTGCAGGACTACGTGCGGCCGGATCGGCTGACGATGGACTTCGTCAACGTCGAGTCCGGCGAGCAGCTGCAGGCCGAGGTGCCGTATTCGGTCGGGCAGTACACGTTCGGGCGGCGGGCGGCCGGGTGCTTCCTGCGGGTCGGGTCGCACGAGCACGGCGAGGTGCTGAACCTCAAGCGGGCCGTGCACGTGACCGGCCCGCTGCTGGTCGACGATCTCGGATGAAGTCGTGGTCAGGCGGTGTACTCGAGGGCGCGTGGTCCCGCCGGTGGGTTGTGGATGCCGGCCCGGCGCAGGCCGGCCGCGGCCGCGAGTTCGTCGTACTGGGCGAGCGTGCGTTCGCGGCCGTGGCCGAGCACCAGGACGATCAGGTCCATCGTGGTGAAGGACGCCTGATGGGTGTCGGCGGCTTCGGCGACGAAGACCGATCCGCCCGGGCGCAGGGCCCGGCGGCACCGCGTCAGCACGTCGACCGCCTGATCGTCCTCGAACGAGTGCAGCAGCATCCGGAGCAGGAACGCGTCGGCCTGCGGCAGCTCCAGCTCCAGCACGTTGCCGGCCACGACGTCGCAGCGATCGGTCAGCGCAGCCTGCTCGAACCGTTGCCGAGCCGCGTCGACGCTCGTCGGCAGCTCGACCAGGGTCCCCCGGAGTTGCGGGGTGGCCGTGAGGATGGCCTCCAGCTGGACGCCGGTTCCGCCGCCGACGTCGACCAGGTGCTCGAACCGGCTCCACTCGATCGCGCGGACCAGCAGCATGGCCTCGTTACGGGTGTTGGCCGCCATCAGCTGGTCGTACGACGCGGCGGCGACCGGGTCGAGGCTGGTCTTGTTCGCCGCCTGCAGCGGTCCGCCGCGCCGTACGACGCCGAGCAGGTCCAGGTGGGCGCGGTCCATCGTCGCGCCGTACCCCTCCTGGTCGAGCCAGCGGCGGGCGGCGCTCGGGTCGTCGTCGAGCAGCCAGCGCGCGGTCTCCCCGAGCGCGAAGCGGTCGGCGTCGAGCGCTTCGAAGATGCCGCGGGCGGCCAGGTAGCGCAGCACGCGGCCCAGCGCGTCGGCGTCGGCGTCCGCCGCGACGGCCAGGTCCTTCAGGTCGAGCGGACCGTCCGCCAAATGGTCGGCGATGCGCAAAGTCGCGACGGTCCGCAATGCCATCGGCGTGACCAGGTCCGTCATCCCCCAGAACTCGAGCAGTCCGAGCTTCGTCACCAAAAGCCTCCCTAATTCCTGGCGAAATTGCCGTGTTTGTTCCGGGGGTGCTTTCGCGCGCCCAATTCCCGAATTGTTTCGGCCGCCGCGACGGCGTCGCTGCGCGCATTTCCGTGCCGGCCGTCGCTGCTGTAAAGACCCGGTTCGGTGGACAGGTCGTGCGTGGTCAGGTGCACGTGGATCGTGCCGTGCCGCTCGGCCAGTGCGCGGGTCCGCTCGGACAGCAGCCGCATGCGCTGATGAAGGCCAGGCCGGAGCCAGCCCTGGATCGCCGGGCTGGCCGAGACGTCGAACATGCCGAGCGTGATCACGTCGGCGCCGGCGGCTTGCAGCGCGGTGATCATCGCGCTGAGCTCGCGATCCACCCGGTCGGGGTCGTAGCGGGCGCTGAACGCGTCGTTGCCGCCGCCGACGACGAGGGCCAGGTCCGGCCGGAAGGCCAGGGCGGGCTCCAGTTGGGTCGCGTGGATCTCGTGGGCGCGCAGACCGCTGACGCCGAGGTTGAGGTACTCGAGGCCGGGTGCAGCCGCGGTGAGCTCGGCGGCCAGGCGGTCGGCCCACTGGAGGTCGCTGTAGCCCTCGAGCGGCTCGCAGAGGCCCTCGGCCACGCTGTCCCCGAGGACGACGAACCGGCGCCAGGGGTGACCGGCGAGCAGCTCGGCGCTCTCGCCGGGGCGGAGGCAGTACGGGTCTTCGTCTTCGGTCATGGGGCCTCCCGGCCTGGACTGAGGAGTGGAGGGAGCGAAGCGACTGGAGCGACGAGGGAAGGCCGGGAGCCGAGGCCACATGACCCGCCGAGCCGGAGGCGAGGCCGAAAGCACGGTCAAGCGGGCTCCTCGGTTTTGCGTGCCGCGCCGAACTGTGGGGTGTCCTGTGGGCGGCGGTACATCTGGACGACCGGGATCAGCGTGGCGAGCAGGAACAGTCCGCCGGACAGCAGCAGCGCCGGGCGCAGTCCGAGCAGGGAGACGCTCCAGCCGCCGAGCAGGCTGCCGACGGGGATGCCGGCGAAGGTGATCGCGCCGATCACGCCGAACACGCGGGTCTGCAGCGCGGCTGGGACCCGCTCGAAGAGGGTGGCGCCGATGACCGGGTTGAGCGAGGCGTTGGCGATCCCGCACAGGAAGCTGACCGAGACGACCAGCCAGACGGTGTCCGACAGGCCCATCGTGAGCAGCCGCGGAGCTCCGCCGATGAGCGCCCCGATCACGAACGCCCGGTACGGCGGGATGCGGTCGGCGTACACGGTGAAGATCACGTTGCCGAGCAGCGCGCCGCCCGCGAAGCCGCCGAACAGCAGCCCGAGCACGACGGGTGAGCCGACGACTTCCTCCACCCACAACGGCGTGAACACCGCCCCACTCGCCTGCCCGAACACGTTGATGGCAAACGTCATCAGCATCATGCCGATCAGCACCTGGTCTCCCCGGAGGAAGCTGAAACCGCCGCGCAGAGCGGTCCAGTACGGCTCGCTGGCGGGCTTCTCCTCGGTAGGAGACTCGGTGGGCAGGTGGACCAGGGTGGCGACGATGAGGGCGCAGGCCGCGAACGAGATGGCGTCGGCGGTGAGGGCTCCGGTGGTCCCGAGCCAGGCGATCAGCAGGCCGCCGAGTGGGGCGCCGACGAGCGTGGCGGCACGGCTGAGCCCCTCGTACAGGGAGGTGATGCGCAGCATGGACACGTCGCACTGCTCGGCCAGTGGGCGCAGCATGACGTGCTTCACCCGGTCGCCGATGCCCCGCAGCGAGCCGCCGACCGCAACGAGCAGGGCGAGCTGCAGGAACGACGTACCGGGCATCAGGATGATCGCGACCAGCGCGAGCGCGCTCCCGGTGTCGGCGACGATCGACGTCCGCCGGTGGCCGAAGCGGTCGGCCAGTGGCGCGGCCAGGACGCCGGTGAGCGCGTAGGGCAGCATCTCCGCGGCCGCGATCACGCCCATCTTCGCGGCGCTGCCGGTCGTGGTCAGGACCAGCCACGGGATCGCCACGGCCGACACCCGCGTGCCCAGCGCGGACAGGATGTCCGCGGCGAACAGGCTGATCAGCGCAGCGCGCGGGCTGGGTTTCATGACGGCCGGCGAGCGCGCAGGGCGACCTTGTCGACCTTGTGGGCCGACGTCAGCGGCAGCTCGTCGAGGAACTCCACCGACCGCGGCACCCACATGTCGTTGAACTCGTCGCGCACCACGGCCTGCAGCTGTGCCGGCTCGACCGCGGCACCGGCGTGCCGGACGACGTACGCGTGCGGCACCTCACCGAACTCCTCGTCCGGTACGCCGATCACCGCCGCCGCGCGGACCCCCGGCTGCGCCTGGAGCAGGTCCTCGATCGGGCGGCAGTAGACGTTCCAGTTGCTGGCGCCGGTGACGATCGTGTCCTGCACCCGGTCGACGACGTACAAGAAGCCGTCGGAGTCCAGGTAGCCCAGGTCACCGGTCCGGACCCACCCGTCGACGATGGTCCGCTCGGTCAGGTCAGGGCGACCCCAGTACCCCGCGAAGCGCAGCTTGCTGGTCGCGTAGATCTCCCCGGTCTCACCCGCCGGCAGCGGCCGTCCGTCGGCGCCGCGGATCTCCACCCGCACGTCCCCGTACGGCGCACCGGAGGAGCGCAGTCGCTCCGGGTGCTCAGGGTCCTCGGTGAGCCCCGGTTGGGCGGTGACGACGATGACCTCGCTCAGCCCGTAGACGATCCGCAGCACCGGGCCGAACCGCGCGATCGCCTGCCGCAGCCGCGACGGCGCCGCCGGCCCCGCGCCGACGTTGAGCATGAACATGCTGCTCACGTCGGTCGTCGCCAGGTCGGGGTGGTCCAGCAGTTGGTAGAGCAACGGCGGCGACACGTACGTCGAGTTGATCCGCTCGCGCTCGATCGTGGCCAGCGCGCGGCCGGCGTCCCACTGGTCCTCGACGAACAGCACGCCGCCCTGGAACAGGTTGAAGAAGCTGGTGATCTGCCCGCTGGCGAACGCCATCGGCGAGTGCGACAGGTGCCGCAGCACCGGCAGTCCGGCGGCCAGGTAGTCCGCGGCCAGCGTCAGGATCTGCTCGTAGAACGCCTGCCGGTGGTGCACCAGCTTCGGCTCGCCGGTCGTCCCGCTGGTCTGCAGGCAGGTGGCCGGCTCGACCTCGCTGTACTCGGGGGTGAACGTGCCGGACGGCGGGCGCAGCAGGTCGGGGCCGAGCCCTCCGGGACCGAGGCAGTGCACCGGTACGCCGAGCTGGACGGCCAGGCGCTCGCCCAGCACCGCCTTGCTCGTGGCGTCGTACACGAACACGTCCGGCTGGGACAGCCGCGCGAACGCCTCGATCTCCCGGCGGCCGGCGATCGGCGCGATCCACATGCTGCGGGCGCCGACCAGGTGCAGGGCCAGCTGGAGCGCGGGCAGCTCCAGCGTGTTCCCGGCCAGCACCAGGACGCCGGTGCCCGGGCCGACGCCGCGTTCCTGCAGCGTCGCGGCCAGATCGAGCACCTGGGCCCGGAGCTCGGCGTAGCTGAGCCGCCGGTCGCCGGCCACGATCGCGGGCGCGTCGCCGTAGCCCGCGAACAGCCCGAGCGCGGTTTTCACGTAGGAATCGGAATGCTCCAGGTTTTCGCCCACCACGAGATCGACCGACATGGCACCCCACCCTTCTCGATCCGGGCAGGACTGTACTTGCCGAATTACCCGGCGGCCAGGTTTCGCGGGAATTCAAATGGGCGATTAAAAGTATCCGTTGACGCGCTGGCTTTCCGGAACTAGGTTGCCGTCACCGCCACTCGCGCCGGGTATTTCTGACCCGGGCGCGCTTCAACCCAATGGGGGGTTGTTCCATGCGCATTCCCAGTACTGTCCGAACGGCCGCGCTCGCCGCGGCCGTCTCGCTGGCCGGCTCGGCGCTGGTCTTCACCGGCTCCGAGGCCGGCAGTTCGTCGTCGTCCGGGACGCAGAGCGCGTCGGCCGGCGTCCAGAGCGCGTCGACCAGTGGCCAAGGGGGCAAGGCCACGTGGGTCGGCAGCTGGTCCACCGGCGTCACGAAGCCCGAGAGCGCCGGCTTCAGCGCGACCGGCCTGACCAACCAGAGCGCCCGGTACGTCGTCCGCCCGTCCGTCGGCGGCGACAAGGTCCGGATCCGCTTCTCCAACATCTACGGCGACCGGCCGGTACAGATCGGCGCCGCCACCGTCGCGACGGCCGACACCGCCACCCCGGCGATGTCCGACCTGGACCCGGCCTCGAAGCGCACGCTGACCTTCGGTGGCAAGACGACCGCCACGATGACCCGCGGCGGCGAGCTGCTCAGCGACCCGGTCGACCTGCGGATCCCCGACCTGGCCACGCTGGTGATCAGCGTCTACTACCCGACCGCCACCGGTCCGGTGTCGTGGCACGCGCAGTCGTTCCAGGAGAACTACTTCGGCCCGGGCAACCTGACCGACGAGGCCACCGGTACGGCGTACACGACGACCCGGGCGTGCTGCTGGACGTTCCTGTCCGGCGTCGACGTGCGGACCGACGACGCCGACGGCTCGGTCGTCGTCCTCGGTGACTCGATCGCGGACGGCGTGGGCAGTACGGCGAACGCGAACAACCGCTGGCCCGACCAGCTGGCCGAGCGGCTGGCCGCCGACGAGCGGCGCCGGACGGCCGGCGTACTCAACGTCGGCATCGCCGGCAACCGGCTCAACAACGACGGCAGCGACCCGATCCTGGGCGCGCCCGGCTTCCAGCAGATCGGCCTGAACGCGCTGGCCCGGCTGAACGAGGACGTCTTCGCGCAGACCAAGCCGAAGGCGGTGATCACTCATCTCGGCGTCAACGACCTGTGGATGGACAACGCCTCGGCCGACCAGATCATCGCGGCCCTGCAGCAGATCAACGCCCAGCTGAAGGAGCACGGCATCCGCAGCCTGGCCGCGACCATCACGCCGTACGAGGGCTTCACCACGCCCGGCGGCTGGACCGCGGAGAAGGAGGCGAACCGCCAAGCGGTGAACGCGTGGCTGCGGACCTCGCCAGGCTTCGACGGCGTGATCGACTTCGACAAGGTGGTGCGCGATCCGGCCGCACCGTCGAAGCTGCGCGCCGAATACGACTCCGGTGACCACATCCACCCGAACGACGCCGGCTACCAGGCGATGGCGAACGCGATCCCGTTGCAGCTGGTGCGGTGAGTCGCGGGGTTCGAGCCGATGCCAGTGGAGGTGTGCGATGCCGCTTGATCCGCAAGTAGAAGCAATGCGTGCTCAGCGCGAAGCGGACAACGTACCGCAGCTCTACACCCAGACGCTCGCCGAGGCCCGGGCCGCCGATCTGGCGTCGGTCCGGGCCGCCGGCGGGGAGGTGGAGCCGGTCCACTCGGTCGAGGACGTCTTCGTCGACGACCTCGGTCTGCCGCTGCGGATCTACCGGCCCGAGGGTGACGGGCCGATGCCGACACTCGTCTACTTCTTCGGCGGTGGCTGGACACTCGGCAGCATCGACACCGCGGACGGCATCTGCCGCCGGCTGGTCAACGCCGCCGGCTGCCAGGTGATCACCGTCGGGTACCGGCTCGCGCCCGAACATCCCTTCCCGAGGGCGGTGCACGACTGCCACCGCGCGACGGCGTGGATCGCGAAGGCGCCGTTCGTCGATCCCGAGCGGATCGTCGTCGGTGGGGACAGTGCCGGCGGCAACCTCGCCGCGGCCACCACGTTGCTTGCCCGGGACAACGGTCCCACGCTGGCCGGCCAACTGCTCGTCTACCCGAACACGCTCTACGGATCCGACACCGCGAGCATGCGAGCCGGCGACGACCCGTACCTCTTCAACCGTACGTCGGTGAACTGGTACTGGAACCACTACCTCACCGACCCCGCGCAGGGCGCCGATCCGCTCGCGTCCCCGATGCTCGCGGCGTCTCATGCCGGTCTGCCCCCGGCCCTGGTGATCACCGCCGAGTTCGACCCGCTCCGCGACGAAGGCGAGTTCTACGCCGAGAAGCTGTACGCCGCGGGCGTTCCCACCACCCTGACCCGCTACGACGGGATGATCCACGGCTTCTTCGCGATGTCCGGGATGCTGGACGCCGGGGGCCGGGCGATCGAGGAAGCGGCGGAGTGGTTGCAGGGAATCTTCGGCAATGACTGAAGCCGTCTGTCTCGCGGACTACGAAGGGCTCGCCGGTGAGGTGTTGCCGGGGGCCGTGCGGGACTTCGTGGCCGGCGGTAGCGGTGCTGAGCTGACCTTGCGGGGTAACCGGCGGGCCTTGGACGCCGTATGGGTGGTGCCTCGGGTGATGGCCGGCGTGGAGGCTGCTGATCCGGCGTGCCGGATGGTGCGGACTGCTTCGGCGATGCCGGTGGCGGTGGCGCCGATGGCTTACCAGCGGCTGGTGCATCCCGACGGGGAGCTGCGACTCGCGCAGGCGGCGGCGACCGCGGGTGTGCCGTACGTGATCTCGACCTTGAGCAGCTACCCGCTGGAGAAGATCCCGGGGGAGTGCTGGTTCCAGGTGTACTGGTTGCGGGATCGGGGCGTGATCCAGTCGCTGGTCGAGCGGGCGGTGGATGCCGGATGCTCGGCAGTGATGGTGACCGTGGACGTGCCGGTGATGGGTCGGCGGTTGCGGGACGTCCGGAACGCGTTTGCGCTCCCGGACGGGATCGTCGCGGCGAACCTGGAAGCGACGCGCGAAGCCCACACCGCCGTACCGGGGTTGTCGGCGGTGGCGGCGCACACGGCGTCCGCCTTCTCGCCGGCGGTGTCCTGGGCGGAGCTGGAGTGGCTTCGGGGAACGTGTGATCTTCCCTTGATCGTGAAGGGAATCCTCGATCCGCGGGACGCTCGGCGGGCCGCCGAGATCGGCGCGTCGGCTGTGGTGGTCTCGAACCACGGCGGGCGGCAACTCGACGGCGCCATCGCCTCGATCGACGCCTTGCCGGCGGTTCTCGATGCTGTAGGCAACGACCTGGAAGTGCTGCTGGACAGTGGAATCCGCAGCGGGACCGACGTGCTGAAGGCGATCGCGGTCGGCGCTTCCGGCGTACTGATCGGCAGGCCATTGCTCTGGGCCTTGGCTGTTGACGCGTGTGACGAAGCGTTCGGGCTGCTCCGGACCGAGCTGACCGACGCGATGCTGCTGGCCGGCTGCGCGGACCTCGCCGCCGTCAAGGAACTGACCTGGAGAACCGATGGCTGACCTCGACCTCACCGAGCTGCACGGCGCGTTGACCGATCGCGCGCTGAACTCGATGAACTTCCTCAACGAGGTCGCCCAGCACTACCCGAACGCGATCTCGCTCGCGGCCGGCCGCCCCGCCGAGCAGTTCTACGCGGTCGAGGACCTGCACTCCTACCTGGACACGTTCTGCGCCTACCTGCGCGACCAACTCGGGTACGACGAGGCGGCGGTCCGGCGGACGATCTTCCAGTACGGCCGGACGAAGGGCATCGTGCACCAACTGGTCGCGCGCAACCTGCTCGCCGACGAGGGCATCACGGTCGACCCCGAAGCGCTGGTCGTCACGGTCGGGTGCCAGGAGGCGATGGTGCTCACGCTCCGGGCCCTGCGGGCGACTCCCGCCGACGTGCTGCTCGCGGTCTCCCCGGCGTACGTCGGAATCACCGGTGCGGCCCGACTGCTCGATCTGCCCGTCCTGCCTGTTGCCGGTGGCAACGATGGCGTCGACCTCGAAGATCTGGTGGCTGTGGTCAAGGCGGCCCGGGCCGACGGCCTCCGCCCGCGCGCCTGCTACGTGATGCCCGACTTCGCGAACCCGTCCGGACTCAGCCTCGACCTGGAGACGCGGCATCGGTTGCTCGACGTCGCCACCGAGCAGGACCTGCTGCTGCTCGAGGACAACCCGTACGGACTGTTCCCGGCCGAAGGCTTCGAGCGGCTGCCGACGCTGAAGGCGCTCGACACCGGGCGGCGGGTGATCTACCTGGGATCGTTCGCCAAGACGGCGCTGCCCGGCGCGCGCGTCGGGTACGTCGTCGCCGATCAGGTGGTCGCACACCCCGACGGGACCACCAGCCTGCTCGCCGACGAGCTGTCGAAGATCAAGAGCATGCTCACCGTGAACACCTCGGCGATCGGGCAGGCGATGATCGGGGGAAAGCTCCTGCAGCACGACTGCAGCCTGGTCGCGGCCAACGAGCGCGAGCGAGCGACGTACGCCGAGAACCTGCGCGCGCTGACCGAGGGGCTGGCGGCCCGGTTCCCCGGCGGTGAGGTCAGCTGGAACGTGCCGGCGGGCGGGTTCTTCCTGGTGGTGACGGTGCCGTTCGTGGTCGACGACGCGTTGCTGGCGAAGTCGGCCCAGGAGTACGGCGTGCTGTGGACGCCGATGAGCCACTTCTACGACGGTGACACCCCGATCCACGCGCTCCGGCTGTCCTGCAGCTCGGTCACCCCGGCCGAGATCGAGCCGGCGCTGGACCGCCTGGCGGCGCTGATCCGCGACCAGCTCTGACAACTGGTCCTGTGCACGGCCAACGAACTGGATCTGTCAGCCGGACCGGTTCGTTCCTAGCGTGGAGCCATGACCAGCCTCGCCTGTGAACCCACCGTCGCGCTCCGGCCCGAGCGTCTCGTCACGCCGCAGTTCGCCCGGCTGCTGATCGCCACCTTCGGGTCCGGCCTCAGCATGTACCTGCTGACTTCGGTCGTACCGCTCTACCTGGCCGCGAACGGTGCCGGCGGGATCGGCGCCGGCCTGTCCACCGGCACGATGATGTTCGCGGCGGTCGCCGTCGAGCTGGTCGTGCCCGCGATGCTGCGCCGCTTCGGCTACCGCGCCACGCTCGCCCTGGGGCTGGTCCTGCTGGGCGCACCGAGCATCGCTCTGGTCTTCTCGGCGGCGATGCCGGTGGTCCTCGCGGTCTGCGTGGTCCGGGGTGCCGGTCTGGCGATCATGGTGGTCGGCGCGGTCGCCCTGGTCGCCGAGATCACTCCCGCGGCCCGGCGCGGCGAAGCTCTGGGCGTGTACGGCGTGGTCGTCGGCTTCCCTGCCGCGCTCGGCCTGCCGCTGGGCGTTTACCTGACCGGCGTCGTCGGCTTCGGCACTCTTTTTGTCCTGGCGGCCGTCTGCTCACTCGCTGGCCTCGCCGCTCTGTCGACCATGCCCGGCCGGTCAGCGGTCGTCGACGAGGAGCACCACGTACAGGTGCTCGGTGGTTTGCGGGGAAGCGGATTGGTGGTGCCCTCGTTGGTGTTCGCCGCCGTGACTGTTGCTGCGGGCATCAGCGTCACCTTCCTGCCGTTGGCCTCAGGCAACCATGCGCTGGTGGCGGTCGCCCTCCTCATCCAGTCGGTCACTGCACCCGCCGCACGCTGGATCGCCGGCCGCCTGGGCGATCGCGTCGGACCGGCCAAGCTGCTGCCGCCGGCGCTGGTGCTGGCCGCGCTCGGTGCCGCGTCCCTGGTCTTCGTCGGTACTCCGGCCGCGGTGCTCGCCGGCGCCGTGTGCTTCGGCATCGGCTTCGGCGCCGCACAGAACCTGACGCTGGCGATCATGTACGACCGCTCGCCGCGCAGCCGCTACGGCCAGGTCAGCGCGCTGTGGAACCTCGCGTACGACGCCGGCTGGGGTGCGGGCGCCATCCTCTTCGGCTTCGTGGTCGCGGGAGTCGGCTACTCGACGGCCTTCGCGCTCACGGCTGCCGTGGTCGCGCTGGCGATCGTGCCGACGATGACTCAGAGCTTGCGCAGCCGGACCCAGCGCACCGCGTGATCGGCGCCCTTGCGCAGGACCAACGTGGCGCGGGACCGGGTCGGCAGGATGTTCTCCCGCAGGTTCGGGCCGTTGATGCCGTCCCACAGCGACTCCGCCTTCGCGATCGCCTCGCCGCGGCTCAGTTCGCCGTACCGGACGAAGTAGGACTCCGGGTTGCGGAACGCGGTCTCCCACAGCTTGAGGAAGCGGTGCACGTACCAGGAGCGGATGTCGTCGGCGGCCGCGTCGACGTACACGGAGAAGTCGAAGAAGTCGCTGACCGCCAGGCCGCTCTTGCCGTCGGCATGCCGGGGCGCGGGCTGCAGTACGTTCAGGCCTTCGAGCAGCAGGATGTCGGGCTGCTCGACCGTGGTCCGGACGCCTTCGAGCCGGTCGTAGTGCAGGTGGGAGTAGACCGGGGCCTCGACGTTGTCCATCCCGGACTTCACCTCGACCACGAACCGCAGCAGCGCCTTGCGGTCGTAGGACTCCGGGAAGCCCTTGCGCAGCATCAGGCCGCGGCGCTCGAGCTCGGCGTTCGGCCACAGGAAGCCGTCGGTGGTGACGAGGGCGACCCGCGGGTGCTCGGGCCAGCGCGCCAGCAGCTCGCGCAGCAGCCGGGCAGTGGTCGATTTGCCGACGGCAACCGAGCCGCCGATGCCGATCACGAACGGTGTCCGGGTGGCGCCGTGGCCGAGCGCGCTGTTGCCGAGAAAGGCCTCGGTGTCGGCGTGCAGGGCGCGGGCGTGCCGGACGTACAGCGACAGGATCCGCGACAGCGGCAGGTAGACCTCGCGGACCTCGTCGATGTCGATCTCGTCGCCGAGGCCGCGCAGCCGCTCGATCTCCTCGGCGGTGAGCGGTGACTCGGTCGTCTCGGCCAGTTGCGCCCAGGCGGCCCGGTCCAGCTCGGTGTAGGGAGTCACCTCCCGTGGCGGCTGCAGCATGGGGCCCATTGTTCCCCCATCGGGGCGGGCTACGCTGACCGGCATGTGCGGCGCTGACTCTGCGGGTGTGGTAGTTGTCACATCAGGAACCCCATGATCGTCGGGGTGGGCATCGACGTGGTGGACGTCGAGCGGTTCATGAAGACGCTTCTGCGGACCCCCGGACTGCGGGACCGGGTCTTCACCCCGGCCGAGGCGGTCCGGCCGCCGGCCTCGCTCGCGGCCCGGTTCGCGGCCAAGGAGGCGCTGGCCAAGGCGCTCGGTGCCCCGGCCGGGATGCAGTGGCACGACGCGGAGGTCCGCAGTGACGACAGCGGCCGCCCGTGGCTGGAGATCACCGGCACGGTCGCGGCCAAGGCGTCCGAGCTGGGAGTCCAGAGTCTGCACCTGTCGCTGAGCCACGACGCGGGCATCGCGTCGGCGGTCGTCGTTCTCGAAGGCTGAGCCGGTTCGTTTCTGGGAGGTTTGCCATGCGTCGCGCGCACACCGTCGAGCAGGTCCGGGCGGCCGAGGCCGAGTTGATGGCCCGGTTGCCCGACGGCACGCTGATGCAGCGGGCCGCGACCGGCCTGGCTGTTGCTATCGGCAACTTCATCGGGCGCACGTACGGCGCCCGCGTGGTGCTGCTGGTCGGCTCCGGTGACAACGGCGGCGACGCCTTGTACGCCGGGGAGAAGCTGGCCCGGCGCGGTGCCCAGGTGATCGCCGTCCTGCTGTCGGACAAGGTCCACCCGGGCGGACTCGCCGCGTTGCGGATCGCCGGCGGCCGGGTCGGCGGGCCCGAGGAGATCGCCGGTGCCGATGTCGTGGTGGACGGGATCGTCGGGATCGGCGGCCGGCCAGGGTTGAAGCCGGAAGCGCTGGAGGCGGTACGCCTGGCCGAGCAGTACGGCGTACCGGTGGTGGCCGTGGACACTCCGTCGGGGGTGGACGTCGACAGCGGCGAGACGCCGGACGAGCACGTCCGGGCGGCGTTGACCGTCACGTTCGGCACGCACAAGATCTGTCACTTCGTCGACCCGGCCGCGGAGGCGTGCGGTCCGGTGCATTTGGTCGACATCGGTCTCGATCTGCCGCCTGCCGCGGTCGAGGTGCTGCAGGCGTCCGACGTGCGGGCGCTCTACCCGGTGCCGCGCGGGGAGTCGGACAAGTACTCGCGCGGGGTGCTCGGGATGATGGCGGGCTCGGCGCAGTTCCCCGGCGCCGCGGTGATCGCGACCGCGGGGGCGCTGGCCGGTCCGATCGGGATGCTGCGGTACGTCGGTCCGGAGCCGGTGGCGGAGGCGGTGCGTGCGGCGCATCCGGAGATCGTCGTGGGTGAGGGACGGGTGCAGGCCTGGGCGGTGGGGTCGGGGCTGGGGTCCGAGCTGGACGTCGAGAAGGTGCGGGACCTGCTGGATTCGGAGGAGCCGATCGTTCTGGACGCGGACGGGGTGAAGGCCCTGGACGACTCCGGTGATCACGTGAACGTGCTGATCACGCCGCATGCGGGGGAGTTGAGTCGGCTGCTGCACGTCGACCGCGCGACGGTCGAGGCGGAGCGGTTGAAGCATGCGCGGCTGGCGGCGGAACGGTTCGACGTGACTGTGCTGCTCAAGGGCTCCACCACCGTCGTCGCCGCTCCCGACGGGCGCACCCGGGTCAACACCAATGCCACGCCGTGGCTGGCCACCGCCGGCTCCGGCGACGTACTGGCCGGCCTGTGCGGCGCGTTGCTCGCGGCAGGGCTGGATCCGTTGGATGCGGGGAGCGTCGGTGCCTACTTGCACGCGGCGGCCGCGCGATTGGCCTCGTCGGCGGGGCCGATCACGGCGATGGCGATCGCCGGCGCCCTGCCCGCGGCCACCCGGCAGATCCTGGCGGAAGAGGAGTAAAACGCCGACCACTGTTGCGGGGGCGAGCCTGGGCGGATAGGACGGACTGTGTTGCTTTCCCACCGCCCTGGGAGTCCCCGTGAAGCGTCTTGGTGTTCTGTTCGCCGTTGTCGCGTTGCTCCTCGCGGGGTTGCCCGCGACGGCTCGAGCCGAAACCACGCCGTACGTCGCCGACCGGGCGACCAAGATCGACGTGATGGGGGAGTGGGCGCACCCTGACGACGACACCAGCATCATCGGGCCGTGCGGGGTGTGGCATCAGCGGTACGGCGTGAAGTGCGGCGTGATCATGGTGACGCGCGGTGAGGGCGGCGGGAACGCGGTCGGGACCGAGCTGGGTCCGGAGCTCGGGCTGCGGCGGGAGAACGAGGACCGGGTCGCGCACTACCGCTCGGGCACCGTGGACATCTTCAACCTCGACCGGATCGACTTCTTCTACAACCAGAGCGCCCCGCTGACGCAGTACTTCTGGGACGAGGAGGAGACGCTGCGCCGGGTGACGCGGGTGATCCGCACGACCCAGCCGGAGATCTACATCGGCTTCACACCCACGCTCGCCGCGGGGCACGGCAACCACCAGCAGGCCGGCCGGCTGATCTGGGAAGGTGTGCTCGCCGCCGCCGATCCGACCAAGTTCCCCGAGCAGCTTCGCGGCAAGAACGCGTTGAGCACCTGGCAGGTGAAGAAGGTCTTCTCCGGCGGCAGCACCGCGGGCACCGGCGGTACGACGGCAGCCGCGAACTGCACCACCGGCTTCCGCCCGAACGGACCCGACACGGTCGCCGGCGTGTGGACCGGCTACGAGTCGCCGTACCAGTGGCCGGCCGGCAACGTCCAGGGGCAGCCGGCGGGATCGGCGAAGAGCTGGCAGCAGGTCGCGGACGAAGGGCGGGCGGCGTACCCGACGCAGAGCCGGGTGATGTACAAGGGCACGTCGGCGCCGGCCTGTCCGCGGTTCGCGATGACGCAGTCGTTCGTGCCGTTCCAGCCGAACGTGCGCGAGGACGGATCGCCCAACCCGGCCGCCGGTCGTGACGACGCGATCCTGTTCGGCGCGGCCGAACCCGACCCGGGCGGTCTGCCCGCGGGCACCCTGCAGTACCTGACCTTCTCGCGGTTCGCCAACGTCGCCGGCGAACCGTTCCAGGCCACCGTGCACCTGAAGGCCCCGCACGGAAAACTTGCCTCAGGCAACGTCAAGCTGACCGTGCCGCCCGGCTGGTCGGTCGACGGCCCACGGCCCGTGCCACGCCGGGCCGAAGCCGCGATCACCTTCACCGTCACGCCGTCGGCCACCGCGCCGGTCAACCAGCTCGCCAAGATCTCCGCCCGCTACACCACCGCGAAGGCCAGCGGCTACACCGACAACGTGGTCCGCATCGTGTCCGCCGCCGAAGGCCGGTTCCAGCGCTGGGGCAACTGGCAGGAGTACGACGAGTGGCTGGCCAAGACCGCCCCGCAGGCCGCTCGCCTCGGCCGTTCGCCGGCGATCCAGTCGATCGGCGCCGGCCGCACCCTCGACGTACCGGTCGTCGTGCACAACTGGTCGGCCGAGGCGCAGAGCGGCGCGGTGTCGTTGACCCTCCCGCCGAACTTCACCTCCGACGCGACCACCAAGTCGTACGCCGCTCTGGCGCCCGGCGCGGACACCACCGTCACGTTCAAGCTCACCAACACCGACACGACGCTGCCGGCGACGCAGAACGTCGAGATCCCGATCACGACCACGTTCACCGGCGGCTCCGGCAGCGAGACGCTGACCATGTCCGTCGTCCCGACCACCGCGATCGCGCAGACCTCCACCGCGCCTGTCGTCGACGGCAAGGCCGACCCCGCCGAGTACCCGGGCGCGACGCTCGACCTCGGCCGGATCTGGCAGGGCGCGTCCACCTGCACCGGCGTCGACGACTGCGGCGTCTCGCCGACCGGGGACGGCAGCACGGCGAAGGTCAGCCGGTCCGGTGACGCGCTCTACTTCTTCGTGCACGTCCGCGACGACTACCAGTCGTACGCCGTCACGCCGGCCGAGTGCGTCGGCCACTGGCAGGCCGACTCGGTCGAGATCCTGCTCGACCCCCGCGGTACGGCGTCGCAGGTGCTGATGGACACGGCCAACACGTTCAAGCTCGGCATCTTCCCGTTCAGCAACGACGCCGCGAACGGCAACGGGCCGTGCTGGTCGCGCGACGCCGACAACCACCAGGGCTACTCCAGCGGTGCGCTGGACACCGGCAACGCGCCGGGCGTCCAGGTCGCGTCGACGGCGCGCTGGGTCGGCAGCAACGAGACCACCGTGCCGCACGCCTACACCGGTTACGACCTCGAGGTGAAGATCCCGCTCGCGACGCTGCCGGCCGCCGTCGACCCGGCGAACCTCGGGCTGAACATCACGCCGTACGACAACGACGACACCTCGGCGCCGGGCACGACCACCCTGCGGCACATCGACCAGAGCACCCGGCTCGGCTGGTCTGCGCTCGGTTCGGTCCAGTCCGACCCGTACCGCTGGGGCAAGGCGACGCTCCCGGGCTACACCCCGCCCGCGGACCGTCCGACGACCCCGGCGCCGCCGGACGTCTCGAACCCGAACCTGAACGGCGCGCTCTCGCCGCAGACGATCGCCCAGTCGGCCCGCAACCACGTGCCGATCTCCGGTCGCGTCCCCACCGACGACCTCGAGATCCTGTCCGCCGGACTGCGGCCGGGCGCGCTCGACCTCGTCACGCGGGCCGACGGTCCTGGTACGGCGCGGCTGTTCCTCACCAGGGGTGAGCTGGCGGCGATCCCGGTCTGGAAGACCAGCTGTACCGACAACCCGCCGCCGGACTACGGCCTCAGCGCCTGTGCCGTGACGACGGCGGGATCCCGCCGTGGGCGCCGGACATGAGCGGTCACGTGGTCAAGCAGTCTTCGCGTGAGTTGGTGCGGGGGGTGCAGCGCTGGTCGGTGCCGTTGACCGCGGCTGAGCAGACGCGGCTGCGGGACAACGGTCGCCTGCTGCTGTCCTACGAGACTCCGCAAGACGAGGTGCAGGCCTTCGACGTGAAGCTCGAGAAGCGGTGAACCGCCGAGCGCGACCGGCGCCCGGCGGGTGATTCAGCCGGCCGCCTTGAAGTCCAGGCCGTCGTTGGCCGGCGTCCGGAGCCGCAGCTTGTCGGCGTCGAGGGTGTAGGTGACCTCGCCGTTCAGCGTGGCCAGGACGGTCTTCTCCAGCTCGGCCGCCGGGCCGGAGCAGGCGCGGCGGGTGGTCCCGAGCTCGCCGAAGGTCAGCTTGTCGCTGGTCCGCGCGACGACGCCCTGCAGCTCGTTGCAACTGGTCGATCCGGTGACGCGGTCGCCGTTGAACGTGAGGTGGGCGCCGCCGTTGCCCGGCGTCGAGACGGTCTCTCCACGGACGACGCTCTCGAGGATCCATTTCGTCCCGTCGAGCGCGACATCGGGCTGCGCGGTCTCGCGGTCCTGCAACTGGAGAACCGTGCCGCCCGAGGTGATCGTGAGCTTGTCGGCTTCGGCCTTCCAGTGCGGGGTGCTCTGCAGCAGCTCCACCAGCCAGGTGTCCTGCGCGTGGCGAGGCGCGTCGCAGCCCATCTCGGTGACGGCCAGGTCGTCGACCTTCAGCTTGCCGTCGCCGGTCGCCGCCTTGCCGCCCATCGAGTTGCAGCCGGCGTTGGCGGACAGCGTGCCGTCGTCCTTGAACTCCAGTCTGATCCGGGTGTTCGGTGCGAGCTTTTTCGGCGCACCGTTCTCGGTCACGGCGGTCGACAGGTAGGTCTTGCCGCCCAGCTCACTCGATCCGCCTGCGCTCGATCCGCCCGCGCTCGAACCGCCCGCGCCCGGTTCGCCGCCGCAACCGGCGAGCGCGACCAGGCCGGCGGCCACTACCAGCATCGATGTCCTCACACCCTACGGACGCCGGTGAGCCCGACGGCGTTGCAGTTCGTCAGGCCGGGTTTTCGAGATGGCCGGCCAGGACGTCGGCGGCGCGCTCGACGTCCGCCGTACTGGTGGACAGGTGGAACGACAGCCGCAGGCGGCCGGCCCGGACCGCGGCGACGATGCCTGCGTCGGCCATCAGTTGGGAGACCTTGTCGTCGGCGACGGCGGAGACGATCGCGGACGCGCGGGCCGGGCGGTCGAGGCCGACGGCGTCGCGGAACGCGGTGGCCAGGGTGGTGTTGTGGCGGCACAGGGCGTCGGTGCCGACGTCGCGGAGCAGTTCGAGCGCCGGAGCGGCGGCGATCCAGGAGTGCCAGGCAGGGGAGAGGTCGAAGCGGCGGGCGTCGGCGGCGAGACGTAGCGGGGAGCCGTAGATGCTGTCCCAGGGATCGGCGCCGGCGTACCAGTTGGCGTTGAGTGGGGTCAGCTCGTCGAGCAGTTCGGGCTGGACGGTGAGGAAGGCTGTGCCGCGCGGGGTGAGCATCCATTTGTAGCCGCCCGCGACGGTGAACGCGTACTGCGAAGCGTCGACCGGCAGCCACCCCGCCGCCTGGGTCGTGTCAAGCAGCACCCGTACGCCGGTCGCGCGCAGGGCGTCGAGGTCGGCGACCCGGCCGTCGGCGGACTGCACGGCCGAGACCGCGACCAGGTCGGTCGTCGGGCGCACCTCGTTCGCCAGGTCGTCGAGCGGGACCTCGCGGACCCGGTGCCCGAGCGCGAAGAACGGGAAGGTCAGGCTGGTGAACTCGCCTTCCGCGACCAGCACCTCGGACCGGGCGGGCAGCGACTGCGCGATCAGCCCGACGAAGCCCGACACCTGGCTGCCGCAGGCGATGAGCGTCGGGTCGACGGTCACCAGCTCGCCGTACGCCGAGCGGGCGCGGTTGAGCGGTTCGTCGTACTGCTGGGGGTCGGCGGTTCCGTTCTGCCAGTCGGTCAGGGCTGCCTGGAGGGCCTCGCGGCTGCGCTTCGGTGGCAGGCCGAGCGTGGCGGTGTTGAGGTAGACGACGGTCGGGTCGAACTGGGTGCGGGCTTCGTCGATGGTGAGCACGTCTTCATCGTGCTGGCTGCGTGGGTTCCAACAGAAGTCCGATCTGCTCGGAGCGGCTCCAAGCTAGCCTTTGAACCATGGATGCCCGCCGGCTGCTGATCTTCCGCGAGGTCGCGCGCCTCGGGTCGCTCTCCCAGGGGGCGACCGCGCTCGGCTGGACCCAGCCCGCCGTCAGCCAGCACGTCCAGCGCCTCGAACGGGACGTCGGCCTTCCGCTCGTCCTCCGCTCACCCCGAGGCATCACCCTCACCGAAGCCGGCACCAAACTCCTGGCCCACGCCGACGCCCTCGCCGCCCGCCTGGCCGCCGCGGAGTCGGACCTGCAGGACCTCGCCGACCTCCGCTCCGGCTCACTCACCCTCGTCGCCTTCCCGTCCGCCGCCGCGGTCCTGGTCCCACCCGTCCTCGCGGCCCTGCCCGACACGCTCGATCTCCGCCTGACGGAAGCCGAGCCGCCCGAAGCCCGCCAGCAGGTCCTCGCAGGCGAAGCCGCCCTCGCGTTGGTGTTCGAGCACA
This sequence comes from Kribbella sp. CA-253562, assembly GCF_050942265.1. Lineage (GTDB taxonomy): Bacteria > Actinomycetota > Actinomycetes > Propionibacteriales > Kribbellaceae > Kribbella. The sequence continues at coordinate 7,502,302 of NZ_CP192049.1, read as the reverse complement.
GCTCGACACCCTCCGCCCACGAGGGGCGCGGCGCCGCCGCCCGCTCCTCCGGCTCCTCCGGCCCCGCCGCCTCCGGCCCCGCCGCCTCCGCTGCCCGCGCCTCCGCCGCTCGCGCCTCCGCCGCTCGCGCCTCCGCCGCCCGCGGCTCCGCCGCCGCCGCCGGCGGAGTCGTCGCCCGGCCCCCTTCCTCTTCCTCAATCCCCGCCCGCGCCGCAGGCGCGGGCGGGGATTTGGTGGAGGTTGTGCTGTTCGAGGAGGAGTTGAAGGCGGTGGTTGCCGAGGGGCATCGGCTGGCTGGGCGGAAGCGCGTTGGGCTGGAGGAGCTGGCTCAGGAACGGTGGATCGCCGGGTGTCCTCGGTGTGAGGCTCATCTGCTGAGCGCAACCGCGGAGGCCGGTTTCGCACCCGACATCCGGCACCGCACCGACGACTACGTGGTGGTCCAGCGACTGGTCGCCGAAGGGTTGGCGGTGAGCTTGCTCCCGCAGCTCGCCGTGACCGCCGCACCGAATCCCCGCGTCCGTGTGCTGCCGGTGCGAACGGCGCCGACCCGACGGGTCAGCGTGATCCTGCGCACCGAGCTGGCCGGCCACCCAGCGGTGGCGGCTGCAGTCGAGCAGTTCCGGCTTTGTAAAGTGCCAGCGTGACCGGGCTGGTGATCTTCGACAACGACGGCGTACTGGTGGACTCCGAGCGGCTGGCCAACACGATTCTGGCCGAACTCCTCACCGAGGCCGGACTGCCGTACACGTTCGAGGAGACCGTGCGCGACTTCATGGGCGGCAGCATGGTGTCGATGCGGCAGAAGGCCGAGGCGCGACTCGGGCGTGCGCTGCCGGCCGACCTGGAGGACCGCTACCACCAGCGCCTGTTCGACGGCTTCGCGAACCTCCAGGCGATCGAGGGCGTCGCGGCCGTGCTCGACCACCTCGACGCCGCCGGTACGCCGTACTGCCTGGCCTCCTCGGGCACGCACCGGCGGATCCACACCGCGCTGACCGCGGTCGGGTTCTGGGACCGGTTCGAGGGCCGGATCTACAGCGCCGAGGACGTCGCACACGGCAAGCCCGCGCCCGACCTGTTCCTGCATGCCGCGAGCACGCTCGGCGTGAAGCCGGCCGACTGCGTCGTGGTCGAGGACAGCCCGCTCGGGGTCGCCGCGGCCAACGCCGCCGGGATGACGGTGTTCGGCTACGCGGCGATGACCGACCCGGCGAAACTGGCCTCGGCGGACGCGATCTTCCACCAGATGACCGCCCTCCCGGCCCTCATCGAGGCTGCCTGAGACACTGGTAGGGCTATGGCTGAGTCTGTGGAGACCTCGATGACGCGTGCCGAGGCGGTGGTCGATCTCGCCGCGATCCGGCACAACGTCGCCACGCTGCGTGCCCGGCTGAGTTCGGCCGAGCTGATGACAGTGGTGAAGGCCGATGCCTACGGCCACGGCATGGTGCCGGTGGCGCGGGCGGCCCGGCAGGCCGGCGCCGACTGGATCGGTGCGGCCGTGCTGGAGGAGGCGCTGGAGCTGCGCGCCGCGGGTGACAACGGCCCGATCTTCTGCTGGCTGACCACGCCGGGTGAGCCGCTGGCCGACGCGATCGCCAACGACATCGACCTGTCCGCCGGCGCGCCCTGGGAGATCGACGAGATCGCCGCGGGTGTCACCGAGCGGCCGGCCCGCGTGCACCTGAAGATCGACACCGGGATGAGCCGCGGCGGCGCGGTCCCGGAGGAGTGGCCGACGCTGATCCGCGCGGCGCTCGAGGCGCAGAAGACCGGCCGGGTGGTGATCACCGGCATCTGGTCGCACCTGGCCAGCGCCGACGAGCCGAAGAGCCCGGCGAACGAGGCGCAGGTCGAGACCTTCAACGCCGCGATCGACGTGGCCGAGTCGTTCGGCATCGACCCCGGCTTCAAGCACCTGGCGAACTCGGCCGGCACGCTCGCGCTGCCCGAGACGCACTTCGACCTGGTCCGGCCCGGCATCGCGACGTACGGGCTGTCGCCGTTCGGTCACGCGCTCCCGTCGGCCGAGCTCGGCCTGCGCCCGGCGATGACGCTGAAGGCGCGGCTGGCGATGGTGAAGCGAGTGCCGACCGGCGCCGGCGTCTCGTACGGACTGACCTGGACGGCGCCGCGGCCGTCGACGCTCGGCCTGATCCCGATCGGGTACGGCGACGGCCTGCCCCGGCACGCCTCGAACGGCGGCCCGGTCCAGGCGCGCGGTGAGCGGCGTACGGTCGTCGGCCGGATCTGCATGGACCAATGCGTGGTGAACCTCGAGGACGACGAGGCCGCGGCCGGTGACGAGGTCGTGCTGTTCGGACCAGGCACCGACGGCGAACCGACCGCCGACGACTGGGCCGACGCGGCCGGCACGATCAACTACGAGATCGTCACCCGGCTCGGTCCGCGCATTCCCCGTAGGTACATCAACGAGGAGACCGGCTGATGTCAAAGGCATCACGCACCGCCGGCCTGATCGGCGCGGCGGTCGGAGTGCTGGCCGCGGGTGCGGCGGCCGGGGTCGCGGTCGAGCGGCAGGTGATCGGGCGCAGGTCCAGCCAGCGCGCGCAACTGGAGGCCGAGCCGTTCGGTTCGCTGCGCGGGACGCCGCACGTGTTCACCGCCGACGACGGCCTCGAGCTGTACGTCGAAGTGGACGAGCTGAAGCGGTCCCGGCGGCCGGAGCCGCAGCGCCGCCGGTTGCGCAAGCAGGCCCCCGTACCGGAGGACCTGACGCTGATCTTCGCGCACGGCTACGGGCTGAACATGGACTGCTGGCACTTCGAGCGCCGCGACCTGGCCGGGATCGGCACGATGGTCTTCTACGACCAGCGCTCGCACGGCCGGTCCGGGCGGTCGCCGAAGGAGAACGTCAGCATCGACCAGCTCGGCCGCGACCTGTACGGGATCCTGCAGAAGTTCGCGCCGAGCGGGCCGGTGATCCTGATCGGGCACTCGATGGGCGGCATGTCGATCATGGCGCTGGCCGAGCAGCACCCGGAGCTGTTCGGCGACCGGGTGATCGGCGTCGGGCTGTGCTCGACCAGCGCGGGCGGGCTGGACCGGGTGCCGATCGCGCTGCCCGGCCGGATCGGGATGATGGTCCGCACGCTGGCGACCCCGACCGTCGCGGCACTGGCCCGGATCCCGGACGTGGTCGAACGCAGCCGCAAGGCCGGCACCGACATCAGCTACCTGCTGACCCGGAAGTACTCGTTCGGCTCCGAGGTGCCGCCGGCCTTCACCGAGTTCGTCAACGAGATGATCGCCGCGACGCCGATCTCGGTGATCGCGGAGTTCTACCCGATCTTCGCGCTGCACGACAAAACCGGTGCGCTGGAGCCGTTGCAGAAGGTGGAGTGCGTGGTGATCGGCGGCGACAACGACCACCTGACGCCGTTCGAGCACAGCGAGGAGATCGTCCGGCACGTGCCCGGCGCGGAGCTGGTCGAGGTCCGCAACTGCGGGCACCTCGGGCTGATCGAGCACCACCGTGAGTTCACCGCCGCCCTGCTCGGCATGATCGAGCGGGCCGAACAATCCTTGGGACACAGATGACCGACCTGCACGTGGTGGACGCCACGGCCGAGCACGTGGACGAGATCGTCACCGTGATCCATCACGCGTTCTCCAACCGGCGCACGCTGCACCCCCCGTCGACCGCGCTGACGGAGAACGCGACGACGGTCGGCGCGGCCGTCGCGGCGTACGGCGGGCTGCTGGCGCGGATCGATGGGGAGCCGGCCGGCGCGATGCTGTTCAACGTCGCCGGTGATGTGCTCGAGCTGCGACGCGTGTCGGTGAACCCGCGCTTCCAGGGGCGCGGGGTCGCGTCCGCGATGGTCGGGTGCGCGGAGGAAGCCGCCCGGCGCCGTGGGCTCGGCCGGGTGCGGCTGGTGGCGCGGGTCGAACTGCCGGAGACCTTGGAGTTCTGGCGGCGCCGGGGCTACTCGATCGTCGCGCAGGAAGGGCAGAACCTGATCCACGCGAAGGCGATGCCGATCGAGCTCGTCGTCCCGACGGCCGAGGAGATGCGGGCGATCGCGGAGGAGCTAGCGGGTCAGCTGCGGGCCGGTGACGTGCTGGTGCTGTCGGGTGATCTGGGGGCCGGCAAGACGACGTTCACGCAGGGACTCGGTGCCGGTTTGAAGGTCCGGGGTGACATCACGTCGCCGACCTTCGTCATCTCCCGCGTGCACCCGTCGCTGGTCGGCGGGCCGGCGCTGGTGCACGTCGACGCGTACCGGATCGGCGGCATCGCCGAGCTCGACGACCTGGACCTCGACGCGTCGCTCGAGGACGCGGTCACGGTGGTCGAGTGGGGTCACGGCCTGGCCGAGACCCTCGCGCCGGACCGGCTCGACCTCACGATCACCCGGGGCGACGACGACGTCGACGAGACCCGGAACCTGCGGATCAGCCCGGTCGGGGCGCGGTGGGCGGCCTCCGGCCTCCGTCTCACCGCCGCCCACACGACGGACGTCCAGGCGGCGGTCACCGCACAGCGTTCTGAGGGGAACTGACGTGTTGCTTGCCTTTGACACCTCCAGCGCGGCGGTGACGGTCGCTCTCGCCGACCCGGTGTCGGGAAACGTCCTCGGATCGTCGACGACGGTGGATGCCTTGCGGCACGGGGAACTGCTGGCGCCCGCGATCGCCGAGGTGCTGGCCACGGCCGGCGTCGGGGTGAAGGACCTGACGAGGATCGCGGTCGGGACCGGGCCGGGACCGTTCACCGGCCTGCGGGTCGGGCTGGTGACGGCGCGCACGATGGCCGACGTGCTCGGGATCGAGGTGGTCGGCGTGTGCAGCCTCGACATCCTGGCCAAGCAGTCGAGTCTCGCGCTGCCGGTCGCCGTCGCGACCGATGCCCGGCGCAAGGAGATCTACTGGGCCTTGTACGACGGGCCTGCGGCGGATGGGAGCCGGCGCCGGCTGGAGGGACCGGCGGTCGACAAGCCCGCCGATGTCGCTCATGTGCTGGCCGGGTTGCCGGTGATCGGGCGGGGTGCGGTGCTGTACGGGGAGGTGCTCGGGGCCACGGCGACTGGCGCTTCGGCCGGCTCGGCGGCCGGGACGATCGGTGACGAGCCGGAGCTCGTCGAGTACCCGTCGGCCGAGGTGCTCGCCACGGGTGTCGTGACCGGGACCTTGCAGGTCACGGCCCCGGACCCGCTCTACCTGCGCCGCCCCGACGTGACCATGTCGGGCGGCCCGAAAAGCGTGCTGCCGAAGTGAACATCCGCCCCGCCGTACCGTCCGACCAGCCGGCCGTCGTCACCCTCGATGCCGCCTGTTTCCCCAAGGACGCCTGGAGCGAACGGTCCTGGGCCGACGAGTTCGCCCGGTCGGACCGCCGGCTCCTCGTGGCCGAGGCCCCGACCGCCCGGGCCGGAGCCGTCGCGCCCGTGGCGAACGCACCGACCGCCGGGGCCGGACGTCTTGCGGGATTTGTCGTGCTGCTGGTCCCGGCCGATCAGGACGACCCGGTGGATCTGCTCCGGATCGCCGTCGACCCGGCCGACCGGCGTACCGGCGTGGGCCGCGGGTTGCTCACCGCCGCACTCGACCAGCACCCCGGCCGCACCGTCCTACTGGAAGTTGCTGCTAGCAACGAAGCCGCGATCGGCCTGTACGCCGGCTTCGGCTTCGTGGAGATCAGCCGGCGGCGTGGCTACTACGCCGGCGGCGAGGACGCCGTCATCATGCGACGCGCAGGAGAAACCGAATGAGTGAGAACGAGCCGCTGATCCTCGGCATCGAGACGTCCTGCGACGAGACCGGCGTCGGTCTGGTCCGCGGGCACACGTTGCTCGCCGACGCGATCGCGTCCAGTGTCGACGAGCACGCGCGCTTCGGCGGCGTCGTACCGGAGGTCGCCAGCCGGGCGCATCTGGAGGCGATGGTGCCGACCATTCGCCGCGCCTGCGAGACCGCCGGGGTGAAGCCGTCCGACGTCGACGCGATCGCCGTCACCAGCGGTCCCGGCCTGGCCGGCGCGCTGCTGGTCGGCGTGGCCGCCGCGAAGGGCCTCGCGCTCTCCCTCGACAAACCCCTGTACGGCGTGAACCACCTGGCCGCGCACGTCGCCGTCGACACCCTCGAGCACGGTGAACTGCCGAAGGGCGCGATCGCGATGCTGGTCTCCGGCGGGCACTCGTCACTGCTCGCGGTCGAGGACATCACCGAGGGCGTCGAGCCGATGGGCAGCACGATCGACGACGCGGCCGGCGAGGCGTTCGACAAGGTCGCGCGGGTGCTCGGGCTGCCGTTCCCCGGAGGTCCCTATGTCGACAAGGCGGCACGGGACGGCGGCGACCGCGCGTACGTGACGTTCCCGCGCGGGCTGACCAGCCAGCGCGACCTGGAGCGGCACCGCTTCGACTTCTCCTTCTCCGGTTTGAAGACCGCGGTCGCCCGCTGGGTCGAGGCGAAGCGGCGCGACGGCGAGGACGTTCCGGTGAACCACGTCGCGGCCGCGTTCCAGGAGGCGGTCTGCGACGTGCTGACCCGCAAGGCGATCGACGCGTGCAAGGACCGTGGCTACGAGCACCTGCTGATCGGCGGTGGCGTCGCGGCGAACTCGCGGCTTCGGCAGATGGCCGAGGAGCGGTGCGCGGCGGCGGGCATCGCCGTCCGGGTGCCGCGGCCCGGGTTGTGCACGGACAACGGCGCGATGGTCGCCGCGCTCGGGTCGGAGCTGGTCCGGGCCGGCAAGACGCCGTCGCCGCTGGGTCTGCCGGCCGACTCGTCGATGCCGATCACGACGGTGCTGAACTGATGCGCTGGACCTCGGGTGAGTTCGTCGCCGACGACGACACCGCGCGGATCGACGTCGACGTGGTGCACGGCTACCTGCGGACGTCGTACTGGTCGCCGGGGATTCCGCGGGAGGTGGTGCGGAAGGCGATCGAGGGCAGTCTCTGCATCGGGGTCTACGCGGCGGACGGGACACAGGTCGGTTTTGCGCGGGCGGTGACCGACCGGGCGACGTTCGCGTGGATCGCGGACGTGTTCGTGCTGGACGAGTACCGCGGGCACGGGCTCGGGCGGTTCGTGGTGTCGACCTTGCTGGAGCACCCGGAATTGCGCGGACTGCGCCGGACGATGCTCGCCACCGCCGACGCGCACACGCTCTACCAGTCCTACGGTTTCACCCCGCTGGACAAGCCGGACGTGTTCCTGCACATCGCCCGCGACCCCAAGGCCCTTTACCAGTGAGCGTTCCCGGCATCGATCTGCTCGCGGCGCCGAAGGGTGCTCGCGACTTGATCCTGCTCGCGCACGGCGGCATGGAGAACTCGACCGCCGCTCCGCACAGCTGGCGGCCGCCGATCCTGCGGATGTGGCCGTTCGCCGCGGCCGCCCGGGCGGCGGCTCCCGGCGCCGCGATCGGCCTGATGCGCTACCGCTACCAGGGCTGGAACGACACCGCCGCGGATCCGGCCGCCGACCTGCGCACGGTGCTCGACCGGATCGGCGCGCGGTTCGATCGCGCCGTGCTGGTCGGTCACTCGATGGGCGGCCGCGCAGTGGTTGCTGCAGGCAATCATCCGCTGGTGGCCGGCGTACTCGGTCTCGCGCCGTGGCTGCCCGCGGGCGAACCCGTGGTCCGCCTGCGCGGCCCGGTCGCCTTCGCCCACGGCACCGCCGACCGGATCACCTCGCCGGCCGCCACCGCGTCGTACGCGCGCCGGTTGCGGGCCGACGGAGTCCCCGTCGCGTTGCTGACCCTGGACGGCGAGAAGCACGCGATGCTGCACCGGGCCCCCGACTGGAACGAGATCGTCCGGCGCTTCGTCGCGCACGCCGTGACGCCGGGGGAGTGCCCGCTGATCACGACCGCCGACCGGTCCGACCCCGTGCCCACTCGGCGTCCCGGCGACGCCGCGCCGGCCGCCGTCGCCGAGATAGCACTCAGCCGCCTCCGGCTCCGGGTGGTCGACCGCCTCTAGGGCGTGAGCTTCGCGAAGAGCTCCCGCTGGAGGTTGTAGTACTCGTCGTCCGAGTCGTTGCCGCCGAACGTCGTCACCTCGGCGCGTAGCCGGTGCCTGATCAGCTGGACGAGCGTCTCGTCGTCCATCGGCTCCGCCGTCCCGCCCTCGTCGTCGTACCAGCTGCACGCCACGTAGCGCCCGGTGCAATCGAGCCAGCAACCGCGCTGCCTGCTCGACCTCCGCCGGGCTGTCCAGATCCAGCCAGCGTCCGGGCACCAACGGCCACACGCTGACCGGCCGGCCGTTCACTCTGGCGCCGCTAGCCGCCGTGAGCGGTGCGACGGCCTCGTCGACCCCGGCCTGGCGTGCCCGCTGGGCGAGGTGGTGGCACCACTCCATGACGTCCGTGCCACGTCCCACCGGTCCGAGGCGCACCACCACGCCGCCGACCCGGTACGCCGCGGACTCCTCGCCGCCGGTGAGGCGCTCGACGGTGTCTACCGGGATCCTCCACTCGCTCCGCACCGTGGTGGCGACCTCGGCGGTCCAGGGGATCTCGACGTAGCTCACGGGCCCAGCATCACGGCCGACCGGGGCACCGGTCAGCGGTTCGCCAGGGCGACGACGTGCTCCAGCTGCGGCAGGCCGTGCTCGACCTCCGGGTCAGGGAACAGCCCGACGTGGTGAACACCGGCGCCCTGCAGCGCGTCGAGATGCGCCGCGGCGTCGTCGAGCGTGCCGATCGGCCCGATCTCCTGCCACCAGTCGACCGGCATGCTGACCAGCCCGTCCACACCGGACTCGTCGTACCGGCGGACGAGGTCGTCGTAGAAGGGCAGCGGCGGCAGCGCCGGGTTCTTCTGGTCGAGCTGTGCCGCCAGCCAGGGCGCACTCCACTCGTACGCCGTCTTGCGGTCGTCGCGCACGCAGAGCGCGCTGAACGTCGCGACCACGAATCCCTCCGGTGATCCGGCCTGCTCGACCGCCTGCCGCACGTACGACGGCGACGCCGGTTCGGCGAGCACGATCCCGCCGCCGACCCGCCCGGCCAGCGCGAGCGACTTCGGCCCACGGACCCCGAGCAGGATCGGCGGCACGTCGGCCGGGGGAGCGTCGAGCTTCACCTGGTCGAGTACGACGTACTTGCCGTTCATCGACACGTTCTCCCCGGCGAGCAGGCGGGTGACGGCGAGTGTGACCTCCTCCAGCGCGGTCAGCGGCGACTTCGGCCGGACCCCCATCTGGCCCATCCACTCCTGCACGCCGTGGCCGATGCCCGGCACGAAACGGCCGGGCGCGAGCGCGCAGAGCGTCGCGATCTCCATCGCCGTGACGGCCGCCGTACGGACCACGGCCGGCAGGATGCCGAGACCGACTGTCAGCCGCTCGGTGACGCTCAACGCGGCCGCGGACAGCGTCGGGCCGGCCGTGTAGAAGCAGTCCTCGATGATCCACAGCTCGTCCGCGCCCCCGGCCTCGAGGCGGCGGGCGACGTCGGTCACCAGGCCGGCGGGCCAGGTCCGGGGGAAGCACATTCCGAGTGAACTCATACCGAGAACGTAAAGGTCTGCGCCGACAGTCGGGCGGGCAGGCGTACGAGACCTGTTGGCGGGTAGGTTCGGGACATGGCCCGTCCGCACTACTCCTCCCGGCTGGAGGACTGGTTCAATCTCGGGATCGGCACGCTCCTGCGCCGGCGCGGCTGGCGGGAGCGGATCATCCCGCACGTCGGCTACGGCAACGCCGAGTACACCCGGGTGCTCGCCCGGGTGGTGCTGAGCCGCGACCCGCGCAACCAGCCCCGGTACGACGAGGACCAGGTGGTGCGGGGCTGGCGGGTGTTCGTCACCGCGCCGGCCACCAAGGTGAAGGTGTCGGTCACGGTGGCCGGGCAGACCTTCGAGGCGCTCACCGACCGGGGCGGCTTCGTCGACCTGGCCGTGCCGGTGGTGCTGCCGCCGGGCTGGCACGAGATCAGCCTGGGCGTGCGCGGCGAGCGGCAGGCCCGCGGCAAGGTGGTCGTGCCCGACCCGGGCGCAACCTTCGGCCTGGTCAGCGACATCGACGACACGGTGATGCTGACGATGCTGCCGCGGCCGTTGATCGCCGCGTGGAACACGTTCGTCCGCGACGAGTCGGCGCGCCGCGTCGTACCGGGCATGGCAGAGATGTACGCCGAGCTCCTGGCCGACCAGCCGGGTGCGCCGATCTTCTATCTGTCGACCGGCGCCTGGAACACCGCGCCGACCCTGACCCGCTTCCTCGCCCGGCACGGCTACCCGGCGGGACCGCTGCTGATGACCGACTGGGGGCCGACCAACACCGGCTGGTTCCGCAGCGGGCAGGAGCACAAGCGGACGGCGCTGCGCCGGCTGGCCAAGGAGTTCCCGTCGGTCCGCTGGGTCCTGGTCGGCGACGACGGACAGCACGACCCCCAGCTGTACGGCGACTTCGCGCAGACGCATCCCGAGCACGTCCGGGCGATCGGCATCCGCCAGCTGACTCCGGCCGAGCAGGTGCTGTCGCACGGTCTGCCGGTCCCCAACCCGGACCCCGGCGCTCATGACCCGCAGCGCCCGACCGCCGCGACCGTGCACGGCCCGGACGGGCACGCGCTGGTGGCGCAGTTGCGCGCCGTACTGTCGCGGCCGGAGGCGATGTAGCCACACCCGGGGGACGCTCCGCGGTCGCGCCTGGCAGGCTTGTGCTGTTCCGACGTACCCGAGGAGAGAACCGACTGTGACCGACAGCGCAAGCCGCACGCAGGTGCTCGACGACCTGGACAGCCGCGGCCTGATCGCGCACTCGACCGATCCCGACGCCCTGCGCGCCTCGATGGCCGAAGGACCGATCACCTCGTACGTCGGTTTCGACCCGACCGCGCCCAGCCTGCACATGGGCAACCTGCTGCAGCTGCTCACACTGCGCCGGCTCCAGCTGGCCGGGCACAACCCGATCGGGCTGGTCGGCGGCGCCACCGGATTGATCGGCGACCCGAAGGAGAGCTCCGAGCGGGTGCTGAACCCGAAGGACGTCGTCCAGCAGTGGGTGGAGCGGGTCCGCGGCCAGGTGGAGCGCTTCCTGGACTTCGACACCTCGCTGCCGAACCCGGCGCGGATGGTGAACAACTACGACTGGACCAAGGACCTCAACACCCTCGACTTCCTCCGCGACATCGGCAAGCACTTCCCGGTGAACCGGATGCTCGGCCGGGAGGTGGTGAAGGCCCGGCTGGAGCAGGGGATCAGCTACACGGAGTTCAGCTACGTACTGCTGCAGTCGCTGGACTACTTGGAGCTCTACCGGCGGTACGGGTGCACGTTGCAGACCGGTGGCAGTGACCAGTGGGGCAACCTGACCGCCGGCGTCGAGCTGATCCGGCGGACCGAGTCGGGCAAGGCGCACGCGCTGGCGACTCCGCTGGTGACGAAGGCCGACGGGACCAAGTTTGGCAAGACGGAGTCGGGGACCGTGTGGCTGGATCGGGAGCTGACGTCGCCGTACGCGTTCTACCAGTTCTGGTTCAACACCGACGACCGTGACGTGATGCAGCTGGTGCGCTACTACACGTTCCGGAGCGCGGACGAGATCGCGGAGCTGGAGAAGGCGACCGCTGACCGGCCGCATGCACGGGAAGCGCAGCGAGTGCTGGCGGAGGACGTGACGACGCTGGTCCACGGAGCGGCCGACACGGCGCACGTGCAGCTGGCGGCGAAGGCGCTGTTCGGGCAGTCGGACCTGCGGGAGCTCAACGCGGAGACGCTGGTGGCTGCGCTCAAGGAGGCGCCGCACACGGAGGTATCCGCCGCGGCCATGCCGACGGTGGCAGATCTGCTGGTGCAGACCGGCCTGGTGGCGAGCAAGTCAGCGGCGCGCAGGACGGTGTCCGAAGGTGGCGCGTACCTGAACAACGAGAAGGTCAGCGACGCCGAGTACGTGCCGACGACCGACGACCTGCTGCCCGGCAGCGCGTTGGTGTTGCGGCGCGGGAAGCGTTCGTTCGCAGGGGTTCTGGCCGGCTGACGTATCCCACGAGGTCGATGCCGGAGGCAAATTACACCGTTGTGATGCTGCCCACCGGACGCCGATTTGACCGGCTACCTCGAGGCCACGTACTGTTCTTCTTGTTGGAGCGAGGCGCGGGACGCGAAAGCGGCCGGTCGCTCCGAACCCCCCAAAGCTAACGCAGCCGGAACGTGTCTTCGGACTCGGGTCGGCGCCTCTGGCGCGGGGTGACGGTCAGAAAAAATCGGGTCTTGACTCGGTGGATCTGGTCCGGTAGAGTAACGCAGGTTGCCCCGGAGTCCTGGCTGAGAGGCTGAGGACGCGGTGTGCGCCCGATTCTTGAGAACTCAACAGCGTGCCGAAAGTCAATGCCGAAATTTAGCATTAACCCCCATTCACGGGTCATCTTTTTGATTTCGTGATTGGATTCCTTTGTAATTTTTCTGGATTCAAGTCAGTTTGATTTGTTTCTGATTGCAATGGATCGTTTTTCGTTTGTCTGTTCTCCGCAATCTTCGGGTTGTGGTGGATATATAGATTTCAACGGAGAGTTTGATCCTGGCTCAGGACGAACGCTGGCGGCGTGCTTAACACATGCAAGTCGAGCGGTAAGGCCCCTTCGGGGGTACACGAGCGGCGAACGGGTGAGTAACACGTGAGCAACCTACCCTCAACTTCGGGATAAGCCTCGGAAACGGGGTCTAATACCGGATATCACTTCGAACTTCATGGTTTGGGGTTGAAAGTTCTGGCGGTTGGGGATGGGCTCGCGGCCTATCAGCTTGTTGGTGGGGTAATGGCCTACCAAGGCGTCGACGGGTAGCCGGCCTGAGAGGGCGACCGGCCACACTGGGACTGAGACACGGCCCAGACTCCTACGGGAGGCAGCAGTGGGGAATATTGCGCAATGGGCGAAAGCCTGACGCAGCAACGCCGCGTGAGGGATGACGGCCTTCGGGTTGTAAACCTCTTTCAGCAGGGACGAAGCGAGAGTGACGGTACCTGCAGAAGAAGGACCGGCCAACTACGTGCCAGCAGCCGCGGTAATACGTAGGGTCCGAGCGTTGTCCGGAATTATTGGGCGTAAAGGGCTCGTAGGCGGTTCGTCACGTCGGGAGTGAAAACTCGGAGCTTAACTCCGAGCCTGCTTCCGATACGGGCAGACTAGAGGTAGGCAGGGGAGAGCGGAACTCCTGGTGTAGCGGTGGAATGCGCAGATATCAGGAAGAACACCGGTGGCGAAGGCGGCTCTCTGGGCCTTACCTGACGCTGAGGAGCGAAAGCGTGGGTAGCGAACAGGATTAGATACCCTGGTAGTCCACGCCGTAAACGTTGGGCGCTAGGTGTGGGGGACATTCCACGTCCTCCGTGCCGCAGCTAACGCATTAAGCGCCCCGCCTGGGGAGTACGGCCGCAAGGCTAAAACTCAAAGGAATTGACGGGGGCCCGCACAAGCGGCGGAGCATGCGGATTAATTCGATGCAACGCGAAGAACCTTACCTGGGTTTGACATATAGGGAAATCCTCCAGAGATGGGGGGTCCGTAAGGGTCCTATACAGGTGGTGCATGGCTGTCGTCAGCTCGTGTCGTGAGATGTTGGGTTAAGTCCCGCAACGAGCGCAACCCTCGTCCTATGTTGCCAGCACGTTATGGTGGGGACTCATAGGAGACTGCCGGGGTCAACTCGGAGGAAGGTGGGGATGACGTCAAGTCATCATGCCCCTTATGTCCAGGGCTTCACGCATGCTACAATGGCCGGTACAAAGGGCTGCGAAACTGCAAAGTGGAGCGAATCCCAAAAAGCCGGTCTCAGTTCGGATTGGGGTCTGCAACTCGACCCCATGAAGTCGGAGTCGCTAGTAATCGCAGATCAGCAACGCTGCGGTGAATACGTTCCCGGGCCTTGTACACACCGCCCGTCACGTCATGAAAGTCGGCAACACCCGAAGCCGGTGGCCTAACCCTTGTGGAGGGAGCCGTCGAAGGTGGGGCTGGCGATTAGGACGAAGTCGTAACAAGGTAGCCGTACCGGAAGGTGCGGCTGGATCACCTCCTTTCTAAGGAGCATTGACGCCGGCTCTTAGGAGTCCGGTGTCTACTCGTCGTTTCCTGGACGTCCGTTCCAGGGCGATGATGCTTCGGAATGTGGAACATTGACCATTAGGCCAGGATCTCGTCTGATCGACTTAGTACTGCCCGCTTTGGTGGGCGTGGAACAGGAGTGAGGACGGGTGAAAGGCCGAGGCGCGCTGTTGGGTCCTGAGGAATCGGGCCGCCCCTGGTGACAGGGATGGTTTGGTTTCTTGAGGCCGCTTCCACATTGAATCTTTGCGGATTTGGTGTGGGGTGTGGTTGGGGCCGGCTCTCACCAAACTCCTGGTGATGGTGACTTGAAAGGGTGGGTTTTCCCCTGATGGTCGCGATCCGAGGGTAGTGGTGGTTCAGGGTTGGTGTTCCTGCCCGTATTTTGAGAACTGTATAGTGGACGCGAGCATCTTTTGTAGCGATTTTTATTGTTCCTTTGTATGTGTGACAAGCTACTAAGGGCAATCGGTGGATGTCTAGGCACCAAGAGCCGATGAAGGACGTAGGAGCCTGCGATAAGCCCCGGGGAGTTGGCAACCAAGCTGTGATCCGGGGGTGTCCGAATGGGGAAACCCAGCTGGCATTCTAAAGCCAGTTACCAGTTCCTGAACACATAGGGTTCTGGAGGGAACGCGGGGAAGTGAAACATCTCAGTACCCGCAGGAAGAGAAAACAATAGTGATTCCGTGAGTAGTGGCGAGCGAAAGCGGATGAGGCTAAACCATGTGCGTGTGATAGCCGGCGTGCGTTGCGTATGTGGGGTTGTGGGAGCATTCAGGGCCTAATGCCGTGGGTCCAGGGAGTTATAAATCATTGTTGAAGTCGAACCGGTTGGAATGCCGGGCCGTAGTGGGTAATGGCCCCGTAGGCGTAAGACAGTGACTTCCGAGTGTTTTCCCGAGTAGCACGGGACTCTTGAAATCTCGTGTGAATCTGGCGGGACCACCCGCTAAGCCTAAATACTTCTTGGTGACCGATAGCGGACTAGTACCGTGAGGGAAAGATGAAAAGTACCCCGGGAGGGGAGTGAAATAGTACCTGAAACCGGTTGCCTACAATCCGTCGGAGCTCCTCACTTGTGGGGTGTGACGGCGTGCCTTTTGAAGAATGAGCCTGCGAGTTAGTGGTATGTGGCGAGGTTAACCCGTGTGGGGTAGCCGTAGCGAAAGCGAGTCTGAATAGGGCGTTTGAGTCGCATGCTCTAGACCCGAAGCGGAGTGATCTATCCATGGGCAGGTTGAAGCGCGGGTAAGACCGCGTGGAGGACCGAACCCACCAGGGTTGAAAACCTGGGGGATGACCTGTGGATAGGGGTGAAAGGCCAATCAAACTCCGTGATAGCTGGTTCTCCCCGAAATGCATATAGGTGCAGCGTCGCGTGTTTCTTACCGGAGGTAGAGCACTGGATGGTCTAGGGGGCTTACCGGCTTACCGAAATCAGCCAAACTCCGAATGCCGGTAAGTGAGAGCGCGGCAGTGAGACTGCGGGGGATAAGCTCCGTAGTCGAGAGGGAAACAGCCCAGATCACCAGCTAAGGCCCCTAAGCGATTGCTAAGTGGAAAAGGATGTGGAGTTGCCCAGACAACCAGGAGGTTGGCTTAGAAGCAGCCACCCTTGAAAGAGTGCGTAATAGCTCACTGGTCAAGTGATTCCGCGCCGACAATGTAGCGGGGCTCAAGCAATCCGCCGAAGCTGTGGCATTCACATTTGTACTCGGCTGGGTCTTCGGATCTGGTCCAGGTGTGTGGATGGGTAGGGGAGCGTCGTGCAGCGTGTGAAGCAGCAGAGTGATCTAGTTGTGGAGGCTGCACGAGTGAGAATGCAGGCATGAGTAGCGAATGACGGGTGAGAAACCCGTCCGCCGAATGATCAAG
This sequence comes from Kribbella sp. CA-253562, assembly GCF_050942265.1. Classification (GTDB taxonomy): domain Bacteria; phylum Actinomycetota; class Actinomycetes; order Propionibacteriales; family Kribbellaceae; genus Kribbella. Next base: position 7,486,393 of record NZ_CP192049.1, on the reverse strand, counting down.
GGTTCCAGGGTCAAGCTAATCTGCCCTGGGTAAGTCGGGACCTAAGGCGAGGCCGACAGGCGTAGTCGATGGACAACGGGTTGATATTCCCGTACCGGCATTAACACGACCCGACCGAGGTCACTGATGCTAAGACCGAGAAGCTAGGCGGCCTTCGGGCCAAGTAGTGGATCTGTTGACCCTAGGTGGTATTAGGTGCACTAAGGAGTGACGCAGGAGGGCAGTCCAGCCGCGGCGATGGTAGGCGCAAGCTGATCCGCGGGCAAGGTGGTAGGGCGAGGCATAGGCAAATCCGTGTCTCATTGAGCCTGAGAACCGAGGCGGACCCGTTTAGGGGAAGTGGATGATCCCATGCTGCCAAGAAAAACTTCGTAGTGAGTGTTAGAGCCGCCCGTACCCCAAACCGACACAGGTGATCAGGTAGAGAATACCAAGGCGATCGAGTGAACCATGGTTAAGGAACTCGGCAAAATGCCCCCGTAACTTCGGGAGAAGGGGGGCCGGATGCGTTACACCACTTGCTGGTGGAAGCGTTGATGGCCGCAGAGACCAGGCCCAAGCGACTGTTTACTAAAAACACAGGTCCGTGCGAAGAAGTAATTCGATGTATACGGACTGACGCCTGCCCGGTGCTGGAACGTTAAGGGGACAGGTTAGCTGGTTTAGGCCGGCGAAGCTTTGAACTTAAGCGCCAGTAAACGGCGGTGGTAACTATAACCATCCTAAGGTAGCGAAATTCCTTGTCGGGTAAGTTCCGACCTGCACGAATGGCGTAACGACTTGGGCGCTGTCTCAACCATGGACTCGGCGAAATTGCATTACGAGTAAAGATGCTCGTTACGCGCAGCAGGACGGAAAGACCCCGGGACCTTTACTACAACTTGGTATTGGTGGTCGGTACAACTTGTGTAGGATAGGTGGGAGACTGTGAAATCCGGACGCCAGTTCGGGTGGAGTCATCGTTGAAATACCACTCTGGTTGTTCTGGCTGTCTAACTTCGGTCCATTATCTGGATCAGGGACAGTGCCTGGTGGGTAGTTTGACTGGGGCGGTCGCCTCCTAAAAGGTAACGGAGGCGCTCAAAGGTTCCCTCAGCCTGGTTGGCAATCAGGTGTCGAGTGTAAGTGCACAAGGGAGCTTGACTGTGAGACAGACATGTCGAGCAGGGACGAAAGTCGGAACTAGTGATCCGGCGGTGGCATGTGGGAGCACCGTCGCTCAACGGATAAAAGGTACCCCGGGGATAACAGGCTGATCTTCCCCAAGAGTCCATATCGACGGGATGGTTTGGCACCTCGATGTCGGCTCGTCGCATCCTGGGGCTGGAGTAGGTCCCAAGGGTTGGGCTGTTCGCCCATTAAAGCGGCACGCGAGCTGGGTTTAGAACGTCGTGAGACAGTTCGGTCCCTATCCGCTGCGCGCGCAGGAGACTTGAGAAGGGCTGCCCCTAGTACGAGAGGACCGGGGTGGACGAACCTCTGGTGTGCCAGTTGTTCCGCCAGGAGCACGGCTGGTTGGCTACGTTCGGGAGTGATAACCGCTGAAAGCATCTAAGCGGGAAGCACGCTTCAAGATGAGGTCTCCCACCGAGTTAATCGGGTAAGGCCCCCAGTAGACCACTGGGTTGATAGGCCAGAAGTGGAAGCGCCGTAAGGTGTGGAGCTGACTGGTACTAATAGGCCGAGGGCTTGTCTCAACACCACCTTCGGGTGGTCATACATTGAGACGATATTTGCTGCGTAAACGATGTTCGCGTTCACTGTACGGTTCCCGGAATACGGTCAACCCCCAACCCGGTATGTGGTTGAGTGTGTGGTTGGTTGATATTTCTATAGAGTTACGGTGACCATAGCGTCGGGGAAACACCCAGTCTCCATTCCGAACCTGGAAGTTAAGCCCGACAGCGCCGATGGTACTGCGACCGGGAGGTCGTGGGAGAGTAGGACGTCGCCGGACATTCACACTGTTAAGGGCCACCCCATCCGGGTGGCCCTTAACATTTGTCGGGGGTCCGAGAGCACGTCCGGCACCCTGTACTTTTGTCTGAGCGCTACAACCTCGTATGACCGTTAGGAGTCACCGTGGCTACGCCACCTCGCAACCCCCGTCCCGGCTCGGGTGATCGCCGTGGTTCGTCCGGCGGTGCCGGGCGTCCCGGTCGAGCAGGCGGTGGGCGTTCCGACTCCACTGGCCGTGGTCGATCGGGCGCCGGCAGCTCGGGTGGATCAAGCAGTTCTGGTTCCTCTGGTGGCTCCGGCTACCGAGGCGCGTCCAGTCGTGGAGACGGTCCCCGGACCGGCGGTCCGCGCAGCGGCGGTGCGCCGCGCTCCGGTGGAGCTCCCCGTTCGGGTGGGGCTCCCCGTTCGAGTGGGGCTCCCCGTTCGAGTGGAGCTCCCCGCAGCGGAGGCGCTCCTCGGACTGGTGGACCGCGTGCCGGCGCTCCCCGTGACGGTGACAACCGTCGGGGATTCGCCGGTTCCCGTGGGGACGACAAGGGCGAGCGGGATCCGTTCAAGGGTCAGCTGTCCGGTGACTCCCGGGGCGACGACCGTGGTGGGTACCGCGGCCGGCGCGACCAGGACGGTTTCCGGCGCGACGAGCGTCCCGCAGGTCCGCGTGCCAGTCAGCGCGACGACCGCGGAGGCTCGAGAGACGACCGCAGTGGTTCACGTGACGACCGCGGTGGGTCTCGCGCGGGCGGCGGCCGCGACGACCGCGGAGGTTCGCGGAACGACCGGGGCGGCGCGCGTGACGGTGGCTTCCGGCGGGACGATCGGTCCGGTGGACGCGCTGAGCGGCCGGCCGGCGGTTTCCGCCGTGACGACCGCGATGACCGCGGAGCTCGCGACGGCGGTTTCCGGCGTGACGACCGCAGTGACTATCAGCGGGACGACCGCGGTGGTGAGCGCTCCGGCAGCTTCCCGCGCGACGATCGCGGTGGTTCGCGGGGTGCGGAGCGCTCTGGCGGCTTCCCCCGCGATGACCGTGGTGCGCGTGGTGGCGAGCGGTCCGGTGGGTTCTCGCGTGACGACCGTGGCGGTTCGCGCGGTGGTGAGCGGTCCGGTGGGTTCAACCGTGACGATCGCGGTGGTGCGCGTGGAGCCGAGCGGTCCGGTGGGTTCCAGCGGGACGAGCGCGGTGCTTCGCGTGGTGGCGAGCGGTCCGGTGGATTCAACCGCGATGACCGTGGTGGCGCCCGTGGGGCTGAGCGGTCCGGTGGGTTCCGGCGCGAAGAGCGTGGTGGTCGGGATCAGCGGGGAACCGGTGGGCCTCGGCGGGACGAGCGGGTTGCGGGACGGCGGGACGTCCGGGGCCGTGACAATCGGCGGGACGACCGGCGGGACGAGGAGAAGGCTGGTCCGCGGCGCGACGACCCGGCGATCCCGGCCGGCATCACCGGTGCGGAGCTCGACCGTGGGGTCAAGGCGGAGCTGCGGTCGTTGCCGCGCAGCCTGGCCGACCTCGTCGCGCAGCACCTGGTCGCGTCCGGACAGTTCCTCGACGACAATCCCGAGCTGGCCTACCAGCACGCCCGGACGGCGCGCCGGCTGGCCGCGCGACTGGGTGGTGTCCGCGAGGCGGTCGCCATCACGGCGTACCTGGCTGAGCACTACGACGAGGCGCTGACCGAGTTCCGTGCGGTCCGGCGGATGACCGGCAACCACGAGGTGCTGGCGATGATGGCCGACTGCGAGCGCGCGCTCGGCCGGCCGGAGAAGGCGCTCGCGCTGTCCCGGGAGCCGATCGTGCTGCAGCTCGAGGAGGCCACCCAGATCGAGATGCTGATCGTCGCGGCCGGCGCCCGGCGGGACATGGGCCAGACCGCGGCGGCGATCCAGACCCTCGAGGTGCCGGAGCTGACCAAGCGCACGCGCGCCGAGTGGCTGCCGCGCTTGCGGTACGCGTACGCCGACGCGCTGGCCGAGGCGGGCCGGACCGAGGACGCGCTGATCTGGTTCCACCGCGCCGCGGGTGCGGATGCCGACGGTTCGACCGGGGCCGCCGAGCGTGCCGCGGAGCTGGAAGGCCTGCACTTCACCGACCTCGACGACGAGGACGACGACGTGATCGTCGAGGTCACCGACGAGGACGACGAGCTCGACCAGGACGACGAGGCGACCGACGCAGTCGAAGAGGTGGACGCCGCCGAGCCGGACGACGCCGAGGACGACTCGGTGGCCGACAGCACGGACGACCTGGTGGTCGACGACGCGCTCGACGGTCAGGTCGACGTCGACGTCAACGACGCCGGCAAGAACTGACCGAACGGAAAAGCCCGGGACACTGTCCCGGGCTTTTCTGCGTTCAGGATCAGTCGAGCGTGCGGAACAACAACCCCACCCGCGGCTTCGGCCCGAACGACGTCGCCTTCTGCGGCAGCACGATGCCCCGGACAGCAGACTGCAGCACCTGGTCCAGCCGAGGCGCCACGAGCTCCACAGCGGCCCGTGAGGGCCCGGCCAGCGCCAGTGCGTCTGCCAGCGCGTGGTGGAACGTCACGTCGTCCACCGGAACGCCCCACGCCGGCAACAGCTCCTCGTGTAGCAGGGCCACCGTCGGCTCCACCCGGTAAGCAGTGGACCGCAGCGTGACCCAGGACGACCCGTCGGAGACAGCCACCCGGTCCGGCACGTCGTCAACCCGCCCAGGCAGCACCTGCCAGCTCTCCGGCGTACGGCGCTGCACTGTCTCCAGCGACAACCCCGGCACGAGCCGGTGGATCGGGTCCAGGGTGAGCGGATGCCGCTCGTGGTCGACCAGCATGGCGAGCCCCGCGGACGTCCCTGCTCGGTGCGGCTCGCGCCGGGCCCTCTCCAGGTACGCCGCGTACCGGTGGTGGCCGTCGGCGATGAGGGCCTCGTGCTGCGCGAGCTCGGCGGCGATCACCGCGAGCTCGTCGGGGTTCTCGATCCGCCAGATCCGGTGGTGCGCGCCGTTCTCGGTGTCGGCGACCAGCCAGGGTTCACCCGAGCGGGCCGCGTCGACGGCGTCGCTGGCCGCGCCACCACCGCCGTACGCGAGCAGGATGGGTTCCAGGTCCGCGTCGGTGGCGGTCATCAGGTCGAACCGGTCATCGACCCACTGGGGCATCACGTTCTCGTGCGGGAGCACCACCCGGCGCTCGGGGTCGAGCGTCAGCGCCCCGACCAGGCCGCAGAGCACCGCCCCCTGGAACTGCTGCTCGTAGACGTAGAGGGCGGGCCTCCGGTCCTGGACGACAACCCCTGCGCGCTGCCAGTCGATCAGCCGCCGGGCGGCGCCGTCGTACCGGCTGGAACCGAGTTCAGGGTCGCGTGGAAGGATGAGCCTCACCATGTTGTGCAGATCAGAATCAGTCAGCCGCCGGACCAGCGCCGGTTCCAGCACGTCGTACGGCGGTGACGTGACCGCGCCGAGTCCGCTCACCTTGCCCGCGACGAACCGCCAGGCACGCAACGGCTCCAGGCGCAGGGTGGCATCCGACATGGGCGGCATCGTACGGGGGGACCGATGACGGCGAAACGCGAAGCGCCCACACCACTGTCGGCCTGTGACGAACCGCTCGCCGCCCGGTACGACGTGGCGCTGCTGGATCTCGACGGCGTCGTCTACGTCGGCCCGGACCCGGTCCCGGACGCGCCGGAGAACCTGCGCAAGGCCGCGAAGGAAGGCCTGCGGATCGGGTACATCACCAACAACGCGAGCCGGCCGGCCGCGGTGGTCGCCGAGCACCTCGCGTCGTTCGGCCTGGAGGTGACCGCCGACGACGTGGTCACCTCGGCGCAGGCCGCGGCGAAGCTGATCGCCGCGGAGTTCCCGGCGGGTTCGCCGGTGCTCGTGGTCGGCGGCGAAGGGCTGACCACGGCGCTGGAGGAGTACGGGATGCGCCCGGTGCGGTCGAGCGACGCGCACCCGGTCGCGGTGGCGCAGGGGTTCCACCCTGACGTCAGCTGGGTGATGCTCGCGGACGGCGCGCACGCGATCAACGAGGGCGCGAAGTGGTACGCGACGAACCTCGACCTGACCATCCCGACCGCGGGCGGCATGGCGCCCGGCAACGGGACGCTGGTGCAGGCGATCCGGGCCGCGGTCGAGGTCGACCCGGTGGTGGCCGGCAAGCCCGAGCCGCCGCTGCTGGAGACCAGCATCGAACGCCTGAAGGCGAAACGGCCGCTGATGATCGGCGACCGGCTCGACTCCGACATCGCCGGTGCGCACGCGGTCGGCATCGCCAGCCTGTGGGTCGCGACCGGTGTGCACGACGCGCATGACCTGGCGCGCGCGCCGAAGGACCAGCGGCCGACGTACATCGCGCCGGACCTGAGCGCGCTCGCGCAGCCGCAGCCCGGCGTACAGGTGGAGGGTGGCAAGCACACCTGCGAGGGCTGGACGGCCGAGGTCGTCAACGGCTCCGTCACGGTGAAGGGCGAGGGCGAGCCGTACGACGGACTGCGCGCGATCCTGTCCGCCGTGTGGGCCGCCACCGACCAGCCCGCGAAGACCACCAAGCCGACCGCGAAATCGGCCACCCGCGGCCGCCGTCCGCTGCCGAAGCCGGGTCCCGCGCTCGGCTCGATCGCGATCGACGCCGCATTGCATCGGGTGGGGCTCGACAAGTAGGTCGGCACTCTCGGATCGCTGTCAGAGGCGCTGTCTGAGCTGGTGCGCGATCCGGGCGATGCGGCGGCTGCGCGTGGTGGCGACGACGGCTCGTACGGGCAGCGGGTGCTCCCTGTCGCGGAGTTCGAGTTCCAGCTGGTTGAGGCACTCGCAGTTCGTGCCCCACCAGCCGTCGTAGTACGCGGAATGTACGGCGGTGATGTCCGCGAGCGGGATGCGGCGGGTGGTGAGCCAGGATCGGACGACCAGGGTGTCGGCGGTGAGGGTGAGGCCGAGGCGGGCGGCGCGGAACAGCAGGGCCAGGTCGACGGCGAGGAAGAGCCAGCCGGGCCAGTTCGGTTCGCTGGTGGGTGTGTCCGGCTCGGCGAGGCCGGCTACGACTGCCAGGCCGATTGCGACCAGCACTGTCGCGCAGAAGGCGCGGTACCAGGGGGTCGCCAGGCGCATGGGGCAGTTCTACACGGACCGGCGGTTGTCGGTGAACTGGCTGGCCGGGGGCGTCCGGGGTGGTGTGAGACAGTCGGCGCGATACCGTTGCTGGGACGACGCGAGGAGGCAGTCATGGTGATGGACGCACTGCGCGGCTACGTACAGCTGGCGAACGGCCTGACCGAGGTGACCCGGCAGCGGGCCCAGCAGGCGGCGAAGGCGCTGCTGCAGCAGACGGGGGCCGACGCACTGACGACCAAGGTCACCGACCTGGCCGACGAGATCGTTGCCACCAGCAAGAGCAACCGGCAGTTGCTGCAGGCCATCGTGGCGAACGAGGTCGAGGGCGCGGTGTCGCGGCTCGGCTTCGTGCGCAGCGAGGAGGTCGGCGTACTGGAGCGGCGGGTGGACCGGCTCGAGCGGGAGCTGGCCGAGACGCGGGCCGCTGCCGAGGCGGCCGGATCGGTCGCGGCGACGGCAGCCGGTACAGCGGCGGCCGCGGCGGAGAAGTCCGAGCCGCTGTCGGCGCCCGCGGCCAAGAGCACGGCGAAGCAGCCCGCGGCGCCGGCGGCGAAGAAGCCCGCGGTGAAGAAGGCGGCCAAGAAGGCGCCGGCGAAGAAGGCGTGACGTGACCGACCACCCTGGTGAGCAGGTGCCCGCGTTCAACCCGGACGTCGAGCCGGGCTTCGACCCGGAGACCGAGCGCCCGGCGCCGGACTACGACACCGAGCCGGAGCCGGAGAACACCGAGCAGACCTTCGCGGCTTCGGTGGACGACGCTGCCGTCGAGGAAGCCGAACGGCGTGCTGAGGCGGAGTTCCAGGCGGAGCTCGCGGCCGAGGAGGCCGAGCGGCGCGCCGAGGCGGAGCTGGAGGCCGAGCGACGGGCCGAGGCCGAGTTCGCGGCGGAGCTCGAGGCCGAGCGGCGTGCTGAAGCCGAGCTGATGGCTGAGCTGGAGGCCGAGGAAGCCGCCAAGGCCGCCGCGTCTGCACCGGAAACTGCTCCCAGCCCGGCGGCACCGGCGGCGAACACTCCGACGCCCGGTGTTCCGGGCGGGTTCGCGCCGAAGCCGGGGGCGCCCGGTGGGTTCGCGCCGAAGCCCGCGCCTCCGGCCGGTACGCCGCCGCGTCCTGGGCCGCCCGGATTCCCACCCCGTCCGGCACCGCCGTCGCAGGGCTTCGCGCCTCGTCCGGCCGCGCCGTCCGGCCAGCCGAGTCCCGGCGCCCAGCCCACCTCCATTTCAAGTGCAGACGAGCGCGAGACGCTTGAGCAGAGCACTTACGACCAGGCGCGCGGCAATGCGGCGGTTCCTGGGAGGAGCTACTCGGCAGCGGAGGACCCGGCAGGTCGCGAGTCGAGCGGGGCTGAGCCGGCCGGACAGAGCCGCGAGTTCTCCGAGGATGACGCTCATCCTCTGGTGGAGGAGACGATGGCGCGGCTCGACGGGTTGCGGGACCTGCCGGTGAGTGAGCATGCGGAGGTTTACGCCGAGCTGCACGAGCGGTTGCAGTCGGCGTTGGTGGAGGCGGACGCCGAACCGGGCGACCGGGGCTGACTGGAAAGGGTCGCGTGGCCAAGGGAGGCGTCAAGCGGTCTCGGCTGGATGCGGAGCTGGTACGGCGTGGGCTGGCCAGATCGCGTGAGCACGCCAGCGAACTGGTGGCCGCGGGACGCGTGAAGGTCGCGGGGACCGTGGCAACCAAACCGGCCACGGGTGTTGGGGCCGACGCCGCGATCCTCGTCGACACCTCCGAGGTCGACGACCCGGGATATGCGAGTCGCGGCGCGCACAAGCTGATCGGTGCGCTGGAGGCGTTCAGCGGCGTACAGGTGAAGGGGCGGCGGTGCCTTGACGCCGGCGCGTCCACCGGTGGATTCACCGATGTGCTGCTGCGCAACGACGCCGCGAGTGTGATCGCGGTCGACGTCGGCTACGGCCAGCTGGTGTGGGCGTTGCAGACCGACGAGCGCGTGACGGTGATGGACCGGACGAACGTCCGCACGCTGACGCTGGAGGCGATCGGCGGGGAGCCGGTCGATCTGGTGGTCAGCGACCTGAGCTTCATCTCGCTCACGCTGGTGATGCCGGCGCTGCTCGCGGTGGTGAAACCGGACGGCGACCTGGTGCTGATGGTCAAGCCGCAGTTCGAGGTCGGCAAGGAGCGGCTCGGCAAGGGCGGCGTCGTGCGCGATCCCGAGTTGCGCGCCGACGCGGTGCGCGGCGTGGCGGCGAAGGCGGCCGAGCTGGGCTGGGGAGTGCAGGGTGTCGCGGCCAGCCCGTTGCCCGGCCCGTCCGGAAATGTCGAGTACTTCCTGTGGATACGGCGTTCGGCACCACCTCTCGATGAGACGATGCTCCAGAACGCCGTCGAGAACGGTCCCCGATGAGTACCCGGTGAGTGACGCTGTGAGCGAGCAGAAGGCAGGTCCGCGTGGTTGAGCCGGTCGACACCGAGCCGCGGCGCGTCCTGCTGGTGACGCACACCGGCCGCGACCTGGCGGTCGAGGTCGCCCGCCAGACACACCGGCTGCTGACCGCCGCGGGCATCGTGGTCCGGCTGGTCGGCGCGGAGGCCGCGGAGCTCGACCTGCACCCGGCCGAGATCGCCGACGACGCCGACCAGGCGGCGCAGGACGTCGAGCTGATCATCGTGCTCGGCGGCGACGGCTCGATCCTGCGCGGCGCCGAACTGGCCCGCCCGCACGGTACGCCGGTGCTCGGCGTCAACCTGGGCCACGTCGGCTTCCTGGCCGAGGCCGAGGTGGAGGACCTGGAGCGGATCGTCGAGGTCGTGGTCGACCGCAGCTACACCGTCGAGGAGCGGATGACGCTCGCGGTCGACGTGTTCGTCGGCGACGACCTGATCTTCGACACCTGGGCGCTGAACGAGGCGTCGGTGGAGAAGGCGGCCCGGGAGAAGATGCTCGAGGTGCTGGTCGAGGTCGACGGCCGGCCACTGTCGCGCTGGGGCTGCGACGGCGTCGTGCTGGCCACCCCGACCGGCAGTACGGCGTACGCGTTCTCCGCCGGTGGCCCGATCGTCTGGCCGGACGTCGAGGCGATCCTGCTGGTCCCGCTGAGCGCACACGCGTTGTTCTCCCGCCCGATCGTGGTCGCGCCGAACTCCCAGCTGACGGTCGAGCTGGTCGCCGCCTGGCACGGTCGCGGCGTGCTGTGGTGTGACGGGCGCCGGATGGTCGAGGTGCCGCCGGGCGCCCGGATCCAGGTCCGGCGCGGCAAGACCCCGGTCCGGCTGGCCCGGGCGCACGAGGCGCCGTTCACCGACCGGCTGGTGGCCAAGTTCGACCTGCCCGTGCTGGGGTGGCGCGGCGCGGCCGAGCACCGCCGCAAACGAAGTGCACAAGAGGAGACCTAGATGTTGTCGGAGATCCGCATCACCGGGTTGGGCGTGATCGAGGACGCCACGCTGGACCTCGATCCGGGTTTCACCGCGGTCACCGGCGAGACCGGCGCGGGCAAGACGATGGTCGTGACCGGCGTGAACATGCTGCTCGGCGGCCGGGCCGACAGCGGCCTGGTCCGGCACGGCGTCCGGCGGGCGCGGGTCGAGGGCCGGGCGAGTGCTGTGCCGCGGTCGATCGTGCAGCAGGCCGAGGACCGCGGCGGCGAGCTGGACGACGACGAGCTGCTGATCGCGCGTGAGTTGTCGTCGGAGGGTCGTTCCCGGGCGTTCCTGGGTGGCGCGTCGGTGCCGGTGTCGGTGCTGGCCGAGGTCTCCGGTGACCTGGTCGCGATCCACGGCCAGGCCGACCAGTGGCGTCTGCTGCAGCCGGCTCGTCAGCGCGAGACGCTGGACACCTTTGCGGGCAAGCCGGTGCTGGCTCCACTCGGCGAGTACACGACGGCGTACCGGCGGCATCGGGAGGTCGAGGCGGAGCTCACCGAGCTGACCACCCGCCAGCGCGACCGGCTGGCCGAGGCGGACCTGCTGCGCTTCGGGCTCGACGAGATCGCCAAGGCGGATCCGCGACCTGGTGAGGACGTGGAGCTGGCCGCCGAGGAGGACCGGCTCGCGTACGCCGACGGTCTGCGGACCGCGGCGACGACGGCGGGGGAGGCGCTCGCGTCCGAGGACCTCGACTCGACCCGGCCGAGCGACGTACTGGGGCTGCTGTCGCTGGCCAAGCAGGTGCTCGACGGCGAACGGGAGCACGACGCGAAGCTGGCCGAGCTGGCCGATCGCGCCGGGGAGCTCGGCTACCTCGCGGCGGACCTGGCCGGCGAGCTGTCGTCGTACGTCGCAGACGTGGACACCGATCCCGCGCGGCTGGCGGTGGTGAGCGAGCGCCGCAGCCTGCTGACCGGCCTGATCCGCAAGTACGGCGACGCCGAGGGCACTGTCGACGAGGTGATCGAGTGGGCGAAGCGGTCCGCCGAGCGGCTGACCGAGCTGGACGGCAGCGACGAGCGGGTCGAGCAGCTGACCGCCGAGAAGGCCGAGCTGCAGGCTCAGCTGACCGAGCTGGGCGCCACCATCGGTGCGGCCCGGCGGGAAGCGGCGCAGCGGCTCGGGGTCGCGGTGTCGGAGGAGCTGACCGGGCTGGCGATGCCGCACGCGACGCTGACGGTCGAGGTGCACGAGACCGCACCGGGCCCGTACGGCGCGGACGAGATCGAGTTCTGCTTCGCGGCGAACCCGGGCAGCCCGGCCCGCCCACTGCAGAAGGCGGCGTCCGGCGGTGAGCTGTCCCGGGTGATGCTCGCGCTCGAGGTGATCCTGTCCGACACCCACCCGGTGCCGACGCTGGTGTTCGACGAGATCGACGCCGGGATCGGCGGGCGGGCCGCGGTCGAGGTCGGCAAGCGGCTGGCCCGGCTGGCGGAGAAGGCGCAGGTCATCGTCGTCACCCACCTGCCGCAGGTGGCGGCGTTCGCGGATCGTCACGCGGTCGTGCTGAAGAGTGACGACGGTTCGGTGACCACCAGCGGCCTGGTCGCGCTGGACGACGAGGGCCGGCTGAAGGAGCTGTCGCGGATGATGGCCGGCCTGGAGAACTCCGACGCGGCCCAGGCGCACGCCGAGGAGCTGCTGGCGCTGGCCGCGGAGCGTCACACCAAACGGCGCAAGAAGAAGCGCTGAGCCCTCCGCCAAAAGAATGATTTGACGCCACGGCGCGCGGGTACCAGTCGATGAATACGCTCTCCCGGCGTGAAAAGGCGGGGAGGGGGCTCTTGACATGGCAGGATGAGAGCGCGATGAAACTGCCCAGCCTGCGTAGAGCACGACCGACTGAGCTGCCCGGGATCGCCGGAGTGGTTCGGCTGGACCGCCGTACCAAGAATCTCACCAAACGGCTGAAGCCGGGCGAGATCGCCGTCATCGACCACGTCGACCTGGACCGGGTCAGCGCCGAGGCGCTGGTCGACTGCCAGGTCGCGGCGGTGGTGAACGTCGCCGACTCGATCAGCGGCCGCTATCCCAACCTCGGCCCGGAGATCCTGGTCGAGGCGGGTGTTCCGCTGGTGGACGGGGTCGGCCGCGAGATCTTCTCGGTGCTGCACGAGGGTGAGCGCGTCCGCCTGCACGACGGCGTGCTGTACCGCGGCGAGGAAGTGGTCGCCAAGGGCGTCACCCAGGACAGCCAGAGCGTGGCGCAGCTGATGGACGACGCCCGGGCCGGCCTGTCGACCCAGCTCGAGGCGTTCACCGCGAACACCCTGGAGTACCTGCGGCGCGAGCGGGACCTGCTGCTCGACGGCGTCGGCGTACCGGACGTGCACACCCCGATGGACGGCAAGCACGTGCTGATCGTCGTCCGGGGCTACGACTACCGCGAGGACCTGGTCGCGCTGCGGCCGTACATCCGCGAGTACCGCCCGGTGCTGATCGGCGTCGACGGCGGCGCGGACGCCCTGGTGGAGAACGGCTACGTGCCCGACCTGATCGTCGGCGACATGGACTCGGTCAAGGACGAGACGCTGAAGTGCGGCGCCGAGGTGGTCGTGCACGCCTACCGGGACGGCCGCGCGCCGGGTTCGGAGCGGCTGGAGCGGCTCGGCGTGGACCTGGTCGAGTTCCCCGCGGCCGGCACCAGCGAGGACGTCGCGATGCTGCTGGCCGATTCCAAGGGCGCGTCGCTGATCGTCGCGGTCGGCACGCACAACTCACTGATCGAGTTCCTGGACAAGGGACGCGCCGGGATGGCCAGCACGTTCATCACCCGGTTGCGGGTGGGTGCCAAGCTGGTGGACGCCAAGGGTGTCGGCCGGCTCTACCGCAGCCGCGTCTCCACGTCCCAGATCGTCGCGCTGATCGCGGCCGGGCTGTTCGCGCTCGGGGTCGCGATGGTGGCGATCGGGGCCGACGACGTGCTCTGGTCGATCCTGCGGGCGCGCTGGAACGAAATCTACTTCCATATCCGGGAGCTGTTCACGTGATCGACTTTCGCTACCACATCGTCTCGATCGTGGCGATCTTCTTCGCCCTGGGAGCCGGCGTGGTGCTCGGTGCCGGACCGTTGAAGGGCACCGCGTCCGAGGTCGTCCAGGCCCAGGCCGAGCGGGACCGGCAGGCCCTGGAGCAGGCGCGGGCGGACGCGATCCAGGCCAAGTCGCTGGACAAGTACCGCGACGACTACGTGTCCAAGGTGACCGCCGGGCTGACCGACGGCAAGCTGGCCGGCCGGCGGATCGCCATCGTCGCGATGCCCGGTTCGGACGGTGACATGACCAACGCGATCCAGGAGTCGCTGGAGGGGGCCGGCGGTCAGGTCACCACCCGGGTCGCGCTGGACAGCAAGCTGTTCGACCCGGGCCAGCGTCAGTTGATCGAGCCGCTGGTGAACGAACTCGTCACCCCGGACATCACCTTTCCGACCGACAGCAACACCTATCAGCGGGCCGGACTGATCCTGGCCCGTGGCGTGCTGGCCCGTGAGCAGAACAAGGCGATCGACGCCGAGTCGACCAAGATCCTCAGCGGGATGTCGGACTCGAAGCTGATCTCGGTCAAGCCGACGCCGAAGGACCGCGCCGACCTGGTCGTCGTGGTCGCCGCCAAGCCGCCGACGCCGGCGCCGGACAACTCGTCGTACACCGACAGCGTGGACTTCGCCGAGGGCCTGGACCTGGGCAGCGCCGGCTCGGTCGTCGCGGGCATGCCGGAGAGCGCGCAGAACGGCGGCCTGCTGAAGGCACTGCGCGGGGACAGCGACGCGACCAAGATCATCTCCTCGGTCGACGTCGCGAACATGCCCAGCGGCCAGGCTACGATCGTTTTCGCCCTGGTCGAGCAGGCCGGCGGCAAGGCCGGCCAGTACGGCGGCGTCGACGCGAAGAACGGTGTCGCGCCGTCCGCGGTGCAGGCGAAGGAGAACTGATGGGCCTGGTCGGAGCGGTCGTCGCGGCCGCGGCCACCGCGGGGCTGGAACGCGCCGCCGCCAAGCTGCCGAAGGAGAACCGGGCGCCGTTCGAGCGCACGAACCACCGCGGCGAGACCGTCACGCTGCTGGAGGGGCCGGTCGCCGTACTGGGTGCGCTGGCCGGTGTCGCGGCGGGCAGCGGCAAGGGACGCGTGAAGGCCGCCGCGCTGCTGGCCGGTTCGGTGTCGGGTGCCGTCGGTGCGTACGACGACCTCGCGGGAGCCACGGAAACCAAGGGGTTTCGCGGTCATCTGTCAGCTCTGAAGCGCGGCGAGGTGACCAGCGGTGCGGTCAAGATCCTCGGCGTGGGTGCGGCCGGGCTGGCCGCGGCGGCGCTGCTGCCCCGCAAATCCAGGGGTTTCGGCGCGCTGACCGAGATCGTTGCCGACGGCGCCTTGATCGCCGGTACGGCGAACCTCGCGAATCTGCTGGATCTTCGGCCCGGTCGTGCGCTGAAGGCGATCACTGCGGCGAGTGCACCTGTTGCCGGTGGCCCTGCCGCGGCGGTGGTCGGTGCGGCTGTCGCATCAGCTCCGTCCGACCTGGGCGAGCGCTCGATGCTCGGTGACTGTGGCGCCAACGGACTGGGAGCGATCACCGGTACGGCACTGGCCGCGTCACTGCCGCGCCCGCTCAAGATGCTTGCCCTGACGGCGGTCGTCGCGCTCAACCTGGCCAGCGAGAAGGTCAGCTTCACCAAGGTGATCGCCGGCAACCCGACCCTGGACAAGATCGACCAGTGGGGCCGACGACCCCGGTGAACAGTGCGGGCGGGCGGATCGCCCGGGCCGCGTTGCTGGTCGCGGGTGTCACGGTGCTGGCCCGCGTGGTCGGCTTCGGCCGCTGGCTGGTCTTCTCGAAGACGGTCGGCGCCGGCTGTCTGGCGGAGGCCTACGCCACGGCCAACCAGTTGCCCAACGTGTTGTTCGAGGTCGTGGTCGGCGGTGCGCTGGCCGGCGCGGTCATCCCGATCCTGGCCGGCCCGGTGGCTCGTGGCGACAAGGCCGCACAGGGCCGGATCATCGGTGCGCTGCTGACCTGGTCGCTGGTGCTGCTGGCGCCTTTCGCCTTGCTGGCTTGGCTTCTGGCGTCGCAGTACACCTCGGCCATGCTGGACTCCGGCCCCGAGTGTGGTGGCTCCGGTGCGACTGCCACCAGGATGCTGGTGATCTTCGTCCCGCAGGTGTTCGGCTATGCGATCGCTGTGGTCGCGACGGCGGTTCTCCAGTCCCACAAGCGTTTTGCGGCCGGTGCGCTGGCGCCGCTCATCTCCAGCTTGGTTGTCGTCGCGACCTATCTCCTCTTCGCGGTGGAAGCTCCGGTAGCGGACCAGGCGTCGCGCGGTGCCTCCGATCTGCTGGCCTGGGGTACGACGGCCGGAGTGTTGGCGCTCGCGCTGACTGTGCTCGTGCCAATGCTCCTGCTGCGCTTGCCGATCCGCCCGACGCTCCGGCTGGACCCGGGAGTCGGTCCGGTCCTGCGAAGGCTCGCTGCTGCAGGCCTCGCCGTACTGGTCGCGCAGCAGGTCGCGTTCCTCGTCACCACCTACCTGGCCAATCACCGCGGCGTACCGGGCAGCATCGCGGTCTACACCTGGGCCAACGCGGTCTACCTGCTCCCGTACGCCGTACTGGCGGTGCCGATCACCACCGCGGTCTTCCCGCGCCTGGCAGCGGCTTTCGAGTCCAAGGACGAGCAGGCCTTCGACCTGTACGCCGCGACGTCCACCCGGGCGGTCATGCTCGCCGGGGGAGCCGGTGCCGCGCTCCTGGTCGGTACGGCGGTCCCGGTCGCCCGAATCTTCGCGTACGACGACGGACGCGTGCAGGAGTTGCAGGCGTCGTCGCTGGTTAACGGTCTGGTCGCGTTCGCTCCGGCGATCATCGGGTTCGCCGTCCAGATGCATGTCGGACGGGTCCTCTACGCGCGACACACGGGTCGCGCGGTCGCAGTGGTGACCGGTGGGGCCTGGCTGCTCGTAGCCGTCGCCGGACTCGTCCTGACGCTGAAGTGGGACGCCGTACCGGCACTGGCCGCGGCCATGTCGGTCGGCATGCTGGCTGGTGCTGTTGTTCTGCTGGTGGTGTTGCAGCGGGTCGCCGGAGCTGGTGTGCTGCAGGGGTTGTCCCGTGCGACTGTCGCGGCTGTGGTCGGTGCGGCGCTGGCCGGTGCGGCCGGCTGGGCTGTCTCCCTGCCTGCTGACGAGGGAGGCTGGGAGAGCGCGCTGTTGTTCGCCGTACTGTCCGGGCTTGCTGTCGTGAGCGTGTACGCCGCGGTCGCCGTACTGGTGGACCGTCCGGATGCCCGGGCGCTGTTGCGCAGGGGTGTTCCAACCGTGGTGGAGGAGAAGCAATGAGGATCGGCTTGCTGCTGGCGGAGTCGCGGGGCGGGATCGGCCAGCACGTCGCCTCACTGGTCCCTCGCTTCCTGGCGGCCGGTCACGACGTCGTGGTGTGCGCACCATCGGGTACGGCCGAGCACTTCGACTTCGGGGCGGCCGCTGTGGTCGCGACTGCCGCGGGCCTGCGGGGCGCCGATGTGGTGCACGCCCACGGGTACCGGGCCGGGATGTCCGCGCTGCGCGACCGGTCCCACCTGCGGCCGCTGGTGGTCACGTGGCACAACGCGGTGATCGCAGCGGGCCCTCGTGGTCTCGTGATGCGGCTGGGACAGCGCCTGGTGGCCCGTGGCGCCGACTTGACGCTCGGTGCGTCCTCCGACCTGGTCGAGCTCGCCCGACGGCTAGGAGCCCGGCAGGCGCGCCTGGCGCCCGTCGCGGCTCCAGCCATGCCAGAGGTCCGTAAGCCGTCGGCAGCTGTCCGTGAGGAGCTGGGGATCGGTGACGCGCCGCTGGTGCTCACCGTGGGCCGGCTGGCGCCGCAGAAGGACTACCCGACGCTGCTGTCGGTCGCGTCCGAGGTCGCCGAGACCGAACCGGGCGTGGTGTTCGCCGTGGTCGGCGACGGGCCGCTGCGGGACAACCTGCAGGCCCGGATCGACGCCGAGAGCCTGCCGGTCCGGCTGCTGGGGCACCGCGACGACGTGGCGGACCTGCTCGGCGCGGCCGACGTCTTCCTGCTCACCTCGCACTGGGAGGCCCGGGCGCTGGTGCTGCAGGAAGCGCTGCTGGCCGGCGTACCGGTGGTGGCGACGGCGGTCGGCGGCGTACCGGAGCTGGTCGGGGACAGCGCGATCCTGGCTTTTCCGGGCGACACGCGCGGGCTCGCCGACGGCGTTCGGAAACTTCTTTCCGAGCCGGAAACAGCCGCGCTACGGCGGGCCGAAGGCCTGCAGCTGGCCGCCGGATGGCCGGACGAGGACGCCGTGGCGAAGAATCTGCTGGACATCTACGGGGGTCTCGTCGCCAGTACCGCTTGACAAGCGGTAGGCTGGAGGCCCGTGGACAGGGCTTCGAATTCCCAGCAGACCAAGCACGTATTCGTCACCGGTGGCGTCGCCTCCAGTCTCGGCAAGGGGCTGACGGCGTCCAGCCTCGGCAGTCTGCTGACGGCACGGGGCATCCGGGTCACCATGCAGAAGCTGGATCCGTACCTCAACGTGGATCCCGGCACCATGAACCCGTTCCAGCACGGCGAGGTGTTCGTCACCAACGACGGCGCCGAGACCGACCTGGACATCGGTCACTACGAGCGATTCCTCGACCGGGACCTGTCGCAGGTCGCGAACGTGACCACCGGGCAGATCTACAGCTCGGTGATCGCCAAGGAGCGCCGCGGCGAGTACCTGGGCGACACCGTCCAGGTGATCCCGCACATCACCAACGAGATCAAGGACCGGATGCTGGCGATGGCCGGCCCGGACGTCGACGTGGTGCTGCACGAGATCGGCGGCACGGTCGGTGACATCGAGTCGCTGCCGTTCCTGGAGGCGGCCCGGCAGGTCCGGCACGACGTCGGCCGCGACAACGTCTTCTTCCTGCACATCTCGCTGGTGCCCTACATGGCGCCCAGCGGTGAGCTGAAGACCAAGCCGACCCAGCACTCGGTCGCCGCGCTGCGCTCGATCGGTATCCAGCCCGACGCGATCGTCTGCCGCGCCGACCGGCCGATTCCCGACGGGGTCAAGCGCAAGATCTCGCTGATGTGCGACGTCGACGTGGAGGCCGTGGTGGCCGCCGTGGACTCGCCGAGCATCTACGACATCCCGAAGGTGCTGCACTCCGAAGGCCTGGACGCCTACGTCGTCCGGCGGCTGAACCTGCCGTTCCGCGACGTCGACTGGACCCGCTGGGACGAGCTGCTGCGGGTCGTGCACCACCCCAAGGACCAGGTCACGGTCGCGCTGGTCGGCAAGTACATCGACCTGCCGGACGCGTACCTGTCGGTGGCCGAGGCGCTGCGCGCCGGCGGTTTCGACAACGACGCGAAGGTGACGCTGCGCTGGATCGCCTCCGACGAGTGCGCCACCCCGGAGGCGGCCGCGAAGCTGCTCGGCGACGTGGACGCGGTCTGCATCCCGGGCGGGTTCGGCGTCCGCGGGATCGAGGGCAAGATCGGCGCGATCCGGTTCGCCCGTGAGGCCGGCATCCCGATCCTCGGGCTGTGTCTTGGCCTGCAGTGCATGGTGATCGAGGTGGCCCGCGATCTGGCCGGTCTGCTCGACGCGAACTCCAGCGAGTTCGACCCCGACGCGGAGCAGCCGGTCGTGGCCACGATGGAGGAGCAGAAGCACATCGTGTCGGGCTCCGGCGATCTCGGCGGCACGATGCGCCTGGGCCTCTACCCGGCCAACCTGGCCGACGGGTCGATCGTCCGCTCCCTGTACGGCGCGCCGTCGGTGCAGGAGCGCCACCGCCACCGCTACGAGGTCAACAACGCCTACCGGGACAAGCTGGAGAACGCCGGGCTGGTGTTCTCCGGGCTGTCGCCGGACAACGAGCTGGTCGAGTTCATCGAGCTGGACAAGTCGCTGCACCCGTTCTTCGTGGCCACCCAGGCGCACCCGGAGCTGCGGTCGCGGCCGACCAAGCCGCACCCGCTGTTCTCCGGGCTGATCGGCGCCGCTCTGGTCCGGCAGCGGGAGTCGCGGCTGCCGGTCGAGGAGGTCCCGCCGGCGCCGAAGGCCGGCGAGGCGAGGGGCGCCGAGGCCAAGGAGCCGGTGAAGGCCGGGGCGGCCAAGGCGAAGGCCCGATGACCGACGGCGGGACGCCGGAGGTCGCCGAGCTCCGGTTCGGGGCGGGGCTGGCCGATGCGCCGGCATCGTGGGAGGTGACCTCGTCGGAGACCGTGCACGCGACCGGCCGGGTCATCTCGGTGCGGCGGGACCAGGTGGTCCCGCCGAACGGCGGCGAGCCGTTCACCCGGGACGTCGTCGTGCACCCGGGCGCGGTCGGCGTGGTCGCGCTCGACGAGAACCACCGGATGCTGCTGGTCCGCCAGTACCGGCACCCGGTCGGCTACCGCCTGCTCGAGCCACCGGCGGGGCTGCTCGACGTACAGGGTGAGGCGTACCGGATCGGCGCCGAGCGGGAGCTGTGGGAGGAGGCCTCGACCAAGGCCGCCGACTGGCGGATCCTGGTGGACGCGTTCACCTCCCCCGGGCTGACCGACGAGGCGGTCCGGATCTTCCTGGCGCGTGACCTGTCGGCGGCCGACGAGGCCTACGACCGGCTGCACGAGGAAGCCGACATGGAAACCGTGTGGGCTCCGCTCGAGGACGTCGTCAAGGCGGCGCTGGCCGGCGATCTGCACAACCCGATCCTGGTGATGGGCTCGCTGGCCGCGTGGGCAGCACTCAACGGCGAAGGCTTCGACGCGCTGCGTCCGGCCGACGCGCCCTGGCCCGCCAAGGACCGCTGACGCCAGGCCTAGTGATCGGCCGCCAGCAGCGGCCGCGAGTTAGTGGCGGGCCCCCGGGAGTCGTCGGCAACGAGCGCAGCACCTCGCCCGTCGGCAGGCATCCCGGGGACCCGCTCTCGTGTTCGAGTATATGTTCGAATATGCTGCGCTGGCAAGTCAGTTCGGCCGGCGGCACGAGTACGCGACGGCGTCGCGGCCGATCCGGGTGACGATCAGTGTGGCGGACCGCGAGCCCTTCGGGGCCAGCTTCTTGCGCAGCATCGCGGGGTCCACGTCGACACCGCGCTTCTTGATCTCCAGCGTGCCGATGTCGTTGGTCCGGACCCACGATTTCAGCGTCTTCTCCCGGTACGGCAGCGTCTCGATCACCTCGTACGCCGACGCCAGCGCGGTTTCCACGAGGAACGGCCCGGTGACATAGGCGATGCGCGGATCCAGCAGCCAGCCGTCGACCTCGGCGGCGACCGCCGTGACCAGTCCGGCCCGCACGACCGCGCCGTCCGGCTCGTAGATGTACTGGCCGACCGGACCGACCTCAGCTTCCGGCGCATCGGCGATCGAGGCTCCGCTCGGCAGCAGAGTCGCGCGACGGGCAGCACCGCCGTACAGCTTGCCGGACCACAGCGCAGCCTCTTTGACCTCACCGGCGTCGCTGACCCACTCCGCCTCGACCCCCTCCGGTACGGCGTCGTGCGGGATGCCCGGCGCGACCTTGACGCAGGCCGTGCCCTCCAGCAGCGAGGTGATGAACGACCAGGGCGGGGAGTACGCGTTGTGGTCGAACAACCGCCGCCCGTCCGCCCTGCGCGCCGGATCCGCGAACACCACCTCGTACGGCGTGAGGTCCTGCTCCTCCGCGTCGCCCAGCAGCACCTCGCCCGGCAGGTCCAGCGCTGACAGGTTGGCCGCAGCCGCGGCGGCCGTTGCCGGGTCGCGTTCGACGCCGGTGACGCGCAGTCCCGCCCGTGCTGCGCTGATGAGGTCGCCGCCGATACCGCAACCCAGGTCGATCACCGAGGCGCCGGGCAGTGCGCCGGCGATCCGCGAAGAGCGGTGCGAGGCGACAGCGGCGCGGGTCGACTGCTCCAGCCCGTCCGGGGTGAAGAACATCCGCGCCGCGTCGTCCGCGCCGAACTTGGCGACGGCCCGGTGCCGCAGCGACGCCTGGGTGACGGCGGCGGTCACCACCGCAGCGTCGTACCGGCGGCGGAGCTTCTCGACCAACTGCAGCTCGCCGCCGGGGGTGTAGGCCGCGCAGGCCTCGGCCAGCACGGCGGACCCCGGCGGGGTGAGCAGTGTGGTGATCGAGTCGGGTGTCACGCGCTCATTCTGCGCTGAGCGCTCACAGCGGGCTGTAGCAGCCGCTGCTCCAGATCCGCTTGGCCGAGTGGTAGAGGCGCCAGTTCATCGCCGAACGGGTCTGCGGGCCGTAGATGCCGTCGGCTGCGAGCTTGTGCCGCTGCTGCACCTGCTTGACGACCGCACGGGTGTTGCTGCCGTAGACGCCGTCCACTGTGAGCTTCGAGCCGTAGCAGTAGTTCAGGTTGCGCTGGAGCGTGCGAATGGCGGTGTCCGGGTCGCCGAACTGCTCGTTGCCGCGCTGCGGGTCGTCGCCGTACATGAGATTGCAGCGGGTGCTGCTGCTTTCCCAGACCGAAGGTGCCGGTACGCCCCACCCGTTGGCGGCGGGCACGAGCCGGGCGCTCCGGCACTGCTCCATCGCAGCCGCCGCGGCAGCCCGTACGCCGGCGTCGCGGGTGACTTCGTCGGGTGCGGGCTCCGGTGCAGTCCGGGCAGCTGGAGCTCCGCCGCTCGCGGCCTGGCCGGAGTCCGTGCCGGAGCGGCCACCAGCGGCGGCCGCTCCGACGGCGATCGGGCTGATCACCAGCGCGGCGATCGCGACCAGCGCCTTGCCGGACGGCTTGGACGGTTTCGGGAACGCGAAGCGGAGTTTCATCTGAGCTCCTCGTGCTGGTGATCGCTCAGACGTAACGGTCCCACGTCAGGCCGCTGTCGCCCAGGGGTTGGTCGCGGAAAGTGCCGAACGGGTTACAGCGGGCTGTAGCAGAGCTCGCTGGACAGGCCGAGCCGGGGGTTCCACAGCCGCCAGTTCATCGCCGAGCGGGTGGCCGGGCCGTAGACGCCGTCCGCCGTGATCCCGTGCCGCTTCTGGACCGCCGTGACCGCGGTGCGGGTGGCGCTGCCGTATCGGCCGTCGACGGTGAGCTTCGCGCCGTAGCAGTAGTTGAGGTTGGTCTGCAGCGCCTTGATCGCCGACGCCGGGTTGCCGAACGGGTTGCTCGGGTCCCGGTAGGGCAGGTCGCCGTACTTGAGGTTGCAGTTGGTGCTGCTCTCCTCCCACAGTGACAGCGCCGGCACGGTCCAGCCGGCGCTGTTCACGGTCTTGTTGTAGACCTGCTCGCACTGCCACAGGGCCTGCGGGGCGGCCGACGCGCTGGTGACAGCGGCGGTCAGCGGCACCGCGGCGACCGCGGCGGCGGACACGGCGACGGCGACTCGGCGGACGGTGGCGGTGCGCCAGGACGTGAAGACGACGGACATGATGGGTTCCCTCCCGTGTGGTCACCGGTGGGCCGGCGACCTGTGCGGTACCAGACGACGTGGACCGCCGCGAAGGTTGAGTCGACGCGGGTCGAGGTGTTCGCCCGGGGCGGACTTTCTGGCACTCGAGTTGACCGAGTGCTAATCGCGGCCTAGATTCGGTGTTGGCACTCTCCACCCGAGGGTGCCAGCGGCCCCGGCCCCTGACCCCCGCGACGGCAGGCGGCGGGACGGCCGTCTCGACGCACTGTGAATCACAAGAACTCGACCGTGGAGGTCAGCAAGTGTCGGTCACGATCAAGCCGCTCGAGGACCGCGTCCTCGTTGCGCCGCTCGAAGCCGAGCAGACCACGAAGTCCGGCCTGGTGATCCCGGACACCGCCAAGGAGAAGCCGCAGGAGGGCGAGGTCCTCGCGATCGGTCCCGGCCGCATCGACGACAACGGTAACCGCGTCCCGCTGGACGTCGCCGTCGGCGACAAGGTCATCTACTCCAAGTACGGCGGCACCGAGGTCAAGTACGACGGCCAGGACTACCTGATCCTGGGCGCCCGCGACATCCTCGCCGTCGTCAGCAAGTGACGACTGCTCAGAACTCCTGACTGACACCGCCCCGGTGCCGATCACCGGCGCCGGGGCGGAGTCGGTCCAGGACCGGCTGGGCCATTGAACGCAAGAACGAGAGAGGGACTGGTTTTTCCATGCCGAAGATCCTCGAGTTCGACGAGAACGCGCGGCGCGCCCTGGAGCGCGGCGTCGACAAGCTCGCGAACACGGTGAAGGTGACGCTGGGGCCCAAGGGCCGCTACGTCGTGCTGGACAAGAAGTGGGGCGCCCCGACCATCACCAACGACGGTGTCACCGTCGCCCGTGAGGTCGAGCTGGACGACCCGTTCGAGAACCTCGGTGCGCAGCTGGCCAAGGAGGTTGCCACCAAGACCAACGACATCGCGGGTGACGGTACGACGACCGCCACGGTGCTGGCGCAGGCTCTGGTGCACGAAGGCCTGCGGGCCGTCGCCGCCGGGGTCAACCCGATGGGTCTGAAGAAGGGCATCGAGGCCGCCGTCGAGGCCGTCTCGGCCCGGCTGGTCGAGACCGCCCGCCCGGTCGACGACAAGGGCGACATGGCCCACGTCGCCACCATCTCCGCCCGGGACGCCGAGATCGGCGGCCTGATCGCGGACGCCTTCGACAAGGTCGGCAAGGACGGTGTGATCACCGTCGAGGAGTCGAACACCTTCGGCACCGAGCTCGAGTTCACCGAGGGCATGCAGTTCGACAAGGGCTTCATCTCGCCGTACTTCATCACCGACGCCGAGGCCGGCGAAGCGGTGCTGGACGACCCGTACATCCTGATCAACCAGGGCAAGATCTCCGCCGTGGCGGACCTGCTGCCGCTGCTGGAGAAGGTCGTGCAGTCGGGCAAGACGCTGCTGATCATCGCCGAGGACGTCGAGGCCGAGGCCCTGTCCACGCTGGTCGTGAACAAGATCCGCGGCAACTTCACCTCGGTCGCCGTCAAGGCGCCGGGCTTCGGTGACCGCCGCAAGGCGATGCTGGAGGACCTGGCCGCGCTGACCGGCGCGCAGGTGATCGCTCCCGAGGTCGGGCTCAAGCTCGACCAGGTCGGCCTCGAGGTGCTCGGCACCGCGCGGCGGATCGTCGTGAGCAAGGACAACACCACCGTTGTCGAGGGCGCCGGCAAGGCCGACGAGATCGAGGCCCGGGTCAACCAGATCAAGGCCGAGATCGAGCGCACCGACTCCGACTGGGACCGCGAGAAGCTGCAGGAGCGGCTGGCCAAGCTGGCCGGTGGCGTCTGCGTGATCAAGGTCGGCGCGGCCACCGAGGTCGAGCTCAAGGAGAAGAAGCACCGCATCGAGGACGCCGTCTCGGCGACCCGTGCGGCGATCGAGGAGGGCATCGTCGCCGGTGGCGGTTCGGCTCTCGTCCACGCCGCGTCGGTGCTCGAGGACGGCCTCGGCCTGGAGGGCGACGAGCTCGCCGGGGTCCGGATCGTCCGCAAGTCGATCGTCGAGCCGCTGCGGTGGATCGCCGAGAACGGTGGGTACGAGGGTTACGTCGTGACCGCCAAGGTGGCCGAGCTCGAGGTCGGCAGCGGCTTCAACGCCGCCACCGGTGAGTACGGCGACCTGCTCGCCCAGGGTGTTCTCGATCCGGTCAAGGTGACGCGTTCCGCGCTGGCCAACGCCGGCTCGATCGCGGCCCTGCTGCTCACCACGGAGACGCTGATCGTCGACAAGCCCGAGGACGAAGAGCCCGCCGCCGCCGGTCACGGCCACGGCCACGGTCACTGATTCCTCAGCACCCCGCACCACCGACTGCCCGGCAGGTCCTCGGACCCGCCGGGCAGTTGTCTTTCCGCGTGGTCTGCCGAGAGCCCGCCTTCGTCAGGACAAAAACCGCGTACCCGGCGGTAGTGACAGGTTGTAATGAAAAATGCTCAGCGATCACGAATTGCCACTAGGCAGCGGGGCATCGGGGCCGTAGCATCTTGCAGGCTGACCGGTCCGATACGAGGGGGCGAGGGGTGACCGAGGTACACGTGCCGCACACCCAGGACCGGGTGGAACTCCGCGATCTGGCCGCGCTGGCCAGCGGCGGGGATTCAGGGGCGCTGAACGATCTGCTGACCCGGGTGCGCGCGGTCGCTCACCGTTACGTCCGTTCCCGCCTGTGGACCTATCCGGGCGGGGCCGACATGGTCGACGACGTCGCGCAGGAGGTCTGTGTCGCGGTCTTCGGGGCGCTCGGGCGCTACCGCGACGAGGGCCGGCCGTTCGAGGCGTTCGTGTACGGGATCGCGGCCCGCAAGGTCGCCGACGCGCAGCGGGCGTTCGCGGTCGCCGACGTGTCGACGCCGGACCTGCCGGACGGGGCGGACGAGTCCCCGACGCCGGAGGAGCACGCGGTCAGGCACTCGGAGGTCCAGCACATCGTGGGGCTGCTGGAGAAGTTGCCGGAGAAGCTGCGGGAGATCCTGCGGCTCCGGGTGGTTGCGGGGATGTCAGCCGAGGAGACCGGCCGGGCACTGGGGATGACACCGGGGGCGGTGAGGGTCGCACAACATCGGGCGTTGAACACGCTCAGGGGGTTTGTGGGGCATGAGGCAAAGCTGGAGCGAGGAGCAGGGGAGGAGCGGCATGGCTGAGCGCTTTGACTTAGACGCGATCGAAGCCGACGACGCGCTGCTCGACCTGCTCGCAGCCGGTGGGGAGTCCGCGTGGGAGGCGGGCGAGCACGACCCGACCCTGAAACTGCTGGCGGAGTTGCGCCTGGCGGTCGAGGTCGAGGGCGAGCTCCCGGTGGAGTCGATCGACGATCCGGAGAGCTTCCTGGCGCGCTGCGCGGCGCTCAACCCGGTGACGGATCCGTTCACCCGCAAGGTGGCGGCCCGCGGCCTGGCCGTGGGCGTGGCGGCCGTCGCGGCGCTGTCGGTGTCCGGGGTCGCGGCCGCGGTCAGCGGCGACCCGCTGGCGCCGTACGAGAAGGTGATCGAGAAGGTCGTCGAGCAGCTGCGGCCCGAGACGAGCTTCCCCAAGGAACAGCTCGACGGCATGCCCGTCAGCGACCGGACGAAGATCGTCCAGGTCGCCAAGGACTACCAGGACAAGATCCGGGAGCAGCGCAAGGAGGACCAGCGCAAGGAGGACCAGCGCTGGACCGACCCGCTCGCGGTCGATCTGCAGGGTCTCGACACCTTGATGCCGAAGCCGCCGTTGGCCCGGCCCGAGCCGCCTGAGGTCGACAAGCCGATCGTCGGTACGCGCGACCCGCTGCGGCCGACGGCCGAGCCGACCGAGGACCAGGCGATCGTGGAGCCGGAGGTCAAGCCGAGCACCGGAGTCGAGGAGCCGACCGGCGACCCGACGGAGAAGCCGAGCGACCCGCCGACGTCCCAGCCGACGGACGAGCCGTCGGACCCGCCGACCACGCCGACCGACCCGCCGCCGACCACCGAGCCGAGCGACCCGCCGACCACTGAGCCGACCGACCCGAACGGCGGCAACGGCCAGACCGGCGGTGAGACTCCGGCTCCGGATCCGACCACCACGCCTGTTCCGGGCGACAACACCGGCGAGACCGGCGCCGGCGGGGACACCGGTGCCGGCGGGGAGACCGGTGCCGGTGGCGAGACCGGAGCCGGCTCCGAGGTGACCGAGCCGGGCGGCGACACGCAGCCGGCCGACCCGACGACCGGTGACGCGGGCGACCCGACGACCGGTGACGCGGGCGACCAGACCGGTGAGGAGCCGGCCGGAGACTCGCAGCCTGCGGACGAGACCAAGCCCGCTGACAACCCGGCCGACGACACCCAGCCCGCCGACCAGCCCGCGGACGAGAAGCCCGCGGACGAGCCGGTCGAGGTCAAGCCGTCGCTGCCGACGATCGAGGCGCCGGTGGAGCCCAAGCGGCTCGAGCAGTACGTGAACCAGCGGCTCGAGGCGGCGGCCAAGCACTCCAACGGCAAGTTCGCGCTGGGCTACGCCAAGCAGCAGTACCCCAAGGGAAAGCACTCCAACGGCCAGTACGTCGAGGGCAAGCACGCTGCCTTCGAGCGGGCCCACGGCTCGATGTCACCGGTGACGCTGCGCCAGATCCTCTGGGTCCTGAACCACCCGACCGGCCGCTGACCGACCGCCCGACCCGTCTCCCCGGAGGCGGGTTCGGGGCGAGGGCTCAGCGGCCCGGCGTACGGCGTACGGGGTGGCCTCGGGCGTCGCTGGTGACGCTCGCCTGGACGGGCCGCGGCCCGCACATCGGGTTCCTCCCCGGAACCCGCTGGATCCACAGGTCCGGACACCGATGCGTGGCGTGCGCGGCGCCGGGCATACCATGGTGTCCCGTTCTCGCCGTGCAAAGGTGCCTTCCTTCCTCATGGACATCACACCCTCCGGAGTTCCCGACAAGTTCGCCGTACTCGGTCTGACTTTCGACGACGTGCTGCTGCAGCCCAACGAGTCCGACGTGATCCCGTCCGAGGCGGACACCAGATCCCGGGTCAGCCGCAACATCGAGGTGAACATCCCGCTGCTGTCCAGCGCGATGGACACCGTCACCGAGGCCCGGATGGCGATCGCGATGGCGCGCCAGGGTGGTCTCGGCGTGCTGCACCGCAACCTCTCGATCGAGGACCAGGCCCAGCAGGTCGACCTGGTCAAGCGCTCGGAGTCCGGCATGATCGCGCAGCCGATCACGATCGGCCCGGACGCCACCATCGGCGAGGCCGACGCGCTGTGCGGCCAGTACCGGATCTCCGGTGTGCCGGTGGTCGACAAGGCCGGGGTGCTGGTCGGCATCGTCACCAACCGCGACATGCGGTTCGAGACGAGCCAGGACCGCCCGGTGCACGAGGTGATGACCAAGCAGCCGCTGATCACCGGCCGGCAGGGCATCTCCGCCGACGACGCGATGGCGCTGCTCAGCAAGCACAAGGTGGAGAAGCTGCCGCTGGTCGACGCCGAGGGCAAGCTGACCGGCCTGATCACGCTGAAGGACTTCGTCAAGCGCGACCAGTTCCCGCTGTCCACCAAGGACGACACCGGCCGGCTGCGCGTCGGCGGCGCGATCGGCTTCTACGGCGAGGCGTACAAGCGGGCGATGACGCTGGTCGAGGCCGGCGTCGACCTGCTCGTGGTGGACACCGCGCACGGCCACTCCCAGGCCCAGCTGGAGATCATCCGCAAGCTCAAGGCCGACCCGGCCACCCGTGGCGTGGACGTCGTCGGCGGCAACGTCGGCACCCGCGCGGGCGCCCAGGCGCTGGTCGAGGCCGGCGCGGACGGCGTCAAGGTCGGCGTCGGACCGGGCTCGATCTGTACGACGCGCGTCGTGTCCGGCGTCGGCGTCCCGCAGGTCACCGCGATCTACGAGGCGTCGCTGGCCTGCAAGCCGGCCGGCGTCCCGGTGATCGGCGACGGCGGACTGCAGTACTCCGGCGACATCGCCAAGGCGCTCGTCGCCGGCGCGGACACCGTGATGCTCGGCTCCCTGCTGGCCGGCTGCGAGGAGTCCCCGGGCGACCTGGTCTTCATCAACGGCAAGCAGTTCAAGGCCTACCGCGGGATGGGTTCGCTCGGCGCGATGTCGTCGGCCGGCGGGCTGCGCAAGTCCTACTCCAAGGACCGCTACTTCCAAAGCGACGTCGGCAGCGACGAAAAGCTGATCGCCGAGGGCGTCGAGGGCCAGGTGCCGTACCGTGGCCCGCTGTCGGCCGTCGCGCACCAGCTGATCGGCGGCCTGCGCCAGTCGATGTTCTACTGCGGCTCGCGCACCGTCGCCGAACTCCAGGACAAGGGCCGCTTCGTCCGGATCACCTCGGCCGGCCTGCAGGAGTCGCACCCGCACGACATCCAGATGACGGTCGAAGCCCCGAACTACTCCGGCCGCTGACCGCCTGCACAGCTGCCCCGAAACCTGTCGGTGGTATGACAAGGTGGTCGCTACCACTGGTGTACACCGGTGGTAGCGACCGTTGGTGGAGGTTCGGGTGACCGTCGAGGTGCCGCTTCGGCGTCTTGAGGTGAGGGGTCTCACCTCGCTGAGTCACGCCGTCCTGGAACTGTCGAGTGCGGTGACGCTGCTCGTCGGTCCGAACGGCGCGGGCAAGAGCAACGTGGTCGACGCCTTCGAGATGCTCGGGCGGATCATCGACCAACAGCTCAACGACAGCCTCGTGCGGACCGGAGGGTTCGCCACCCTGCTCCATCGGACGGCGGATCCGGCGCTGTCACCCGAGACGATCGACATCGAAGTCTGGGGCCACTGGCAACAAGACGTGTCGAACGGCTACAAAGTGCGGATCGAGCCAGGTCCGGACGACACAGCCGTCGTCCGCGAGACCACGATGTTCCACGACAGGTCGAAGTACGACCGGCCGCACGAGACGAGCCTGGGGACAGCCCGGGAGAGCCGGCTGCGCGCGCAGGCAGAGACCGCGGCCAAGGCGTCGTACGTGCTCAACGTCGTTTCCGGTTGCCGCGTGTTCCACTTCGACGACACCAGCGCCGATGCACCCGTCAAGCGGCGGGTGGATCCGGCGGACAACGTCACACTGGCACCGGATGCACGCAACATCGCCGCTGTGCTGCTCCGACTGCGGACCGAGGATCCTCCGCGCTACCGCCGGATCGTTCGGGTCGTCCGCACCGTGGCCCCGTATTTCGACGACTTCGTGCTGGAACCCGAAGGAGCCGCGATCCGCCTCAGATGGCGCGAACGTGGACTGGATTCGGTGTTCTCCGCTGACAACCTCAGTGACGGGACCCTGCGCTTCGTCTGCCTGGCGGTGCTGCTCCTGCAGGACAACATGCCTGGCACGATCGTGCTCGACGAACCCGAACTCGGACTGCATCCTTTCGCGATTCATCAACTGGCGGCGCTGCTGCGCCGTGCGGCCGCTGACCGGAGCGTGGTCGCGGCCACTCAGTCGGTCACCCTGCTCGAGCAGTTCAGCGTCGATGAAGTGGCGATCGTCGAACGGACCGGCGCGGGAACGCAGATCCAGCGACCTGACCCGCGGGCGCTGGAGGAGTGGCTCGGCGAATACTCCCTCGGCGAGCTGTGGGAGAAGAACCTGCTCGGCGGGCGGCCCAGACCGGACGACTCCCCGCGCGTGGTGGGTCGATGACGCAGCTTCGCCAGATCGCGATCGTTGTCGAGGGACAGACCGAGTCGGCGTTCGTGAGCGAGATCCTCGCTCCGTACCTGCAGGCCTTCGACGTCTACGTCACCCCGGTGATCGTCAAGACTTCCCGTCTCGCGGACGGAACCACCTTCAAGGGTGGCGGCATGGTGTGGAAGCACTACGAGAACGACATCCGCCGGCTGCTCCGAGCCACTCATCTGCATCGGGTCTCGATCCTGGTCGATTTCTACGCCTACCCCCGGAACGCTCCGGGCGTGGACTGCTGCGATCGTCGGCACCAGGCGCGCAAGTGCACCGATCTGCGGATTCGTGCGATGGCCGATGCGATCGACGATCCGCGCTTCGTGCCGCATGTCGTCCTGCACGAGTTCGAGACCTGGGTGATCGCCGCGGCCCTCGGAACCTCGCACGTCCTCGGCGACCAGTCGGTGGCGAAGCAGCTGCAGGCGGAGGCGCGGTCCGTCGACGGCGACGTCGAGCTGCTCAACGACTCTTTCGAGACGGCTCCGTCGAAACGCGTTCAGAATTGCTGGCCTGACTACGACAAGGTGACCGACGGCATCGAGGTGATTCGCGAAGGCGGCCTGGTCTCGGTGATGGAACGCTGTCCGGGCCTCAGCGAGTGGGTCGATCGGCTGCTGTCCCCTCCGGCCGGGAGTCAAGACCCGCCTCGGTAAGCTGCTCCCATGACCGAGATCGAGATCGGCCGGGCCAAGCGCGGCCGGCAGGCGTACGCGTTCGACGACATCGCGATCGTGCCGTCGCGGCGGACCCGGGACCCCGAGGAGGTCTCGGTGGCCTGGCAGATCGACGCGTACCGGTTCGAGCTGCCGATCCTGGCCGCGCCGATGGACTCGGTGATGTCGCCGGCCACCGCGATCGCGATCGGCAAGGCCGGCGGTCTCGGCGTACTGAACCTCGAAGGGCTGTGGACCCGGTACGAGGACCCGAGCTCGCTGCTCGAGGAGATCGTCACGCTCGACCGCGAGGAGGCGACCACCCGGCTGCAGGAGATCTACTCTGCGCCGATCAAGCCCGAGCTGATCTCCCAGCGGGTGCAGGAGATCCGCGACTCCGGTGTGACGGTGGCCGGTGCGCTGTCGCCGCAGCGGACCAAGCAGTTCGCCAAGCACGTGGTGGACTCGGGCGTCGACCTGTTCGTCATCCGCGGTACGACGGTCTCGGCCGAGCACGTCTCCGGCCAGGCCGAGCCGCTGAACCTCAAGCAGTTCATCTACGACCTCGACGTCCCGGTGATCGTCGGCGGCTGCGCGACCCACCAGGCCGCGCTGCACCTGATGCGGACCGGAGCGGCCGGCGTACTGGTCGGCTTCGGTGGTGGCGCGGCGCACACGACGCGCAAGGTGCTCGGCGTCGCCGTGCCGATGGCGTCCGCGGTCGCCGACGTGGCCGCGGCCCGGCGCGACTACATGGACGAGTCCGGCGGGCGGTACGTGCACGTCATCGCCGACGGTTCGGTCGGCCGGTCCGGCGACGTGGCGAAGGCGATCGCGTGCGGCGCCGACGCCGTGATGGTCGGCTCCCCGCTGGCCCGCGCGAGCGACGCGCCCGGTGGCGGTTTCCACTGGGGCGCCGAGGCGTGGCACGCGGATCTGCCGCGCGGTGAGCGGGTCGAGGTCGGCGTGACCGGCACGATGGAGCAGATCCTGTTCGGCCCGTCCTGGGTCCCGGACGGCACGATGAACCTGGTCGGCGCGCTCAAGCGCGCGATGGCGACCACGGGGTACACGGAGCTCAAGGAGTTCCAGCGGGTCGAGGTCGTCGTCGGGTGACGACGGTATTCGATGCCGCGACTCCGTCGCGGCGGGTCATGGGGCTGTAACTCCCGGCCCTTCCCTCGTCGCTCTGGTCTTCGCTCCCTCCACTCCTCAGTCCAGGCCGGGAGGCCCCATGACCGGCGTCCTGCTCCTGCACGGCTCGAGCGGCGTCCCCGATCTGCAGCGCGCCGAGGTTCTCGAGCAGCAGGGGTACGACGTGCTCGCGCCGACGTGGTTCGACGAGCGGGTCAGCGAGATCCCGCTCGAGTCGTTCCCGCTCGACGAGCTCGCGGCCCGCAACGATCGGCTGGTCGTGATGGGGAGTTCGTACGGCGCCGCGGCGGCCCTGTTGCTCGGCACGGTGGACGACCGGGTCGACGTGGTGGTCGGGTGCGCGCCTGCTGCTCATGTCTGGGCCTGGATCGAGGACGGCGTACAAACCTCGCACTGGAGTTGGCAGGGCAAGCCGCTGCCGTTCGTGCCGTTCGACCTGGACTGGGAGCCGACCGACCACCCGCCGTCGTACGTCGACGGCTACCGGCAGCGGCTGCGGAAGTTCCCCGCCGAGGCGAAGGAAGCGGAGATCCCGGCCGAGCGGTTCCGCGGCGAGTTGTTGCTGCTGGTCGGCGGTGACGACAAGGTCTGGCCGTCAGCGGAGTTCGCCGAACATCTCGTACGCCGCCGCGCCGCGGCCGACGGCGAGCTGGTCACCACCGTGCTGACCTCGCCGGAGGCAGGGCATCGCCTGGTGCTGCCGGGTGAGCAGCCCAAGGTGGGCGGGCAGCAGATGGCTCGAGGTGGCAACGAGCAGGCCGATCGAGCCTTCGGGGCGCTGGTCTGGCCGCACATTCTGCGGGTCCTGGCCGGCTGACGCGGCGGCGCGCCGGGGGTGAGGTGGGACACCTGTGGCGGCCGCTCGCGGATTGGGCCGTTCTGGAAGGATTGATCCATGGGACTGTTCAGCCGCCGCACCGAAGCCGACAACGTCGCCCTCGCCGCTGCGCGGGCGCAACTGTCCGCCGGGGACGTCGACCAGGTTCGTTTCCTGCTCACCACCCGCAAGTCCGTGTTCGCGGTCAAGTACGTGATGGACCGGACCGGCGCGGAACTCAAGCACGCCAAGGAACTGGTCGACGACATCCGCCTCGGCCGCTACGTCCCACCCGTCACCGGTACGCCGGTCGTCCGGCTCCCGGGGGCGAATCTGGCCGAGCGGACGCGGGCCCTGAAGGCCGCGGGGGAACTGCACCAGGCGACCGCGCTGGTGGTCAGCGAGACCGGGATGACGGAAACCGAAGCAGGTCTGTTCGTCGGGGCGCTCAAGCCCGAGCAGGATTGATCCCGCCCGGCGTCCACGACACGTCCCGGCCGAAGGCGCCGAGCAGGCGCGCCACCGGGTCGGGCCCGCTCGGCACCCGGGCCCCGATCGCGCCGCCGTCCCGGTACGCCGCCTCGCGCTGCTCGAACCACTGAGCCACCTCGCTGACCACCTCGGGATCCATCCGGGGCGTCGACCCGATCGCCACCGCGAGGTCCCATCCGTGGACCAGCTGGTCGGCGACCAGCTGCCGAAGGTACTCGGTGGTGTCCTCGTCGCCGTACGAGAGATGCACGGTTGGGGCCGGATCTGCCGTCGCAGCCTGCGCGTCGGCCGCAGCGCGCGCAGCGGCCGCGGCAGGATCGTCACCGAGCAGATCGCCGTCCAGCGTGTCGCCGACATCCGCGATCGTTTTCCCCGCCAGCAACGGCACCGTCCAACGCTCCTCGCCGACGACGTGGTTCACCAGCTCCCGCACGTCCCAGTCCGCGCACGGCGTCGGCGCGTCCCACTGGTCGGGCCCGACAGCTTCCACGTGCCGGACGAACTCGGCACTGGCCCGGCGATGCTGTTCGACGACGTCCATGGCCCTCGCCCCCTTGGCGCCAGCGTGCGCCCGGCACCGCGGCCAGTCAACGACTCCGGTCAGGTCTGCAGTTGGGCCGCGGCTTCGTGGGCATGCTGGCTGGCGAGGAAGTCGCCCTTGGCAGCCAGCAGGTCGCCGTGGTGGCGGTAGCAGGAGCCGGCCAGCTCGGCGACTTCGCCGTTGCTCGTGGTGAACGGGATCAACGCGGTCGCAACCTCCGCGCTCCATCCGGCTAGGTCCAGCGCCATCTCGGTCTGCCCGGCCGCGTGGTACGCCTCCGAGATGTCCAGCAGCAGCCGCGCCCAGATCGGCGCGTACGTGCTGGTCTCGTAGCGCATCCGCTGCGACTCGCGCTCCGACGAGATCGCGAACAGGTAGTGCGACTCCAGCCCGAGCGTCAGCGCGGTCTCCGCGTCGTGCGCGAGCAGCGGCCGGACCAGCTCGGCCAGCTCGGTGGCGCGCACCACCGCGGACTCCGGATCGGTCCGCCCGGACACGGTCGCCAGCGTCATACCGGGCGCCGGTTCGCTCAACGCCATCAACCGGAAGTACTGCTCGAACGGCCCGAGCTTGATCTCCGCCGTCTCCAGCGCCGTCGTCAGTGACGGCGGAATGCCACGGTCCAGCTCGTCGACGACCCGCTGCGCGGCTTCCTCGTCGGTGGCGAACGCCGTCCGCAGGCAGTTCTCGCCCTCGAGGACCCGGCCGACCTGGTTGAGGTGCCGGCCCTTCCGGGTGAGCGCCGCGACCAGCGTGCGCAGGTCGGTCGCCGACTCGGAGTCGGCCAGCGTGTCCGCCGTACTGAGGCCGATCTCGTCCGCTTCCAGTGCCAGGTCGAGCCGGCCCTCCGCCGCGTGGATGTCGGCCGAGACGGCCGCGGCCGAGCACAGGTAGCGCGCGTAGGACAGCGACTGGGCGCTCTCGTTGATCTGACCGGCCAGCTGCAGGAAGAGCTGCACTGCCGCGTCGGCAGACGCCACCGCCAGGTCCGGATCGCCGTACCGGCGCAGGATCAGCGCGTTCATCGCCAGCACGCGGGCGAAGTCGGGCTGGTGGTGCACGCTGTCCGGACCACCGACGAGCTGTCCGTACGCGATCACCGCGCCGTCCATCTCCAGTACGGCGGTCGCGCCCCAGCCGCGGTGGGCCTGAGTCATCGCGCGACGGGCCCGGACGTCGGCCAGGAACGAGGTGGCGTCCAGTACGCCGGCGTCGCTGAGCTCGGTGTAGCCGAGCTGGGCCTCGTGCAGCGCGGCGAGGGCTTCCTCGTGCCGGCCGGAGGCGTTCAGCGAGCCCGCCAGTTCGTACTGCGTGGCGGCCATCAGGTGCTTGGCCTCGTAGTGGTCCGGCCGGTCGGTCGCCCGCTCGCGGGCGAGCTCGATCACCCGCTGCTGGTAGGGCCCGGCCTCGTCGGCGCGGCCCTCCTCGATCAGTACCTGGGCGGTCTGCAGCGCCTCGCCGAGCTCGTCCTCAGGAGGCGTCCAAAGCCCCCCGCTGTCCACCATCTTGACGTTCCACCCCTTCGCTGACTCAACGGATCACCTTAGTGCTTCGCGCCGTGATCCACCTCACCTCGCCCACGCGAGTCCGTGCCGACGGCACACTGCTGACACAAGCTGTTACCCACAGGTAGCCTGATGGAATGAGCGAGCAGACCTCGATCCCGGCCGACCCAGAGCTGGACCCGACCGCATCGTGGGGCACCGACCAGTCGGTGGTCCGGCGGCTGACCGGGTTGCTGCGGGCCACGGCGGGCACCCGTACGACGTACGCGCCGGCCACCGGGCAACCGGTCGCCGAGCTGCCGCTGTCCAGTGCCGACGACGTAGTCGCCGCGGTCCGCTCCGCCCGGCGTACGCAGCGCAGCTGGAAGCAGACCGCGCTGGCGGACCGGGCCGCGATCCTGCTGCGCTACCACGACCTGATCCTGGACCACCGCCACGAGCTGGTCGACCTGGTCGTGCTGGAGTCCGGCAAGGCCCGCAAGCAGGCCTTCGAGGAGGTCGCGCACGTCGCGCTCACCGCCCGGTACTACGGGCGCAAGGCGGCCGAGCTGCTCGGGCCGCAGCGCCGGCTGGGCATGTTCCCAGTGCTCACCCGGGCCGAGCAGCGGTTCGTGCCGAAGGGTGTCGTCGGCATCATCTCGCCCTGGAACTACCCGCTCAGCATGGCGATGTCCGACGGACTGCCCGCCGTACTGGCCGGCAACACCGTGGTGCTCAAGCCGGACAGCCAGACTCCGCTGACCGCGCTCCGGGCGATCGAGCTGCTGCACGAAGCCGGTCTGCCGCGCGAAGCCTGGCAGGCGGTCAACGGTGACGGCCCGACGGTCGGTGGCGCAATCATCCAGAACGTCGACTACGTCTGCTTCACCGGTTCCACCAAGACCGGCCGCCTGGTGGCCAAGCAGGCCGGCGAGCGGCTGATCGGCTGCAGCCTGGAGCTCGGCGGCAAGAACCCGATGCTCGTGCTGCGTGACGCCGACGTGCACCGCGCCGCCGAAGGCGCCATCCGGGCCTGCTTCAACAGCGGTGGCCAGCTCTGCGTCTCGATGGAGCGCCTGTACGTCGCGGACCAGATCTACGACGCCTTCGTGACCGCGTTCATCGACCGGGTGAAGAAGCTGAAGCTGTCGGCCGGGACCGGCTGGGACGTCGACATGGGCTCGCTGATCTCCAAGGCCCAGCTGGAGACCGTCACCCGGCACGTCGAGGACGCCCGGTCCAAGGGTGCCGTCGTCCTGGCCGGCGGGAGGGCGCGGCCGGATCTCGGCCCGCTGTTCTACGAGCCGACCGTGCTGTCCGGGGTGACGCCGGAGATGGAGTGCTTCGACCACGAGACCTTCGGGCCGGTGGTCTCGCTGTACCGGTTCTCCGACGAGTCCGAGGCGATCGAGCGGGCCAACGAGGGCGAGTACGGGCTGAACGCCAGCGTCTGGACCCGCGACGGCCGCCGGGGCCGGGCGATCGCCGCCCAGCTGGTGGCCGGTACGGTCAACGTGAACGAGGGCTACGCGGCCACCTTCGGCTCGATCGACACCCCGATGGGCGGCATGCGGGCCTCGGGCCTGGGCCGCCGTCAGGGCGTCGAGGGCATCCGCCGGTACGTCGACCCGCAGGCGATCGCGACCCAGCGGCTGCTGCCGATCGCGGCCTCGCACGGGGTCAGCGACGAGACCTACGCCGAAGTGATGACGACCGCACTGCGCGTCCTGAAGAAGCTCGGCCGGGCCTGACCCACCACGAAAGGCGGATGCATGAGCTTCGACCACGACGTGGTGATCATCGGGTCCGGGTTCGGCGGCAGCGTGAGCGCGCTGCGGCTGACCGAGAAGGGTTACCGGGTCGCGGTGCTGGAGGCGGGCGCGCGGTTCGACGACGCCGGATTCGCGAAGAACTCCTGGGACAAGAACCGGTTCCTGTTCGCCCCGAAGCTCGGCTGGTACGGGATCCAGCGGATCAGCGCGCTGCGGGACGTGATCATCCTGTCCGGCGCGGGCGTCGGCGGCGGCAGCCTGGTCTACGCCAACACCCTGTACGAACCGCTGCCGGCCTTCTACACCGACCGCCAGTGGGCCCACATCACCGACTGGAAGTCCGAGCTGGCGCCGTACTACGACCAGGCCAAGCGGATGCTCGGCGTCACGACGTACCCGCACTTCACGCCGGCCGACAAGGTGATGAAGCAGGTCGCCGACGAACTGGGCGTGGGGGACACCTTCCACCCGACGCCGGTCGGGGTGTTCTTCGGTGAGCCCGGCGTCGAGGTGGACGACCCGTTCTTCGGCGGCGCGGGCCCGCGGCGGACCGGCTGCATCGACTGCGGCGAGTGCATGACCGGGTGCCGGCACAACGCGAAGAACACGCTGACCAAGAACTACCTCTACCTGGCCGAGAAGGCCGGCGCGCAGGTCTACCCGATGACCACGGTGACGTCGGTCGAGCCGCTCGCCGGTGGCGGCTACGCGATCGAGACCCGTCGTACGTCGAACCGCAAGCTGACCCGGCGGTTCACCGCCGAGCAGGTGGTCTTCGCCGCCTCCGCGCTCGGGACGGCGAAGCTGCTGCACCGGCTCCGCGACGAGGGCAAGCTGCCGCGGCTGTCGGACCGGCTCGGCGTGCTGACCCGGACGAACTCCGAGTCGCTGCTCGGCGCGATCGCGAAGGACCGCGACGTCGACTACAGCCGCGGGGTCGCGATCACCTCGTCGTTCCATCCCGACGAGACCACCCACATCGAGCCGGTTCGCTACGGCAAGGGCAGCAACGCGATGTCGCTGCTGCAGACCGTGCTCACCGACGGCGACGGCGACAAGCCGCGCTGGCGGACCTGGCTGCGTGAGCTGGGCGTACAGCGCCGCAACATCCGCAGCCTGTACGACCTGAAGCACTGGTCGGAGCGCACCGTGATCGCGCTGGTGATGCAGACCGACGACAACTCGATCACCACCTTCGGCAGGCGGGACCGGTTCGGCCGCTGGCGGCTCACCTCCAAGCAGGGCCACGGCGCGCCGAACCCGTCCTGGATCCCGATCGCCAACCAGGTGGTCCGGCGGATGGCGAAGATCATGGGCGGGACGCCGGGCGGCACGATCGGCGAGCCGTTCAACGTGCCGATGACCGCGCACTTCATCGGCGGCTGCGCGATCGGCGACTCGGCGCGGACCGGTGTCGTCGATCCGTACCACCGGGTCTACGGCTACGACGGGCTGCACATCATGGACGGCTCGACGATCTCGGCGAACCTCGGCGTCAACCCGTCCCTGACGATCACCGCCCAGGCCGAGCGGGCGCTGTCGTTCTGGCCGAACAAGGGTCAGCCGGATCCGCGGCCGGCCGTCGGTGCGCCGTACCAGCGGGTGGCGCCGGTGGTGCCGGAGCGACCAGTGGTGCCGGTGGATGCTCCCGGGGCGTTGCGACTTCCCATTGTCGAGATCAATCCACCGCGCGCTGTGACGAAACCGTAACGCCAGGAGAATATGAAAAGCCCTCAGCTTCGGTGCATTCCGCGCTGAGGGCTTAATTCGGGCCAGAAAAGGGAGCAGGCCCCTCGGGAACGTTTCCGCCCAAATCGTTTCCCGAGGGGCCCACTCAAGCCGGGGTGAGGCGCCCGGCGCTTTTGGGATCGGGTCACCAACCACAGCTGGCGACCCGAGCTCTTGTGTGCCCCACTCTACTACCGATTCCAGAAGATTCGAGCTGCGGAGAGTGGTT
Source organism: Kribbella sp. CA-253562 (assembly GCF_050942265.1). Lineage (GTDB taxonomy): Bacteria > Actinomycetota > Actinomycetes > Propionibacteriales > Kribbellaceae > Kribbella. The sequence continues at coordinate 7,447,033 of NZ_CP192049.1, read as the reverse complement.
GTGACCACTCTGCGTGCTATTCGTAATATCCCGGTTCCGGAGCGGCGATCTCCTTGCGGTGACCGCCTCTGCACACATCAACGAGCCCGTCCAGAGGTGGTTACGAGGTTCCGGAAAATCTTTCGGACTTTCTTTTGGCCGCCGGGTGACCGCGGTCCGCGAGCGGCCGGACTCGCCGGGTCACGCCCCTGCCGACGACGCCCACCGAGCGGTCCACCGGCGCGATTACAGTCCCGCTGACCTGCACCGATACCCTCTAACGGTGACTGATCATGACCTGGTTCTCGTCGTCGACTTCGGTGCGCAGTACGCGCAGCTGATCGCCCGCCGGGTGCGCGAGGCGAAGGTGTACTCCGAGATCGTGCCGCACTCGATGCCGGTCGAGGAGATGCTGGCCCGCAACCCGAAGGCGATCATCCTGTCCGGTGGCCCGCAGTCGGTGTACGCCGAGGGCGCGCCGCGGGTGGAGTCGTCGCTGTTCGACGCGGGCGTGCCGGCGTTCGGCATCTGCTACGGGTTCCAGGCGATGGCGCAGACGCTGGGCGGCGACGTCCGCAAGACCGGGCTGCGCGAGTTCGGCCGGACGCCGGTCACGGTGAGCGAGGCCGGCACGCTGCTGGCCGGCATCCCCGAGGACCTGAACGTCTGGATGTCGCACGGTGACGCCGTGCACGCGCCGCCGGCCGGCTTCGCCGTACTGGCTGCGTCGGGTGGTGCGCCGGTCGCCGCGTTCGAGGACCTGGACCGCAAGCTGGCCGGCGTCCAGTGGCACCCGGAGGTGCTGCACTCGCAGGCCGGCCAGGCCGTGCTGGAGCACTTCCTGTACGACATCGCGGGCTGCACCGGCGACTGGACGACCAGCAACGTCGTGGACGAGCAGGTCGAGCTGATCCGCCAGCAGGTCGGTGACAAGCAGGTCCTGTGCGCCCTGTCCGGCGGTGTGGACTCCGCGGTCGCCGCTGCGCTGGTCAGCAAGGCGATCGGCGACCAGCTGACCTGCGTGTACGTCGACCACGGGCTGCAGCGCGCCGGTGAGTCCGACCAGGTGGAGAAGGACTTCGTCGCCGTCACCGGGGCCCGGCTGGAGGTCGTCGACGCGGAGGAGCAGTTCCTGACCGCGCTGGCCGGCGTCACCGATCCCGAGCAGAAGCGCAAGATCGTCGGCCGCGAGTTCATCCGGACCTTCGAGGCGACCGCCCGCAAGCTCGACGCCGAGCGGCACATCGAGTTCCTGGTGCAGGGCACGCTCTACCCGGACGTGGTCGAGTCCGGCGGCGGCACCGGCGCGGCGAACATCAAGTCGCACCACAACGTCGGCGGCCTGCCCGACGACCTGCAGTTCTCGCTGATCGAGCCGCTGCGCACGCTGTTCAAGGACGAGGTCCGCGAACTCGGGCTCGCGCTCGGGCTGCCCGAGTCGATGGTCTACCGGCACCCGTTCCCGGGCCCGGGGCTGAGCATCCGGATCGTCGGCGAGGTGACCAAGGACCGGCTGGAGATCCTGCGCGCCGCCGACCTGATCGCCCGGACCGAGCTGACCGCGGCCGGCCTGGACCGCGACATCTGGCAGTTCCCGGTGGTGCTGCTGGCCGACGTCCGCTCGGTCGGCGTGCAGGGCGACGGCCGCACCTACGGCCACCCGGTCGTGCTGCGTCCGGTCACCAGCGAGGACGCGATGACCGCCGACTGGGCCCGCCTGCCGTACGAGGTGCTGGAGAAGATCTCCACCCGGATCACCAACGAGGTCGACGAGATCAACCGCGTCACGCTCGACATCACCAGCAAGCCGCCGGGCACCATCGAGTGGGAGTGAGCTAGGCCGGATTGTGGCCGGAGGCGACCCGCGCGGCGATCGCGCGGGCGCACTCCGGCGTCCCGGTCGTGCCGGTGTCGACCTCCAGGTCGTAACCGACGCCTTCGTGCACGACCTCGGCCTGCCGGGCGGCCATGCCGGGCGCCCGGTCGCCGCGGGCCAGTTCTCGTTCGGCGGCGATCGCGGGATCGCAGCGGACGCCGACCCAGAGCACCCTCAGGCCGTCGAGCTGGGCGCGCATCCGGGCCTGCGACTGCGCTCCGCCGAGAAACACGTCGTCCAGGAGGATCCGCGCGCCGGCCCGGGCCATCGCCGCGATCCCGGCCATCCAGGCCTTCTCCAGGGCGCCGAAGCCGTCGCCGACCGACACCTCACCCTGGTCGCCGAAGCTGATCCCGGCGCCGTCGTCGACCAGCGACGGCGGCATCGCGTCGACCAGGTCGTCGATGCTCAGGCTGAGCCAAGCATCCGGCAGCACCTTCTGCAGCTCCCGCGCGAGCCTGCTCTTGCCCGAGCTCGATCCGCCGTTCAGCACGATCACCTGGTACGACGAGGTCTGTTCGGTCGGTCTCACCGGGCCACGGTAGCGGCGGCCAGGTGGTCCCCGCCGCCGGTTTACCGGTACGCGGCGACCTCGAGCTTCACGCTCCGGATCTCGTTCCTGGGAGTCACGTCCACCTGCGCGACGGCGTACCACGGCCAGCCGGCCGGTACGACGAAGTCGGTGACGGTGGTCGAGTCGACGCACGCCACCGGGCGGGCACCGGGCACCGGCTTGCCCGGCGGAGTCGGCGGCGGGTCGAGCTGCTGCTTGGTGAAGGGTTGCAGCGACACCGCCAGCCTCACCGGATCGGCGCCGGTCGCGCTCGGGCAGAGCACCCGGATCCGGACCAGGTCGTTACGCCGGAGCCCGTCGAGCCCCAGGTAGAGACCACCGTTGGCCTCGAGTTCGCGGTGCGGTGCCGGAATATCCAGCAGCTTCCGGTCGCCAACCTCCAGCGGGGTGTCGTCGAGTACTCGCAAGGGGAACTCGGTGGCTACCGGCCCGGCCGGCTCCACCGAGCCCCTCGGCCACAGGTCCACCGCGCCGACCACACCGGCGGCGACGACCGCCGTACAGGCGACTGCAGCGACGGCCTGCTTGCGGCGGTGGCGCCGGGCTCGCTGCCGGATGACCGGCACCGGGTCGCCGGGGGAGTCGACCGGGCGACCGGCGTCCTTGAGCAGCGTGCGTAGTTCGTCGGTGTTCATCGGGTCTCCGTGGTCGCTTGGGAGTCGAGATCGACGCGCAGCTTCGTCAGGGCCCGATGGGTCTGGCTCTTCACCGTCCCGATCGAGCAGCCCAGCACGTCGGCCGTCTCGGCCTCGGACAGGTCTTCGAAGTACCGCAGGACAACAGCCGCGCACATCTTCTTCGGCAGCCGCCGCAGCGCCTGCATCAGGTCGGAGTGCTCGACCAACCGCACCGAACCGGCCCCGTACGCCGCCGGCGCGACCGCTGCCAGGTCGTCGGTCGGCACCTCCTTGCCGCCCCGCCGCCTGCGCCACCACTCGGTGTGCGTGTTCACCATCACCCGGCGCACGTACGCCGTCGGGTCGTCGGCCCGCACCTTGCGCCAGGCCAGCCAGCACTTGGTCAGGGTCGCCTGGACGAGGTCCTCGGCCAGCCCTCGGTCCTGCGTCAACAGGTAGGCCAGGCCAAGCAGTGCGCCGTACCGAGCCGACACGTAGGCCTCGAAATCAGCCCGGGTGCGACCGTCGGCCACCCGAACCTCCAGCTCCGCAACCCCCGCGTCACCCTGCATACCGGACAAGAGGCAGAACCGGGGTTCAAGGTTGCACGGAGTCCGGTACTTGCTCCGAGTGAGTCGTTCAGGCGGTGTTCAGGCGGGCTTCCAGCTCCTCGGCTTCGTGGAGGCGGTTGAGCTCGCGGAGGCGGTCGGCCAGGAGGTAGCCGGTGCGGTGGTACGCCGGGTGGCCGGTGGGCAGGGTGTCGAAGATCCGCCGCAGGGCGGTCTCGTCGTCGGTGGCGTGTTCGGCGAGCAGGAGGCGGGCGTTGAGGTGCTGGTCCTCGAAGCCGCCGCGCTCATAGGCCTCCGCGGCGTGGGTGGCGCTGGTGACGAGGGTGGCGACGTCACCCTGCTGCAGGGCGAGGATGGCACGGTCCCAGTGGACACCTGCTTGCTGGAAGAGCACCTGCTCGTCGGCTGACGGCAGCGACTCCAGCAGGGGCTCAGCGCGGTCGAGCAGTTCGCGGACCTGGGCGAAGTCGCCGGTGTAGCGCGCCGACTGCCCGGCCAGGCGCAGGGCTTGGACATGCTCGAGCGGCTGCTCAGCGGCCTCGAAGTACGCCGCCGCGGCCAGGAACACGTCCACGGCCTCCTTGTCGCGGTCCAGGCGTTCGAGCAGGTTGCCCTCGTCCTGCTTGGTCAGGCCGAGCCAATGCGGATGCGCGTCAGCCGGCGCCTCCGCCAGCAGCGCTCGCACCTGCATCAGCGCCGACTCCAGCTCACCCAACGCCCGGTACGCATCAGCCAGTACGCCGCGAACGTCGCCAAGCAGACTCGCGAGCTCTGGGTCGCGCAGCGCCGGCAACGCCTCTTCGGCGGTCTCAGCCGCCTCCAGCGCGCGACCGCTGAACAGGTACGACTTGGCCAGCTCCAGCCGGCAAATCGCGAGATGGATCTCACTGCCCGGCGTACCGGTCGCCAGCGCGATCGCCTCTTCCAGGTCTCCGGCAGCCTCGGCCGGCCGCTGCAGGGCCAGCCGAATCCACCCGCGCTGGCGATAGGCGAACGAACGCGGCATCGACTCCCGCACCTGAGTCCCAGCGGTGGCGGCCTCTTCGGCCTCCTCCAGGCGCTCGAGCTGCAGCAGCAGGTTGCACTGGAGGATCCCCGCACCCGACTGGAGATCCGCATCGGTGTCCGGGCGGTTCCGGAGTACGGCCAACTCCGCCAGAGCCTCGTCGGTGCGGCCTGCCTGAGCCAGCATCGTCGCCAGCGAGTACTGCCAGCCGCCACGACGCCGCGGCTCGTCCTGCTCGATCAGCTGCCGCAGCGGCGCCTCACCGGTCGCCAGGCCTTCGTCCAGCTGCCCGGCCTCGCACAGCACGCGGCCGATCCGCCCGCGGTCGCGCAGTACGCGGATGTCCTCGCCCAGCTCCGAGTAGATCGTCAACGCCTCACGCCACGACTCCAGCGCGAGCTCGACGTCCTGGTTGTCGGACGCCATCAGCCCACGTCCGTCGAGCACCCGGGCCCGGTCGAGCGGCGTACGGTCGCTCTCCGGCACCTCCTGCTCGTACGCTGTCCACGCAGCGATCGCCTCTTGACGCCGGTCGGTCTGCCAAGCCTCTTCGGCCCGGTCGAGCCAGGCCTGTCCGGTCCCCTCCGGCAGCGGCTCTGCCTGAGCCGGCGGCGCAGCCTGAGCCCGCTGGTGAGCCCGGCGAGCAGTCTCCGACAGCGGCAGGTACTCGACCCAGGGCTCCGCGGACAGCACCGCCCTGACGTTGTCACTCTGATGCGTCGTCCCGTTGCGCGCGTCGAACTGCGCGGCCAGGTCCAGCGCCTGCTGGGCCAGCTCCTCCGCCAGTTGCGCCGACGACACCTCGTCAGTGGACTTCGGCCGACGGATCCGCAGGTCGACGCGGCTCAGTGCGTGCGACGCGGCAGCGCTGAAGTCCATCGTGGCCAGCGGGCTGGGCGAGTCGGCCAGGTCGGGCAGGTACCGCTCGATCAGCTCGACGGCGCGCGGCAGGTTCCCCGTCCGGGCGCAGAAGCGGATGTGGTCGGCGTACGCGCTCAGCTCGCCCGGCTGGTTGCGCAGGATCCGGTACGCCCGCCGGTGCGCGTCGACCGCCTCGGCGTACATGCCCTCGGCAACGTACGCCGGCAGCAGCGTGGTCAGCATCTGCTGCGGCTGCTCGTTGCAGGTCAGTTGCCCGTCCAGTACGCCGACCGACAGCGCGACGGCCTCGGCGGTCTGCCCGGTGTTCGTCAGGTGCAGCACCTTGTGCGTCGGGTCGCAGCCGATGCAGTCCGACAGGTCGTCGCGCGGCGCGGTCGACCAGAGCCGGAACTGCTCGGCCGCCGTCGCGTCGTCGCCGATGTGCGAAGCCACCTGCCAGCGGTGCTGGTGCACGGCGTGCGGACTGTGCCCGCCGAGCCGCCAGCGGCGTTCCATGTCGTCCAGGACGGCGTAGGTCCGGTCCAGCGGCACCTCGGGGAACTTGGTCAGCGTGTTCGGCGCGTACTTGAAGCACCACAGGAACAGGTGCGAGTGCTCCTGGTACTTGGCCGGGTCGGCGTCCCAGTCCGCCACACAGCGCGCGAACGGCACCAGCGACTTGCGCGGCTCCCCACCCATCACGTACGCCGTGACCAGCGACAGCCGGGCGTAGAACGCCAAGTCCTCGGCACCGGCGGCGTCGGCCCGCCGGACCACGTCCTCCAGCATCGCCGCGCGCGCCTTGCCGTACGGCGTGCTCTGGGCCTGGTGCAGGCGGTCGACCAGGTCGTCTGTCATCGCGTCGGGTCCTCCGAAGTGGGAACGGCCTGGTCGAGCAGACCGAGGAACGACCGGTTCACCAGCGCGGAATCCGCCGGGCCGATCGGGTGGTAGCCGAGCATCAGCGCGTGCCCGTACAGGCCTTCGACGGCCAGTTTGGCCAGCTCCGGGTCGGCCAGCGCGGCCATCCGGCGTACGAGGGGGCTGCGGTGGTTCAGCACGAGCTGGGGGCGGCTGTCGTCGTGGGTGTCGAGCGCGCCGAGCACCTCCGACCAGAGCGCGTCGGTGCGCTCCCTGGTCGCCCGCAGCTCACTGGCGAACTGGGCGGACCGGTCCACCAGGTAGATGGCCGACAACGACGCCGGGTCGAACGCACGGACCACCACCTCGCAGCCGACCGAGTCCAGCGCCTCCTGGGCCAGCTGGACGAACGGGCGCAGCTCCAGCTCGGTCTGCGGGTCCAGGCTGTCGAAGCTGGTGCTCAGCTCGGTCGGGTCGAACCTGGTGGTGACCAGCTCGGGTACGACGTCCGGCAGCCGGTTCAGCAACTCGGCGTCGTAGGTGTAGCCGGCGTTGACGATGGTCAGGTCCTGCGCGGAGGCGACGGCCGCGAGCTGACGGAACTCCTCGATCGTCGCGACGTACCGGATCTCGCCCTTGCGCTCGTGCAGTTCGGCCGCGGTCATCCGGCCGTGGTTGGTCTCGAACCGCAGCCAGCGGTACACCAGCCGGAGCATCTCGTCGTCGTGCAGCGCGAGCGCCTTCACGCCGAGCTGGTGGATGCCGAGGAACCGGTCCAGCTTCTGCGGGTCGGTGCTGCCGAGCCGGACCATCCAGCCGCGCAGCTGCTCGCCGAGCGCCTCGCGGGTGGCCTCCAGGTTGCCGTCGTCGAACAGCGCCTCCCGGCTCGCGGTCGGGCGCAGCTCGGAGGTGTCGATCACCGCACGGACGAAAAACGCCCAGTCCGGCAGGAGTCCTTCGACGCCTTCGGCCAGCAGCATCCGCTTCAGGTAGACGCGATGGGTCGCGCGCTCGGCCGGGTTCGCCGCGAACGGCAGCACGAAGGCGACGCCGGTCAGCCCGGCGGCCGGGTTGTTCAGCGGGATCACGTCGAACGGCGTGAAGCCGAGGTGGTCCTGGGCGTAGCCGACCAGGTCGGCCCGGCCGTTGCCCTCCCAGGGCGCGACGCCGTCGGTGACGCGCTCGCCGTTGACGGTGATCTCCAACGGGAGCAGTGCTCCGAAGAGCTTGACCAGCTCGATCACCGTCGCGGTCTTGAACCACTGCTCCGCGCCCCGGCGGGCCTGCAGCGTCACCGTCGTACCGATCGCGTCCCGGTCCGGGGCTTCGCCGATCGTGTAGCGGCCGTCCGCCGTACCGTTCCAGCGCGTGGTCGGGCCGTCGGCCGGCCGGGTGACCACCTCGATGTCGTCGGCCACCATGAACGCCGACAGCAGCCCGATCCCGAACTGCCCGAGGAACTCCGTGCGCGCGAACCCGATCTCGTCGCGCTTCGAGCTCCGCCCGATCGTCGCCAGCAGCTCGCGCACCTCGTCGGGCCGCAGCCCGATCCCGGTGTCACTGATGCTCAGCCGCTGCCCGTCGACCACCAGATCGATGCGCCCGGGCGCCGCCGGCTCCACGTTCCGTCGCGCCGTCACCGCGTCCACCGCGTTCTGCAGCAGCTCCCGCAAGTAGACCCGCGGACTGCTGTACAGGTGATGACTCAGCAGGTCGACAACACCCTGCAGGTCCACCCGGAAGTTCTCGCTACCCATCCCCAGCCCCTCCAGCCCAAAGCTGCCCAAACGCTACGGCATCGGCGGTCCGGCCAGACCGGCGTACTACGCGCCCGCGGCGATGCCGTCGAGCAGGTGGTCGAGGCCGAAGCGGTAGGCCTGGGTGGAGACCTCGCGGGTGCCGCCGCCGTACGACGTACCGCCGCCGGGGCCGTCGTTCCAGACTGCGGTCATCGTCGGGTAGCGGTCGACGTCGAAGTAGTTCTCCCACAGGTCGCCGCGCTCGTGCCACCAGGCGTCGTGAGTCTGGCCGGTGGTGCGCTCGATCAGCTCGCTCTCGGCCTCGGCGCCGGCGGCTGAGTCGACGTACGTCGCGATCGCCAAGGCGGCGAGATTGGCGCGGGCCGGTGGGAGGCCGAGCGCGAACATCGTGGACAGCAGGTACTCCCGGGCGGCCAGCATGCCAGGGCCGACCGGTGGGCGGATCGTCGAGACCCCGGCCAGCCAGGGGTGGCGGGAGAACATCGCGCGGGTCTCGTCGGAGTACAGCTCGACTTGCGCACGCCAGTCCGCCGGGCGGTCGTCGCCGGGGCCGGGCAGCCGTCGTTCGAGCAGCACCTGGTCGACCATCAGGTCGAGCAGTTCCTCCTTGGACGGCACGTAGGTGTAGAGCGTCATCGTCCCGACGCCGAGCGCCTTGGCGACGTTGGCCATCGAAGCGGCGGCGATCCCGCGCTCGTCCGCCAGCGCGATCGCGGTGTCGACGACGGTGTCCAGCTGCAGGGTCGGCTTGCGGCCGCGGGCCTTGTCCGGCGCCGGCTGGATCTTGCGCCACAACAGCGCGAGCGTGCGGTCGGCCGGACCGCCTCCGCTGTGCTGCACCGTCATCCCGACCTCCTCGTCGCATCCTATGAGCAACTATTCTCGTATACCCTACGAGAATTGGTCCGAGGCGAAGGGGACGTGGATGACGATCTTGGTGACGGGTGCGACCGGCAGCGTCGGGCGGCTGCTGGTGGACGAGCTGGTGGCGGCCGGGGTGCAGGGAGTTCGGGCGCTGACCAACAACCCCGGGAAGGCGGCTCTGCCGTCCGGGGTCGAGGTGGCGCGCGGGTATCTGGGCAAGCCGGCCACGCTGCCCGCGGCGCTCGATGGGGTCGACACGGTTTACCTCGCGCCGCTGCCGGCGTACGTGGACGAGTTCGTGACGGCGGCGCAGAAGGCCGGCGTGCGGCGGGTTGTCGTGTTGTCGGGGGAGCCCGCGGAGTACGAGGCGCAGGGGGAGCCGTCGACCTGGCACTACTACAAGGTCGAGCGGGCGATCGAGGACGGCGGCTTCGAGTGGACGCATCTGCGGCCCGGCCAGTTCATGAACAACACGCTCGACTGGGCGGAGTCGATCAAGGCCGAGGGCGTGGTCCGCGGCCCGTACGCCGCGGCGGTGCAGACGCCGATCGATCTCGGCGACATCGCGGCGGTGGCGAGCGTCGTACTGCGGGACGAGAGCTACACCGGGCAGCGGCTCTTGATGAGCGGGCCGGAGCAGCTCACGCAGCCGGACGAGGTCGCGCTGATCGGCGAGGCGATCGGGCGGGAGCTGCGGTTCGAGGAGCTGACCCACGAGGAGGCGGTCGCGGCATGGACGCCGTTCATGGGTGCCGAGTCGGCTGAGTGGCTCGTCGACGGCTTCCGGATGATGGCCGAGTACGCCGCCGAGCCGTCGCCGGTGGTGCGGGAAGTGACCGGGCGGCCGGCCAAGACCTACCGGCAGTGGGCGATCGACAACGCGGCGGTCTTCCGCGGGTAGTTTGAAAGCTGGGCGAACATGTGTTCGACTGTACTTCATGAGATGGGCAGGTCAGCAGCTCGACGCGGAGGCTCCCGGGACGTTGCCGGGGCTGGGCTCGATCGCGGGCCTGGTTCGGTCGGTGACGACGCCGGAGTTCCAGGGCGTCACGTTCCACGAGGTGCTCGCGCGCTCGGCGCTGAACTCGGTGCCGGGGACCGGATTGCCGTTCAACTGGACGATCAATCCGTACCGCGGCTGCACGCACGCCTGCCGGTACTGCTTCGCCCGGCCGACCCACAAGTACCTCGAGCTGGACGAGGGCGCCGACTTCGACCAGCAGATCGTGGTCAAGACCAACGTCGCCGACGTCCTGCGGCGGGAGCTGGCCCGGCCGTCCTGGCGCTTCGAACAAGTTGCTCTAGGCACCAATACCGATCCCTACCAGCGGGCCGAGGGGCGCTATCGGCTGCTGCCCGGCATCATCCAGGCGCTGGCCGACTCCGGTACGCCGCTGTCGATCCTGACCAAGGGAACGCTGCTGCGCCGCGACCTGCCGCTGCTGCAGGCCGCGGCCGAGCAGGTCTCGGTCGGCATCGGTGTCTCGCTGGCGCTCGGCGACGAGGAGCTTCGTCGCCGCCTCGAGCCAGGGGTGCCGTCGGTCCGGGGCCGCTTGGAGCTGATCCGTGCGGTCCGGGAAGCAGGCCTGCCGTGCGGGGTGATGGTTGCACCGGTCCTGCCGTGGCTGACCGATTCGGCCGAGCAGCTCGACCACCTCTTCGCCGAACTGGCCGCGGCCGGCGCCACAGGTGTGACCACGCTCGTGCTGCATCTGCGTCCTGGGGTGAAACCGTGGTTCATGAGCTGGCTGGCCGAGGAACGCCCCGACCTGGTCAAGCGCTACGAAGACCTTTACAGCCGAGGATCCAACGCTGCTCCCAGCTACCTGAAGGCGTTCGAGGTGAAGGTCCGCCCTCTACTGGAAAAACACGGCTTCGGCCGAAGCTCCCACCGCGCCGGCCGCGACGCTTCGATATCGAGCCGGCGCTCGTCGCCCCGTCCCGGAACGCCAGTCGAAGCCGCCGGCCAAGGCTCGCTGTCCGGCTGGGGCGAACCCACCAGCGACCGCTTCCGCGCCCCCCGCCGAGCCGACCCCACGCCCTTCGACACCTCCACCACCCGCCGGCATCCCCCGCGCCGCCAGCCGGCGCCGGTCCCACCGATCACACCGGAACCGGACCAGCAGACGCTGTTCTGACAGTCCCCGGCGACCGCCGCCACCTGCAAGCCCATCCGCCGGGTTGACCACCCATGCCCCCGAGTGACTCGGTTCCTCAGGCTCCCCAGCCACCTGAGCACCCGAACCACACCTCCGCACCACCCGACCCGGCAAATGGCGGAGGGGTCGGGGTGGGGCTACTCCCGAAGCGTGAGGATTTCGGGGCCGTTGTCTGTGATGGCGACCGTGTGTTCGGCGTGGGCGCCTCGGGTGTGGTCGGCGGAGCGTAGGGTCCAGCCGTCGTCGTCGATGACATAGGCCGAGCCCGGGCCGTGCCAGAACCACGGCTCGATGGCGAGCACGTGGCCGGCGCGGAGCTTGAGGCCCCGGCCGGGGCGGCCGCCGTTGGGTAGGTGGGGTTCCTCGTGCATCCGGCGGCCGATGCCGTGGCCGCCGAAGTCGAGATTGGTGCCGACGCCAGCTTGCTTGCCCACGGCACCAATCGCGGCGCCGATGTCGCCCAGCCGGGCACCCGGTACGGCGGCCGCGATGCCCGCGGCGAGTGCGCGTTCGGTGGTGGCGATCAGCTCGAGGTCCTCCGGGCGCGGCGTACCGACGACGAAGCTGGTGGCGGAGTCGGCGCACCAGCCGTCGACCGATGCGCCGCAATCGACGTTGAGCAGATCGCCGTCGGCGAGGTGGAGGTCAGAGGGCAGGCCGTGCAGGACGCCGTCGTTGACCGACGTGCAGATGACGCCGCTGAACGGTGAGGACGCGAAGCCGGGCTGGTAGCCGTCGAAGAGGGATACCGCGCCGGCCGAGCGCAGCACGTCGCGGGCGACTTCGTCGAGTTCGCGCAGGGAGACGCCGACGGTGGCGGACTTCTTGACCGCGGTGAGGGCGGCCGCGACCACCCGCCCGGCCGCGCGCATCGCGTCGATCTGGGCCGGTGTCTTCAGCTCGACCATCAGCTTCTCCTTGCGCCGCCGTTTCCAGAACCACACGGGATAGTTATACCGCCACCGCGCCACCGCGCCACCGCGCCACCGCGCCACCGCGCCACCGCGACCGCGCTACCGCGGTTGCGCCGACGTCGGGGAGTACGGTCTTCCGCTGCTCTGGCGGGCATCGCGCCCGCCTCACCGACCCACCCGGATCCCCTGAGTGATCAACCTTTTGCCCGCCCAGGGCGTCTTCAGGATGTCCGCTCCCGTGAGAGCGGAGACCTGGGGGCAACACGATGCGTGGACGTCGGCGATTGATGACGGGAGCGCTGCTGGCTGTCGGTGCTCTGGCAGTCGGCGGATGCGCGGACGTTCCGGGGGCAGGCAGTTCGCCCGCCGCCCCGGCGACCGGCACCGGCTCCGGTCCAGGCGCACATCCGCCGGCCTGTCCGCAGGAGATCAGCATGGTCGCGACCGGCGACGTCCTGCTGCACGAACGCTTGTGGACGACAGCCCGCCAGGACGGCCGCAACGGCCAGTGGGATTTCGCTCCACTGCTCAGCGGCGTGAAGCCCCTGGTCCAGGGTGCTGACCTGGCCGTCTGCCACCTGGAGACCCCGGTCGGTACGCCGTACTCGGGTTACCCGCTCTTCCAGGGGCCGCCGCAGATCGTGCCCGCGCTGAAGAAGACCGGGTACGACGCCTGCACGACCGCGAGCAACCACAGCTTCGACAAAGGGGCCGCAGGCATCGATCGGACCCTGCGCACGCTCGACCAGGCGGGGCTGCGGCACGCCGGCACGGCCCGGACGCCGACGGAGGCCGCGACGCCGACGATCGTGGACGTGAAGGGTGTCAAGGTCGCCCTGCTCAGCTACACCTACGGCTTCAACGGCATGCCGTACCCGAACGGCGAGACCTGGCGGGCCGGCAAGCTCGACCCGGTGCGCATCAAGGCGATGGCACGGAAGGCGCGCGATCACGGCGCGCAGATCGTGGTCGTCAGCTGTCACTGGGGGACCGAGTACTCGTCCAGGATCAATCCCGAGCAGCGCACCCTGGCCGCCGAACTGCTTGCCGACAGCAACATCGATCTGATCCTCGGCCACCACGCGCACGTCGTCCAGCCGGTCGAGCAGCTCAACGGCAAGTGGGTCGTCTACGGCCTGGGTAACCTGGTCGCCGCGCACCGGACCCCGGCCGCACCGAAGTCCGAGGGACTGCTGGTGAAGGTCACCTTTCGCCGCGACGGCGACCGCTGGACGGCCGCGCCACCGCGGTACGCGCCGCTGCTGATGACCGACGCGCTCCCGGTCCGCGTGCTCGACGTACGCCGTGAGCTTGCGAAGCCCGGCCTCTCCGCGGCGCAGCGGCAGCGCCTGGAGTTGGCCGATCGACGGACCTCAGCGACGGTCGAGAAGCTCGCGTCTCTGCCCGAGGGGCTGTAAAACCCATTGAGCACAGGGCGCACCGGCCTCTAGCCTCGGTCGCATGATTACGAACTTCGTGATGGTCCGTCGTGCCCGCCTCCGGGCAGGCGAGGGGTGCCTGGGGATGGCATCCGCTCGATAGTCGTTGGGCCCAACGCGTCGTCGACGAGGCCGGGGTTCGCCCCGGTGAGCTCGTGCTCGACGTCGGGGCCGGTCTCGGTGCGCTGACCGGGCCGCTGGTCCGGGCCGGCGCCGAGGTGGTTGCCGTCGAACTCCATCCGGGCCGGGCCGACACGCTGCGCCGACGGTTCGCGGGTGATCCGGTCCGAGTGGTCCGGGTCGACGCAGCCGATCTACGGTTGCCGACCAGGCCGTTCCGGGTGGTCTCGAGCCCGCCGTACGGGGTCTCCACCGCGTTGCTGAAGAGGTTGCTGGCACCGGGTTCGCGCCTGCTGTCGGCCGACCTTGTCCTGCAGCGGCAGGTGGTGAACCGGTGGGTGCAAGGCCGCGCACCGGGAGCGGCGCGCTGGAGCCGGCACTACGACACATCGATCGGGATTCGCCTTCCGCGCAAGGCCTTCACCCCACCGCCGCATGTCGACTCAGCCGTGCTGCGGATCGAGAGGAGGTAACAGACACGAAGACCCCGTTCCCCTGGCTGGGGAACGGGGTCTTCGACGTCAGCCGTGCCAGGACTTCCACAACGCCGCGTAGGACCCGTCCCGGGCGACCAGCTCGTCGTGGCTGCCCAGCTCGCTGATTGTGCCGTCCTCGACGACAGCGACCCGGTCGGCGTCGTGCGCGGTGTAGAGCCGGTGGGCGATCGCGATCACCGTCCGGCCTTCCAGTACGGCGGCCAGTGACCGCTCCATGTGCCGAGCGGCGCGCGGGTCGATCAGCGAGGTGGCCTCGTCCAGCACCAGCGTGTGCGGATCGGCCAGCACCAGCCGGGCCAGCGCCAACTGCTGGGCCTGCGCCGGAGTCAGCGGGAACTGTCCCGAGCCGACGCGCGTGTCCAGCCCGTCCGGCAGCGCCTCGGTCCACTCGCGCGCGTCCACGGCGTCCAGCGCCTCCAGCAGCTTCTCGTCGGAGGCGTCGGGCGCCGCCATCGACAGGTTGTCGCGCAACGTCCCGACGAAGACGTGGTGCTCCTGGGTGACCAGCGCGACCTGCCGGCGTAGCTCGTCCAGCGGCAGATCGGTCATCCCGACCCCGCCGACGCTGACCGATCCCGTGCGCGGCGGGTGAATACCCGCGATCAGCCGTCCGAGCGTCGACTTGCCCGCACCGGACGGTCCGACCATCGCGATCCGCTCACCCGGCTGGACAGTCAGGTTCACGCCGTGCAGTACGTCGCGGCCGTCGACGTAGGAGAACCGCACGTCCCGCGCCTCGACCAGCTCGCCCTTCGGCTGCCGGCCGGACGGCGTCCGGTCGTCCGGTACGTCGGTGATGCCAAGCAGGCGGGCCAGCGCGGCACCACCGGACTGCAGCTCGTCCATCCAGGAGATCAGCCGGTCCACCGGGTCGATCAGCTGGCTGGCGTAGAGCACCGCGGCGGTGACCGCACCGAGCGAGACGTGCCCGTTGTTGTGCAGCCAGCCGCCGAACAGCAGCGTGCCGACCACGGGCACCAGGTAGCCGACCTCGACCACCGGGAACCAGACCGTGCGCAGGTGCAGCGTGTACCGCTCGGCGTCGAACGAGCCGCGGATGTCGCGGTCCGACGTGCGGACGCGGGCGTCGTACCGGCGCAGGGCCTCGACCGTGCGGGCGCCCTCGACCGTCTCGGCCAGCGAGCTGGTCATCTGCGCGTACGCCGCGTTCTCGCGCAGGTAACCGTCCTTGGCGCGGCGCAGGTACCAGCGGGTGCTGACCGCGAGCACCGGCACCATCGCGAGCAGCGGCACCAGCACCCAGACGCCGACCAGCAGCGCGGCGCCGACGGTGAACAGCACGGTGACGAACGCGATGATCGTCTCCGGTACGGCGAACCGCACGGTCCTTGACAGCGTGTCGACGTCCCGCGAGGTGCGCGACAGCAGGTCGCCGGTGCCGGCCCGCTCGACCGTGCCGATCGGCAGCGCCAGCGCGTCGTCGACGAAGTCCTCGCGCAGCTCGGCCAGCACCTGCTCGCCGAGCGCGAACGACTTGTAGCGCGCCCAGCGGGTGAGCAGCGACTGCACGACGACGAACACGGCGATCACCGCGATCACCTTGTTCACCGCGGCGGCCGTCGTACCGTGCTGGACGTTCTCGACCAGTTCACCGATCAGCCGGGGCGTGGCCAGACCGGTGATGGCGGCCAGACCGTGCAGGCCGATCGCGATCAGCAGCGCACGCGGGTGCCGGCGGGCCAGCCGACGGGCGTGCCGACGGACCTGTGCGGAGTCCGCGACAGGCAGGATCCGCTTCATGCGTGCACCTCCTCGTCCTCGGTCTGGCGGGTGACAGTACGGCGGTAGCGTGGTTCGGAATCCAGCAACTGCCGGTGCGGACCGGTCGCGACGACCCGGCCTTCGGCGACGAAGATCACCTCGTCGACGCGGTCGAGCAGCAGCGGGCTGGAGGTCAGTACGACGGTGCTGCGGCCGGCGCGGTACTCGCGGAGCCGGTCCGCGATCCGCGCCTCGGTGTGCGCGTCGACCGCGGACGTGGGCTCCACCAGCACGAGCACCGACGGGTCGGCGAGCAGGGCGCGGACCAGCACGAGTCGCTGCCGCTGACCGCCCGAGAACGACCGGCCCTTCTCCTCCACCTCGGAGTCGAGCCCGTCGGACAGGGCGACCAGCACGTCCTCGGCCGAGGCCGTCCGAATCGCTGCCATCAGTTCCTCGTCGGTCCGCCCGCCGGTCGGGTCGAGCTCCTCGCGCAGCACGCCGGTGAACAGCTGCGACCCGGTGTCGCTGACCAGGATGCGCTGCCGGACGTCGGCGCGGGTCGCGCTGGCCAGCGTGACCCCGCCGTACCGGACCTCGCTGGTGTCGTCGTACCGGCCGAGGGTGTCGGCGATCAGCGCGGCACGGTCGGACTCGGCGGAGACGATCGCGGTGAGCCGTCCGTCGCGCACCCGGACGCCGGAGACCGGGTCGACCAGGTCGCCGCGCTCCGGCAGCCGGACCGGCTCGGCCGGGTCGACCACGTCGGGACTGAGCGCGAGCACCCGGACGATGCGGCGGGCGGCGACCAGCCCGCGCATCAGCGCGTTGGCCATCTCGGTCGCCGTCCGCAGCGGCAGCACCAGGAAGGTCGCGTAGCCGTAGAAGGCGACCAGACTGCCGGCGCTGAGATCACCGCGAACGGCGAAGTGCGCGCCGAGGCCGACGACGCTGACTACGAAGATGCCGGGCAGGAAGACCTGCGCCGCGTCGAGCACGGACTGGATTCCGGCGACCTTCACCCCGGCGCCGCGGACATGCTGCGACTCGGCCCGGTACCGCTTGGAGAAGGAGTCCTCACCACCGATACCGCGCAGCACGCGCAGACCGGCGACGATGTCGGAGCCCAGCGAGTTCAGCTCGCCGACCGCCTCGCGCTGCGCGGACTGGCGCCGGTGCAGCGGACGCAGCATCGGGCCGAGCGCGAACAGCATCAGCGGCACACCGATCAGCACCACCAGCCCGAGCACGGTCGAAGTGTTGAGCAGGATGACCGCGACCACGACGAACGCGACGACCGCGCCGCTGAACCGGGCCATGATCTCCAGCAGGTTGCCGATGTAGGCCAGGTCGCCCGCGCCGACGCTGACCACCTCTCCGGTGGCCAGGTGCTTGGGCAGCGTCGCGCCCAGGTCGGCCGACTTGCGGGTGACCACCTGGACCGTGCGGTAGGCGCCGCTCAGCCAGTTCGTCACCGCGAACCGGTGCCGCATGATGCCCGCCAGCGCCTGCACGACGCCGACCACGAACAGCCACGCCGTCCAGAACAGCAGCCGGTCGGTGTCACCACCCGCGACGCCCTCGTCGATGGCCTTGCCGAGGATCGCCGGGACGAAGGCCTGCGCGCCCATCCAGAGCACGCCGAAGGCCGTGCCGCCCAGCAGCGTGACCTTCTGGCCGCGGGCCACCCAGAGCAGGTAGCGCGCGGCGGAGCGGTGGTCCGGAGTGCCGGGATCGGCGACAGGAAGTTGTTTCATAACCTGTTCAGGCTAGGCACCGGCACCGACAAAAGCATGTGAATTACCGGTCGTCTCCGGCTCGGAAGAGCTTCATCTTGCGTTGGGCAACCAGTTCCCCGGGGTCCACCTCGACCGCTTGTCCTGGATCACATGCTGGTCATCGCGCATCGGGGAGCGAGCGGGTACCGCCCGGAACACACGCCGGCGGCGTACCGCCTGGCCGCGGCGCTCGGCGCCGACTACCTGGAACCGGACCTGGTCGCCACGCTGGACGGCGTCCTGGTGGCCCGGCACGAGAACGAGATCTCCGGCACCACCGACGTCGCCGACCACCCGGTGTTCGCCGACCGCCGGATCACCAAGATCGTCGACGGGGCGGCCGTCACCGGCTGGTTCGTCGAGGACTTCACCTACGCCGAGCTGCGAACGCTGCGTGCCCGGGAGCGGATGCCCGCCCTGCGCGCGGCCAACACGGCCTACGACGGCCGTGAGGCGATTCCCACCTTCGACGACGTGGTGGCGCTGGCCCGGCAGGAGTCGGTTCGGCTCGGCCGCCCGATCGGGGTGATCCCGGAGATCAAGCACCCGGCGTACTTCCGCCGGCTCGGGCTGCCGCTGGAGGAACTGCTGGCCGAGCGCCTGAGCACGCTCCGCGTCGGGCGTGACGAGGCGATGGTCCAGTCCTTCGAGCCGACCAGCCTGCGCCGGCTCGCGGTGATGACGGACGTGCCGCTGGTCCAGCTGGTCGACTCCGAGGGCACGCCGAACGACTTCCTGCGCTTCGGCGACGACCGCACCTTCACCGACCTGACCGCACCGGCCGGCCTGCGCGAGATCTCCACGTACGCCGAGGTGCTGGCGCCGCACAAGGACCTGATCATCCCGCGCCGGTCCGACGGTTCGCTGGGCGAGCCGACCGGCTTGGTCGAGCAGGCCCACCGCGCCGGCCTGAGGGTCCAGGTCTGGACCTTCCGGGCCGAACGCCGCTTCCTGCCGACCGGCCTGGACCTGGCCGCCGAGCTGAGAGCCTTCGCCGCCACCGGCATCGACGGCGTCTTCGCCGACCACCCCGATGTCGCCGTGGCCACCATGACCCGCCGCGCCACGCTGCAGGTCTAGCGCGGGAACTCGGCGCGCAGCCGCTTCAGTACTCGCTCCGCGGCCGGTGCCAGCTCGCGGTCGATCGCGTGGTGCTCGTTCAGCCCCAGTACGACGCGAGCGCTGGTGGCCGGGCGAGCGCGGATCAGTCTGGTCCGCAGGTACGTCGGCGGGTGACTGGAGTCGGTCCGGGTCTCCCGCAGCCGGCTGACGCGCAGCCGCCGTTCGATCTCGCGCTGGGGGATCTCGGTCACCGCTCGGCGTACCGCCTCCAGTGGTGCCACGTCCTTCTCGAAGCGCAGCGCCCGCTCCAGCGCCCGGTACGCCGAGTCGGCCAGCAACGTCCGCTCCAGTGCCCAGGCGGCGGCTTCCGAGCCGGCCACCTCGCCGGCCGTGCGGTCGGCCAGGTACTCCGCCCGCTGATTGCCGCGCAGGCTGACCCGGTCGAGCAGCCAGGCGTAGCCGCGGATGAGCGGCCCGACCGTGGCGTTGATCAGCCGGGTGAGATGACCGACCGAGGTGTCGGTGTCCATGGCGTGCGCGGCGTCGAGCTTGTACTCGTCGTACGGCTGCTCGGTGAACGCGGCCTCCAGTTGCTCCAGCACGGACTCGGCCGCACCGACCACCCAGCCGTGCCGGGCGTCGCCGTTCTTGCCGTGTCCGAGCTCGTGAGCCAGTACCGCGACCCGCTCCTGAGGGCTGAGGCCGGTCCACAGCGGCAGACCCAGTTCGACCACCGGGCGGAACCGCCAGCCGACCCGGAGGAAGCAGATGTTCGGCTCGGCGTCGACCGCGACCGCGGCGACCCGTTGCGTGCCGATGGTCGCGGCGATCTCGTCCAGCAGGCCGAACAACACCGGCGCCTCGTCACGCTGCACGAGCTCGGTCTCCGGATCGAGGTGGGCAGCGCGCGGCCGCAGCATCAGACCGATGCCCAGGGCAATCACCGCGAGCGGGACGCTCAGCCAGAGCGGCCGGTAGAACACCAGCAGGGCGATTGCACCGAGCAGCGCGAGCAGGGGCAGGACCAGCAGCAGAGCCGACAGCAGGTACGCCGCGACGCGGGCCGCGTCCCACCCGGGCCGGTGGGCCTTGCCGCGTTCGAGCTCGCGGTAGAGGGTGTCGGCGAGCTGGTGCTCGAGCTCGAGTCGCCAGGCCGGCTGCTTCCGGTCCTGGCCGGCCGGATCGACGTTCCACTCGCACTGGTCGCACCAGGTCACGTAGCCGGGATCGGTGCGGATCTGCCGGCCGCACTGCGGGCAGCGGATCACACTTTCGTGGGTCTGCACGAGCAGCAGTGTGACAGTGCGGTCAGAGTTCCTGGCGCAAGACGGCAAGAGCGGCTTGGGTGGCGGGCCGCAACTCCTGATCCAGATCGGCGGTCAGTACCACCTGCGGCTGAGTCGACGACTGCTGGAGGAGCTGCAGGCGCAGGTACGTCGGTGGCACGTCCGGGGTGCCGCACCGGCGAGTCAGGCGGATGCGGCGGTCGAGCTCGCGGGCAGGGACTTCGGTGACGGCTCGGCGGGCCGCGGCGGTGGGGTCCTCGTCGCGGTTGTAGCGCAGGGCTCGTTCGAGGGCCCGGAAGCCGGTGTCGGCGAGCAGCGCCTTCTCCAGGGCTTGGACCGTCGCCTTGGTGCCGGCCAGCTCGGCGGCTCGGCGGTCGGCGGCGTAGACGGCGTACTGGGTAGGGCGGAGCGTGACGCGCTGGAAGGCGGCGAGGTACAACCGGGGAGCTGGGCCGAACACCAGGTTGGCCAGCTTGGTCAGGTAGTAGTTGACGATCACGTCGTCCTGCGCGGAGACGACACCGCCCGCATGGCTCGGCAGGACGCGCTGGGCCTCGTCGTGGCGGGCCTCGTCGAGCGGCCCGGGCTGGAAGGAAGCGATGAGGCCGGTGAGGACGTGCCGGGCGGCTGCGATCGTGAGAGCGAGCCTGCTGGATCTGGCGCGGCTCAGCTCGTGCGCGATCACCGCGACCCGCTCCTGCGGCTCCAGTGCGGCCCAGTACGACGTACCGATAGCCAGCACCGGGCGGAAGCGCCAGGTGATCCGGGCATAGCCGATGGTCGGCCCGGTGTGGAGGTAGACGCCGGTGAGCTTGGTCCGTGTGATCCGGCCCAGGTCGTCGAGTACGGCGTACAGCTGTGGCGCGTCGGCGGGGGAGACGGGCTGGGCATCCGGCGGCAGCTCCTGGGGACGCGGCCGGAACGCTGCGCCGATCACCAGCGCGATCACCGCGAGCAGCCCGCTGAACCACAGCGGACGGTAGAAGAGCAGGAGAGTGACTCCGCCGATCAGTCCGGCGAAGGGAACCAGCAGCACCGGGACGGACACCGAGTACGCCGCGGCCCGGGCTGCCCATGAGCCCGGGCGGGTGACGGCACCGCGTTCCCAGTCGCGGTAGAGGGTTTGCTGTTGCCGCTGCTGCCAGGCGGCGAGCTGATGGTGCTCCGGGTGCGGGTCGACGTTCCAGTCGCACCGGTCGCACCACGTCACGTAGCGCGGGTCGGCCGGCAGCTCGTGGTCACACTGCGGGCAGTGCGACAGTCCCGACTCGGTCTGCACGGCAGCAGTGTGGTCCCTGATCGGGGCCAGTGCCCACTCCTGGGCGGGTCACTGCTGCCGTGACAGCTGGGTCACGCGGCCGGCGGCTTGTCGTCGTAGATGCGGGCGGCGATGTCGCCCTCGGGGGTGGTCTGCGGCTGCGGCTGGGTGTGGCCGTTGTGGTGGTTCTGCCAGACCGCCTTGCCGTCGGCCTCGGGCATCACGATCCACGCGACCACGTAGCCGATCAGCGCGGTGCCGCCGGTGATCAGCGTCAGTCCGACGATCGCCAGCCGGACCAGCGTGGCGTCGATGTTGAAGTACTCGGCGAGGCCGCCGGAGACACCGGACAGCATCCGCTGGTCGCGCGAACGGCGGAGGGTCTTGCCGGACAGGTTCTGGAAGGGTGCGGTGTTGTTCGTCATGTCCACCACTGTGCCGCTCGCGGACCCCCGCGCACATCGGGATCGGTACCGACCCACCCCTGAGCCGACCCCGGCATCCCTCAGCCGGGGGCCCTGACGACTTATGGACCGGACTTGTCGGTGGCGAGGGTTAGCGTCACAGGATGGACGCGGAAGCGGTGCAGAAACTGGTGCTGCGGTTGCCAGGCGCGGAGGAGCACGAGGGCTGGGCCGGTCAGCCGGCCTTCAAGGTCCGGAAGAAGGGTTTCGCCTACCTGTCGGAGGACGAGACCAAGCTGTTCGTCAAGGCGCTGCGCGAGGAGCAGCAGGCGATGATCGCGCTGAACCCGGACGTCTACGCGTCCTGGTGGGAGTCCGGCCGCTTCGGCTGGCTGGAGATCGACCTGGCCGGCGCCGACGACGAGGAGGTCGAGGAGCTGCTCACCGAGGCCTGGCGGCTGAACGCCCCCAAGTACCTCATCGCCCAGCTGGAGCAGTGAGCGCGGCCGCCGCCTGGAGGCCACGGCCTGGCTTGCACTCGGTTGGGTCGAGTGCTAATACTTGGTTAGCACTCACTGGGCGAGAGTGATAACGCTCGCGCCCGCTGGGAGCTGTTAGAAGACGGCCTCGATGAGGCGCCGGAGTCAGGGCGGGACGTGAGCGCCAGGACGCCGGAGCCGTCCGTCGCGGGCATCCGGCCGGCTGAACCACCAGAAACTCGACGCGGGAGGACTCGCGGAGAATGCCCAAGCTGATTTCGTTCAACGAAGAGGCGCGCCGCGGCCTCGAGCGGGGAATGAACACCCTCGCCGACGCCGTCAAGGTGACGCTTGGCCCGAAGGGCCGCAACGTCGTGCTGGAGAAGAAGTGGGGCGCCCCCACGATCACCAACGACGGTGTTTCCATCGCCAAGGAGATCGAGCTCGAGGACCCGTACGAGAAGATCGGGGCCGAGCTCGTCAAGGAAGTTGCCAAGAAGACCGACGACGTCGCGGGTGACGGCACCACCACCGCGACCGTGCTGGCCCAGGCGCTCGTGCGCGAGGGTCTGCGCAACGTCGCCGCCGGCGCCAACCCGATGGGCCTGAAGAAGGGCATCGAGAAGGCGACCGAGGCCGTCAGCGAGCAGCTGCTCGCGCTGGCCAAGCCGGTCGAGACCCGCGAGCAGATCGCGGCCACCGCCTCGATCTCGGCCGCGGACACCCAGGTCGGCCAGATCATCGCCGAGGCGATGGACAAGGTCGGCAAGGAAGGTGTCATCACCGTCGAGGAGAGCAACACCTTCGGTCTGGAGCTCGAGCTCACCGAGGGCATGCGCTTCGACAAGGGCTACATCTCGCCGTACTTCGTGACCGACACCGAGCGGATGGAAGCGGTCCTCGACGACCCGTACATCCTCGTGGTGAACAGCAAGATCTCCAGCATCAAGGACCTGGTCCCGGTGCTCGAGAAGGTCATGCAGACCGGCAAGCCGCTGGCGATCATCGCCGAGGACCTCGAGGGCGAGGCGCTGGCCACCCTGGTCGTCAACAAGATCAAGGGCACCTTCAAGACCGTCGCCGTCAAGGCGCCGGGCTTCGGTGACCGCCGCAAGGCGATGCTGACCGACATCGCGATCCTGACCGGTGGTCAGGTCATCTCCGAAGAGGTCGGCCTCAAGCTCGACACCGTGGACCTGGAGCTGCTCGGCCAGGCCCGCAAGGTGGTCGTCACCAAGGACGAGACCACCATCGTCGAGGGCACCGGCGACGCCGACTCGATCCAGGGCCGGGTCAACCAGATCCGCGCCGAGATCGAGAAGTCGGACTCCGACTACGACCGCGAGAAGCTGCAGGAGCGGCTGGCCAAGCTGGCCGGCGGCGTCGCGGTGATCAAGGTCGGCGCGGCCACCGAGGTCGAGCTGAAGGAGCGCAAGCACCGCATCGAGGACGCCGTGCGCAACGCGAAGGCGGCCGTCGAGGAGGGCATCGTCGCCGGTGGTGGCGTCGCGCTGCTGCAGGCGTCGGTGATCGCGTTCGAGAAGCTGGAGCTCGAGGGTGACGAGGCGACCGGTGCCGCGATCGTGCGGTCGGCCGTCGAGGCCCCGCTCAAGCAGATCGCCGTCAACGCCGGCCTCGAGGGTGGCGTCGTGGTGGAGAAGGTCCGCAACCTCGAGCCGGGGCACGGCCTGAACGCCGCGACCGGTGAGTACGTCGACCTGATCAAGACCGGGATCATCGACCCGGCCAAGGTCACCCGGTCGGCGCTGCAGAACGCGGCCTCGATCGCGGCCCTGTTCCTCACCACCGAGGCGGTCATCGCCGACAAGCCGGAGAAGGCCTCGGCCGCTCCGGGTGGCGCGCCCGACATGGGCGGCATGGACTTCTGATCTCCGGAAGTTCCCCGTAGTACTCAGCACGACGACAGCGGTCCCGGGTCCCAGCCCGGGACCGCTTCGCGTTGTCCAGCAGGTGTCCGGCCGTGATCGCGTCCCCGCCGACCCGGGCCGGGTCGCCGGTGCTCAGGCTCCGGCGGCGCGCAGCAGCCGGAGCTGGCCGATCTCGGCGGCGTTCTTCATCAGCTCGGCGTTCACCCAGCCGTACATGTCGGCGACCGAACGCCCCGCTTCCGGCGGCCAGGGAAAGGCCGCGGGCAGCGTGAGCCGCGACGAGTCCTCCAGGACCATCGACCACTCGTCCCGCAGATGGTGCATCAGGTCCCGCGTGCCGAGCAGCGTGCCGGGCCACGGTACGTCGGTGCGGTGCGGCGGCACGGTCTGCTGCGCGTGGGCCAGCGCGACCGTCCACCACCAGCCGATGTGCCAGGTCAGCCAGCCGATCGTCGGCACGGGGATCGGGTCGAGCTCCTGGTCGGACCAGTCCGGCCGCCAGATCCCGGCCGGGTCCGGCCGCACGGTCCAGGTCAGCCCGGCCGGCTCCCACAGCAGGTCCTCGGGGACCAGCCGGTCCAGGTGGTACTCGAACAGCGACCAGGTCAGCTCGAACTGTCCGCGCAACAGGTCAACCCCGGTGATCGTCACCACCGCAGTCTCCCAGGTGGCCCCGACGTTCCCGGCAGCCGGCCAATCCGATGGACCGTGACCCCCGCCGCCGTCTAGTCTTGCGGCTGCGAGAACGACTCGAGCGAAAGGAGCGACCGATGACCACTCAGATCTGTGCCACGGCGCGACCGGTCCGCTCGTCCAGCTCGCACTGAGCGGAGCCCGCGCCTCTTTCCGGAGGTACCGTGACCATCCGCAACGCCGTCGAGTCCGATCTCGACACCATTCACACCCTGATCGCCGAGCAGTCGATCAACACCGTCACCCGTGAGCGCTACGACGAGTATCTCGGCGTCGGCTACTACCGCCACAACTGGACCTGGGTCGTCGAGCAGGACGGCCGGATCATCGCCCTGGCGGTCTGGTGGGGCATGCCGCAGTTCGACCACCCGTTCAGCATCGACGGGCTGTACTACGCCGGCGACGGTGATCCTGTCCCGGTCTGGGCCGACCTGATCCGGCACGCGCTCGACTCGATCCCGGCCGAAGCCGAGCAGCCGGAGTACCACATCTTCCTGCCGAACGGCTGGCGTGAGCAGCCCGACGTCGTGGCCGCGCTCGAGCCCCGGCTGGCCGCCGCGGCCCAGGCCGGCCTGCCGGCGCTGACCGAGCGACTCCGCTACGAGTGGCTGCCGGCGTACGGGCTGCCGGTTCGGTCGAGCCGCCTGCGGTTCGAGCCGGCCGACGACGAGGCGTTCCTCCAGGTCTTCGTCCGGGTGATCGAGGGCAGCCTGGACGCCTCCACCGCGCGAGCCGTCGCGCGAGGTGGAGCCGAGGCGTCGGCCAAGGAGGACCTGGAGATCTACCGGGAGATGCCCGGTGAGCGGGACTGGTGGCGTCTCGCGTACGACGAAGCCGGCGAGCTGGTCGGGTTCGTCGTACCGTCGGCCAACAACGGCGGCCCGGTGATCGGGTACGTCGGAGTGCTGCCCGAGCACCGCGGCCACGGGTACGCCGACGACCTGCTGGCCGAGGGCACCCACCTCCTGGCCGAGACCGGTGCCGGGCAGATCCGCGCGGACACCGACCTCACCAACCGCCCGATGGCCGCGAGCTTCGAACGCCTCGGCTACCGCAACCACTCGATCCGGATGGTCGCCAGCCACCCGATCGCCTGAGCCGTGCCCGGCTGCCCCTCGGAAAAGTTGGTTCCGAGGGGCAGACGGGCAGGCGGTCGGCCCCTATGCTCCCTGACATGTCACAGACCTTCGGGTCCGGTCGGACGGTGCGGGTGGGGCGATGCGGGACATCGCGCTGATCCTGCACGTCGCGGCGGGGGCCTTGGGTCTCGTGCTCGGACCCATCGCGATCGTGCTGACGTTGCGCCGCAAGCGACTCAACTGGGCCGGCGAGATCTACCACTGGGCCGTCGCGCTGGTCTGCCTGACGGCGCTGGTGATGGTGCCGTACGACTGGGCAGGGCTGTGGTTCTTCTGGCCGATCTCGCTGGCGTCGTACCTGTTCGTCTACCTCGGGCAGCGGTCGGCCGAGTCGCCCGGTGGCCTGTGGTACCGCGGCGTGCTGCGCGGGTACGGCGGGAGCTGGATCGCTTTGTGGACAGCGATCCTGGTCGTCAGCGTGCCCGACCACCCGTGGACCTGGGCGGCGCCGACCGTGCTCGGCTCCGCCGTGATCGAAGTGCTCTGCCTCCGGCCCGTCCCGGCGTGGACGCGGGTCTGAGCGAGGATCAGCGCAGCGAGCGGAAGAACGTGCGCAGGTCGTCGGTGAGCAGGTCGGGGACCTCCATCGCCGCGAAGTGACCGCCGCGCTCGTACTCGGTCCAGTGCTCGATCTTGCCGTCGGGATCGACCAGGCTCCGGATCGCCGTCTCGGCGCCGAACACCGCCACCCCGGTCGGCGGAGCCGGTGGGCCCTCGCCCCAGCCGCCGCCGTCAGCGCCGCCGCCCTGGGAAGCCGTGGGCTGCTGCTGTTCCGCGAAGGCGCGCCAGGCGGCCATGCCGTCGTACAGCGCGTGGGCCGAGGAAGCGCCGGAGCCGGTGAACCAGTAGAGGCTGACGTTGGTGAGCAGTTGGTCCTTGTCGACGGCGTCGTCCGGCAGCGCCGCCGCCGGATCGGTCCATTCGGCGAACTTCTCGACGATCCAGGCCAGTTGCCCGGCGGGCGAGTCGTTGAGCGAGTAGGCGAGCGTCTGCGGCCGGGTCGACTGCAGCGTCAGGTAGCCGAGGCCGTCGGTGAGGTACCGGTTGAACCTCTCGCCCCGCTCCCGGTCCGCGCCGGTCAGCGGCTCGAGGTCGATCGGCCCGGCGAACGGTTCGGACGCGCTGACCGCGGCCAGATGTATCCCTGCCACCCGGCCCGGCGCCACGAACGGCAGCATCCCGCTGACCCCCGCGCCGGCGTCGCCGCCGTGCGCCGCGAACCGCTCGTACCCGAGCCGGCTCATCAGCTGCGCCCACATCCCCGCGACCGCGAAGAGGTTGAACCCGGCCGGGCCGAGCGGATTCGAGAACCCGTACCCAGGCAGCGACGGTACGACGACGTGGAAGGCGTCGGCCGGATCACCGCCGTGCGCGCGCGGATCGGTCAGCGGGCCGATCACCCGCGCGAACTCGACCGGCGAGCCTGGCCAGCCGTGGGTCAGCACCAACGGCAGCGCGTCCGGCTCCGGCGACGGCTGGTGCAGGAAGTGGATCCGCTGGCCGTCGATCTCGGTCAGGTACTGCGGGATCTCGTTCAGCCGCGCTTCCTCGGCGCGCCAGTCGTACCCGTCCGCCCAGTACGCCGCGAGGTCGCGCAGGTAGCCGGTCGGCACGCCCCGGCTCCAGTCGTCGACCCGCGGCGCCGCCGGCCAGCGGGTGTTGCGCAGCCGGGCCCGGAGGTCGTCGAGCTGGGTCTGTGGAACATCGATGCCGAAGGCCCGGATCTCGTCGCCGCCCGTCGTGTCTGCACCCTGGATCCTGTCGCCGCTCGTCATACCTGCACCCTGGGAACCATCGCGACAACTTCCTTCCGTGACCTGCACGAGCTGGAGCTCACCGATCTCACCCCGCTGGGTGCGACCGCGGCAAACACTTCGAACCCGGTCTAAGCGAACCTACGCCTGACCGGCCTGTTCCTCCGGGGTGGCGCGGCGTACGACCAGGCGGGTCCAGGCGCCGACGTAGATCCGGTCGTCGGCGTTGAGCTCGCGGCGCTGGCCCGGGGTGATCGGGTCCTCGGGCAGCGGACCGGACGACGGGCCGACGAACGTGCCGTTGGAGGACTGCAGGTCCTCGACCCACCAGCGCTGGCCGTCGGTGGTCAGCTGGGCCTGGCGCCTGCTGACGCCGGTGTCGTCGCCGCAGTCGACCTCTGGGCTGATCCCGCGACTGCGCGACGGCCGCCCGACCAGGACACTCTTCTCGGTCAGCGGTACGACGACCGGCAGCCCGGGGGACGGGCAGGGATCGTCGCTCTGCTGGACGGCGTACCAGTCCGGGTCGACCCAGCGCTCCACCACCCACTCGGCGACCTCCTGGGGTGCCGACGGCACCGGCGGGGGAGGCGTCACCGGGCCCAGGTCCAGCGACGACGCCGGGCGGGGCATCGTGCCGGTGGTGAAGTCGTAGCCGCACGACTCGCAGAACAGCGCGTCAGTGGCAGCCGCGTCGCCGCAATTCGGGCAGGCCTGGACAGCCGGTGCGGGCGTCGGGGCCGCCACAGCAGGAGCCGGTACGGCGGCGGCAGCCGGGCTGGCCGCCGCTCCGATCGGCAGGCCGCAGACGTCGCAGTAGTCGGTCGAGGTGGACGGGTGCCCGCTCGGACACGTCACTGCGGTCATTTCTTCACCCGGGTGGTCTTGGTGGAGGCGGTGTCGAGCGCCATCTCGTCGACCTTCTCGACCGTGCGCTTGAGCCGCACCGTGCCGGTGTCCTGGTCCTCGATGTCGACCACCTTGCGCAGCCGGGAGGTAGCCTCCTCGTTGCCGGTCTGCGCGGCCAGCTGGACGGCCCGGCCGAGCTTGGTGGTCGCGGTCGCGGTGTCGCCGACAGCCTTCGCCGCCAGGCCTTCCTGGATCGCGTTGGCCAGCTCGGTCTGGCCGGTGTAGTGGGCGACCTCCGGGCTGATCCGCGTGGTCAGCGCCTCGTCGGCCGACCACAGCGCCTTCACCAGGCCCTGCGCGAGCACCTGGTCGCCGACGGCCAGCTGGACCCGGGCGGCGAGCTGCTCCTGCCCGATGCCCTTGGCCGCGAGCCGCACGGCGACGTGGTAGTCGCGGGACTCGTCACCCCACGAGCCGGTCGGGTACGACCCGGTCAGCGCGTTCACCTCGGTACGCCGGCCGGTCAGGTCCTCCACGGTCGGCGCGACCTGGCGGACGAACAGGACCTGCGCACCCTGCGGCGCCCAGACCCGCAGGTCCGCGGCGGCGACGCCCTTGCTCATCGCCTGCCGGATCAGCTTCTGGAACTCCGCCGCCAGTTGGTCCGGGGCCGGGATGATGTCGACCGTGCCGAGCAGCGCGGTCGCGATCCGGCGGACCTCCTCGACCTGCCAGGCCACGCCGACGCCGCGGCAGTCGCACTGGAACTGGCCGGTGACCGCCTTGATCGTCTCGGTCAGCACCTCCGGCGACTCGTGCTGGTTCTCGCCGTCGGTGAGCAGGATCGCGTGCTTTTGCGTCAGCGACGGCACGGTCGCGAAGACCCGCGCGGCCAGCCGCAGCCAGGTGCCCATCGCGGTCCCGCCGTCGGCGTAGAACCGGGCCACCGCGTCCTTGGCGGCCTGCCGGGTGTAGGAGTCCATCCGGACCATCACCGGCTCGGCCGACGGCGGGAACGCCAGCTGGGCCCGGTCGTTGCCGGAGATCACCGCGAACCAGACCCCGTCGAGGATCTGGTCGATCGCGGTCTGCGCGGCGTGCGCGGCGGCCCGGACGCCGTCGGCGCCCATCGAGCCGGAGGTGTCGACGATGATGATCTCGCCGACGTCACCGCCGCCCGACTGGCCCGCGACGCCGGCGCCGGAGCAGTCGACGGTGACGATCGCGTGCACGTCCGTGCCGCCGTCGGGCAGGAACTCGTTCTGGTAGACGGTGGCGGAGAACTCGGCCATCTCGTGGCGTTCCTTTCGTCGAGCGGTGTCTTCTACAGGCGCGCGAGCGCGACGGTGATGTTGTCCTGGCCGCCCTGGGCGTTCGCCCAGTCGACCAGTGCGGACGCGGTGGCCAGCGGCTCGCCACCGTTGGCCGCAGCGGTCTGACGGACCAGGTCGGCCAGCGGTGCCGCTTCGGAGCAGTAGTTCCACAGCCCGTCGGAGCAAGCCATCAGCCAGCCCGGTCCCGCCACCCGCAGCGTGGTGGTGCGCGGAGTGTGGTCCGGGGCGTCTTTGCCCAGCCAGCGGGTGATCGCGTGCCCCTGCGGGCCGGTCTCGGCCTCGTGCCGCGGTACGCCGGTCGCGATCAGCTCGGCGGCCCACGAGTCGTCCACGGTGAGCGCCACGGCCTCGGCGTTGTCGGGGAACCAGTACGCCCGGCTGTCGCCGACCACTCCGGCCACCAGCAGCCCCGCCTCGAGCACCGTCGCGACGAACGTGCAGGACGCCGGGTTCGGGCTGTCCGGACTCGTGTTCTCCAGTACGGCGTCGCTCGCGGCGTCCGCGGCCGCGTTCAGCCGGGCGATCACCGCCGCCTCGCGGGACGCCTCCGTGCCCATGCCCTGGGCCTGGCCGGCGACCAGCACGTCGCGCGCCGCGCGGGCCGCGGCCAGGCTGGCCACGTCGGAGTCGAGCGAAGAGCTCACTCCGTCGCAGACGACCAGCAGAGCCCGGCTGCCCGGCTCCGGGTCGGCGGCGATCGCCACGGCGTCCTCGTTGCGGCTGTGCCGGATACCCCGGTCGCAGACCGCGGCGACCCACGGGGCGGGCTGCTCGGTGAAGTGGTCGCGCAACTTGCTGGCCTTGGTGCCACAGGTCTCGCAGTAGCCCTCGGCGCCGACCGTGCCGCCGCAGGACCGGCACGGCCCCGGTTGCACGGCCGCACCGGCCGGGTCACCACCGGTGTGCAGCTCGATCGTGGGCTCCGTGTCGGTGTCCAGCACCGGCGTGGACGGTGCACCGGGCTGCAGCTCGGCACCGCAGTTCTCGCAGTACAGGTCGGCGCCGGACACCGGTTCGCCACACGCTGGGCAGACCGTTCGGGTCGTACTCGTCATCGCAACGTCCATCCTCGAACCTCGTTGGCCAGGTCGACCAGGGCGATCCGTTCTTCCCGGCTGCGGGCGTGGCCGGCCAGCTCACGGTAGGCCGACTCCAGGCCGGCGCGCAGGTCCGACTCCGTCGCGGCGCGCTGCGAGATCACCACCTGCGGGTCCGGGCCGTTGGCCAGCACGACGTCGAGCGCCGTCCGGAACACACTCGCCGACAGCGTCGCCCGGTCCACCGGGTCGATCGTCAGGTCGTCGATACTGCCCATGGCCTCGGCCAGTGCGCCCAGTCCACGCCCCGATCCTGCCAGCAGACCGGCTCGCATCCGGCGGGCCCGGATGTACGCGCCGCTGGTCGGCGGGACGAGGTCCAGCGCGGCGACGGCGCCGTCGAGGTCACCGCGGTCGGACCGGATCGCCGCCAGCCCGAAGGCCGACGGGGCGATGTAGTTGGCGTCGGTGCGGGCGCAGGTCAGGTAGAGGCCCTCGGCAACGTCGTACTCGCCGCTGAGCTGGCAGGACATCGCGAGAGCCAGCTTCGGCGCCAGCTCACCCGGCACCTGGCCGTAGACCGCGTTGAACGCCGACTGCGCGGCGGGAATGTCGTTGCGGGCCAGAGCTACCAGCCCGGCCATCCAGACCGCTCGCCACTCCCAGGGGTCCAGCTTCAGCAGGTCGCTGACCGCGGTGTCGACCAGGTCGTACTGGCTCGAGTCCAGAGCGGCCTGAGCGAACTCCAGCAGCGTCTGCGGCGTCGACACCGGTGCGTTGGACAAAGCCTCCAACCGCTGCAACGGGTCCTGCACGCTGACCGTCTTCAGCCACCCGGCCATAGTGTCGCTCTCGTCGGGCAGCAGCGAGGGGAGGCGTTGCCACGACAACGCGGCCTCACCGAGCCCAGCCGACCGGTCACCTGGGCTGCCGAACAGCAGCGACGACGTGGAGTGCTGCGCGGCGCCGTACGGCTGTTTGGCCGCCACCACCTCCCGCAGTACGCCGAGCAGTTGCACGCGGAGCTCATCGGCGGAGACGAAGCGGTCGGCCGGGTCCTTGGCGCAGGCCTTGAGCAGCAGGCGGTACAAGGAGTCGTACTCCTGGAACAGCGGCACATCGGCGACCGGCGGCAGCGACGACAGGTACGTCGACTGGTAGCCGCGGAACTCCATCGCCAGCACGGCCAGCGTGCGGCCGAGCGTGTAGATGTCCGAGGCGATCGACGTCCCGACCTCCGGGACCTCGGGCGCCTGGTAGCCGACCGTGCCGTAGATCGCCGAGTCCATGTCGTCGATCCGCCGGACGCCGCCGAGGTCGATCAACTTCACCGCGTCGCCGACCTGGATGATGTTGTCCGGCTTGAAGTCGCAGTAGACCAGTTCGAGGTCGTGCAGGTACGAGAACGCGGGCAGGATCTCCAGGATGTAGGCGATCGCCTGGTCCGGCGGCAGCGGGTCGTACCGGCCGTTGTTGGCCTGCATGCGCTGCTTGAGCAGGGTTTTCAGCGAGGTGCCGCCGACGTACTCCATCACGATGTAGCCGGCACCCTCGTGGGTGACGAAGTTGTAGATCTCGACGATCAGCGGGTGCTCGACCCGGGCCAGGAACTGCTGCTCGGCGATCGCCGCGGCGACGGCGTCGGGGTCCTCGGAGTTCAGCAGGCCCTTGAGCACGACCCAGCGGTCGGAGACGTTCCTGTCCTGGGCCATGTAGATCCAGCCGAATCCACCGTGCGCCAGGCAGCCGGCCACCTCGTACTGGCCGCCGACCAGGTCGCCCTTGTGCAGCTTCGGCGAGAACGAGAACGGGCTGCGGCACTTCGGGCAGAACCCCTCGGTGCGGCCCGGCTGGTCACCCCGTGCCCGGCCGACCGGGTTGCCGCAGTTCGGGCAGTTCCGCCGGTCTTCGGGGACCATCGGGTTGGCCAGAATCGCTTTGCCGGCGTCGATCGGCGGGATCGTCGGCACGCTGGTCAGACCAGCACCCAGCCGAGCTCCCCGCAGCCGCGTCGACGAGGTCCCGAGCCGCCGGGTCAGCTTCGACCCGGCTGCCTGAGCCCGCGCCGACCCCAGCGGCGTCGAAGCCAGCCGATTGGACGCACGAGAAACAGTGGAAGGAGAGCTGATCGGTTCAGCTGAGGGTGCGGCACTGGAGGTGGCGGGCGTTCCACAAACATCGCAGTAGCCGTCGACTACCGTCCCGCTGCAGCCGGGCTGTGTGCAGGCGCCGGCAGCAGCCGGAGCACCGATCCCGGCACTACCTCCACTGGCGGTGACTGCGGGCGAGCCGCAGACGTCGCAGTAGCCGTCGACTATGGAGCCGGTGCATCCCGGCTGGGTGCAGGTCATGTCGTCCCTCCGACACTGTTGTCCAGATAGGTCTGGTAGGCCGCGACGAGCGCCGCCAGGCGGGCCAGGTCGACCGGCTCCGCCGTCAGCACCTCGCTACCACGCCGGTACAGCTCGGCCAGGTCCTCGATCGTTCCCTCGGTCCGCGCGACACTGCCCGCCTTGACCCGGTACGCGTCCAGCCGCGCCGCCAGCTCGTCGCGCCGCTCCAGCGCACCGCCGTACGCCGACTGCGCCTGCCCCAGCGCCCGCCGTACGGCGTCGAGCCGGGTCAGGTACTTCGCCAGCTCGGCAGGCGTGTTCGGCACCGGCCCCAGCGCGGTCACATCCGGTACGCCGAGTCGCGGTGCCGGATCGACGGCCGCCACGCACCGGTCGGCCAGAGCGCGCACGGCCGTGCCCTGCGCCTCCAGCTCGGTCCGCAACGTCCGCGCGCGGGCCACGTCGGCAGCACGCTCCCGCCGGGTCGCCGACCCGACGATCAGGTCACGCTCGACCCGCGCCGCGTCCATCTCCAGCGGGCCGATCAGCCCACCGACGTCGGCACCCCGCTTGGACCGCTCGGCCAGATCGGTCACCCGCCGGTCGAGGTCGTGGTGCTTGGCGATCGCGTCGTTCCGGCTGACCGCGGGTTCGCGCGCGACCAGGTCGTTGATCCGCTCGACCTGCGCCCGCAACTGCCGCAGCCGCGCGGCCAGATCCGCGTCGCCGGGCTCCAGCGCGAGCTTGGCCCGCAGCGTCGCCGCCAGCGCGTCGGACAAAGTGCATGCCTCAGGCAACGAAACCGCCAGTGATCCCGCACCGGATCCGCCGGCCCAAGAGCCCGTGCCGCTTCCGCCACCCGTGCCGCTTCCGCCACCCGCGCCCGACCCGGCCGAGCGCGCACCCACTCCGGTGTCCAGCCCGCCCCAGATCAGCGTCGAGATCCGCTCCGTCTCGGCCGGGCCGACCCGCCCGGAGTCCCAGGTCAGCAGGATCAGCTCGTACCGGTCCGAGACCGCCTTCCACACCGCCATACTGAGCACGACGTCGGCGGTCAGCGCGTCGGCGTCGGCCGAGTGCAGGGCGGCCTGGTCGAGCTCGTCCAGTTCCGCGCGCCGCCGGTCGCGCCAGGTCCCGAGCGCGTCCAGGAACGCCAGCAGCTCCGAAGCCGGAATGCTGCTGCCGATCCGCCCCGGCGGCGCCGGCGCGACGGCGGTCGGCGTACGGACGGTCATCATCTCCTGCCGTACAAGGGCTTGGGCGGGGCCGGAGCGGGACCGAGCGTCGGCGCCAGCCACTTGTCGTAGGAGGCCTTCCAGCGCCCGTCGGCCTTCATCTGCTCGAGTACGCCGTTGACGAATCGGACGAAGTCGCGGTTGCCGATCGGCATGCCCAGCCCGTACGGCTCGTCGCTGATCCGCTCGTTCGGAATGATCCGCGCGTACGGGTCCTGCGCGGCCTCGCCGGCCAGCACGGTGTCGTCACCGGTGATTCCGTCCGCCTTGCCCTGCTGGAACAGCACCAGGCAGCCGGTGTCGGTGTCGGCGGTGATCGCCTTGACGCCACGGTCCTTGTACTTGTTCAGGTTGTCCAGGCTGGTCGACCCGGCCGGTGCGCAGACCGTCTTGCCGCTGAGGTCGCCCAGGCTCTTGGCAGGTGAGTCGCGCTGGACCAGCGTCCGCTGGCCCGACCGGTAGTACTCGGCGGAGAACGCGATCTGCTGCCAGCGGGCGCAGTTGATGGTCATGTTCCGGGCGACGATGTCGAGCGTCTTGTTCTGCAGCACCGGGATGCGCTGCGGGCTGGAGATCACCACCAGCTCGACCCGGTTCGGGTCGCCGAAGATGGCCTGGGCCACGGCCCGGACCATGTCGATGTCGAAGCCCTCGATGGCGCCGGTGATCGGGTTGCGCGAGCCGAGGTTCAGGCTGTCGGCGGAGATCCCGGCGCGGAGCCGGCCGTTGCGGTAGATCCTGTCCATCGTCGAGCCGGCCGGCATTTGCTCGGGTGGGGGCAGTGCGCCCGTGGGAGCGAAGGAGCGCAGCTCGTCGGTGCCGTTGTTCGTGCACGTCGGCCCGGCCGGCGGCGGCGCCGTACTGGTCGGGGCGGCCGGCTTCGGCGGGATCTGGGTGGCCGCGTAGTCGCCCGAGCCGCAGGCGGTCAGGGCGAGCAGCGTCAGCGCGCTGCCGACGGCGATCAACTGCTTCTTCATCGGTATTCCCCCAGTCGCTGGGACAGTCCCCAGGCAGCGAGCAGCGCGGCCACGATTCCGATCGGCAGGCCGAGCCACTCGATCGGCGGCAGCGCGCCGCGGGCCGTGCCGAGCTGCTGCTGTGCCGCGTTGCTGGTCGTCTCGAGGCTCGCGGCCGACGACTTGTCGAACGCGCCGAAGTACGTGTTCGCCGAGTTCCCGCCGGACCCGATCGCCAGGTTCACGGCCTCGTCCCAATCGCCGCGGTCGTCGGCCGTGCGGATCGCCTGGTGGCTGCGCTTGTAGTCCTGCCAGCCGCTCGGCCTGCCCACCCGCCCGAGCTTGCCGAGCTCGTCGTCGACCCGGCCGGCCGCATCGGTCCATGCCTTCTCGAACGCCGCACCGGAGCCACGGGCGATCAGCGTCAGGCTCTCGTTCGACTTCGCGTCGTACGCCGCGATCCGGGCCCGCGAGAGGGCCAGCGCGTTCGCGTACGTGTCGTTGCGGGTGTCCTCGGCCGTGCTGCTCGCCTCGGCCATGCCGGCACCGCCGACCACCATCGTCACCAGCACCAGGACGGCGCCCGCGGCGAGCGGGATGTTCAGGTAGCGGTGGGTGCGCTTGGCCAGCCAGATCATCGTCACCACCAGCACGGCGAGGCTGAGGAACCCGCCGGCGATCAGCCACACGGTGCCGCCGCCGACGCCCTCGAACTCGGTGTCGACCCGGTCCTCGTTGGCCGCGACCAGCGCGTTGAGCAGCGGGAGCGAGTCGTTCTGCAGGGTCGCGTTCGCGTCCTTCAGGTACTGCGAACCGATCGGCAGGCCCTGGCGGTTGTTGGCGCGGGCCTGCTCGATCTGGCCGTTGTAGGTCAGCAGCGTGGTGTTGAGCTGGCCGAGCACGGTCTGGTCGGCCGGCTGCGCGGTGGCGGCCTCGGCAATCAGCCGGGAGGCCGTCGCCAGCGAGTCGACGAAGTGCTGGCGCTGGGCCGGCGGCTCGAGTCCACCGACCAGGAAGGCGTTGGTGGCGTCGGCGTTGGCGGCGACCAGATTGGTGTGGATCGCCTGGACCCGGACCAGCTGGGCGGTGTTCGCTTCGGCGCGCTGCAGGGCCCCGTCGGACTGGCGGAAGCCCTGCGCGGCGGCCAGGCCGAACAGCACGGACACCACCGCGGACAGGATGAGCAGAGCGCGCATCCGGCCCGGCGTACCGGCGAACCACTCACCGAGCGGTCCGCGGTGGGGCGTCGGCGAACTCTGTGACTGCGGCGGGGCGCCGCTCGAGGCGACCGGCGTGGCCGGCGGCGACCAGGTCGCCGGGGGCGCGCTGACTGTCTGGGTCACGCCTGTTCTCCTTGCTCGGGCGGCACAGTCTGATCTTCACTGAGCAGCTCTGTTCCGACGGCTGTGCTGCCAGGACCGGTCGGCGGGTGCAGTTCCTCGTCGGTCAGGTCCACGGCGAGGATCTGACGCAGCTGGTCGGTCGTGGGTGCCGTGACGTCGCGCAGCCGCCAGGCGTGCCGGCCGATCGCGGCCTCCAGCACGTTGCGGGCGAAGCGGCCGTTGCCGAACGAACGGTCCCGCGGAGTCGACGACAGGATCACCTGGAAGTGCTCCAGCGCCTCCGGGGTCAGCTCGTAGTCGGCGGCCTCGGCCAGTCCGGTGAGGATCTCGGTGAGCTCGGCGTCGGTGTAGTCGTCGAAGCCGATCGTCGTGCGGAACCGGCTGGCCAGGCCGGGGTTGGCGGCGATGAAGGTCTGCATCGGCTCGGGGTAACCGGCCACGATCACGACCAGGTCGTCGCGGCGGTCCTCCATCTCCTTGACCAGCGTGTCGACCGCCTCGCGGCCGTACTGGTCGGTGCCCTGGTCACCCGAGGTCAGGCTGTACGCCTCGTCGATGAACAGCACGCCACCGGCCGCGGACGCGACGACCTCGGCGGTTTTGGTCGCGGTCTGGCCGAGGTAACCGGCGACGAGCTCGGACCGGTCGACCTCGACGAGCTGGCCCTTGGACAGCAGGCCCAGTGCCTTGTAGATGCCGCTGACCAGCCGGGCCACGGTCGTCTTGCCCGTGCCGGGGTTGCCGACGAAGACCAGGTGGCGGGTGATGGTGGGACTCTTCAGCCCTGCTTCGGTCCGGAGCTTCTCCACTCGCAGTACTGCGACCTGCCGGTGCACTTCGCGCTTGACCTTCTCCAGCCCGGTCAGCGCGTCCAGCTCGGCCAGCAACTCCTCGACCGTGCGTTCGGGCGGCTGCTCAGCCTGCGTGTCTGGCTGGGGGAGCGCTGCACCGGAAGGTGAGGGCTCGACGACGGCAGGACCCGGCTGGGCTCCGACCTGGAGCGGCCGCGCGCCGGCTGCCTGCAGCTGAGCGGCAGCTGCGACGGAGGCGTTGCCGATGACTCTCATCGTCGGCTCACCGAGCGAGCAGCTCGCTGAAGCGACCTCCGCCAGCGCCTCGGCGTACGGGACCTTGTGCGGTGAGCTCTGCGCGATCAGCTCGCTCAGCATCGCTGTCGGGGCGCCGCGCCATCTCCGGCCGCGGACTGCCGCGTCGAAGAAGTCCTGGGTGGTTGCCCCTGGCATCACCGCGGCCCAGTCCGCCGGAGCGCCAGGAGCCGACTCGGCCAGCGCGGCGGCCAGTGACAGCCCCTCTGCCCGGGCAGAGGCCTCGGGCACACCGGCACGCGCCGCAACGGTCAGCAGGCCCGCCAGCGCGTCCTTCAGCGACGTACCCCCCACGCTGCTCATGCCCCTCCTCGTCCTGGCGGTGGTTGCAGTGGGCCCGGACCTGACGGCCCGGGCGGGACGTCCGGCGCCTGCGTCGACGGCGTCTCACCCAGGGCGAGACTGCCACCGGTGGAGCCGGTGCCGAACTTCTCCTGCAGGAACCTGCCGTGCGCGACCAGCGCGGCCGCGTCGGCCCG
Source organism: Kribbella sp. CA-253562 (assembly GCF_050942265.1). Taxonomy (GTDB): domain Bacteria; phylum Actinomycetota; class Actinomycetes; order Propionibacteriales; family Kribbellaceae; genus Kribbella. The sequence continues at coordinate 7,408,801 of NZ_CP192049.1, read as the reverse complement.
GTTCACCGCGTCGAAAACCTTGTCCATCGTGGACCCCAGCAGGTCCAACTGGTCGATCAGCAGCATCAGCGACGTCTTGCCACGGTCCACCGGCCGGCTGTCGGCCCACTGGCGCGGCAGCCGCAGATACCCACCGATGGCCTCCGGCAAGTAGTCCGTCGCGGTCGCCATCACCGAGTACGCCTGGGCGCTGCCGCCGAGGTTGCCGAGCCGCGGAATGGTCTCCCGCACCGTCCGGACCACCCGGTTGACCCGGGACGCGACCACGGCCGGTACGGCGCCGTCCGCGACCAGCTGCTCCACCCGGACCAGCGCGGCGAGCAGGTCGTCGGTGGTCGGCGCACGAGGAGTCGGGGCAGGCTCGGGCTCCGCCTTGCGGCCGGTCAGCCGCGCGAAGAAGTCACCCAGCGCCATGCACTCCTACCCGTCCCCCCGCTCGTGGACCGACCGGTCCGGCTGTTGTGGTCCCGCGGCTCAGCGGCCGAGATCGAGGCTGCCCTGGATCACCCGCTGGTCCTGCTGGGCGACGCGCTCCAGGTAGCTGCGGGACTTGGTCACCTCGGTCTCCAGCGTGCCGATGGTGGCGGCCATGCTGTCCAGCGCCTCGACCTTGAAGGTGTCGATCGCGTCCATCGTGGCGTAGATGTTCGCGAACGCCGCCTGCAGCTGCGGCAGCCCGATGGTCGCCGAGGCGGCCTGCTGCTGGATCGCGACCGAGTTGTCCCGCAGCATCTGCGAGGTGCGCTCGATCATCCCGCTGGTGGTCGTGTTCAGCGCGGTGATCTGGTCCAGCACGAGCTTCTGGTTGCCCAGGGCCTGCGCCACGATGACCGCCGTACGCAACGCCGAGACGGTCGTGGTGGAGGCTCGGTCGACGCCCTTGATCAGCTCGATGTTGTTCTTGATCACGATGTCGATGGCCAGGTAGTTCTGGATCGACACGGCCAGCTGGACGAGCAGGTCCTGGTGCTTCTGACGGACGTAGAAGAGCACGTCCTCGCGCAGCGCCTTGGCCTTGTCCGGGTCGGTCGTCTCCAGTTCGGCGATCGTCGCGGACAGCCGCGCGTCCAGCCGCTCGGCGACGTACACGTACTGGTTCAGCCGGCCCATCGCGTCCCAGAGTTGCTGCTTCTCCAGGTTCAGCGCGGCGTTGTCCTTGGCGAGCTCGTCCTGGCCGTTGCGCAGCGAGTGCAGGATGCCCTCGAGGTGGCTCTGCGCGCTCTGGTACTTGCGGAAGTAGTCCTCGATCTTGTCGCCGAACGGGATCATCCCGAGCAGCTTCTTCGTCCCGGTAGCTTCCTTCGGGTCCAGGTCCTCGACCGTACGGCGAAGCTCCAGCAGCGTCTTGCCGACCGTCGAGCCCTCCGACAGCCCGCCGCTCTGCAGCGCCCGGACCGGCGACTGCAGCAGCCGGTTCGAGCTCTCGGCGGCGTGCCGGATGTCGACGTCACCCATGCTGCGCACGTCGGTGGCCTTGGCCGCGAACTCCGGCGACCGCGGCGCCGCGGTCATCAGCGAGCTGAGGAACCCGTCGACCTTCGCGTCCAGCCCCGGCAGCGCGGCCGGGTCGACCGCCGGCGCCATACTGGGCGCGGCCGTCGCGGCGACGGGCTGTGCCGGGGCGGGTGCGGTGAGTATCAGTCCGGGCGCGGTCGCGGTCGGCGGCTGCAACGGCTGAGCCTGCGCGGCCCCCGCTCCGGCTGCCGGTGTCCCCGCGGTGCTGTCGGCTTCGGTCATCGTCGTTCCCCTCCGGTGGCCTGCCACGGGCCCGCGCCCGCGTCCCCTGTCACACACTCCGTGACGCGGAGACAATCTACGCGGTTCCCGGTCCGTTGGCGCGGGCCGTAACGGAGTCGTTGTCAGGACAAGAACTCAGGCGCGGACGTAGCTGACGAAGCTGAAGCCGTCGTGGGGGTCGCGGGCGGTCTCGGTCCAGGCGGTGGGGTCGAGTTCGGGGAAGGTGACGTCGCCGTCGGGGGACTGGTCGACCTCGGTGAGTTCGAGGCGGTCGGCCGACGGCAGGGCGAGGCGGTAGATCTCGCCGCCGCCGGCCACGAAGACGTCGTTGCCGTCAGCAAGTTTCAGGGCGTCGTCGAGGGTGTGCGCGACCTCGACACCGGGAGTGGACCAGTCGGGCTGCCGGGTGATCACGACCGTACGCCGGCCGGGCAGTGGGCGGCCGATCGAGTCGTAGGTCTTGCGGCCCATCACCAAGGTGTGGCCGAGGGTGAGCTGCTTGAAGTGCTGCAGGTCCTCGCGGATCCGCCAGGGCAGGTCGTTGTCGCGGCCGATCACCCGGTTGCGGCCGAGCGCCGCGATCAGGACGACGCTCATACCGCGATCGGCGCCTTGATCCCCGGGTGCGGGTCGTAGCCGACCAGCTCGACGTCGGCGATCTCGTAGCCGTCGATCGAGTCGCGCTGCCGCAGGTTCAGCGTCGGCAGCGGGCGCGGCTCGCGGGTGAGCTGCAGCTTGGCCTGGTCGAGGTGGTTCAGGTAGAGGTGCGCGTCGCCGAGGGTGTGCACGAAGTCGCCGACCTCGAGCCCGGTCTGCTGGGCGACCATGTGCGTCAGCAGCGCGTACGACGCGATGTTGAACGGGACGCCGAGAAAGATGTCGGCCGAGCGCTGGTACAGCTGGCAGGACAGCTTGCCCTCGGCCACGTAGAACTGGAACATCGTGTGGCACGGCGGCAGGGCCATGGTGTCCAGCTCGGCGACGTTCCAGGCGCTGACCAGGTGCCGGCGCGAGTCCGGGTTCTGCTTGATCGCCTCGATCACGCCGCTGATCTGGTCGACGTGCCGGCCGTCCGGAGTCGGCCAGGAGCGCCACTGGTAGCCGTAGACCGGGCCGAGCTCGCCGTCGTCACCGGCCCACTCGTCCCAGATCGAGATGCCGTTCTCCTGCAGCCACTTCACGTTGGTCGAGCCGCTGAGGAACCAGATCAGCTCGCCGACCACCGACTTCAGATGCAGCTTCTTGGTGGTCACCGCGGGGAACCCGGCGCTCAGGTCGTAGCGCGCCTGGTGCCCGAAAACACTCAGCGTGCCGGTGCCGGTGCGGTCACCCTTCTCGACGCCGTGGGTGAGTACGTGGTCGAGGAGCTCCAGATACTGCCGCATGCCGCCGACCTTACAACCGCCGCGTGAGCCGGCCGCGATGCCACTCCTGCCCGCGCTGGGTGGGCTGGCAGACTCGCGCGGGTGAGTGATGTGGAGTACGTGCTGACGCTGGTCGCGCACGTGGAGAAGAACGAGCGGCCGGCGCAGACCGACGCGCTGGAGACCGCGGCGCGCGCCGTACTGGCGATCCTGGCCGACGAGCGGTCGACTGGCGAGGGGGAGTGGGCCGAGGCGATGCGGGCCTGGCAGGACGCCCGGATCCGGAAGGTCGTACGGCGGGCGCGCGGCGCGGAGTGGCGCCGGGCGTCGGCGCTGCCGGGGATCACGGTCACCAGCGGGGTGCCGGTCGAGCCGGCGGACGGACCGCCCGGAGCGGAGGAGTCAGTGGGGCCGCCGCCGGCGGAGGTTCGGGTGTTTCCGCCGGTGCCGGTGGACGAGCTGCCCAAGGACCTGGCCAAGTTGCAGGTGACTGGGACTGATTTGGAAGACGGTGACTTGCCGCAGGTGGCGTCCGGCGTACCGGTGCTGTGGGTGAACCCAGGGCTGGAGATGTCGACCGGCAAGACGATGGCTCAAGTCGGCCACGCCGCGCACCTCGCCTGGTGGGCGCTCCCGGAGGCAGCGCGGAAGGCCTGGATCGACGACGGGTTCCGGCTGGCGGTGCGGACCGCGTCGCCCGAGCGCTGGAAGCAGCTGCTGCGGAGCGGACTGCCCGTCGTCCAGGACGCCGGCTTCACCGAGGTCGAACCGGGCAGCCGGACCGTCGTCGCCGATCACCCCGCCCTGCACTAGCCACTAGCGCCGTACGCGGTAGTGCAGGTGGGTGACCCGATCGCCCTGGACGATCTCCGGATCCTCGAGCAGCACCTGCCCGCCGGTGTAGTCGCCGAAGAACGGCACGCCGGTACCGAAGACGACCGGGACCAGGCTGTAGGCGATCTCGTCGACCAGTCCGGCCGCCAGCGCCTGGCCGGTCAGGTTGCCGCCGGTCACCGCGACCTCGCGGTCCCCGGCGAACTCACGGGCCTGCGCGATCGCGTCCTCGATCCCGGAGACGAACGTGAACGGCGCGTCCGGGAACGGCCAGTCCGTCGGTGGCGTGTGGGTGACGACGAAGACGTGCTCGCCGACCGCCGGTACGCCGTTCCAGCCGTTGGTGATGTCGAACAGCCGCCGCCCGATCACGCACGCGGCGATCTTCGGCCAGGTCGCGTTCATGTAGTCCGCGCTGGCCTGGCTGACCATGAACGGCCGGCCCGGATCGGCGCCGTAGACCTCCACCGGGCCGTTGCCGTACCAGTCGAACAGCGGCCCGACGTCGTCCTTGGTGTCGGCCACGAAGCCGTCCAGTGAGACGACGGCCGACGCGATGACGTTGCCCATCACGAATCCTTCCGTACGGCGTACGTGAGGTGCTGCGCGTTCGGCGTCGACACCGCCGACGTCAGCTCCAGGTCCACCCGCGGACCGGGGCCCGCGGGAAACAGTCTCGTCCCGTCGCCCAGGACGACCGGCGCGACGTGCAGCAAGAGGACGTCGGCCAGGCCGGCGGCGAGCACCGCGTGGCAGATCTCGCCACCGCCCATCACCATCACGTCCTGGTCCCCGGCGGCCTCGCGGGCCTGATCGATCGCGGCCGTCAGGTCGGTGACGAACGTGAACCGGTCACCGAGCCGGGTCGTGGCCGGCGGCTCGTGGGTGACGACGACGATCGGTGGCTTGCGCTCGCTCTCGCGGGTGGCGCCGTAGCCCATCTCCTCGTTCCAGCCGTCGGGGGCGTCGATCACGTCGAACAACCGCCGGCCCTGGATCACCGCGCCGGTGCGTTCGAAGCTCCGGTCGAGGGTGGCCCGATCCTCGTCGGTGCCCTCGAAGACCCAGCGGTGCAGGGCCTCGCCGTTGTCGCCGAGGCCGTTGCCCGGGCCGGCGTTCGGCCCGGTGACGTAGCCGTCCAGGGAGACGGAGATCTCGACCAGTACCTGGCTCATCGGCCCGTCTCCTTCGCGACCAGGGCGGTCAGCTTCGCCATCGCGTCGTTGAGGCCGTGCTCCATGCCGCTGGCAACCATGCCGTCGCGGGCCTCGACCGACGGGAACACCGACCAGGTCCGCAGCCGGACGCCGTTCCCGGTCGCGGTGTACGTCGCCTTCTCCAGGCTGACCTCGCCCGGCAGACCCTCGTACTCGAAGGTCTGGATCACCATCGCGCCGGGCTCGATGGCGTGGAAGACACCGCGGAAGGCGTACTCGGTGCCGTCGGCGGCGCGGTGGATGTAGCGGTACCGGCCACCGGGGCGGACGTCGTACTCGACGACCTCCATCTCCAGCTCGTTCGGGCCGAGCCACTGGCTGATCAGGTCGGGATCGGTGGAGACCCGGAACAGCTGCTCGGGGGTGGCGTCGAAGTCCCGGATCACCTCGATGAACGGCGTGTTCGCGGGGGCGTTGATGGTCGTGTCGCTCATTGGTCCTGCTCCTTCACGGTGTCGAGGAGAGCGTCGATCCGGCGGAACCGGCGCTCGGTCTCCAGGCGGTACTGGTCGATCCAGCTGGTCAGCTGTTCGAGGGCGCTCGGGGCGAGGTGGCAGGGCCGGCGCTGGCCGTCCCGGGTGCGGGTGATCAGCCCGGCGGACTCCAGGACGGAGATGTGCCGCGAGATCGCCTGCAGCGTGATCGGGAACGGCTCGGCGAGTTCGTTCACCGTGGCCGGCCCGCGGGACAGCCGGGCGATCAGGGCCCGCCGGACCGGGTCGGCCAGGGCGAGGAACGCCCGGTCGAGTGCCTCTTCGTCAAACGCCATGTTTATCAACCAATGACTTGATCAACTGATGTGTTGAATATAGGCGTGGGCTTTGGAGAGGTCAAGCCGGGAGTTCGAGCAACTTTGGTTGACATCCCAGTGTTGTCAACTTAGGTTGCTAAGAGGAGGTGGCTGATGGAGAAGTTGGTGGATCCGGCGGACCCCGGAGCCGGGCTCGCGGCGGTGGTCGCGTTGCGGCGGCTGGCGGACCGGCTGGAGGACAGCCAGGTGGAGCAGGCGATGCGGGCCGGCTGGAGCTGGTCCGACGTGGCCGAGGTGCTGGGAGTGACCCGGCAGGCCGTGCACAAAAAACACGCCAAGCGGCTGATCGCCGCGGGTGTCGCCCTGAGGAGGCGCTGATGAGTGGAAGTACCGCTGCCAAGGACGTCCGGTCGGTGCTGGTTCGCGGTGCGCGCGAGGAGGCGCGGCTGGACGGTTCGCCGACGATCGAGGCCGAGTATGTGTTGCTGGCGTTGTCAGCCCTCGAGGGAACGGCGACCGCGCGGCTGCTTGCCGCGGCCGGGCTGAACCGGGACGGCGTACGGGCCGCGCTGGATCGCGAGTGGGAGCAGAGCCTGGCCGTCGCCGGGGTCCGGATCGATGCGGGACAGTTGCCGAGGGCAACACCCGATCCGACCCGCACGCCGCGGATCGGCGAGTCGACGGTCAGGCTGCTGCAGCGCGCGATGGACGCCTCCAGCGAGCTCGGCGGTGGGCGGATCACCGCCGCGCACATGCTGATCGGCGTACTGGACACCAAGCTGGAAAGGGTTTCCCGGGCGCTGGACATCGCCGGCGTCGACCGGGCCGCGCTGCGCGCCCTGGCGGTCGAGTCCGCTCAGCGCGGCGAACGCTGAGGTCAGACCGTCGCGAAGCCGGCCATCATCGCCATGTCCTCGTGCTCCAGGTTGTGGCAGTGGATCAGGTACTTGCCGCGGTGCGCGGTGAAGCGCACCAGGACGTCGACCACCTCGGCGGGCCGGACGTCGACGGTGTCCTTCCAGCCGCCGTCGTAGCGGCCGGGCGGCCCGCCGCCGCGGCGCAGGACCTGGAATGGCGCGAGGTGAACGTGGACCGGATGGTGCACGTCGGTGACGAACGACCAGACCTCGTACTGGTCGAGCTTCACCGTCGCCTGCATCACCTCCGGGTCGAACGGCTTGCCGTTGATCGTCCACCCGCGGTGCTCGCCGGCCGCGCCGCGCCGGAAGCGCCACTTGCGACGGACGAGACCCTGCGGCTCGGGCACTCGGGCGTACGACGAGAGCTTCGCCGGAACGTTGCTGTCGTCAACCGCCTTGCGGGCGACGACGAACCGCATCACCTCGGCGGCCCGGCCGGTGCCGAGCTTGTTGTGCAGGGTGACCTCGGTGCCGACGGCGTACTGCGAGAAGTCCACGACCACGTCGAACCGCTCGGCCGGTGCGATCACCAGTGTCTCGTGCTCGACCGGTGCGCCGAGCAGACCGCCGTCGCTGCCGATCTGCACGAACTTGCCCGGGCCGTCGAGTGCCAGCTCGTAGCGCCGCGCGTTGGCGGCGTTGAGGATCCGGAAGCGGTAGCGGGCGGCGTCCACCTCCAGTACCGGCCAGGGTGCGCCGTTGACGAGCTGGACGTCGCCGATGACGCCCTCCATGTACTTGGACTCGACGCCCGGCCCGTCCTTCAGTGCGGGATAGCGGAACGACCCGTCCGCGTGGAACGCGCGGTCTGCCAGGACCAGTGGGATCTCCCGATCGCCTGCAGGCAAAGGGAGTGCGTCCTCCTCGGCATCGCGGACCAGGTGCAGACCGAAGAGGCCCCGGTAGACCTGCGGAGCGGTGTAGTCCATCCGGTGGTCGTGGTACCAGAGGGTGGCGGCCCGCTGGGTGTTCGGGAAGGTGTAGGTCCGGCTGCCTGTCTTGACGTCGCCGCCGGCCATACCGTGGTGCCCGGTGTGGTCGTGGTGACCCCCGTGCGGCAGCAGCAGGTCCAACGGCCAGCCGTCGCTGCTGGCCGGGGTGTGCCCGCCATGCAGGTGCACGACGGTCGGTACGTCGAGCTGGTTGACCTGCTCGACCACAGTGGTCCGCCCGCTGCGGACGTCGAAGGTCGGGCCGGGCAGCAGGCCGTCGTACCCGAGTACTTCGGTCTTGAGCCCCGGCAGGATCTCCAGCGACGCTTTCTGCTGCACGACGCGGTAGTAGTCGGCCTTGGCGTCGCTGCGGATCGGCCGCTTCACCGGTGGGATCGGCAGCGGGACCTTGAAGGCCTCCGGCAGCGGTACGGCGCTGGTGAGCAGCTCGGCGGTCTGGCCCGGGGACGCGTCCAGGCCGCAGCCGGCCAGTGTCGCGGCACCGGCGACGCCCAGGAATCCGCGGCGGGACAACCTCATCGAACGACCTCCTGATGGCGGAAGGACCACACCGTCATCAGCACGACGGTGACGACGATCGCCGTACCGAGCGGCACGTGCACGGCGAAGTTCTGCAGATGACCGAAGACCAGCTGGACGAAGTCGGCGAAGAACAGCACGAGCGTGACGAGCGCGGGCCAGAGTCGGCCGCCTCCTGGGCGCCAGTAGAGGACGGCGACGACGAACTGCAGCATCGCGACCATCCACAGCGTCGAGCCGATCGGGCTGTGGAGATCGATGGCGTCGGCTTCGCCGGACAGGAAGTACCCGGCCAGGATCGGCTGGGCGATCACCAGCCCGGCGTGCAGCAGCAGGACGATCCGCAGCATCCACAGCGTCACTCGCGGCTGGCGCTTCACGCGCGGCTCGGTCTCCACCACGCCCGTCACGCGGCCACCGCCGTACGCCGGACCGCCCAAGCGGCGCAGACGACGCTGCCGGCGACCACTGCCATGCCGAGCGGCACGTGCAGAGCCAGCTCCCGGCCGTAGCCCGCGTGGATCATCAGGGCCTCGCCGGCGAGTAGCGCTGCGCTCAGCAGGATCGGCCAGAGCAGGCGGGTGGTCCGCCAGGTCAGGCCTGCCACAGCGAGCTGGACGAGGCAGAGGGACGTCGCGGTGAGGCCGACCACCTCGTGGATCCGGGCAGCGGTGCCTTCGCCGTTCAGGTAGATGCCGGCGAGCAGCGGCTGCGCGCAGACCGCGAGGGCGTGCAGCATTGCGACGGCACGGAAAAGCTTCATGCCGCTACTGTAGTAGCGTGTCTACATGTAGCGCGACCAGGTAAACCCTGAGTCGCCCCTGGCGGCTACGGCGTCAACGCCCGGCGGACGGTCGCCGCGAGTGCCTGACGGCGGCGTTCGTGCACCTCGTCGGTGTCGTCCGGACCGGCGGCGTGAGTCAGGCTGGATGCCGCCCACGTGCTCGCCAGCGCGATGAGCATCGAGTGCACGTCCACTGGATCCAGGTCCGCCACGACGTGGCCGCTGCGCTGCGCCGCCTCGATCGCGGCGAGTTTGTCCTTGTCGTGGCCCGCCCAGTCGGCGAACAGGTCGCCGGTCGGGGTGCGCTCGAGCCGGGCCCAAGTGGCCAGGCGGACCAGCTCGGGGTGCTCGACGTTGGAGTCGTAGAGGCGTACGGCGTACCCGGGCAGGTCGTCGGCGGTGAGCGGCACCTGGTCGATGTTGGCCACGACGTGCTCGGCCAGCACGACGTCGAACAGGGCGTCCTTGTTGCCGTAGTACGCGTAGAGCTGGGCCTTGTTGGCCTTGGCGTCGGCTGCGATCCGGTCGACCCGGGCGCCGGCGATGCCGTGGGTCGCGAACTCCGCGGTCGCGGCGTCGAGAATGCGCCGCCTGGTGGCTTGTCCGTCTCCCATGGGCCCCATCCTACTGGAAACAAACTGGTTGGTTTGCTTTTGCCGTGGGGTCGGCCTAAAGTCGAGAAACCAACTGGTTTGTTTCTGACTAGGGAGTTGTGGCATGCAGCAGCGCACACTCGGCCGCGAAGGCCTGACCGTGTCCGCCCTCGGACTCGGCACGATGGGCATGACGATGGCGTACGGCGCGCCCGACGCCGAAGGGGGACTGGCGACGATCCGGCGGGCCTACGAGCTGGGGATCACGTTCTTCGACACCGCCGAGCTGTACGGCGGTGGGACCGGGAGCAACGAGCAGTTGCACGGGCGCGCGGTGAAGGACTTCCGTGACGAGGTCGTGCTGGCGACCAAGTTCGGCTTCGACATGACGAAGAACCAGTTCGACGGCGAGGCGCTCGACAGCCGGCCGGAGAACATCCGCAAGGTCGCCGAGAACAGCCTGCGCTACCTCGGCACTGACCGGCTGGACGTGTTCTACCAGCACCGGGTCGACCCGGCGGTGCCCATCGAGGAGGTCGCGGGCACTGTCGGCGAGCTGATCAAAGCCGGCAAGGTGCGGTACTTCGGGTTGAGCGAGGCCGGTCCGGAGGCGATTCGCCGGGCGCACGCCGTCCAGCCGGTGTCGGTGCTGCAGACGGAGTACTCGCTGTTCGAGCGCGAGGTCGAGGACACCGTGCTGCCCGTCGTACGGGAGCTGGGGATCGGGTTCGTGCCGTACTCGCCGCTCGGGCGGGGCTTCCTGACCGGAGACGTGCGGCCGGCCAGTGAGTACCCGGACGACGACATGCGCAGCTTCGACGATCGCTGGCAGGGCAAGAACTTCGAGGCGAACCTGGCGGCGGTGGAGGAGCTGAAGACCTTCGCGCAGAGCAAGGGGATCACGGCGACGCAGCTGGCGCTGGCGTGGCTGCTGGCCCAGGGCGACGACATCGTGCCGATCCCGGGGACCCGCAAAGTGCACCGGGTGGAGGAGAGCGCCGGTGCGGCCGCGGTGGAGCTGACGGGCGGTGACCTGGAGCGGATCCGGGAGATCCTGCCGCATGGTTCGTACGGCAGCCGTTACCTGGCCAAGCACATGCCGGAGTGGGCTCGCTGAGCCGTTGGGTGGTGGGCCCGCCGACCTGCTGGGCGATCCGGTGAGCGGTGGGCCTGCTGAGCTGCTGGGTGAGCAGCTGAGTGGTTGGCTAGGTGAGCTGGCCGAGACGCGAGACCGAGATGCCGGCGCGTTCGCAGACCCAGTGCGGATCGGGGCCGAGCTCGGGCTCGATGCGCAGCTCGTGGTCGTTGAGGTCGTCGCAGGCCGTGCAGCGGGGCCAGCGGACGCCGGAGTCGGTGAGCCGGTCCTGCATGTCCTGCGCGACCAGGCCGGCGATGTGCTCGGCGCCGTCCGGCCACTGGTCGAGCCACCACTGCCGCTCGGCGACGGCGTCCTCGAGCGCGGACACCGTGACGGCGTCGTCGAATCCCCGCGCGGCCAGGTCGTGAAGCACCAGCGCGCGAGCGGTCAGCAAGATCCCCGGCTCACTCATCGCCCTTCAGCCTGCCAGACCCCACCGACAAACCCCACACCGCTCGCCCCGCGTCCCCACCCCATTTGCACGGTTGACCCTAGAACTTGGGGGTTCGAGGCCTGAGTGCGGAGGTAGAACCCACCTGGTCGTGGGTTAACCGTTCAAATGGGGCCGGGGGGCGGGGCACGTCGGGGGGCGGGCGGGGCGGGGTCAGCGGGTGGCCGCATCGCAGGTGGGGTCGAGGCGGTTGGCCAGCCGGAGTTCGCGTTCGGCGATCGAGCGCAGGACGGCGACGGTCCGGGCGCGCAGGGCGAGACCGCGGCGCGGACGGCGCGGCTCGTGCGGCTGCTGGGGAGCGTCGGGCAGGGCGGAGTGGGACAGCGATCGGGCGTTCTCCACGGCGGTGTTGCCGGCGATGAACATGGTGGTGCTCCCTTCGAAAAGAGCGTGCTGGGGTGTCCGGCGGCCGGACGGCCGTCGGTCGGTCAGTGGGTGGTGAGGTTCAGTTACGCGGTGCCGGACCGCTGCTGGAGCGAACGACCAGCTCGGTCGGCATCATGATCTGGCGATCTTGTACGGCGGGGTCGAGCAGCACGCGCCCGACCGTGCGGCCCTTGTCCTTGATCGGCTGACGGACCGTGGTCAGCCCGGCCGGTTCGGCCTGGGGGATGTCGTCGAAGCCGGCCACGGTCAGGTCCCGGCCGGGGACCAGCCCGCGGGTCTTCATGGCCTCCATCGCACCGAGCGCCTGGACGTCGCTCAGCCCGACGATCGCGGTCGGCCGGTCCTGGGAGTCCAGCACCCACTCGGCCCCGATCAGCCCGGAGCTGAACGCGTTGTGCCCACCGGAGACCAGCCGGATCCGGGCGTCCGGCATCTCCTTCTGCAAGCCACGGATCCGCAGCTCGCAGTCGGTGTAGCCGACCTCGTCCAGGGTCAGCTCGACCGGCCGGCTGCCCGCGGCCTCCGCGTTGTCGACCAGTACGACGACCTCGCGGTGCCCGAGCCGGTTCAGGTGCTTGCCGAGCTTGGCCGCGGCCTCCACCTCGTCGATCGCGACCCAGGACAGGTCCGGGTGGTCGCCGCGGTCGGTCGACACCATCGGGACGCCGCGCGCCCGCAGGGTGTCCAGCGCCGGGTGCCCGCCCGCGACGCAGAAGATCGCGGCCGCGTCGATCGCCGCCTGCTGGACGGCGTTCGTCCCGCCCTGGATGTCGGACGAGCTGAGCGGCATCAGCAGCAGGCTGGTGGCGAACTCCTCGGCGACCTCGGCGAGACCGGCCAGGAAGCCCACGGCGTACGGGTCGGAGAAGGCGTAGGCGAGCTTGTCGGTGAACAGCACCCCGACCGCCCCGGCCTTGCCGCTGCGCAGCGCCCGCGCCGACGCGTCCGGCCCGGCGTACCCGAGCTCGCGCGCGGTCTCCAGAATGCGCTCGCGCAACGCCGCCGACAGCTGGTCCGGCTTGTTGTAGGCGTTCGAGACGGTCGACGGCGACACCCCGACGGCCTGCGCGACGGTCTTCAGCGTGACTCCCGGCGACATCGCTCCCACCTCTCTCGAACAGCCTTCTGTATCGTTCTTCTAAATCGATCTAGAAAAACGATACAGAAGGCTCTCCGAGAGTGCAAGAGGAAATCCGGACGAGCTGGTCTGAGGGGATGGAGTCCCGATCTGAGGGGGTGCACCCGATGTGGCGCCCCGGCGGGCGGACCGATCGTGAAGGAGAAGCGGCACTTCGGCCGCACCACTCACCGGGAGTCATCATGAACCGCACGACCTTCGCCGTCGCTGTCCCCGTCCTCGCCCTCGGAGCGATCGGAGTCGGCGCCGGCGCCGCGAACGCCAAGGTCCCCGACGACCCGACTACCCGGGGCAACCCGCCGGGCGCCCTTTCCGGGCAGCCCGTGACCGTCGAAGTCCCCGTGGACGACGGCGTTTCCGAAGCCGTCCAGGCCGGCGCGTCGGCGCTCGGCGGTGCGGGCATCGCCTGTACGGCGTTGTGGCTGTACCGTCGCCGGCCGGTCCTCGGCTGACTCAACCGTCCCGGTGGCCGCCCAGCCGTTCGGCCAGGGCGGCCGCCTCGACCCGGCTCGACGTACCGGTTTTCCGCAGGATGTTCGACACGTGCACGCTGACGGTCTTGTCGCTGATGAACAGGCCCTTCGCGATCTCGCCGTTGGAACGGCCGGCCGCCACCAGTGCGAGCACCTCCTGCTCGCGGCGAGTCAGCCCGGCCAGGCGGCTCGACCGGGCCACCGATGACGGCTCGATCGGCACCGGCTCACGCAGTACGACGCGCGCCATCCGGGCCAGCGACTCGACCTGGTCGCGCAGCGGTTGCGCGCCCATCGCCACGGCAGCGCGATGAGCTCGCCGCAGCAGGTCGGCCACCGCCGACGCCGGTGTTCCCTTGGCGAGAAGGGCTTGTGCGAGTCGCAGGCGGCAGACCGCCTCCTCCCAGACCGCGAGCGCTGTACCGCAGGCCACGACGGCCTGCTGCCAGCGCTCGGCCTGGTCGCCGTCTCCGCGACAGCGCGCGGACTCGGCAAGGAAGAGGGCCTCGGCCTTCGCGTGGTCCGCCGATCCTCCCCGGTCCGTCGAGTACGGGGTTCGTGGCCAGCTGGCGATCAGCTCGTCGAGAGTCGCGACCGCCTGCGCTGCGCCTCGTGCATCGCCTGCGTCCCGGGCGGTCTGAGCGGCTTCGGCGGCCGCTGTGGCAACCAGCACGAGGATGTCCTCCGCTTCGCTGTCCGTCGAAGCCACCGCGACGCCGATCCGCCGGCGAAGCCATTCCAACGCCCGCCACGGCTCGCCGGAGGCCAGCAGGATCTCGGTCTGGACGGTGTCGAGCGGGCTGTTGAGTCCGGGAAAGTCCTCGGAGATCAGCTCCAGCGATCGCTTCAGGTGCTGTTCTGCCTCTTGCAGGCGACCCGACCTGACCGCCAGTTGCGCGGCGACCACCCGGACGGCCGCGCCCGGAATGCTTCCGCACCGGGCCGGCAGTGCCCTCCGTAGCAGGCTGCGGCATTCACTCCACTGGCCCGTCCGCAGCAGGCCTTGGGCCGCCATGAACGCCAGGAAGTATCCCCACTGCAAGGACCCGGCGGCCAGGACGTCGTCGAAGGACTGCCGGGCGACTTCGGTCCCTTCCCGGATCCGGCCGAGGCTGTTCAGGCAGTTCACGCGGTAGATCGCGGCCTCTTCGAGCAACCTGCTGTCGTCGGTGAGCCGGGCCAGGCGATCGGCCTCCTCGATCTCCGCCAGCAACTCCGGGGTCCCGCCCTCCTCCACGAGAACCGTGACGCGAACGATCAGTGCGTCCGCCAACGCGTCTGTCGACCCCGAACGTCGAGCGGCCAGGACTGCCTGTTCTGCGTGCCTTCGTGCCTCGGTCAGGTTCAGAGCCCATCGCTCGGTGCCGGCCAGAGCCGCCAGCGCGCGAGCGTGCTCCGGGTCGTCGGGAAACGGGCGGGTGAGCTCGACTGCCTCGAAGAGGTCGCTGACCTCCGCCTGCCCCGGCGCTGATCGCATCCAGTCGATCTGACTGCGCATCCGGAGCAGCCTGCTGGCCCCGAGCGGCTCGCGCTGCCTGTCCACCAAGCTCAGCGCGTGGTCCACCAGAGCAGCGGCGCTCTCCAGTCGGCCCGCTCTTTCGCAGGCGTGGATGTCTCGCCAGAGGAGATCGATCCGGCTGCCGGCGCGGCGGCGAGTGTCCTCGGCGACCTCGTCCCACAACGAGTAGGCGCGTTCCAGGTGGGTGGCCAGTTCCGCGGACGCACGCAGCTTCTCAGCGTTGTCCGCGGCCACCAAGGACCAGCGGTAGGTCTCCTCGACGCTGCCGGCCTGCTGGCTGTGGATCGCCAGATCCGCTGCGGGCGCCGGACCTGGCCGGCGCCCGAGCACGGACAGGTACGTCGCGTGCAGCCGGACCGACTCATCGGCAGGCAGACTCTCGGTCAGTACGTCGGCCAGCAACGGATGGCGGAACCACGGCCGCCCCTGATCGTCCCAGCGGACCACGCCGTGCTCCTGGGCTTCGGCCAGGCAAGCGGACAGTGTCGTGCGATCGGTGCCGTGCTCGGCCGTCACCTCGGCCAGGACCTCGACCTCGATCGGTCGTCCACCGACCGCGAGTACACGAGTCACCTGGCGCGTTCCGGCCGACAGACCGTGCCAGCTGGCGAGCAGGGCTTCCCGGAGGGCCGTCGGAGCAACCGTTGGAAGGACCGGTTCGGTGCCGGACAGGCCACGGACCAGGAGCTCGGTCAGGTAAGCGTTGCCGCCAGACCGTTCGTACACCTGGGCCGCCAGTTCGATGTCGACCGGCCGGCCGAGCAGCCCGGTGATCTGCTCCTCGGTCGCGGCGAGATCCAGCCGGTCGAGGTGGAGCTCGGTGAAGCCCGGCATCCGCCGCATGTCCGCGAGCCAGCCGTGCAGCGGATGGCCCTCCCCACGGTGCTCGTGGCGGCACGTGGCAAGCAGGGCCAGTCGCTGGTCGCTGAAGCCGGCGATCAGGTAGGCAAGCACGTCGAGTGAGCTGCGGTCGGCCCAGTGCAGGTCGTCGATCACCACGATCGCCGGGCGATGGTCCGCCAGACGATTGACGAACCCGTCGATCAACGGCAGCAGCCGACTCGGATCACCCGACTGCGGATCGTGCAGGAACGGCACCAGTACGCCGAAGTCGCCGACCCCGGACAGAACCTCCGACCGGAACGCGGGGTCGGCGTGAGCCAGCCAGCTTCGCAACGCCCCGGTCACCGGAGCGAACGGCACGGACGCCTCCCCGAACCGCACGCAGCTGCCCCACAGCAATTGGGCTTCCGGCCCCGCGCTCTTGCACAGCTCACGGACCAGCCGGGTCTTGCCCACTCCGGCCTCACCGTGGACGACCACCGCGCAGGGTCGACCGCTCGCGGTCCCCTCCAGAGCACTCGCGAGAAGTCGCTGCTCGCTTCCCCGGCCGGCCAGACCGGGTCCCGGCCGTACGGCCGACGTCCCCACCTGTCCAGTGTGTCCACCGGTCACGCGCGATGTCATCGCCGTCACCCCGGGTCGTCCGCTGACCGGACCACGACGCGGCGAGAGGCAAGGACAGGGGTTCGCCGCCGTGGGTCGCTGGACGGATCGGCGGCACGCGGCGCCGACGAGGGCCGGGCGCACACTTCCTGCCCATCGGTACGCGATGATGGTGCCCATGGGGTCGTTGCTCGAGGTCATCGCGTTGCATCCGGCGGATGCGGAGGCGGCTCAGGAGGGTGGGGCGGACCGGCTGGAGCTGTGTGCGTCGATGGAGGCGGATGGGCTGAGTCCGTCGGTGTCGACGGTCAGTGCGATCCGGCGGGTGACCGATCTGCCGTTGCGGGTGATGTTGCGGCTGACGGACTCGTTCGCGGTGAACGGCGCGGAGTTGAACCGGCTGACCGCGATGGCGCAGTCCTATCTGAGTGCCGGGGCGGACGGGTTCGTGCTGGGGTTCCTGACGCCGGACAGCGAGATCGACACCGAGTCCGTCGCGGCGCTGGCCGGCACGTTCGCCGGGACGCCGTGGACGTTCCATCGCGCGATCGACCACGTGCTGGAACCGCGGCCGGCGTGGCGGGCGCTGCGGACGCTGCCGGGTCTCGACACCGTGCTCACGGCGGGTTCGGCGCTCGGCGTGGGACATGGGCTGGACGACCTGACCGCGCTGGCGAAGGCCGAGCCGGCGGTTGCGGGCGTGATGATGGCAGGCGGGTCCCTGCAGCCCGAGCACGTGCCGTGGCTGTATCAGGCCGGCGTGCGCAAGTTCCACGTCGGATCGTCGGTGCGCCAGGACGGTTCGTGGACCAAGGCCTACGTGAACTCGCGCTTCGTCCGCGCGTGGCGCAACCTGCTGGACGCCCAGGACATCAAGGAGACCACCGCGTGATCCTGATCGACCCCCCGGTCTGGCCGGACTGGGACCGGGTCTGGTCGCACCTGGTCAGCGACGAGTCGTACGACGAACTGCACGCCTTCGCCCGCAAGGTCGGCATTCCCGCGCGCGGTTTCGACCGCGACCACTACGACGTCCCGTCCGACCGGTACGACGACATGGTGGCCGCCGGCGCGACCCCGGTGCCGAGCCGCGTCCTGGTCCGCCGCCTGATCGAGTCCGGTCTCAGACATCGCAAGGGATCCTAGAAAAAGGTGCCCCGGGCAACCGGGGTGTGTCACCCGGGGCACCTTCCCTTCAATCGAGCAGCTCGGTCACCGTGCCGGCGGCGACGGTGTGGCCGCCCTCGCGGACGGCGAAGCCGAGGCCGACGTTCAGCGCGACCGGCTTGGCCAGCTCCACGCCCAGGTCGACGGTGTCGCCGGGCATCACCAGGGCGATCTCACCCAGGTCGATGCCGCCGTCCACGTCGGTGGTCCGGATGTAGAACTGCGGCCGGTACTCGGCGCCGAACGGGCTGTGCCGGCCACCTTCGGCGGTCGAGAGAGCGTGCAGCGTCGCCCGGAACTTCCGGTGCGGCGTCACACTGCCCGGCAGCGCGACGACCTGACCGCGACGGACCTCGTCGCGCTTCACGCCGCGCAGCAGGATCGCCGCGTTGTCGCCCGCCTCCGCGGACTCCAGCGACTTGCCGAACGTCTCCATGCCGATCGCCGTCGTGGTGACGGTCGGGCCGAGGCCCACCACCTCCACGGCGTCGCCGAGCTTCAGCGCACCACGCTCGACCGCGCCGGTGACGACGGTGCCGCGGCCGCTGATCGTCAGCACGTTCTCGATCGGCATCAGGAACGGCTCGCCCAGCTCACGGTCCGGTGTCGGCACGTAGCTGTCGACGGCGTCCAGCAGCTCGCCGATCGAGGCGGTCCATCGCGGGTCGCCCTCCAGGGCACGCAGCCCGGAGACGCGCACCACCGGCACCTCGTCGCCCGGGAACCCGTACTCCGACAGCAGTTCCCGGACTTCCAGCTCGACCAGGTCGAGCAGTTCGGGGTCGTCGACGGCGTCCGCCTTGTTCAGCGCGACCACCAGGTACGGCACCCCGACGCGTCGCGCGAGCAGCACGTGCTCACGGGTCTGCGGCATGGCGCCGTCCTGCGCCGACACGACCAGGATCGCGGCGTCCACCTGGGCGGCACCGGTGATCATGTTCTTCACGTAGTCGGCGTGGCCCGGCATGTCCACGTGCGCGTAGTGCCGGGTGGCGGTCTCGTACTCGACGTGCGAGATGTTGATGGTGATCCCGCGCTGGACCTCCTCCGGCGCCCGGTCGATCCCGTCGAAGGCGACGAACGAGTTGAGGCTCGGGTCGCGCTCGGCGAGCACCTTGGTGATCGCGGCGGTCAGCGTGGTCTTGCCATGGTCCACGTGGCCCATGGTTCCGATGTTGAGGTGCGGCTTGGTCCGCACGAACTGGCTCTTGGCCATGATGATTTCCCTTGCTGGTCAGAAGATTCGACGAGAGCCAGGACCCCCGGCCACCACGTCACCGCACAGCACAGGGGCTGCGAGGGAGGGGGCCGGTTGCCGTGCCACCCTCCTCCGCGGGTCCTGCTTCAGCAGGAGGAGGGTCGGCTTCGCGCGCCGGTGAACAGAGCTGAATCCGCTGACGCCCACGCGGCAGCGCCCGTCGAGCACAGGCCCGACAGGTACGCAGCAGAATCCGCGCGGAACATGGTCATCACGGTAGGCATCAACCACGCCGAGGGCAACGGAATTCCCTCAGGCCAGATAGGACTTGCGTACCGCCGGATCGAGCTTCTCGACGGCGTACCGCAGGGCCGGCCGGGCCAGGGTCTTCGCGTGCCGATCGAGCCACGCGCGCAGAGCGGGCTCGTCCTGCACACCGGCGTATTTCAAGGCGATCCCGACCGGTTTGCAGACCACCGGATCGGAGTCGTCGGCCAGTACCTCCGCCAGCGCGAACACATCCGCGAGGTCCTGCGGCCGGCCCGATCCGACGAAACCCAGCGGTGCGGTCATCGCCGTCCGCCGCCGCAGCGGATCGGTCGATCGGGCCAGCTCGAACAGCGGATCTCTCGGGCGATCGTGCAGGTAGCCGCCGATGACGCGAGGCGCCGCCCGGTCGACCATGTCCCAGGTGTCGATCCGGTCGTGCCGAGCAAGATAGAGCTCGTACGCCGCCTGGCGCTCGTCGTCCGGCAGCTTCGCCTTGCGGGCCTTGAAGTCGAGCACGCAGAACGCCGCCAGCCGTGGCTCGTACGGCGTGACGTCGAGCAGCCGGTCGACCTCGGCGATCGGCAGGGCGGTGAAGCTCTTCGCGATCTCGAACACCGTGCCCATCCGGACGCCGAGCACGCCGCTGTCGCCGTGGTAGTGGCGTTGCGGGTACTTGGCCGGGTCGGCGTGCGAGCGCAGGGCGTCGACCACAGCGGCGGCGGTCAGGTCCATCAGTTCAGGGCGAACAGCCGGACGCCGTCGCTGAAGATCGGGCGGCCGCCGGCCACGGTGACGGCGGGTCTGCCGCAGGTGACCTTGTCGCGTTCGGCGGCTTTGGCGGCGTCGGGGCTGGCGATGATCGGCCGGGGCTGGACGCCGGTGGTGCCGATCATGACGGGAGTGCAGACGCCGTTGGGCTGTGGCATCAGCGTGACCACGCGGCCGTCGGGCAGCAGGCCGAAGCCGTCGCGGGGGAACGCCGGGTGCTGCAGCCGCGGCGGGACCTCGAGCAGGTGGTGCCACTGCGGCGTACCGTCGGCAGGGCTGGCCGCCGACACGTCGTACGTCTGGGGCTCGCCGGGCTCGGTGCTGGTGCGGCAGGTCACCAGGACGATCGTCGTGGGGGTCGCGGCGAGCTGTGCGTCGCAGGACGCCGCGCCGAGCCGCGGTCTCGGCGTACCGGGGACCGGGGTGGTCCACAGCATGCGGCCCTCGCCGACGTCGACCGACCACTGGTGCAGGGTGCCGCCGGCGTCGCTGGTCCAGACCAGGCCGGAGACCTCACGGGTGTCCGGTACGGCGACCAGCTCACCGATCCAGGTGGACGGGTCCAGCTCGGCGCTGAGCTCGAACTGGATGCCCAGGTCGACGTCCCACTTCTGGTCGCCGTTGGTCAGGTCCAGGCCACGGACCTCCGCGCCGTTGCCGCCGCAGGCGTCGACCACGACGGCCTGGTCGGCCAGCAGCACGCCGCGCGTCACCGCGCACTGCAGCCGGGTCCGCCAGTGGGTCGGGCTGCTCACGCCGTGCGCCACGACGTAGTTGTCCTCGGCGACCAGCAGTTGGTTGCGGTCGACCGCCAGCGCAGTGCCGTCGGTGTGGACCTCGGTCAGCACCTCACCGGTGTCCGCGTCCAGTACGGCGTACGTCGGCAGGTCGATTCCGCTCGGCGCGCGGTTGCCGCCGTACGGGAGGTGGGCGGCCAGTGTGCGGCCGTCGCTGGAGACCAGGAGGCCGCGTGAACCGTTCGAGGCCGCGTCGACGACGTCGGCGCGCGAGTAGCGCCAGCGGATCTGCCCAGTGGTCGCGTCTGACATCACCACGCCGTCCGGGCGGAGCTCGGCGACGCCACCGACGGTTCCGGCGATCGCACCGGTGGCCGGGACCTCCCGGCTCCACGCCAGCTCGCCGTCCAGCTGCACCGGCATCACACCGGCGGGCACGGTCGCGGTGGTGCTCACTGTGTTGGCTGTCTCGAGCCGGGCCTGCACGAACGGCTCACCGGCGGACACCATGATCCAGGCGAGCACCGAGGCGCAGACGACAGTCACACCTAGGCCAAGAGCTCGCGGTGGCGCCACGGCGTACGGCGGAGCCAGTCGCAGGCGCCGCGCCAACGCCAGGAGCGCTCCGGCGATCAGCAGGGCGACCGAGGCGAGCATCAGGTACGGCCAGCGCTCGCTCATCGCGGCACCGGGCTGCGCGGCCGGCCAGCGCCACCAGCACAGCCCGATGGCGACCACTCCGACGACCGAGAACACGATCGCGGGGATCGTGATCAGCTTGGACCGGTTGCGCCGGAACCAGGCACAGGTCAGCCCGGCCGCGACCGCCGTACCGGCGATCGGGGTCCAGACCGGAAACCCGGTGGACTCGTCGGGCGCAGCCGGCCAGTGGGCGGCGGCGCCGAGGCCACGGCCCAGCAGGACCGAGGCGGCGATCACCACCCCCAGCGCGGCGCCCAGGTAGATCATCGGGATCAGGCCGGAGATCGGGCGGGCCGCCTTCGGAGCCCAGCGAGCCAGCTCGCGCTCGAGGTTGGCGTGCGCGGCCTTCTCCCAGTGCTCGCGGCCGTGGCTGGTCGCGTACAGCGGGGTCTCGGCCAGGTTCTGCAGGAAGCTCATCCGGCCGCGGGCGAAATCCCGGTCGGCGATGTGCTCGTACTCGGCCCGGATGCCGACGGCGTACTCGTCGTAGCGCTCGGCGTCCAGGCTGAGGATGCGCAGGTCGGCGTCGCACAGCACCGCGCCGTTCTTGTCGCCGGGCTCGCAGTCGTGCCGGGCGGTCAGGCGGATCAGCCGGCCGATCTCGGCGACCCGGTCCGCCTCCACGCCGTACGCCGCCAGCTCGAGCTCGGCCAGTTGCGCCGAAACCTCTTCGTTCTCGCCGGGATCGGCCTGCGGGTCGTAGATCGCGTCGTGGAACCAGGCGGCCAGCCGGACCGTGTCGGCGTCGTCGGCCAGGTCGGCCAGCTCGTCGATGGTGGCCAGCATCTCGGTCAGGTGCCGCTGGTCGTGATAGTGGCGATGCAACTCTGCGTAGCGGGCCAGCAGGTCGTCGCCCAGCGGCTGCGCGTGCGGCAGCAGGCGATTCCACTGGTCGCGCAGGTCCATGGTCACCGAGTCTGACACCCGCGAGGACCCCCGACCGACCGATCCGGCCTCCGGCGTTAGGGTCGTGGCCAAAGCGATATCGGCTCGTCACCAGACCGCTGCCCGCGCCGGGCGGGTCGGGCGCGTGGTTCGGGAACGGAGAACAGCATGCGGTTCGGTCTGGTCGGTACCGGTCCCTGGGCCCGAAGGACGCACGGACCCGGTCTGCGGGCCACCGGCGGCGTCGAGCTGGTGGGCGTCTGGGGACGGGACGCCGGCAAGGCCCAGGCGTTGGCTACAGAGCTCGGGACCACCGGCTACGACGACTACGCTGAGTTACTCGAGGTCGTCGACGCGGTGGCTTTCGCCGTTCCGCCGCGGGTGCAGGCGACGATGGCGCTGGAAGCGGCGGCCGTCGGCAAGCACCTGCTGCTGGACAAGCCGGTGGCCGACTCGCTCGACGACGCCCGGGCGCTGGCCGACGAGGTGGCGGCCGAGGGCATCGCGTCGGTGGTGTTCTTCACCGGACGGTTCCAGCCGGAGCTGCGGTCGTTCTTCGCCGAGGTGCGTGAGCGCGGCGGCTGGAAGGGCGGCTGGAGCCGGATGCTCGCGTCGCTGGATGCCCCGGGCAACCCGTACACCGACTCGCCGTGGCGGCGCGAGCAGCGCGGAGCGCTCTGGGACGTCGGGCCGCACGCACTGTCCAACCTGAGCGCCATGCTGGGTCCGATCGACTCGCTCCAGGCCGTCGGCGGCGAGGGCGACCTGGTCCACCTGGTCATCACCCACGAGTCCGGCGCGACCAGTACGGCGAGCCTGTCGCTGTTCGCCCCGCCGGCCGGCAGCAACTTCGAGACCGGCATCTGGGGCGAGACCGGCACGGCTCTGCTGCCGCCGACCGAGACGTCGTCGGTGGACGCCTTCGCGATCGCGGCCGGGGAGCTGGTCGCCGCCGCCGAGTCCGGTGAGTCACACCAGGTCGACGTGGCCTTCGGCACCCGAGTGGTCGAGCTGCTCGCGTCGGCCGAGTCTCAGCTCGCGTCCTAGCGCAGCGCGATGATGCTGCTGTTGCCGGAGGTCAGCAGCAGGTTGCCGACGGCCCGGATGTCGCGGCTGCAGGAGATGCCGTCGGGCAGGCGGGTCCGGCGCAGTCCGGTGCGGGAGATCGAGTTGGCGTAGCAGGCGTCGGAGCCCCGGGCCAGGGAGACGACTCGGGCGTCCTCGGTGACCGCTACCCGGGCGCGAGGGCTGACGGCCGCGGTGGTCTGCCAGGCGGTGCGCCCGGTGGCGGAGTCGATCGCGGCGACGACCGTCTTGTTGTTCTCCCGGGTTGACGGGCCGGGGCAGTCCACGACGACCAGCAGCCGCCCGGCGGGGCTGAGGAAGGTCCGGCAGGACCAGTCGCGCGGCACCGGCCAGCGCCATTTGATGTCGCCGGTGCGCGGCTCCACCGCCACCAGGGCGGCCGGCACGTTCGCCTCCTCGCCCTGCTCGGCGACGACGACCAGTCCGCCGATCACCACGGACCGGCGGAACAGGTTGCTCGGCGACTTCCGCCACAGTTCTTTGCCGCTCTTCAGGTCGAGTCCGACCATGTCGTCCGGCTGGTCGTCACAGCTGTGCCCGAGGAACGCGACCACGGTGTCCGGTGTGGCCGCCGCCTCGACCGACGTACAGCGGCCGGGCTCGAAGGACCACCGCTCGGTGCCGTCCGGGTCCACTCCGCGCAGCTGGTCAGCGCCCCGGCCGACTTCCTGCCGGGTGAGCAGCGGATCGGACTGCACGATCGCGTGGTCCCTGGTCCGGCCGGGCCAGGCCGCCTGGCGGTGGCCGGTCTCGGCGTCGAGCAGCAGGTAGCCGATGTCGGAGAACTCGGCCAGCACGTACCGTCCGTCGCCGGTCGCCGCGATGTTCGGCTTCTCGTCGGAGTCCGATCGGCTGTACCGCCAGCGCAGCTCACCCGTCGCCGCGTCCAGCATCTCCACCGAACCGGTCTGCCGCGGCACAGCGATCCCGTACGGCGTACTGACGGCCTCCTCGGCTCCTGCCCCGGTCAGCGCCCGACTGACCCAGGCCACCCGGCCGTCGAGCACCGAGCGAGGTGCGGCGCCTGGAGCGGGCGCCGGGCCTTCCACTCGCTCGTTGGCCTCGAGCACGTAGCTCCTGGACAGCGGCTGCACGATCAGCAGCAGCACAAGGGCGATCAGCGCGGGCACCGCGAGCCAGGCCAACTGCTGGCCGATGTTCCGGGTCGGGGTGAAGCGGGCGGCTCTGGTCCGCAGCAATGACGCGACCATCGCGGCCACGCCGGCGACGAGCAGCAGGAGCAGCGCGGAGATCAGCAAGGGCACCCGAAGCCCCACCCCGACAGCCGGGTTGGTGGTCGGGACCTGCGCCCAGGCGACGAGCAGTCCGGTCGTGGCGACGGCGATGACCGTGCCGGAGACGAGCTTGGCCCGCTGGCTGTTGCTGCGGGAACTGCGGAACAGCAGTGGGGCCGCGACGAAGGAGAAGACCGCCAGGCCGATCGGGGGCCAGCCCGACTCGACGTCGACCACCGGGACCTGCCAGGGAGCACCGGCCGCGGCGATCGCCACCACGACGGCGGCGATTGCGCCGAACGTCGCGGCGGCCGCCAGCGCGGCCTGCTGCCAGCCACGCCACGGAGCCGGTAGCTCGCTGTCGAGTCCGGCCAGCTCAGTCTCCAGGTTGACCCGCGCGACCGCGCCCATCCGTTGCCGGGCGAGCTGGGTCCGGTAGAGATGCCCGTCGAGCAGCGCCCGGACCTCGTCGTACCGGCGGGCCATCGCGAGGGTGCGCTCGCCGGCGTCGCGGCGTACTTCGGCGGCGTGGGCGGCGTAGCGGCTGGGGTCGGTGGCCAGGACGGAGTTGACGGCGTCCAGCAGGACGTCGCCGTTCGCGTCGCGGCGAGGTGGTGCGTAGGAGTCGGTCGGAGGTGTTGCCAGCTCGCCGGTCAGTCGGACCAGGCGGGCCACCTCTGCGATCCGGATCGGGGCGACGCCGTACTGGGGGAGGAGCTGCTCGGCCAGCCGGGCGGAGGCTTCGGCGTCCTCGCGCGCGTCACCGCCGGGCTCGTGCACCGCGCGGTGGAACCAGGCGGCCAGCCGGACGGAGGTCGGGTCGGTACTCAGCTGCAGCAGCGAGTCGAGCGCGGACAGCACGGTATCGAGGTAGTGATCGCGGTACGCGCGGCGGTTGCGTCCGACATACCTGGCGATCAGATCGTCGGCCAACGCCTCGGAGCCGGGGATCGGCTCGTTCCATCGCTCGCGCAGGGCCACCACCGCCACAGTCTGCCAGCCGTCCGCCCCTGTCCGCGCCTCGATCCGTGCACCGCTGCCTTGCGGTTGCGGATCGACTGCCGCACGCCTGAGGCCCGGGCATAGCCGCGGCTACTGCTTGGCCGCCAGGACTCCGTCGAGCAGGCCGGGGTAGAGCGCGTCCAGGTCGTCCCGGCGCAGCTTGCTGATCCGGCGGGTGCCCTCGGTGCGCGTCGTGAGTACGCCGGCCTCGCGCAGCGTGCGCAGGTGGTGCGCGCGGGTCGACGCGGTCACGGGCAGCTCGAGCTCTCCGCACGCGATGCCTTCGGGAACGCCGGCCAGTGCGCGGACGATGGTCAGGCGGACCGGCTCGCCGAGCGCCTGCAGCACGGCGTCCACGCGGATCTCGCCGCGGTCGGGCTGCGGAAGCTGCTTCGAGGTGCTCACGTCGTCCATAGTACGACGTCCGTCGAACTTCGATGAAGATCGTAGTACGATTTTCATCGAACTATCTCGACTTCTGTGGAGGGGCTTGCTGATGTCCGCACGCATCTACCTGCTGGCCGGCGGAGCTTTCGCCGTCGGCACCAGCGCGTACGTCGTGTCCGGAGTGCTGCCGGCGGTCAGCTCCGAGCTGCACGTCTCGCTGACCGCCGCGGGGCAGCTCGCGACCGCCTTCGCGCTCTCGTACGCCGTGGGTGCGCCGCTGCTGTCCACGCTGACCGGCCGGTGGGAGCGCCGCACGCTGCTGATCGCGGCGCTGCTGCTCGCGGCACTCGGCAACCTGATCGCCGCGGTGGCGACTACCTACCCGCTGCTGATCGTCGGCCGGGTGGTGGCGGCGTTCGGTGCCGCGGCGTACACGCCCGCGGCGACTCTGTTCGCCACCGGGTTCCTGCCGCCGAGTGAGCGAGGGCGAGCAGTCGCAGTCGTGTTCGGTGGGTTGACCTTCGCGCTGGTGCTCGGCGTACCGGCGGGCAGCCTGCTCGGTGGCAGCTTGGGGTATCGCGGGGTGTTCGCGCTGATCGCAGGGGTTGCCGCGCTGTTCGCCGTGGCGGTGCGGCTGGCGCTGCCGCGGGTGGAGGCGCCGGCGGCGGTGAGTCTGCGGGAGCGGTTCGCCGGTGTGGCGGACCGGCGGGTGCAGACCGTGCTGGTGATGACCGTGCTCGGGGTGCTCGGCACGATGAGCGTCTACATCTACGTGGTGCCGCTGCTGGACAAGACGGCCCACCTGCACGGTGGTGTGGTCGGAGTGCTGCTGCTGGTCTACGGACTGGGTGCCGTACTGGGCAACTGGCTCGGTGGCCGGGCGACGGACCGGTACGGCAGCCTGCGGACGCTGACGGTGACGATGACCGGCTTCACGGTGGTGATCGCGACACTGTCGCTGACCGCGGTGAACGTCGGCGGGGCCGCCGTCGCGCTGTTCGTCTGGAGCGTGTTCACCTGGGCCTTCAACCCGCCGATCCAGAACCTGCTGCTGGAAATGGCCTCTGGCGGCGGGCTGCTGCTCGCGCTGAACGCGTCGGCGATCTACCTGGGCGCCGGGCTGTCGGCGATCCTCGGGGGCGTGGTGATCAACCTGTTCGGGGTGGAGTTGCTGCCGCCGATCGCCGCCGTCCTGGGGCTGATCGTGCTTGGGCTGATCTTCGTACTGCGGCGGAATCCGGAACTGCAGCAGGCGGAGCGCCTGGAGGAAGGCGCAGTTCCCGCTCTGGCGGATTGATCCCTTGACACCTGCTCGGCTCTGACGCAACCATTCATCGAACCCGCCCTTCGATGAATGGTTGTTTCATGTCCGAAGCCTCTGCCGTCGGTGTCGTCGATGTGGCCGACCGGGTCCGGGCGACGTTGCCGCGGCTGACGGGCGCGCTGCGGCTGGTGGCCGACTTCGTGCTTGCCGAACCGGCCACTGCCGCCGAGCTGTCGACGGCCGCGCTGGCCGAGCGGGCCGGGGTGTCGCAGGCGAGCGTGACCCGGTTCGCGCAGGCCGTCGGGCTGTCCAGTCACCAGCAGCTGCGGATCGCGCTGGCCCGGCAGCTCGGGCGCGCTGCGGTTCCGGGCTGGAGCACCGACCTCGGACCGGTGATCGCCGATGACGACACCGTCGGCCGGGTCGCGACCGTCGTGGCGAACGCGGACATCCGCGCGATCACCCAGACCGTCGACCAGCTCGACCTGGAGGCGCTCGACCGGGCCGCGCACGCGCTCGCCGGGGCCCGCCGGATCGACGTGTACGGCGTGGGCGGCAGCTCGACGATCGCCACCGAGCTGGAGATGCGGCTGTTCCGGATCGGGGCGCAGGTCCGGGCCTGGCCGGAGGTGCACGGCGCGGCCACGTCGGCGGCGCTGCTGACCGGGCAGGACGCCGTCGTCGCGATCTCCCACTCCGGCGCGACCGCCGAAGTGCTGGAGCCGGTCGAGCTGGCCCATGATCGCGGCGCGACGGTCGTCGCCATCACCAGCGACCCCCGCTCGCCGCTGGCCACTGTCGCCGACGAGGTGCTCGGCACCGCCGTACTCGAAACCTCCTTCCGTAGCGGCGGTCTGGCCGCGCGCCACTCGCAGCTGGTTGTCACCGACTGCCTCTACATCCGGGTCGCCCAACTCACGTCCGACCGAGCCGCTCAGTCCATCGAGCTGACCGAAGACATCAGTACCCGCCACACCCGCCGCCGTCGCTGAAGCCGGCCACCTCACCCCTCCCGAGGAGCCCCAGATGAAGCTGCACCGCCCGCAGCACGCCGTCCGCCGACTAGCTGTTGTTTTGCTGGCAGTCACCACCCTCGCCACCGCACTGACCACCAGTGCGGAAGCTGGCGAAGTCCAGGGTCCGCCACAGGTACTTCCGGCTCTGACCGGCTGGAAGGCCGCGAGTGGGCAGTTCGAGCTGACTCGGAGCAGCCGGGTGGTGGCCGGGTCGGTGCCGGGAGAGGCGGCGACGTTCGTCGACGACGCGCGGGAGCTGGTCGGCCGGCAGTTGCCGGTGGTGGGTGGGTCGGCGAAGGCCGGCGACATCGTGCTGGCGACTGACTCCCGTCGTACTGACCTCGGGGCCGAGGGCTACGAGCTGTCGGTCGGCAAGACGATCGCGGTGACCGCCAAGACCGACGCGGGAGTGTTCTACGGGACCCGGACCGTGCTGCAGTTGCTGCGGGCCGGGCGAGTGCCGGCGGGGCGCGTGGTGGACGTACCGGCGTACGCCGAGCGCGGGGTCGGCGTCTGTGCCTGCCTGATCAACGTGTCGACGGCCTGGTTCGAGCGGCTGGTGAAGGACGCGGCGTACCTGAAGCTGAACCAGTTGTGGGTCGAGCTGAAGGTGAAGAGCGACGTCCACCCGGAGTCGGTCGAGTGGGGCTACTACACCAAGCCGCAGATCGCCGCGCTGCAGAAGCTGGCCGACAAGTACCACGTCACGCTCGTGCCCGAGGTCAACTCACCGGGACACATCGAGCCGTGGATCCGCAACCGGCCCGACCTGCAGCTCACCGACGACAGCGGGCAGAAGCAGGTCAGCCGGCTCGACATCACCAAGCCCGAGGCGTTCGAGTTCCTCATCTCGATCATCGACGAGAACCTGACCGTCTTCGACACGCCGTACTGGCACATGGGCGCGGACGAGTACATGCTCGGCTCCGACTACGCGAAGTACCCGCAGCTGCTCGCCTACGCCCGGGCGAAGTTCGGCCCGGACGCCGTGCCGCAGGACGCGTTCGTCGACTTCGTCAACCGGGTCAACGCGCACGTGAAGGCCAAGGGCAAGACGCTGCGGATCTGGAACGACGGCATCACCGACGCCGCCACCGTGCCGCTCGACTCCGACATCGTCGTCGAGCACTGGCTGGCCGGCGGCGTGAAGCCGAGCCGCCTGATCGCCGAAGGGCGCAAGGTGATGAACTCCGCCTTCGCGCTGTACAACGTGCGCGGCGGCTTCAAGACCAACGCGCAGCAGCTCTACGACTCGAACTGGACGCCGCTGCGGTTCGAGGGCGAAACGCTTGCCAATAGCAACGGTGTGACCGGCGCGAAGGTGTCGTTGTGGCCGGACAACGGTTCCGGCGACACCGAGAACGAGATCGAGGCCCAGGTCCGGATGCCGCTGCGCCTGGTCGCCCAGGCCACCTGGGGCGTCGCCAAGCCTGATCCGACGTACGCCGCCTTCACCGCCCGCGCCGACGCCGTCGGCCGTGCCCCGGGCTTCGCCAACGTCGACCGTACGCCGGTTGCCGGCGGCACCTACTCGTTGGCTGTCGGCCGGAGCTACCTCGGCGCAGCTGAAGGCGCTCAGCTGAAGCTGTCCAGCACCGAGTCGGCCTGGGACGTCACGCCCACCACCGACGGCTACTACACACTGACCAGCCTGGCGACCGGCCGCTGCGCCGAATCGCGCGTCGGCGTCCGCTACCTCAACACTCCCTTGCAGCCGGGTACGCCGATCACTGCCGAGGCTTGCGACGCCACCAACCGCCTGCAGCGCTGGCAACTCGCCAAGTCCGGTGACCGGATCACCCTGGTCAACGCGATCACCCGTATGGTCGCCGTCGTCGACGGCTCGGGCGGTCTGATCCAGCAGATCCCCGACGGCCACCAGGCGACGCCGCTCACGATTGCTCCGGTACTGCGCGCGGTGGCCTCGGTCGATCGCCAGACAGTCGTGCCGAGTTCGACCACGCAGCTGACGGTGACCGTCACTGCCAAGGAGCGTGCGACCGACCTCATCGTGAGCCCGACCGCTCCGGCCGGGTGGACTATCACTCCGGCCAGCCGGTCCACCGCGTCCATCGCGGCGGGTGGCAGCTTCACCGCGACGTTCACCGCGACTCCACCCGCCGAGGCGCCCTCCGGTACGGCGGCGCTCGGCGCCATCACGTCGTACCGGCAGAGTGGCGGTACGCATCGGCTGAGCACGACGGCCGGCGTCCGGCTGAGCTGTGCGCCGGAGGCGATCAGTCCGGTGGCCGTGAAGTTCGTGGACAGCGAGGAGACGGCCGGTGAGGACGGCCGGGCCGTCAACGCGATCGATGGCAACCCGGCGACGTTCTGGCACACCGAGTGGTCCGCCAGTCAGCCGCAGCCGCCGCACGAGATCCAGCTGGACCTGGGCAGCACCAAGTCGGTCTGCGCGGTGACCTACCTGACCCGCCAGAACGCGACCAACGGCCGGATCGCCGACTTCGAGCTCTACCTGAGCACCGACGGAGTCAGCTGGGGTCAGCCCGTGTCCAAGGGCACCTTCGGCAACAGCCCCGACGCCAAGTGGGTGCCGGTGGCGGCGACGTCCGCCCGGTACGTGCGGCTGGTCCAGCTCAGCGAGGCGAGTGGGAACCCGTTCGGGACCGCCGCCGAGATCACCGTCGACGCGAAGTAGGGGTGAGTGCCATGCGTGGTCTGTCCTTGGCGCTCGCGCTCGGCCTGCTGATCGGGGGAGTGGGTAGCGTGCCGGCTGTGGCAGCTGATCCAGATGTGCTCGACGTGTCGTTCGGTGGGTCGTTCTCCAGCGGCAACACCTACACAGCGGCCACCGGCGAGGTGATGGGCGGCACGCTGACTCGTCGTACCGGTGCTGAGTCGCTGGACCCGGCGCGGGGGCTGGTGCTCGCCGGCGGTGCCGACGGCGTGCGATTCCAGCCAGGTACTGCGATCAGTGGTGGTTCGGTCCAGCAATCATTCCTGGTCGAGACAGCGTTCACACCGGCTGCCACGCAGAGCAGCCTGGCGACGGTGACTGCTGTCGGTGGGGCGATCTTCGGCAGGTACAACGGCGGCAACCTCCAGTACGGCTTCAGCTCCGAGGTCGGCGGGCAATGGCAGGACGTCGTCCAGTCCGTTCCCGTGCCGAGTGCGGGTCAGCAGCACGTGCTGGCCTTGGCCTACGAGGTCGGCGGTGGCGGAGCGACGCTGCACGCCTTCCTGGACGGGCAGCAGCTGCCGCCGGCTGTCAGTACGTCCGGTACGGCGACCTGGCATCCCGACGCGGGTGCGGAGATCGGTGTCGGCAACGAGGTGCACCCATCGGCGCTGCAGCGCGGTCTGGCCGGTGCCGTCCGGCAGGTGCGGCTGGCAACGTTCAGCGGGGCGTTCAACCCGGCGGACCTGCGGCTCGCGAAGCCCGTGGTGTCGTTGGCGAAGGTGTCGGTCGGTTTCGAGGGTTCGATCGTCGAGGGCCGGTATCAGCCGGCCCTGGGCGAGAAGGCGGATCCGGCGCCGGTCGTGACCGGCGGCAGGATCACCGAGCCGGGGCGGTTGAGGCTGGACAGCGGTGACGTCAGCTGGCGAGGCGCGGGTCTTGACGGCGGAGTGCTGGCGGAGACTGTGGTGTCACCAGAGGTGCTGCGTCCGGGAGCCGAGTTGATCGGCCTGGGCGGCGCGAAGCTCGTTGCTACGAGCAACAACACCGTCGAGCTGCGGGCCGGGACGAGGGCTACGGCCGTGCGGCTGCCGGTCCCGTCGGTCAAGGAAGGCGTGAAGTATCACTACCTCGGCCTGGCCGTGGACCCGGGCGGAGTGGTCAGTGTGCTGACCGCACCGGGTGTGGCTGCCGTCAGCGAGTCGGCTCCGGTCACCGCGGTGGACGAGGTGCGCTGGCTGACCGGCGCACGCGGTACGGCGTACGGGGTGGGGGTCAGCACGTTCCTCGGCAAGCCGCCCGTGGAAGCCCAGGTTCTGAAGGCTTTGCCGTGCGTGGTGGGCAATCTGACGCCAGGGCAGACCATGCCGGTGGCGGAGGGGGAGTGCGTGACCTCTCTGGTCGCCAAGGCGTCGGCGATCCGGCCGGAGCCGCGGCAGGTGGACTGGCAGCGGATGGAGCAGACCGCGTTCCTGCACTTCGGGGTCAACACGTTCACCGGGCTGGAGTGGGGCCACGGCGACGAGGACCCCGACCTGTTCCAGCCGACGGGGCTGGACACCGACCAGTGGGCGCGCACGCTGCGGGACTCGGGCTTCAAGCTCGCCATCCTGACCGTGAAGCACCACGACGGCTTCCTGCTCTACCCGTCGCGCTACAGCGACACAGCGTCGCCTCGAGCTCCTGGCTGGGTGGTCAGGGCGACGTGGTGGAGGCGTTCGTGGCGTCGATGCGCAAGTACGGGCTGAAGGTCGGCCTCTACCTGTCGCCGGCCGACGAGAACCAGTTCCTCGACGGCGTCTACGCCAACGGCAGCGCACACACCCCGCGCACCATCCCGACCCTCGTTCCCGGCGACGACCGGGTCGGCCAGGACCTGCCGCAGTACACGCTGACGGCCTCGGACTACGGCGCTTACATGCTGAACCAGCTGTACGAGCTGCTGACCGAGTACGGGCCGGTCGACGAGGTCTGGTTCGACGGCGCGCAGGGCCGGATCCCGCCGGACAAGGTGGAGACCTACGACTTCCCCAGCTGGTACGAGCTGATCCGCAAGCTGGCTCCGCAGGCGACGATCGCGGTCAGCGGCCCGGATGTGCGGTGGGTCGGCAACGAGTCCGGTCTGGCCCGGCCGGACGAGTTCAGCGTCGTACCGACGATCACCAAGCCGAACGGATCACCCGACTACGCACTCGGGTACGCCGCC
Organism: Kribbella sp. CA-253562; assembly: GCF_050942265.1. Classification (GTDB taxonomy): domain Bacteria; phylum Actinomycetota; class Actinomycetes; order Propionibacteriales; family Kribbellaceae; genus Kribbella. The sequence continues at coordinate 7,376,016 of NZ_CP192049.1, read as the reverse complement.
GCCGACCAGGGCAGCCGGCAGGCTCTGCTCGCCGGGCGCGACGCCGGGGCGACTCAGCTCGCCTGGTGGCCGGCCGAGTCGGACGTGTCGATCCGGGAGGGCTGGTTCCATCATCCGGAGCAGTCGCCGCGCTCGGTGGACCAGCTGGCCGACATCTACTACAAGTCGGTCGGCCGGAACTCGGTCCTGCTGCTCAACATCCCGCCGAACCGTGAAGGCCGGCTGGACGACCAGGACGTAACCCGGCTGGCAGAGTGGCGCGCCAGACTCGCTGCTGACATGCCACAGGACCTCGCCCGTGGCGCTCGGGTCAGTGGCGACGGCTCGAACCACCGCGCGGCAGTCGACGGCAACCTGGACACCTCCTGGGTGACTCCGGCCGCAGGCAAGGGCACGCTGACCGTTCAGCTCCCGAAGCAGTCGGCCGTCAGCAGGGTGTCGCTGGGCGAGGACATCCGCTTCGGCCAGCAGGCCGAGCGCGGGGTGGTCGAGGTGCGTGCGTCAGGCGGCTGGCAGCAGGTGGCCACGTTCGGTGCCGTCGGCCACAAGCGGATCCTCACGCTCGACACTCCGGTGACGACTGACGAGGTCCGGATCAGAATCACCCAGTCGCGCGCCCCGGTCCGGCTGGCGTCCCTGTCCGTCTACTAGCACCCGCATGCGGCAAGCTAGCGCGCATGCGCCTACTCGCCGGCTTGTTGCTGCTCACCACGTCGTTGACCGGTGCCGGCGATCCCAGCACCGTCGTCCAGGGGTGGCAGAGCAGTCCGGTGTACGTCGAACCGTCGCAGCGGGCGCTGGTCCCCGACAAGGAGGCCCAGCGACTCGCTGAGCGGGTCGAAGGGCACGACCCGGGGATCCGGATCGCGGTGGTCCCGGCGGCTTCGCTCGGGACCACCGGGTCGCGAGAGCAGGCCGCCCGGGCCTACGTCGACCAGGTGGTGGACCTGCAGCGCCAGGACGGCGTCTACCTCGTCGTCTTCGGCGGAGCGATCACCTGGGGCAGCGCGGTCGGTGTGGACACGCCGATCGCCCGGATCCTCACCGACGAGCTGGGCAAGCACAGCCGCTCCGACCCGGTGGGGACGCTGGACGGAGTGCTCGACCAGATGGATGTGCCCGGCTCACCCAGTGGCGGCATCCCGACCTGGTTGCTGGTGCTGATCGTGCTGGTGGTCCTGGCCGCCGCGCTCGGCCTGGGGCTGCGATGGTGGAAGGCCCGGCCGGGCAAGGACGAAGGGCCCGCGCTCTACCGCCCGTCGTACGACGTACTGCCGGACGAGGCGGACACGTTGGCGGAGCGGCAGGCCTTGGCGCGCGAGGACGTGACCCGGTTCGGTGAGGAACTGGATGCCGCCGACGTGCGTCTGGACGTCGTGACGGCATCGACGGAGAGCGTGGCCACGGACGTGCAGGCGGCGATGGACGCGTACGCCGACGCGGGCCGGGTGGTCGATGCCGAGCCGACCGACGAGCAGTTGCGCGAAGTCCGGGCGACGGTGGAATACGGCCGCTGGCGCCTCGCCTGCGCCCAGGCGCTCGTCGCCGGTACGCCGAAGCCCGCGCGCCGGGCGTCCTGCTTCTTCGACCCGGCCCACGGAACCTCCGTGACGGACTGGATGTACACCCCACCCGGTGGCAAGGCACGCGAGGTGCCGGTCTGTGCCGCCTGCGCAACGCGCCTCTCGGGAGGAGCCCGATGACCAAGACCCGTTGGCCGGTACTGCTCGGTGTGCTCCTGCTGGCCGCTCTGCCGGTGACAGCCGAAGCTGCGACGCCCACTCCGACTCCCAGTCCTGGCAAGCCGAGCAAGACCCGGCCGACGTATCGCTACACCCCGCCGGACACCCAGGGTGACCGGAAGCGTGCGATGGAGAAGGCCGGTCAGTACATGGACAAGATCGCAGCGGGCCTGGGCGAGCCCGGTGTCCTGGTCGACTCGTCGGTGACGAAGCTGTCCGCGGCGGAGGCCGCCAGGCTGGACGCGGCCGCCAAGTCCGCCGCCGCACCGATGCGGATCGCGGTGATCCCGGCGTCGGCGATCAACGTCGGCTCTGGCTTTTCGTCCAGCACCAAGCTGGCCTGGACCGGTGAGGAGATCGCCGACCAGCTCTACGACCGGGTCGGTGTGGAGGGCGTGTACGCCGTCCTGGTCGATGCGCGGTCGGAGTCGTCCGGGCGCGGGTTCCACGCGGTGCAGCGGGCCGACAAGGGGCCGACGTACCACGTGGGGGACGCGGTCGACGAGGCCGTCGACTGCTGCGCGCCGGACTACGAGGAGATGCTCGAGCGGTTCATCCAGCGCGGGCAGGTGATCGACAAGCCCTTCTACGTTGACGCTGCGCCGTGGGCCGGCGGTGCCGCGGGACTTGCCGGGCTCTGGTGGGGCTTGACCGCGCTCGGCGCCCGCCGGGCCCGGCGAGCCGACGAGAAGCAGCACCTGGAGATCTCCCGCCCGTTGCTGAACGAGGAGATCATCGCGCTGTCGCAGCAGGTGTCCGCGCTGCCGACAACGCCGGATCCGCAGCAATCGAAGCTGTCGAAGGACGTGCTCGACACGGTGGAGAAGGCGCGGCACCGGCTGGACGCGGCGAAGGGCGACAAGGACACCGAGGCCGTGGCGACCCTGCTCGGCTCGGCCCGCTACGGGTTGCGGTGCCTGGACGCGCTGCGGGCAGGCAGGCCGGTGCCGGAGCCGACCGCGCCATGCTTCTTCGACCCGCGCCACGGTCCGAGCACCGGCTCGGCGAACTGGACTCCCGAGGGCGGCACCCAGCGGGCCGTCGACCTCTGCGCCGCCTGTGCGGCCCGACTGGCCGCCAACCAGCAGCCGGACATCCGGATGGTGACCGTGCGGGACCGGGCCCGGCCGTACTGGACGCTGGGGGAGGACCTGGCGTCGTACATCGACGGCTACTGGTCGACGGGTGACGGGCGCCGCTGGTGGTTCCCGGACGAGGACGCACGCCGGGCCGGCAACGAGATGCGCGCCCGGTGGGCTTCGCGGCGCGCAGGTGCTCGGCTCAGTCGCGCCGCCTCGAACGTCGGGTCGTCACTGGGCAGTTGGTCGTCTTCGTCCGACTCCTACGACTCGGACAGTGGTGGCTGGAGCTCGGGCTCGTCCCGGCGGCGGTCCTACTCGTCCCGCACGCGCAGCAGCGGCGGCGGCTCGAGCCGCCGGTCGTCCCGGCGCTCAGGTGGCTCCCGCGGCTTCTGACCAGCGCGCGCGGCTCAGTTGGTCAGCACGTCGGGGAGGTCCTCGGCGTGCAGGATCGCCAACGAGGTGACCGCACGGGTGAGGCAGACGTAGAGGCGCCGTAGTCCGGTCCGCTCGTCGGCCTCACCGGCAACGATGCCAGCCGGTTCCACCAGCACCACGTGGTCGAACTCGAGACCCTTCGCCAGCCCAGCCGGTACGACGTCCAGGTGGGTCTCCACGTCGTCCTCGTCACCGAGCACGGCGAACGTGAGTCCCTTGTCCTGCAGGGCTTTCCGCGTCGCCGGGACCAGGGCGTCAGGCACGATCAGCCCGATGGAGCCCGGCCGGGACGACACCTCCGCGACGGTGGAGACTGCGGCCGCCAGGCTGTCTGGCACGCGGGTGATGGTCAGCTCACCGCGCGCTCGTCGTACAGCGGTCGGCGGGGTGAGGTGCGGGGCGATCAGCGGGAGCAGACGGGCGGCGTACTCGATCACCTGGCCGGGGACACGGAAGCCGGCGGTCAGCTCCTCGGTGTGCGCGCCGGTCTTGCCCAGGTGTTTCAGCGCCTCGTCCCAGGACGGTGTAGCCCACGGCGTGGTGCCCTGGGCGATGTCACCGAGCACAGTCATCGAACCGGTCGAGCAGCGACGGCCGACAGCGCGCAACTGCATGGCCGACAGGTCCTGTGCCTCGTCCAGCACGACGTGGCCCAAGCTGGGTGTCCGGTCGACCAGGTCGGCGATCTCGTCGATCAGCGTGGCATCGGCGACCGACCACTTGGCGGCTCCGGCCGAGCGCGGAGCCTTCTCCCAGAGCAGGAGCCGCTGCTCGTCTTCGGTGAGGATGCCGTCCGCGTGCTCGGCCAGCAGATCCGGTTCGGTGAACAGGCGGAACAGCAGCTTCACCGGGTCGACGGCCGGCCACAGCGACTCGGCGTACTGCTTCACCGGGCGGCTCCGGGCGACGGCGTCCTGCACCCGGTCGTCGGGGGAGTCGCCGGCCGCCTCCATGCGCAGCAGTACGGCGTGGGCCAGGCGCTGCGGCAGCATGCTCCGGCCGGCGCCGTACCGGATGCCTCTGGTGCGCAGCTCGGTGACCAGCTCCTCCGCCTCGTACGCCGGGACACGCCAGCGGTGCGAGCCGCGCGGCACGACCAGCGACTCCTTCGGCAGCTGGATGCCCGACCAGACCGCCCGGTGCAGCACCTCGGCCATCCGGGCGTCGCCCTTGAGCACGTCGACCGCGGCCGGGCCCGGACCGGCGAGCTTCACCCGCGCGACCATCTCCTCGACCGTGGTCTGCTTCGCCTCGATCTCGCCGAGCGCCGGCAGCACGTCGCCGATGTAGCGCAGGAAGCTCGCGTTCGGCCCGACCACCAGGACGCCGGCCCGGCTCAGCTGGTCGCGGTACGCGTAGAGCAGGTACGCCGCGCGGTGCAGGCCGACCGCGGTCTTGCCGGTGCCGGGCGCGCCCTGGACGCAGATGGTGTCCTCGACCCCCGCCCGGACGATCACGTCCTGCTCGGGCTGGATGGTCGCCACGATGTCGCGCATCGGGCCGGAACGCGGCCGCTCGATCTCGGCGTCCAGGATGTCGCTGTGGTCGTCGGCGCTGCTCGCCGAGGTCAGGTCCTCGTCCTCGTACGCCGTCAGCTCGCCGTGCGTGAAACCGAACCGGCGGCGGTTGCGGACCCCCATCGGCTCGGTCTTGCTGGCCCGGTAGAACGGCACCGAGATCTCGGCCCGCCAGTCCACCACCAGCGGTTCGCCGTGCTGGTCGTTGACGTGCCGGCGGCCGATGTGGAACGTCTCGGTGGTCGGGGTCCGGTAGTCCAGCCGGCCGAAGAACAACGGCACCTCGGGGTCGTCCTCGAGTTCCTTCATCCGGCGGTAGATCGCGGCCTTGAGGAACTCGGCGTTCACCCGGTCGGCGCTGTGGATCTCCAGCGCGCCGGTCTTCTCGCGCATCACCGCGAGCGCGGCCCGAGAGGTCTTCAGGTAGTCCTTCTCGGACTGCAGCGTGTCGTCGGGATCGTCCGAGGGCATGACAGGACCTCCGCTAAGCGGTTCGACGTCAGGAGAGCCCGGCCACGTTACTTGACGCTCGCCAGCGGCGAAACCGAATTAACCGTCGCCGGCCGGTCGGCGCGCAGTCCGGGACGCAGCAGCAGCGGCAGGCTGACCGCCAGCAGGGCCAGCGCGACGAGTCCGTCGAGCCAGTAGTGGTTCGCTGTCACCACCACCACGCCGAACGTGATGATCGGGTGCAGCAGCCACAGCCAGCGCCACTTCGTCCGGGTGATCAGGATCATCGCCAGCGCGATCAGCGCGGCCCAGCCGACGTGCAGGCTCGGCATCGCGGCGAACTGGTTGGCCACGCCGTCGGAGTGGTCCGGTCCGTAGACCGACTGACCGAACAGCAGCCCGGTGTCGACGAAGCCCGGCATCATCCGCGGCGGGGCGAGCGGGTACGCGATGTGGCCGATCAGCGCGAGCCCGGTGAGCGACACCATCGTCCAGCGCACCCGCGGGTACGCCGTGGGTCGCCAGATGCTCAGCCAGAGCAGTACGACGGCGGTGAGCGGCGCGTGCACGGAGGCGTAGTACAGGTTGGCGCCCTCGACCAGTTGCGGAGCCTGCAAGGCGTGCTGCTGGATCGCCGCCTCGTTGGGCAGGTGCAGCCAGCGCTGCAGCGACAGGACCTGGTCGGCGTGCCCGAACGCGGAGCCGGTGTGCTTGGCGGCGATCTGGCGGCCGGCGCTGTAGACCAGGAAGAGCGTCGCCAGCAGGACTGCTTCCCGGACCACTCGCCAGACCACAGGACCCGCAGAGGATCGGTTCTGCGCCCGCCGTTCACGTAGCCCGACGGGCTCCAGTGCCTGTGTCCCCATAGCCTTCGACGGTACCGGCGGAAGCCTCCGGAATGGCCCAGGCTCGACCCTGATGTTGCCCTGGGCAACCCCCGAGCCACGGTCCGCTACCGGCCCGTCACCCCCTTTCCCGAACAACAACCCACGCCGGTCGCCGCGGAATTCCTGAATGACTCGCAGATCACAGTCACACTGGCTGGATGGGTGAACTCGTGGGCGTGCTGCTGGCAGCCGGAGCCGGGACCAGGCTCGGGATGCCGGGCGGTCTGATGCGTGCGGCCGACGGGACGCCCTGGGTGATCAGCACGGTCGGCGTACTGCGCGCAGCCGGGTGCGGCCCGATCGGTGTGGTCGTCGGAGCGGCTGCTCCGGACGTGGTCGCCCTGCTGGCCGGGGAGGACGTCACGATCGTCCCGTCACCGGACTGGTCCGACGGCCTGTCCAGGTCGGTCCGGGCCGGCTTCAGCTGGGCGGAGCAGACCGGTGCTCCTGCGGCGCTGTTCCACATGGTCGACCGGCCGGAGGTGAGCCCAGCGGTGGTCCGCCGAGTCATCGCCGGAGCACAGCACGCAAACCCGCTCGGCGGGAACCCGGCAACCACCGGTGCGGGCCCGGAAGTCAGCCCGGACTTGGCAACCACCGGAGTCCCCCAAGGCCCGGCGACCGCTGTGGCCCGGGCCGGGTACAACGGCCGGCCCGGTTATCCGGTCCTGATCGGACGCGACCATTGGGCCGGGGCAGCGGCCGCCGCGACCGGCGACCGCTCGATGGGTCCTTACCTCAAGCGAGTGCCCTGCCCACTCATCCCTTGCGACGACCTGCTCGGCTGAGTTTGCGGTACGCCGCGTACGCGCCGAGGCTCGCGGCGATCCACGGTCCCGCGACGACGAGGACGTCGAGCGGCTGGTGGACCAGGTCGACCCGCTGCTGACCACGGCGGGACTTGATCCCGTGGTGGGTGAACTCGGTCCGGATGCCGGTCTGGGTGATCGGGTTGTCCGGCCGCAGCGTCGCGAACGAGCGCAGCGTGCTGCCGAAGGCGTCCACCCGGTCGGCGGCGAGCAGCAGCAACCAGTGCGCGGCCCTGCCCTCGCTGTACTTGGCGTAGGAGAACCGGCGGATCGCGCCGGACACGCCGTGCGTCGGGCACGACGTACCGAAGACCGGGGTCAGGAACTCGTGCTCGATCGAGCGTTCCCGCGGCCGGTCCTCCGGCTGCCGCTCCGGGAAGTCCCAGTGCGCGCCGGACAGGTTCGGGTCGAACTGCTCCCGCGGAACCGACGGGCGGTCGGCCGGGTCCAGGTCGGCGCCCCAGCCGGGGATGCGCGCCCGGAGCTGCTCGCTCGACTCCTTGGCCGGCGGTTTCTGCGCGGTGTAGGCCATGGTCTGCTCCCGTCAGGTCAGGCGGCCGGGACGATCAGCGGCTTGATGCAGCCGTCGAGCTTGGCCGAGAAGATGTGGTAGCCGTCGGCGATGTGGTCCAGCGGGATCCGGTGCGTGACCAGGTCGCTGGGTTTGAGGTAGCCGTTGCGGACGTGCTCGAACAGTCGCGGCCACTGGCGCTTCACCGGGCACTGGTTCATCCGCAGCGTCAGTCCCTTGTTCAGCGCGTCGCCGAACTTCACCGCGCTGAACATCGGCCCGTACGCGCCCATCACCGAGACCGTGCCGCCCTTGCGCACCGAGTCGATCGCCCAGTTCAGTGCGATCGGCGAACCGCCCTGCAGCTTCAGCTTCGCGGCCGTCACGTGCTGCAGCAGGTTGCCGTCGGCCTCGGCACCGACCGCGTCGATCGCGACGTCCGCGCCGAGGTGGTCGGTGGTCTTTTTCATCTCGACCACGATGTCGTCGTACTCGGCGAAGTTGCGGGTCTCGGCCTGCGCGAACTCGCGCGCCTTCTCCAGCCGGTACTCCAGGTGGTCGATCACGATCACCCGGCCGGCGCCCATCAGCCAGGCCGACTTCGCCGCGAACAGCCCGACCGGGCCGGCGCCGAAGACCACGACGGTGTCGCCCTCGGCGATGTCGCCGAGCTGCGCGCCGAAGTACCCGGTGGCCAGGGCGTCGGTGAGCAGGACCGCGTCGTCGTCGTCCATCCAGGCCGGGATCGGCGACGGGCCGATGTCGGCGAACGGCACCCGGACGTACTCGGCCTGGCCGCCGTCGTACCCGCCGCAGGTGTGGGAGTAGCCGTAGATGCCGCCGACGGCGGTCGCGTTCGGGTTGACGTTGTGGCAGTTGGAGTACAGGCCGCGGGCGCAGAAGTAGCAGCTGCCGCAGTAGATGTTGAACGGCACCATCACCCGGTCGCCGACGCTGAGGTTCCGCACCGACGGCCCGATCTCGTCGACCACGCCGACGAACTCGTGGCCGAACGTGTGGCCGACCCGGGTGTCCGGCATCATCCCGTGGTACAGGTGCAGGTCGGAGCCGCAGATCGCCGCCCGGGTCACCCGCACGATCGCGTCGTTCGGGTGCTCGATCGCCGGCCGGTCCTTGTCCTCCACCCGGATCCGGTACGGCCCGCGGTACACCATCGCTCGCATCAGCGCCTCCACAAAGGGTTTGTCGGTGGAACGGTCAGCGCAGCAGGAGATTGAGCACGACCGTCAGGATCACGGAGGCGACGACCGAGAACAGGATCATCGCCAGGCAGCCGCCGGCACCGCCCGCGGGCCGGATCCGGACCGCGGACATCAGTCGTTCTCCTGCGTCGCCACGCGGGTCAGGATCGTCGAGGACAGCTGCAGCAGGTCGGCGCCGGCCAGCACGGTGAGCCCGGACGCCGCGAGGCGGGTCGCTCTGGGGCACAGCACCAGACCGGCCGTGTAGGTGGCGGCCGTCCAGACGGAGACGCAGAACGGGCAGGTGATCAGCTCACCGATCACCCGGCGGGCGCCGGTTCCCCGGGGTTCCTCGAGGGTCTCGGCCGGGCCACCCGGAGCGGCGTACTGGGTGAAGGGTGCTCGGAGCGGGCTGGTCACGGAGTTGCGGCTGACCAGCTTGCTGAAGCGGAACGTCGCGGCCGCGCCGACGACCAGATCCATCGGCTGGATCCGGCCGGGAAGATGCCGCCCGGTCGCCCGAGCGGTCACGGCCAGCGCGACGCCGTACGCCGCGAAGGCGCCCAGTGCGCCCAGGTAGCCGCGCAGTGATCGCTCCGGCCCGTACTGCTCGCTCTGGCGCTGCGCGGCACCCGCCAGGCGGCTGACCCAGGTGTCGTCCGCCTGCTCGGCGGTCCCCGTCTCGGCTGTCATGGACCCGAGGTACCCCGCCGCCATCGCGGGATGCGCGGCGGCGGGTCACATCCCTTGTGTTTCCTCAGGCGAAGAGGTTCTCCGCGTCCACGATCGTGTACGCGTAGCCCTGTTCGGCCAGGAAGCGCTGGCGGTGGGCGGCGAACTCGGCGTCGACGGTGTCGCGGGCGACGATCGAGTAGAACCGCGCGGTGCGGCCGTCACCCTTCGGGCGCAGGACCCGGCCCAGGCGCTGAGCTTCTTCCTGGCGGGAGCCGAACGTGCCGGACACCTGGACGGCGACCGACGCCTCCGGCAGGTCGATGGAGAAGTTCGCGACCTTGCTGACGACGAGCATGTTGATCTCGCCGGTCCGGAACGCCTGGAACAACCGCTGGCGTTCCTTCACCGTCGTCTCGCCCTTGATCACCGGGCATTCCAGCCGCTCGCCGAGCTCGTCCAGCTGGTCGATGTACTGGCCGATCACCAGCATCGGCTCGCCCTTGTGGTGCTCGGCGATCCGGCGGACCAGCCGCGACTTGGCCGGTGTCGACGCGGCCAGCCGGTACCGGTCCTCGGGCTCGGCGGTCGCGTAGACGAACCGCTCGGTCTGCTCCAGGTCGACCCGCACCTCGACGCAGTCGGCCGGCGCGATCCAGCCCTGCGCCTCGATGTCCTTCCACGGCGCGTCGTAGCGCTTCGGGCCGATCAGCGAGAACACGTCGCCCTCGCGGCCGTCCTCGCGGACCAGCGTCGCGGTCAGGCCGATCCGCCGCCGGGTCTGCAGGTCCGCGGTCATCCGGAAGATCGGCGCCGGCAGCAGGTGCACCTCGTCGTACACGATCAGGCCCCAGTCGCGGGCGTCGAACAGCTCCAGGTGCGAGTAGACGCCCTTCCGCCGGGTCGTCATCACCTGGTACGTCGCGATGGTGACCGGGCGGATCTCCTTGCGGGCACCGGAGTACTCGCCGATCTCGTCCTCGGTCAGGCTGGTCCGCTTGAGCAGCTCGTCCTTCCACTGCCGCGCGGACACCGTGTTGGTGACCAGGATCAGCGTCGTCGCCGAGGCCTGCGCCATCGCGGCCGCGCCGACGATCGTCTTGCCCGCGCCACACGGCAGGACGACGACGCCGGAGCCGCCGTGCCAGAACGAGTCGGCCGCCTGCTGCTGGTACGGCCGCAGGTCCCAGCCGTCCTTGACCAGCTCGATCTTGTGCGCCTCGCCGTCGACGTACCCGGCCAGGTCCTCCGCGGGCCAGCCCAGCTTGAGCAGGGTCTGCTTGAGGTGGCCGCGCTCCGAGGGGTGAACCAGCACGGTGTCGTCGTCGATCCGGTCGCCCACCATCGGCTTGACCTTCGCCGAGCGCAGCACCTCCTCCAGCACCGGCCGGTCCGTCGTCACCAGGACCAGTCCGTGCTGCGGGTGCTTCTCCAGCCGCAGCCGCCCGTACCGGTCGAGGGTCTCGGCGATGTCCACCAGCAGCGAGTGCGGGACCGGGTAGCGGCTGTAGCGCAGCAGTACGTCGATCACCTGCTCGGCGTCGTGCCCGGCGGCCCGTGCGTTCCACAGGCCGAGCGGAGTCAGCCGGTAGGTGTGCACGTGCTCCGGTGCCCGCTCCAGCTCGGAGAACGGAGCGATCGCCTTGCGGCAGTCGCTCGAGTCCGGGTGGGCGGTCTCCAGCAGCAGGGTCTTGTCGGACTGCACGATCAACGGACCGTCGGTCACGCCAGATCTCCCGTCAGATCGAGGGTCGGGCAGACAGCCTGCCCGACCCTCCATTGTGCCTCCTGCCGCAAACACCCCGGCTCAGCCGACCGGATCGGCCTCCAGAGCGGTTCTGCGACGGCACCGCAGGTCAGTCAGTTGACTTAAAGCAAGCGAGTCGGCAATCTGAAGCCGAACAACCGGGCGACAGTGGGGCATGGTGGGGCGATGGCGGTTCGCGCGCAGCAGACACGGGATCTGATCCTGGCCGCGGCCGAGCGGCTGTTCGCCGAGCACGGCGTCGGCACGGTCTCGAACCGGCAGGTCAGCGAGGCCGCCGGGCAGGGCAACAACACGGCCGTCGGCTACCACTTCGGCACCAAGGCCGACCTGGTCCGCGCGGTCGTCCGGCGGCACAGCGAGCCTATCGAGCAGATCCGCGCCCAGATGCTCGCCGAGCTTCCCGCCGATCCGCGGCTGGGCGACTGGGTCGGCTGCCTGGTCCGGCCGGTCCCGGAGTACCTGGGGACGTTGGGCAAGCCGACCTGGTACGCAAGGTTCGGCGCCCAGGCGATGACCGACCCCGCCCTGCGGCAGATCGTCGTCGACGAGGCACTGACGTCGCCCCAGCTCCAGCAGATTCGTGAAGGCCTGGACGCCTCTCTTCCCACCCTGCCGGCCAATGTCCGCGTCGAGCGCGGCGACATGGCCCGCCACCTCATCGTCCACACGTGCGCCGAGTACGAGCGCGCCGTCGCCGAAGGTCTTGCGACCCCGAGCCCGACCTGGCACCACCTGGCCACCAACCTGGCCGACGCGATCACCGGCCTCCTGCTGGCGCCGGTCACCACCTCGTGACCCCGCCGACGATCCGGAAGGTGACGGCCTTCATCACCCGCGACGACCAGCTCCTGGTCTTCCGCAAGCCGTTCCACCCCGGTACCGGCACGCAGCTCCCCGCGGGCACGGTCGAGCCCGGCGAGACTCCGGAGCTCGCCGTACTGCGGGAGGCCGAGGAGGAGACCGGCCGCTCGGGCTTTGCCGTACGGGCGCTGCTCACGCACCGGCTCGACGACATGCGGGTCTACGGCCGCGACGAGCTGCACGACCGCTGGTCGTTCCACCTGACCGCGCCGGCTGGTCTGCCCGCCACCTGGCGGCACGGGGAGTCCGACCCGTCGTCCGGCCCTGATTCCTACATCGCCTTCGACTTCTTCTGGATCCCACTGTCCGCAGCAGCCGACCACCTGCGCGCCGAGAACCACCCGGCCCTGCAGCACCTCCGCTGAGGTACGTTCGCCCGCATGTGGCGTGTGACGGGCCTGTTGTGGACTGGTGGAGCGCCGCACCTGGAGTGGTTCGGTACGACGGTGCGGCTCAGCCCGCTGCAGCTCGGTGCCGACCTGTCGTTCACGTTCGGGGCCGATCGCCGGTGCATCGGGATCTGGCGGTCGGGGCGGCGCTTGCCGTGCTCGACCTCGACCCTGCTGGCCGCGGCGAGCCGCAGTCCGCATTGTCCTGACTGCCAGGCGATGGAACGGTCCAACTCGATCGCCGCCGACACCCGGCTCGACGACCCGCGCTCGTTCTCGGTCTACCTCGCGCACCACGGGAGCGTTGTGAAGGTCGGCATCTCGGCCACCGAGCGCGGGGACGCCCGGCTGCTGGAGCAGGGCGCGCTGTCGTCCACCTTCATCTCCAGCGGCAGCCTGCTGGGAGCCCGGCGGATCGAGAACCTGCTGATGACCACGCTCGGGCTGCCCGACCGGGTGTCGACTACGCGGAAGCGAGCGGCCAGGGTGCATCCGGTCCCGGCTGCCGATCGTGAGGCCGCCTTGGCCGACGCGGTCTTGCGAGCTGGGGAGCTGCCGTGGCCTGAGGGACAGGAGCGCTGCGACTCGGGAGTCCGCGACCACACCGCGGCGTACGGGCTGCCGGTCGATGGGCTGCACCCGGACGTCGCACTGCGGTCACCAGCGCCTGGCAGCACTCTGACTGGTCAGATCGTCTGCACGATCGGGTCGGACGTCTACCTGAGGACGTCGGCCGGCCTGATCCTGCTCGACACGCATCTGCTGGCGGGCTGGGCGCTGGACCGGGCTGAGCCTGGTGCCGAGCTCACGGTTCCGTTGGAGCCGGTCGACGCCCCGCCGCCACCGGAGGTCGAGCAGGACGCGCTGTTCTGACCTCCGTGCCCGGGCCGCGTGGGACCGCGTCCGGGCCGCGTGGGACCGCCGCGCCCGAGTCGCCGCGGCTGGGCCGGGCGAGGGGTCCCCGGCTCAGACCGGCCGGGCGGTGGCGATGCGGTGCAGGGCGTACGTGCGCGGCTGGTCGGCGCCGTCGTCGTACGCGGTGAGCCAGCCGTCGGCGACGCGGACCGGCTCGACGACGCGTTCGGAGGCGTTGCCGTTGTGGTCGACGTACGAGATCCACGTGCGGCTGCTGGACTCGGCGGCGTTGGTGAGGATGCTGATCGTCTCGGCGGGAGCGCTCGGTTCCTGGCCTGCGTCCTCGGGGCGTTCCGCGGCCAGCCGGTCGCCGGTGCGGACCTTTTCGATGACGGCCTTGACCTGGTCCTCGGTGAGGTCGGTCGGGGTGTCGACGAAGTCCCGGCTGGTCCGGCGGCGCGGTGCGTCGCCGCGCCGCGCGGTCGCGGTGCTGAGCTGGACGACGCCGTCGAAGGTCTCGGCCAGCGGCGCCAGACCGGCTTCGCGAAGCCGGGCCAGGACCATGTCGGGCGGCGAGGGCGAGACGACGACCGTCGCGGCCAGGCGACGGAAGCGGACGCCGGGCAGGTTCGAGCTGAGCAGCTGGGTCAGCACGTCCTCGTCGTCACAGCGCAGGTACGTCGTGGCCGTGCCGATTCGCAGTACGCCGTGCCGCCGCGCGACGTCGTCGATCAGGTAGGTGAGCGGCTGCGGCACCGGCGTACGCGAGTGCTCGGCCAGCCACTTGTGCAACTGGTCGCTGGTCCGGCCGAGGTCGAACGCGCGGCGTACCGAGCTCTCGCTGAAGCGGTAGACCCCACCGCCACCGTGCGACTCCGCATCGGCCATCGCGGCCAGGTCGTCCTGGACCGAGCGCACCAGCGGACCGGGCGCGACAGCGGTCAGGTCGGCCTGCAGCAGGAACTCCGTCACCGGCGCGGGGACCATCGGCTCGATCGCCGCGGCCAGGTCCTCCACGGTCGGTTCTTCGCTCAGCAAGGCCCGCGCATGCGCGCCCAGAGAGCCGAGCCCGGTCACGCCCAGCAGAGCGGCCTCCGTCAGAGTCCACTCGACCAGGTCGTCCCGGAACTGCCCGCCTCGACGAGGCCGGTGCCACGCCACCCAGGTCACCACCGACTCGGTGGCGGGCGCTGAGCCCGGACCGGCCTGGGCCAGCGCCTCCAGCGTCAGCTGGCGGACCTCCGGTGCCAGCAGTCGCTCCAGGTCAGGCGCCAACGCGTTGACCAGTCGCTCGCGCGCAGCAGCGGTCGCGCCGCCACTGTCGCGACGGCCGATCAGTCCGATCGCCCGCAAGCCCGTGTACCAAGCGATGACCAGCTGGGCCCAGCGGTGCGCGGTGTCGAGCTCCAGCCAGTCGTCGTACGAACCAGTCGGGAGCCAGAGGTCGTTGGTCCCGACCTCGACGGAGGCGACCAGTCCGGCGGCGTACGCGATCTCCAGTACGGCGCCTGCCGTCTGCTCCTCCACACCGATCCGCCCGGCGAGCGCGCGCAGCTCACGGACGCCGATGCCGCCTGTCCGCAGTACCGGTGGCGGCTCGGTGCCCAGCTGCTCCAGCGCGCGGTCGACCAGGCGAACCAGGTCGAGCGCAGCGCCGGCAGCGGCCCGGTCGGCGATGGACGCCGAGACCTGCTTGCCGTCGAGCGGCGGGGGAGTCGGTCGGGTCGACGCCAGGACGCGTCCGCGCCGCAGGTGCAGACCGATCTGCCGAGGCAGTACGACGGTCGTCGGGTCCTTCGGTACGACGAGTCCGCGGGCCAGCAGGCGCTCCACGGGAGTCTTGGCCGAAGCGATCGTCACCGGACGCTCGGCCTTCTCCACCGTGCCGGTCGGCGGACCCCAGGTGAGCTTCGCGAGCACCTCCTGCGCCTCCGGCCCGGCCTCCTCGATCAGCTTGTCGAGGTCGCCGAAGTGCCGGGTCGTCACGGGACCCAGTCCGGCCGGTGTCGGGCCCAGCAGCTCGTGCACGGCTCGGATCGGGCGCAGGTCGTCCTCGGTGCCCCAGACCAGGGCCAGTGCCAGCAGCTCGGTCACGCGGGGCTGGACGACCTCGACCGGCTGGCCGACGCCGGCCGCGAGCGCGGCGAGGTCCACCGGCTCGGGCAGGGCCGACAGTGCTTCCAGCAGGTCGACGCCGAACTCGTCCAGCCGGTTGATCGCGCGGGCGGCGGAGGCGTTGGTCGTCGCTCGCGCCGCGAGCTGGCCGGTGTCGGCCGGGATCGGCGTCGCCAGATCGGGCCGGTGCCGCAGCAGGTGCCCGAGAGCAGCGTCGTCCCAGCTCCTCAGCGCCTCGGCGAGGGTACGTGGGCGGGTCCGCTCGGTGTTGCTCATCCCTCCAACCGTACGGCCATCGGTCCAGCCGGGACGACCCGCGCCGGAATCTTGTCCGGGATCTACCGGCCGAACGAGAGCGCGCCCGGATCGGCCGGCCGGTCCGCGGGCAGACCGAGGTCAGTGAGGATCCGGGCCAGGACGGCAGCCATGTCCTGGTGTTCGTCGACAACATGCTGCTTGACCCCGGCGAGCAGATCCCGAGCTTCGTACCACTCCCGCATCGTCACTCGGCCCCGCCGGCGTGGCCGATGCGGTGGAAGCCGACGCGCTCGTACACGGCGGCGACCGCGTCGTTCTGGGCGGACAGCAGGATCAGGTCGACGCCGTTGGCGAGGGCGTGCTCGACCAGGCAGCTGGTCACCGCGGCGCCGAGGCCCTGGCGGCGCGCGGAGGGCAGTGTGGCGACGCCGACTACCTCACTGGTCGCACCAACAGGCTGATGTACGCCGGACGCCAGCATCCCCTCGTCACCAAAGGCAGCCGCCGTCACCGAGACGCCGGACTCGGCCCGCTCCAGCAACGCCTGACCGGTCTCGGCCGAGACTTCGGCAAGCGCCTCGTCCCGCTCCGCCGCGCCACTGTCGCCCACGTCGGTCCCTGGGTTGCTGAAGCCGACCCCCGCGACAGCCCGAGCCTGTCGCAGCAGCTCCATGTCCGCCGGCAGGATCTCGCAGCGCGCTGACCCGGCGTACGGCTTGAAGTCGTCTCGCTCGAGCACGAGCAGTGGGTACTCGACCACTGTCAGCCCAGCCGCGGCAGCAGCCTCTCCCATCGACGGGCAGGTCTCCACCACCCACTCGAAGTTCAGCGGCAACTCCAGCTCGGCACACCGCTCCCGCACCCGCTCGACGTCGGCCGGCTCCACCGGACCGGTCCCAGGCACCGGCCGCGCGTAGTACGGCCAGATGGTGGTCGACCGGAACAGGGTGAACGGCCCGACCTGCTCCGGGGTGGCCCCGGACAGCGGAGCTGCGTGCAGGTACTCGTCGACGCGCGTGAGGTAGGACATCGCCCGCAGTGAACCAGTCCGCGCGCGGCCGCGCCAGCGAATATGTCGAGCCGCGCCCACCGGCTCCGACGTAGCTGCAAAAACACCAGGGAGGACACATGCAGTACGTCGTATCCGCGGACGGCACCCGCATCGCCTACGAGCGCTCGGGCCAGGGCAGCCCGCTGATCCTGATCGGCGGCGCACTGTGCGACCGCAGCGCCACCCGTCCGCTGGCTGAGGCGCTGGAGCCGGACTTCACCGTCGTCTCGTACGACCGCCGCGGCCGGGGCGACAGCGGAGACACCACCCCGTACGCCGTGGCCCGCGAGGTCGAGGACCTGGCCGCACTGGTCGCCGCGCTCGGCGGGACGGCCGCGGCGTACGGGCACTCGTCTGGCGCGGGTCTGCTCGTGGAGGCTGCCGCCAGCGGTCTGCCGTTCAGCAGTGTGGTGCTGCACGAGCCGCCGTACGGGCCGGACGACATTGAGGCGCAGCGGGAGTCCGATGCGGGCGCCGCGGTGGTCGAGGGATTCATCGCCGAGGGACGCGGGCTCGAGGCCGTGACGGCGTTCCTGCAGCTGACGGGCATGCCGGAGGACGCCGCGAAGGAGTGGGCGGCTGCTCCTGGCCTCGCGGAGCTGGCACCCACGCTGCGCTACGACTTCGCCGTGATGGACAGGTCACCGGGCGGCACAGTGCCGTTCGACCGGCTGACTCAGATCACCCAGCCGGCGCTGGCAGTCTGTGGCAGCGTCAGCCCGCCGTTCATGGTCGATGCCGCCCGCCTGGTCGCCAAGGCGCTGCCGGACGGCCAGTACGTCGAGCTGGACGGCCAGCACCACGTCGTACCGCCCGAGGTGCTGGCGCCCGTGCTGCGCGACTTCCTCAGTCGGCGATGATCTCCAGGTCGACCAGCTCGGTGTAGAAGGCGACGTGGTCGCGGATGTCGGCGACGGCGTCGTACGGCTGCTCGTAGGTCCAGACGGCGTTGGTGCCGGCCTTGTCCAGCGGCAGCACGCTGTAGTACGACGCCTCGCCCTTGTAGGGGCAGTAGGTGCTGTACTCGGTGCGCTCCAGCTGGCTGAAGTCGACGTCGGCGCGCGGGATGTACTGGACCGCCGGGTGGCTCGACTCCTGCAGCGACAGCGCGGACCGGGAGTCCGCGAGGACCTGGCCGTTGACCTTCACCACGACCCGGTCGGGGTTCTTGCGCACCGTGATCGGGTGGTCCGGGCCAGGAATCTTGACCGGCTTGTCCGACATGTTCGTCTCCGCTCCGCAGGCAATCGTCCATCAACGAGCAACGGCGGCGGCGGGCCGATCATTCCCCGAGCGGCTCGAGCTCCACGACCAGCGACGGGCCGCCGTCGAAGGTGCCGGCGTCGATGCCCAGCACCAGGTCGTCGCAGTACAGCAGCGGGCCGGTCACCCAGGCCGGGTCGATGCCCATCTGGTCGGCGACGATGCTGTGCCCGTGCACGATCCTCTCGCCGCCGAGGTGCTGCAGCAAGGTCCGGGCGATCGCCGGGCCCTCCGGCCCGCGGAACGCGTAGCGCGACGTCATCCGCCGCCAGATCTCCCACCAGACGGTGATGTCGTCGCTGTGCAGGTCGGCCCGCGCGGCCGCGTTGATCTCGTCGATCGTGCTGCCCCACTCGACGTACTCGGCCGTGTCGGAGTGCATCAGCAGGTGCCCGGCGTCCAGGCCGAGCATCGGCTGGTCGATCAGCCAGACGACGTCGTCGGCGGTGAGCAGCTCCTGGTCGCGGTCGATGCCGCCGTTCAGCGCCCAGCTGCGCTCGAAGCTGCGCAGCGTGATGCCGTCGTGCGGCACCGCCTCGTCGCCGAACTTGTGCATGCCGAGCGCGAGGATCTCGTGGTTGCCGAGCAGCGTGCGGACCTCGCCGGTGCCCTGCGACGCCTGCGCGGTCAGCCGCCGCACCAGCCGCAGGACGCCGATCCCGTCGGGTCCGCGGTCGAAGAAGTCGCCGAGCAGCCACAGCCGCGCGTCCCGGCCGGACCAGTTGCCCTCGGCGTCGACCAGGCCGGCCTCGTGCAGCGACGCGGCCAGCTTGTCCGGGTGGCCGTGCACGTCACTGACGACGAACGACGCGGTCATGTCACCCTCGCAGCGTCAGCACGATCAGTACGACGTTGAGGACCGAGACGGCGGTGGCGACCAGACATGCGGTGAGAGTAGTCGGCAACCGGTTGACCAGGCTGCCCATGATGCGCCGTGTTGCGGTCAACTTGACCAGCGGCCACAACGCGCACGGGATGCCGAAGCTCAGCACGACCTGCGAGACGACCAGCGCCCGGCTCGGGTCGATCCCGATCGCGAGGATGATCAGCGCCGGCAGCAACGTGATCAGCCGCCGGACCGCGAGCGGCACGTGCCGCTGCCAGAACCCTTCCAGGATGACCGATCCGGCGTACGTGCCGACCGAGGACGACGCGAAGCCCGACGCCAGCAAGGCCAGCGCGAACAGCAGCGCCGGCAGCTGACCCAGCCGCTCACCGATCGCCCCGTGCGCCGCGTCGAGCGAGTCGGCGCCCGATCCGCTCAGCGCGGCCGCGGCCAGCACGACCATCGCCAGGTTCACCGCGCCGGCCAGCGCCATCGCGACCCCCACGTCGATCCGGGTCGCCCGCAGGACCCGCTGCTTGCCCGCGGTCGACCGGAGCGCCTTCCCGTGCCGGTCGGTGACCAGGGCGCCGTGCAGCCAGATCGCGTGCGGCATCACGGTCGCGCCGAGCATCCCGGCCGCCAGCACCAGCGACTCCGTCCCGTCCAGCCGCGGCACCAGTCCACCCACAACGCCCGACGCGGACGGCTCCGACTGCACCGTCGACACCACGAACCCGACCAGTACGACGGCCAGCAGCCCGATGATCGCCGCCTCGAACGGCCGCTGCCCGCGCTTGGACTGGTAGACCAGCAGCGCGAACGAGACCGCCCCGGTGATCACCCCACCCAGCAGCAGCGGTACGCCGAACAGCAGGTTCAGCGCGATCGCCCCACCGACCACTTCGGCCAGGTCCGTCGCGATCGCGACCAGCTCGGCCTGCGCCCACAGCCCACGCGACGTGGTGGCCCGGAAGTGCTCCCGGCACAGCTGCGGCAGCGTCTTCCCGGTCGCGATGCTCGCCTTGGCCGCGAGGTACTGCACCAGCACCGCCATCAGGTTCGCCCCGACGACCACCCAGCACAGCAGATACCCGTACGACGCGCCCGCCGCGATGTTGGTCGCGAAGTTGCCGGGGTCCACGTAGGCGACCGCCGCCACGAAGGCAGGTCCGAGCAGCAACAGACCCGAACGGTTCAGCTGACGACGAAGCGGCGCCGGTGCGTACATGGGAGAACTATGGCCGACGCGGAGGACATGCGCGCGGCCTGTCCTGGTTCGGGACCGGTCAGGCCCAGTTCCAGCGCACCTCGAGCGTCACGTCGACGGTCTGCTCGCCGGGGGTGACACCAAGGTCCGCGGCGAAGCCACCGCCGGTACTGGCGGCCTTGGCCGACATCTCCCGCAGCGGCACGTAGCCCTGCGTCTCGCTGACCGCCGCGATCCCACCGATCGACTGACCGGTCAGCTCGGCCAGCTGCTCCGCCTTCTGCCGCGCCTGGGTGAACGCCAGCTTCCGCGCCTTGTCCACCAGCGCTGCCTTGTCCTCCACGTCGAACTGCAGGAAGTCCAGCCCCAGGCTGTTGCCCACCGCGGCGACGGCCGCGTTCAGCAGCCGGCCGAAGCCGGTCAGGTCGCGGGTGGTCACCGCCATCGAGTGCGACGCCCGGTAGCCCGTCACGGTCATCGACTCGCCGTACTGCGGGTGCACCGACACGGAGCTGGTCGCGACGTCGCTCGCGGCGACACCTTCGGCCAGCAGCGCGGCCATCACGGCCGCAGTCCGCTCGGCGACCCGTGCGACGGCGTCGGCCACGTCGGGCGCGTCCTGCCCGACGCTGAGCGTGAGCCGCAGCAGATCGGCCGGCGCGGTGGCCTGACCGGTCCCGGTGACAGTGATCCCAGAGTCCATGCGCGCCAGTCTGACACTTCACCCGGCGCACAGCGTCTGGTCAGCTGGTGGCGACCTCGACGTCGCCGGGTGGGCGCAGGCTGCCCGGAACCACCAGACCGCCAGGGAGACCACCATGCGCAGGAAGACCTTGCTCGCCACCGCCATGGCGGGCGCACTGCTCGCCGGACTGACCACCGCCGGGGCGGAGGCGGGCGGACGCGACGACCAGGTCGCCAGAGCCTTCGCGGCGACCACCCGCAGTACGCCGTGGACGCAGGTGGCGAAGATCCCGCTGAAGTTCCCGACGTACCACCCTCAGGGCTTCGCGCTGGTCGGTGACCTGATCTACCTGTCCAGCGTGGAGGTACTGGAGGCGCCGGTGCGCTACCCGCAGCCCGTCGACGGCTACGACCGCAGCCCGGGCAAGGGCGTCGGGCACCTGCTCGTGCTGGACCGCCTGGGCCGGCTGAAGAAGGACATCCGGCTCGGTGAGAGCACCGTCTACCACCCGGGTGGCATCGACTTCGACGGCGAGAACGTCTGGGTGCCGGTCGCGGAGTACCGGCCGAACAGCAAGGCGATCGTCTACAAGGTGGACCCGAAGACCTACCGGGTCAGCGAGCAGTTCCGGGTCCGGGACCACGTCGGTGGTGTCGTGCGCGACCGGCGTACCGGCTTGGTGCACGGGGTCAGCTGGGGCTCGCGGACCCTGTACGAGTGGACCGCCTCCGGGAAGCAGCTGGACGCTCAGCCGAACGCGAGCCACCTGCTCGACTACCAGGACTGCGACTACGTCAGCAGGAGCAAGCAGCTCTGCGGTGGAGTCACCGGCCTGCCGACAGCGACCGGCGGCGGCTACGAACTCGGCGGACTGGCCCTGCTCGACCTGAAGGACGGCAACCGGATCCTGCACGAGATCCCGTTCCCCGCGTTCTCCTCGGCCGGGCACAGCGCGACCCGCAACCCGGTGGCGCTGGAGGTCGACGGCAAGAAGCTGCGCCTGTTCACCGCGCCCGACGACGGCGAAGAGGTCAACGGCACCGAGCTGACCGTGTACGAGTCGCCGATCAGCTAGCGCGGGGCACGATGCGGGCCGGGATGTCGTGCTGGTGGCACAGCGCGAGCAGCCCGGTCCCGTCGATCAGCTGCAGCGGTTTGCCGTTCGCGAACTGGTAGCTGGAAGGCCCGAACCCACTGGTGGTGATCAGGATCCCCTTCGTCGCCCCGGCGTCGACCACGGTGCCGAACAGGTCCCGTACGGCGCTGGGCGGCACGGTCCGCGTGTAGAGCTTCGCCTGTACGACGAACTTGCCGCCGGTGATCGGCCGGGGGTCGTAGGCGACGCAGTCGATCCCGCCGTCGTTGCCGCTGCGGAACAGCCGGGTCTCCAGCCCCATCCGGGTCAGCAGGTTTTGCACCAGGTGCTCGAACTCCTCCGGGCTGAGGTCCAGCAGGTTCGGCCGGGTGTCGAGCTCGCTGACCACGTCGGCGGGTTCCACCGTGCGCGGGTCGGTCAGGTCGAAGTCCAGTACGGGCTCCACCGGTTGCAGCTCCTCCGGATGCCGGGAGACCTCCGCGCCGAAGTAGTGCCGGACGCAAGCGACCGGATCGAGCTGGTCGAGCACCAGCGCGGTGAACTGCTCACGCGTTGCCCGCAAGGTGATCAGGCACGGCCGGACCGTCCGGCCGGTGGCCGCGTCGACGGCCTCGACCATCCCGTTGAAGACCACGGTGTCCACCACGCCGTACCGGTCATGGGCGAAGACCAGGTGCAGCGCCCGCAGCGCGCACTGCGCGACGAGCTGCTGGTAGAGCAGCCGGACCTCCTTCTCCGGCCGCGGTACGGCGTACACGGCATCGGACGCCTCGTCGTAGCGGTAGGCAGCCGCGGCCGGGATCACGCCGAC
Source organism: Kribbella sp. CA-253562 (assembly GCF_050942265.1). Taxonomy (GTDB): domain Bacteria; phylum Actinomycetota; class Actinomycetes; order Propionibacteriales; family Kribbellaceae; genus Kribbella. Next base: position 7,353,524 of record NZ_CP192049.1, on the reverse strand, counting down.
GTCCGGCAGGTCCCACTCCAGCGCCAGCAGCGTCGACTCCGGCACGTACCCGGCCTTGCGGCGGCGGGGAAAGTCCAGTGGCTCCGGTGTCCGGTCCAGCGCCTTCTGGAAGTACCGGCTGACCGCCTGCCGGTCCTTGGCGCGCACACAGCGCTCGTACTCGTCGACCCGGGCGTGCTGCTCGGCCGTGGCCTCGTCGAGCCGGCGCTGCTGGTCCGCCTGCTCCCGGACGGCTCTGGCGACTCGCAGCTGCCGCGCCTCCTCGGCCAGCCGGTGCCGCTCGATCGCCTCGGCGAACCTGTCCTCGGCGTCGCGCAACCGCCGGGCGTAGCGCCGGTTCCCGCCGACCCAGCGCGCGAACGGGCCCGGTGGACCGGGCAGGAACGCCGCCCAGACCGGCCCGGGATGCGGCTGCAGGTCTGCCGCCGCGACCGCCGGTGGAGCCCGGCGCGGGGCCCGCTTCAGTGTCTGCAGATCGGTCGCCCGGATGTCCTCGGCCAGCGCCGCGGCGAGCACGCTCTCCAGCAAACGGACATGCTCGCGAACCGCAGCGGTCCGCTGCGCCGCCTCGGCCGTACGTCCGGGCGGACGCTCGCTGCGGGCATGTCGATCCACCGACCAGCCCATGGCCTCACACCTCTCCGGTCCAGCGTAGGCGGAAGTTCACGCTGAGCGACCGGCGGTGACGCAGAGTTGGTCATGACATTGCTTGCCGTCCACACCCTGTTCGCCTGCACTCGAACAACCGTTCGCATCCGGTCCGACAGGCCGCGGGGGTTGTCGGTGCGCTACCGGCGGGTCACGATGTGGAAATGAGCCTGCCTTCCTACGCGTCCGGGGTGTCCGACGTTCCGTTGCTCGGGGAAACGATCGGCGCGAATCTGCGCCGCACAGTCACGACGTACGGCGAGCAGGAGGCGCTGGTCGAGGTCGCCACCGGCCGGCGCTGGACGTACACCGAGTTCGGCGCCGCGGTCGACACGTTCGCGAAAGGCCTGCTGGCGCGCGGAATCGGCAAGGGCGACCGGGTCGGCATCTGGGCGCCGAACTGCGCGGAGTGGACGATCAGCCAGTACGCGACCGCGACGATCGGCGCGATCCTGGTGAACATCAACCCGGCGTACCGGACGCACGAGCTGGCCTACGCGCTGAACCAGTCCGGTGTGCGGCTGCTGATCTCGGCGACCGAGTTCAAGACCAGTGACTACCGGGCGATGGTCGACCAGGTGCGCCGCGACTGCCCGGCGCTGGAGGAGACGGTCTACATCGGCACGGACGACTGGGACGCCGTGGTCGAGGCGGCGAGTGTGATCACCGACGAGCAGCTCGCCGAACGCGAGGCCGAACTGAGCTTCGACGACCCGATCAACATCCAGTACACGTCGGGCACGACCGGTTTCCCTAAGGGGGCAACGCTTTCGCACCACAACATCCTCAACAACGGCTACTTCGTCACCGAGCTGATCGGCTTCACCGCGGACGACCGGCTCTGTATCCCGGTGCCCTTCTACCACTGCTTCGGCATGGTGATGGCCAATCTCGGCTGCACCACCCACGGCGCCTGCATGGTGATTCCGGCGCCGGCCTTCGACCCCGCCGCGACGCTGCGCGCGGTTCAGGACGAACGCTGCACCGGCCTGTACGGCGTACCGACGATGTTCATCGCCGAGCTCGGACTGCCGGACTTCGCCGACTACGACCTGACCAGCCTGCGCACCGGCGTGATGGCCGGGTCGCCCTGCCCGATCGAGGTGATGAAGCGCTGCGTCGCCGACATGCACATGGCCGAGGTCGCGATCTGCTACGGCATGACCGAGACCTCACCGGTGTCGACCCAGACCCGGCGCGACGACGACCTCGACCGGCGGACGTCGACCGTCGGCCAGGTGATGCCGCACGTCGAGGTGAAGCTGGTCGACCCGGCGACCGGCCTCGTCGTCCCGCGGGGTGAACCCGGCGAGCTGTGCACCCGCGGCTATTCGGTGATGCTCGGCTACTGGGACGACCCCGAGAAGACGTCCGACGCGATCGACCGGGCCCGCTGGATGCACACCGGCGACCTCGCGGTGATGCGCGACGACGGCTACGTGAACATCGTCGGCCGGATCAAGGACATGGTCATCCGCGGCGGCGAGAACGTGTACCCCCGCGAGATCGAGGAGTTCCTCTACACCCATCCCGACATCGCCGACGTCCAGGTGATCGGCGTACCCGATCCCAAGTACGGCGAGGAGCTGTGCGCCTGGATCAAGCTGAAGGACGGCGCCGCCCCGCTCGACGCCGCGCAGCTCAAGGAGTTCGCCACCGGCAAGCTCGCCCACTACAAGATCCCGCGTTACGTCCTCCTGGTCGACGACTTCCCGATGACGGTCACCGGCAAGATCCGCAAGGTCGAGATGCGGGAGAAGTCCGTCGAACTGTTGGGACTCACCCACTGATCCTCGCTCGGCGACAAGTCGACAAATCGTGTTACCGCTGGTCCACCAGCGCGCTCGCGAACGTCCTCAGCCACAGTGTGTCCTCGCCGCGTCGCCAGACCAGCCCGAGCGCCGAGTCCGGCAGCCCGGTGACCGGGACGTGCACGAGGTCGGCGCGCTGGTTCAGCTCGGCGGTCGGCCGGCACAGCAGCATGCCGCCGCGGTTGGCTGCGATCATCGACAGGCCTTCCTGCAGCGTGCGGACCTCAGGCCCTCGGTGGATCAGCGCGCCGGACGGCGTCTGGGTGGGAGCCTGCACCTGACGCCAGTAGCCCGGTGCCGGCGGCGCGACCGAGATCAGCACGCTGCCGGCCAGCTCCTCGACGTCCAGGGTCGACCGGTCGGCGAGTGGGTGCTTGACCGAGACGGTCAAGGTCGGCGGCTGCTCGGAGAAGACCGGTCCGAGCACCAGATCGTCCTCGGCCACGGGCAGCAGAACGACCGCCGCGTCGACGTCACCTCGCCGCAGCGCGCTGAACGGATCGTTCAGCGGTAGCTCCATCACCTCGACCAGGATGCCTGGATGCTGCTCCTGGAAGCCGCCGACCGCCGCGAGGATCTGGTCGTTCGCCGTTCCCTGGAAGCCGATTCGCAGCTGCCCACTGCTGCCCGCCGCCTTCTGCTGAGTGCTCGTGACCACCCGCTCCAGCGCCACGTACGCCGGCCGCAGCGACTCCAGGAACTCCTGCCCCAGCGGCGTCAGCGACACCCGGCGACTCGTCCGCTCGACCAGTCGCCCGCCGATCCGGTGTTCGAGCGCACGCAGCAGTTGACTCACCCTGCTCTGGGTCAGGTAGAGCCGCTCGGCGGTACGGCCGAAGTGCAGTTCCTCGGCCAGGACGAGGAAGCACTCCAGCTCGCGGATCTCCAGGCTGATGACGACCTCCGTGAATCGATGAGTACGGCTAATCCAAGGATGAGCACATCGTCGTTGTTCCCGTCGAGTGGCCGGCGGTTGGCTGGAACCATGACAAGCACCTGCCTCGACGCGACGCCACCGCGCACCACGACCCAGGGCTGGGCGGCCGCGATCACGATGGCCGTCACGATCTTCACGGTGGTCACCGCCGAGATGCTGCCCGTCGGCCTGCTGACGCCGATGGGCGCGGCGCTCGGCGTCAGCGAGGGTACGGCCGGGCTCAGCCTGACCGTCACCGGCCTGGTCGCGGCCGTCTCGGCGCCGGTCCTGCCGCTGCTGCTCGGCAAGCTCGACCGCCGGACCGTCCTGGTCGCGCTGATGATCGTGCTCGCCGCGGCCAGTCTGCTGGCGGCCTGGTCGCCCAACTTCGGCGTCCTGGTCGTCGCCCGGATCCTCACCGGCATCTCGATGGGCGGCGTCTGGCTGCTGACCGTAGGACTGGCTCCGCGGCTGGTCCCGCCGGACTCCGCCGGCCCGGCGACCGCACTGATCTTCAGCGGCATCGGTGTCGCCTCGGTCCTCGGCATCCCCGCCGGCACGTACGTCGGTGAGCTGGTCGGGTGGCGCTGGGCCTTCGCGTCGATCGGCCTGCTGTCCGTCGTACTGGCGGTCGCTCTCGCGCTGCTCCTCCCGCGACTGCCCGCGTCGGCGCCGGTCCGCCTGGCCGATGTGGCGGCGGCCCTCGAGCTCCGGCAGGTCCGCGTCGGTCTGCTCCTGGTCGCGCTGCTGGTCACGGCCCACTTCTCGGCGTACACCTATGTGCGGCCGATGCTCGAGCACTTCGCGGGCATCGGTCCGTCGCTGATCGGCACGCTCCTGCTCGCGTACGGCGTCGCCGGCGTCACGGGAAACTTCGTCGCGGGCTCGGTGAAGTCCTCCAGCCGCATGCTCGGCCTGATCGCCGCGCTGGTCGCATCGTCCGTGCTCGCCCTCCCGCTGCTCGGCACCACCGTCCCGGGAGCCCTTGTCCTGCTGGTGATCTGGGGCTTCGGGTACGGCGGCGTCAGCGTCACCACCCAGGCCTGGACCCTCGCGGCGGCACCCAGTACGCCGGAGCCCGCGTCGGCCCTCCTGGTCGGAGTCTTCAACGCCGCCATCGCCCTGGGCGCCCTCACCGGCGGCCGAATCGTCGACCACTGGGGCACGACCGCGGTCCCCTGGGTGACAGGACTGCTGGCCCTCACCGCCTTCGCCGTACTGCTCGTTCAGCGTCCGAAGAACCCGAGGCCATAGCGCACGGACGCTGCGTTCAGCGGACGGCGGCCAGGGCGGCGGAGTCCTCGGCGCCGAAGTCGTCCTCGAGCTTCTCGGGGGAGTAGTCGAGGTCGATGCCGGCCACGTCCGCGCCGAGGGCGGACTCGATCGCGCCGAGGCGACGGGTGGCGCGGTCGCCGGCGTACGTCATCAGGGCGGTGGGGTCGATCTCGGGCGGCAGTTCGGGGGAGTTCTCCAGCGCCCACTGGATCTGGACGAGCGCGTGCGGGAGCAACTCCTCCATCGTGTCGGTGACGACCTTCCAGTTGGACGCGTCGGCGGCGACGTGCCGGCGGCAGGTGAACGTGCCCCACGCCATGTGCCGGCGTTCGTCGTCACCGATCCGGCGGATGAGTTCCTGCATGCCGGGCAGGATTCCGCGCCCGGTGCAGAGCAGGTTCCAGGCGTGGTAACCGGTCAGCGCCAGCGTTCCTTCCACGACGTGGTTGTAGGTGACCGAAGCCCGCACCTGATTGGCCGGCGACGGGTCGTCGGCCAGCGACTTGAGTGCGACCGGCAGGGCCTCGTAGAAGATCGCCCGGTAGCCCGGGTTGTGCTCGACGTACCGGTGCAGGTCCTCGGTGACGCCGACCGCGTCCAGCCAGAGCCGGAACACCGCGGTGTGCTTGGCCTCCTCGAAACAGAACTGGGTCAGGTACATCTCGTCGCCGAAGCGCCCCTCCGCGGCCATCGCCTGCAGGAACGGCTGCAGGTCCTCGGTGACCGCCTCCTCGCCCGCGATGAACTGCGCGCACAGCATCATCGCGTTGTCCTTCTCGTTCGGCGTCAGCCGCTGCCAGTCCTCGGCGTCGCGGCTGAAGTCGATGTCGCGCGGATTCCAGAACTTGCGGTTGCCCTTGTCGAACAAGCGCAGCGGCAGCGCGTCCCAGTGGAAGCCGCCCTCGCGCAGTGAGTTGAAACCCTTGCGGTGCAGGGGATTCGCGGTCGTGGTCATGCCTGCCTCCTGCTGCTGAGGAACGGGCCCAGCACCTGGGCCACCTGGACGGCGACGACCGCGGGCGCGGCGCCGGGATTCACGATGTGACTCAGGACGACGCGCAACGCGATGTCCACGCAGGTGGTCGCGTCCTCGGCCGGTACGTCGGGCCAGTGCTGCCGGACGTGGGCGTCGAGCCGCTGATGACTCAGCTCGAGCACCTGCTGTCCCCGAGTGGTCAGCAGCTGACTGGCTTGGTCCGAACCGGGTTGCCCGAGCGCCGCCTTCACCAGCGGGTTGTCCGCCGCCAGCGTCAGCGCCCGCTCGACCGCGGCCCGCAATCCGTCGATCGGGTCGTCGTGTTCGGCGAGTGCGGCGTTCACGTCGACCAGGAACTGCTCGGTCTCCCGGGCCGCCACCGCTTCGAGCAGCCCCCAGCGGTCCTTGAACTCGTTGTAGACGGTCTGCCGGGACACCCCGACCCGGCGGCCGACGTCGGCCATCTTCAGGCCGTCGTAGCCGCCGGACACCAGGAGCTCGTACGCCGCGTCGAGCAGCTCGTCGTGCAACCGGCGCTTGGTCCGCTCGGCGAAGGAGTCCATGCCGACCAGGGTTTACAAATCTGATGGCAGTGTCAAGGATCTGGATGAGATCTCGGCAAATGTCAAGCGTCGACCGAGTAAGGTTGGGGACGTGTCAACCGCCGAGACCCAGCCCAGTCCCACCGTCACCGACGTCCCCGAACTCGTCGTCGGGTTCGACCTCGACATGACGCTGATCGACTCCCGGCCGGGCATCCAGGCGGTCTGGGACCTGCTGGTCGCCGAGACCGGGGTGCCGATCGACACCGACCTCGTGGTCAGCCGGCTCGGGCCGCCGCTGCGCTGGGAGATGGCGAACTGGTTCCCCGAGGAGCAGATCGACGCGATGGTTGACCGCTACCGCGAGCACTACCCGGAGCACGCGATCACCGGAAGCCTGCCGCTGCCGGGGGTGGCCGAGTCGCTGGCCGCGATCCGGGCGCTGCGCGGGCGGACCGTGGTCGTTTCGGCGAAGTACACCCCGAGCGTGAAGCTGCACCTCGACCACCTCGGCCTCGACGTGGACGAGCCGATCGGTGACCTGCACGGCGCCGAGAAGGGCATCGCGCTGCGCGAGCACCAGGCGATGATCTACGTCGGCGACCACACCGCGGACATCGACGGCGCGCGGGCCGCCGGTGCCGTCGCGGTGAGCGTGGCGACCGGACCGTTCACCGCCGACGAGTTGCGCGCGTACGGCGCTGACGTCGTACTGAACGACCTGACGGAGTTCCCGGCCTGGCTGGACGCGTACGTGCTGGAGCAGCGGCTCGAGGCGCTGATGGCGCGACTGGCGTCGTACCCGAGTCTGGTGGTCGCGTTCAGCGGTGGTGCCGACTCGGCGTTCCTGCTGGCGGCCGCGGCGCGGGCGATCGGTCCGGCGAACGTGGTCGCGGCGACGGCGGTCAGCCCGAGCCTGCCGGTCGCGGAGCTGGAGCCGGCGGCTCGGTTCGCCGACGGGCTCGGCGTCCGGCACGTCACGCCGCACACGCACGAGATGGACCGCGAGGGCTACCAGGCCAACGCCGGCGACCGGTGCTACTTCTGCAAGGCCGAGCTGGTCGAGACGCTGCAGCCGATCGCGGACGAGTTCGGCATCGCTGCGATCGCGACCGGGACGAATGCCGACGACGCGATCGCCGGGTTCCGGCCGGGGATCCGCGCCGCGTTCGAGCGCGGGGCGATCACGCCGTTGCGCGACGCCCGGCTGACCAAGGCGCAGATCCGCGAGGCGTCGCGCAGCTGGGGGCTGGAGACGTCGGACAAGCCGGCCGCCGCGTGCTTGTCCAGCCGGATCGCCTACGGCATCCGGATCACGCCGAACCTGCTGGCCCGGGTCGACCGCGCCGAGCAGGCGGTCCGCGCGCACCTGGCGCCGTACGGGGTGCAGAACGTGCGGGTCCGCGATCTCGGCGAGTCCGCGAGCATCGAGATCGACGCGGGCCTGCTCGGCACGGTCGACAGCGGCGCACTGGTCGAGCTGGTCCGCGCCGAGGGCTTCACCGCGGCCGCCGTCGACCCCCGCGGCTTCCGGTCCGGCTCGATGAACGAGCGGCTCAAGGAGCCCGAAAAGTATCGCTGACGCGGTCCGGTGTCGGGGAGCGTTCCATCGGCGACCCGGTCGCAGCAGTCGGGACCCGGAAATACGAGACCGGGGAGTGCGGAATGACTGTGCGATCAGATAGTTTCCCAGAGGCGCGGCGCATCCGGTTCACGTACGCTGGGTAGCCGGCCCGGGCAGCCTGTCCGGTCACCCTTTCCGTCCTGTTCCGTCGATGACACTCGAAGAGGTTCCCGTGCCTGTTGGCAAGGTCAAGTGGTATGACTCCGAGAAGGGGTTCGGCTTCCTCAGCAAGGAGGAGGGCGGGGACGTTTACGTGCGCGCCGAGGCCTTGCCGGCCGGAGTGACCAGCCTGAAGCCGGGGCAGAAGGTCGAGTTCGGCGTGGTCGAGGGCCGCAAGGGTGAGCAGGCGCTGCAGGTCCGGCTGATCGACCCGCCGCCGTCGGTGGCCAAGGCGATGCGGCCGAAGCCGGAGGAGATGGCGCTGGTCGTCGAGGACCTGATCAAGCTGCTCGACAACCTCGGCGAGGGCTACCGTCGCGGCCGCCACCCCGACGGCAAGGCCGCCCGCCAGGTCGCCACGGTGCTGCGAGGAGTCGCCGACCGCCTCGACGTCTAGCCGGAGTGCGACGCCCGCGCTTCCCTCTCTTTCCCCGAAGCGCGGAGTCCGGCCGATGCGCTGCCGGCGCGGGGTCAGCTCTTCCGGCGTTCGATGAGTTGCTGGATGCCGTCGAGTACGACGTCCAGTCCGACCTGGAACTCGTCGGCCGTGTAGTCCGCGTCGAAGTCCTCGAGCCGGCCGCCGGCGAGGTTGGCCGCGATGCTGGGAAACCGGTCCGGCGTCGCGAGCATCGCCAGCCGCTGCGCGTACAGCCGGTCGGCTTCCCGGGCAGCCTCGAGGATCGCGGTGTCGCCGGTCAGGAGATTGGCCGTGAGCTGCGCGGTGCCGCGCACGTAGATGTTGACCAGCAGCATCGACGACAGTTGGTCCTTCGGTGTGAGCGGCGTGTTCTCGAACGCGCTCAGCGCCGCTTCCATCCAGTCCAGCTGCTTGGGTGACAGCGGCGGCTCGAACACCGGCACCTGCAACACCCATGGATGCCGCGCCAGCCCGTCGCGGAACGCCTCGGCCCACGCGGTGATCCGCGCCCGCCAGTCGAGCGACGCGTCGACCGGCGCCGGGCTGCCGAACGCCTCGTCCAGCATCACGACGTACAGGTCGTCCTTGGAGTCGACGTACCGGTAGAGCGCCATCGTGGTCCGGCCCAGCTCGGCCGCGACCTTGCTCATCGAGACCGCGCCGAGCCCGCCGGCGTCGGCCAGCCGGACCGCGGCCGCGCCGATCTCGCTGATGTGGAACGTCGGTTTGGGTCCCGGCCGGGCCGGCCCTTCGAGTCCCCACAACTGCTGCAGCACGCGCGGCAGTTCGACCTCGCTCATCTCACATCTCCTCTCGGCGGTCGCAGTCTATCTGTTTACAACATAAGCAGATGGCGGCTATGGTCTGCGTACGCCGCACACAGTGTGCGTCGTACACAGATGAGCTGGAGGGGTCATGACCGAACGCGCGGGCCGCAAGGAGTGGGTCGCCCTGGGGGTGCTCGCCCTGCCGTTGCTGCTGGTCTCGATGGACGTGTCGGTCCTGTACTTCGCGGTGCCGTTCATCAGCGCTGATCTCGGCGTCTCGGCGACCGAGCAGCTGTGGATCTTCGACATCTACGGCTTTGTGCTGGCCGGGCTGCTGATCACGATGGGCGCGCTGGGCGACCGGATCGGCCGGCGCCGGCTGCTGCTGATCGGCGCCGTCGCGTTCGGGCTGGCGTCGGTCGCGGCGGCGTACGCGCAGTCGCCGGAGCAGCTGATCGCCGCTCGCGCCGTACTGGGGCTCGGAGGCGCGACGCTGATGCCGTCGACGCTCGCGCTGATCCGCAACATGTTCCACGACGCGGCCCAGCGGCAGAAGGCGATCGCGTTCTGGAGCGCGGTGATGCTGGGCGGGATCTCACTCGGCCCCGTCCTCGGCGGACTGCTGCTCGAACACTTCTGGTGGGGCTCGGTGTTCCTGGTCAACACCCCGGCGATGGTGCTGCTGCTGGCGATCGCGCCGGTACTGCTGCCGGAATTCAAAGCGCCCGCGGCGGGCCGGTTCGATCTGCTTGGGTCGGTGCTGTCGCTGGGCGCGGTGCTGCCGGTGATCTGGGGGATCAAGGAGCTCGCGGCGCACGGCTTCGGCGGGCCGGCGGTGACGTCGATCGTGGCCGGGCTGCTGGTCGGGGCTGCGTTCCTGTGGCGACAGCGGACGGCGGCGTACCCGATGGTCGAGCTCGGCATGTTCCGGAACCGGGCGTTCAGCGGCGCGCTGGCGGCGAACACGATCGGGATGCTCGCGCTGGTCGGCAATGCGATCTTCATGACGCAGTACCTGCAGCTGGTCTTGGCGATGAGCCCGCTGAAGGCTGCGCTGTGGGCGCTGGTGCCATCCGTCGCGGTCGGTGGGGCGGCGCCGTTGTCGACTGTGCTTGCGGCGCGGATGGATCGTGCCTATGTGCTGGGTGGTGCGTTTCTCCTTGGTGCGAGCGGGTTCGTGGTCCTGACCCAGATCGAGGTTGCATCCGGGGTGTTGGTCCTCCTGCTCGGCTCCGGCCTGCTCGCCGCCGGCTTGGTGATGGTGATGGCCCTGGTCACCGAAGCCGTCGTCGGCGCGGTAGCCCCCGAGCGAGCCGGCTCGGCCTCGGCCTTGATGGAGACGTGCAGCGAATTCGGCGGCGCTCTGGGGATCGCTGTCCTAGGCAGCATCGGCACAGCCGCCTACCGCGCCGACCTCCAATTGCCGGTTGATCTCCCCGCGGGCATCGCCTCAGCCGCCCGCGAAGGCCTCCCAGCCGCCACCGCAGCCGCTGCCCACCTTCCCGTCCAACTCCACGAGACCGTCCTGGTCGCCGCCCGTCACGCCTTCAACCACAGCCTCAATATCGTCGCTGTCGTAGGCGCCGCCCTGCTGATCGCCACCGCAATCACCATCACCGCCGCCCTGCGCGGCACGGCCAAGCCGGCGGATACCGTCCACCAGCCGGCCGACCTCGCCTAGACGGCTATCAGCCGAACGGTCGAGCCTGCTGCTGCTCGCCCCGTCGCGCCTCGCATCTCGCGGACGCCCACCACTCACCAACCGCCGACCGCCGGTCAGCTGCCGACGTGAAAGTGCCTGCTTCTTGGTGCGATGCCGGTGTTGGTGAGTGGTGGACGTCCGGCGTCGCCAAGTCGAGCCGAGTCGGTCGGGGCCGACGGTCTATGCGTCCAGACGCGACATCCACCACCGATCAACTGCACGCGGCCGCCGTGGCCACGCCTGGTGTTCGGCTGATCCGGGGTTTGGTCGGTGGTGGAGGTCGGCATCGGTCGATGCGCGCCGATGCTTACGCCGGCGAGCGGGACCAGGCGTGCGGAACTGACTGTCAGCGGTTGCGGCGGCGGAAGAAGCTGGGGCGCCGCTCGACTCGGGTCTCGTCGTCGGGCCTCACCTCGCGTCGGTTCGACGGGTCGTCGGTGCGGGGAGTGCGGCGGTCGGCGGGTGGTTGCTTGGTGGTGCGCTCGACGGTTGGTTCTTCGGACCAGGTGGTGGGCTCGGCGACGGTGTCGTCGTCGTCCGGCTGGCCGCTCCACCAGCGGCCAGCGGCTGGGGAGGGTCCGATGATGTGGTCGCCGCTCGGCCTGGAGGTGCCCCGGGCGCCTGTGGCAGTAGAGGAGTCGCCGAGCGGTGCGGGCCTGCCGTGGGGGTCTAGGCGGAGCTCGACGGTGGGCTCGTTGTAGCGCGTGGGGTTCTCGGTGCGTGGGCCTCGGGCTCGGACGTCGCTGATGCGGGTCGGGTCCTGGGGACTGGTCATCACCGTGCGGGCGGTGCCCTCCGCGCGGGTTCCGGCGGGCTCGTCCGAGCCGGGGCCGCGGACCGGTCGGGTTGCCTCATGGGGGGACGGGGTGCGCGGGCCCGGTGGGGCGGTGGTCGGCGTACGGGGTTGGGGTGCGGGTTTGTGGCGGACTACCAGGAAGATGACGACCAGCAGGACGGCGGCCAGGAAGCCGAAGCCCAGGCGGGGGATCAGGGGGAGGATGATGCCGCAGCCGCCGCCGATCACCCAGGACAGTTGCAGCACGGTTTCGGAGCGGGCGAACACCGAGGTGCGGACGGTTTCCGGTACGTCGCGCTGGATCATCGCGTCCAGTGACAGCTTGCCGAGCGAGCTGCACAGGCCGGCGACCAGGCCGAGCACGATGAGGGTCGGGAAGCCGTAGAGGATCGCGACGACGACCGCGACGGCGGCGTCGGCGAGCAGCACGACGAGTACGACGATCTCGGGTTTTCTTGCCTTGAGCAACGATCCGGTGAGAGTTCCCAGGCTGTTGCCGATGCCGGCCGCCGCGATCACGGCGCCGGCCGCGATCGCGCCGTCCAGGCCGGCGATCGGTTTGTCGCGCAGCAGGAACGCGAGGTACATGGTCAGGAAGCCGGACACGAAGCGCAGGCCGAGGTTGCACCGGATCCCTCGGGACACCGCCGCGGTGATCGCGCGCCGGCGTGCTGCCCGGCCGGCCGAGCCGGTCATCTCCTCACCGGCGGGCGAGTCCACCCGGCTCGGGAGGCGGATCGCCAGGATCAGGCCGATCGTGTAGACCAACGCGGCCCACCGCAGCGACCACTCCGGCCCGATCGCCGCGAACGCACCCGCGATGCCTGCGCCGATCGTCGCTCCGGCCACGCCGGCCAAGGAGATCCGCGAGTTCGCGGTGACGAGCGTGATCTCCTTCGGCAGCAGTCGCGGTACGGCGGACGCGCGCGTCACGCCGTACGCCTTGGAGGCGACGAGACAGCCGAGGGCGGCCGGGTACAGCCAGGTCGAGCTGTCGTGGATCGACGCGGCGAGGCTCCAGACGAGGAAGCCGCGCAGGCCGAGGGTTGCGCCGATCGCCCAGCGACGGCCGTGGCGGAAGCGGTCGAGGATCGGGCCGATCAGCGGTGCCATCAAGGCGAACGGCGCCATGGTGAGCAGCAGGAACAGGGCGACTCGGTCGCGGGCCTGCTCACTCGGTACGGCGAAGAAGACGGTGCCGGCGAGGGAGACGGCGAAGGCGGTGTCGCCGGCGGCGTTCACGGCGCCGAGCTCGATCAGGCGGGAGAGTCCGGACTCGCGGGCGCCCTGCGCGCCGGTCAGTCCTTGGATCCGCCGCCCGGTTGCCTTGCCCACTCGCCCGGTGACGCCGGCGGTCTTCCGCGAGACCGACGCGAACCCGCTGGCCCCGACCTTCGACGCGTGCCCGACCTTCTTGCTCGCACTGCCGAGCCGCTGCCCAGCAGCCCCGAGCCGCTCACCGGCCGACTTCTTCCCGGCCTCTGCTCCGCCGGAACCGCGCCGACCCGTACCCCCAGAGCCTGCGCGCGACCCCGTACTGCCCGAGCCTGCGCCGCGTGATCCCGTACTGCGGGGGTCAGCGTTGCGAGATCCAGTACGGCCGGAGCCTGCGCCGCGTGATCCCGTGCCGCCGGGGTCACCGTCGCGCGACCCCGTGCCGCCGGAACGTTCGTCGCGCGGTCCCGTCCCGCCGGAGCCCGAACCGCGCGAACCCCTACCGCCCACGCCCGGCGTACCAGCCGAGCCGGTGCTCGGCCCGGCGGAGGGATCCGGGCCAGGGCGTCTCGGCTGCTCGTTGCGTGCCCGGTCCGCGGGGTCGGGACTCTCCATACGACCATCCTGCCTTGTGCGGGGGACGAAGCGCAGTCGCGGCACAGTTCGATCTGTGTGGTACGACGTGCGAGAATGACCGACTGTGACTCCCGTCAAAGCTCCGGAACCGGTCCGCGCCAAGCCCGACGCCGTCTGCGTCGCGGCGGTGGAACCTGCCCGCGACGCCGCGATCGAGGAAGCCGGCGCCGCGCAGGTCGGCGAACACCTGGGCCACCTGGTCGAGGGCGAGCGGCTGGTCACGCACTACTTCGCCTCCACGCACCCCGGTTACAAGGGCTGGCGCTGGGCGGTGACGGTCACCCGCGCGTCGCGAGCCAAGACCGTCACGATCAACGAGGTCGTGATGCTGCCGGGCGACGAGGCGATCGTGGCGCCCGAGTGGGTGCCGTGGTCGGAGCGCGTTCAGCCGGGTGACCTGCGGCCGGGCGACCTGTTCCCGACGCTGCCGGACGACCCGCGGCTCGAGCCCGGCTACACCGACACCACCGGCGCGCCCGACGACGTGCTCGCGGTTGTCGAGGAGCTCGGGCTGGGACGCGAGCGGGTGCTGTCGCCGGCCGGCCGGGAGGACGCGGCCGAACGCTGGTACGCCGGGGACTTCGGTCCGGGCTCGGCGATCGCGCAGGCCGTGCCGTTCAAGTGCCACTCCTGCGGCTACTGGATCCGCCTGGCCGACAGCCTCGGCCAGGCCTTCGGCGCCTGCGCGAACGAGATGGCGCCGGGCGAGGGCCGGGTCGTCGCCTACGACTACGGCTGCGGCGCGCACTCCGACGTGGTGATCGACGCGCCGGACCATCCGTCGACCGAGCACGCCTTCGACACCACCGGGTACGACGAGCTCGCGATGCCGTCGGACCCGACGCCGACCGAGGCGGTGGACGAGATCGCCGAGGCCGACGCCGTCCAGGCCGAGGTCGAGGCCGCCGCCGAGCCCAGCTCGGACGACGAGGTCGTCGCCGACGCCGAGCCGAGCACCGACGCCGAGCCGAGCACGGACGACGACGTCGTGGCCGATGCCGAGCCCAACTCGGACGACGAGGTCGAGGACGTCACCAGCACGACCGAAGAGATCGTCGACCGGGACTGAGACTCCAGCCGGGTCCGGTGACTTCGCTCACCCGAACCGGCTCACCGGCGTGGGCAGCTCAGTCCTCGTGCGCCGGCGTCCCGTGGCCGGCCTGGATGCTCGACCAGCGGTGTTTGCAGTAGGCCAGGCCGATCCAACCCAGGCCGAAGCCCGCGACCGTGACCCACAGCCACCACTCGTCGCCGGACCGCTTCAGGTCGTCGTGGAAGATCAGCACCGCCACGAACGCCAGCGCCCAGGCGATGATCCCGGCGATCACGGTCGGGATCCCGGACAGGTCGAGTGGCTTGACCTCGGCGTGCACCAGCTCGCCCCGCGCCAGCTGACTGGTCGGATCGTTGCGCTTCTTCGACACCGGCGCCGGCTTGTCGTCTGCCACGTGATCACCTTAACGCGTCGGGCTGCCGGGATCGCTCGCGCGGGCCCGGCCCGAACTGGCACGATGCGGTCATGAGCACGCGCCCGGCTGTTGCCTCCCGCCCCGGCTTCCTGGACTCCTTCTTCAAGATCACCGACCGGGGCTCGACCGTGCCCCGGGAGATCCGCGGTGGCCTGGTCACGTTCTTCACGATGGCCTACATCGTCGTGCTGAACCCGCTGATCATCGGCACGGTCAAGGACAGCACCGGCCAGTACGTCGGTGGCGGCACCGACCCGACCGCCTCGATCGCCAAGGTCGCGGTCGCCACCGCGCTGATCGCGGGCGTGATCACGATCCTGATGGGCCTGGTCGCGAACTTCCCGCTGGCCCTGGCGACCGGCCTGGGCCTGAACGCGTTCCTGGCCTACTCGATCGCCTCGAAGATGACCTGGGCCGACGCGATGGGCCTGGTCGTGCTCGAAGGCATCATCATCTTGCTGCTGGTCCTGACCGGCTTCCGCAGAGCGGTCTTCGAAGCCGTTCCACGCCAGCTGAAGGTCGCGATCAGCGTCGGCATCGGCCTGTTCATCGCGTTCATCGGGGTGATCGACGCCGGCTTCGTCCGCCGTCCGGCCGCGCCCACCGGTCCGCCGGTCGAGCTGGGCATCGGCGGCAGCCTGCGTGGCTGGCCGGTGCTGATCTTCGTGGTCGGTCTGGTGCTGATC
This sequence comes from Kribbella sp. CA-253562, assembly GCF_050942265.1. Lineage (GTDB taxonomy): Bacteria > Actinomycetota > Actinomycetes > Propionibacteriales > Kribbellaceae > Kribbella. Next base: position 7,337,884 of record NZ_CP192049.1, on the reverse strand, counting down.
GTCACGCTGTACGCGCGCAAGGTGAAAGGCGCGATCCTGATCGGCATCCTCGTCGCGACCGTGCTGGCGATCGTGGTCGAGGCGATCACCGACGTCGGCGCCCGGACGGCGGACAACCCGGGCGGCTGGGGCCTGAGCGTGCCGGCGTTGCCGGACAACTGGTTCAGCAAGCCGAACCTGGATCTGCTCGGCGAGTTCAACCTGTTCGGTTCCTTCGAGCAGGTCGGGGTGGTGTCGGCGATCCTGCTGGTCTTCACGCTGATGCTGGCCGACTTCTTCGACACGATGGGCACGATGACCGCGATCGGCGCCGAGGCGAACCTGCTCGACGCCGACGGCAACCCGCCGAACGCGCAGCGGATCCTGATCGTCGACAGCGTCGCCGCGGCCGCCGGTGGGGCCGCCTCCGTTTCCAGCAACACGTCGTACATCGAGTCCGCCTCAGGTGTCGGCGAGGGCGCCCGGACCGGTCTGGCCAGCGTGGTCACCGGGATCTGCTTCCTGATCGCGATGGTGGTCGCGCCCCTGGTCACGCTGGTCCCGTACGAGGCGGCGACGCCGGCCCTGGTGCTGGTCGGTTTCCTGATGATGACCCAGGTGAAGGGCATCGACTTCGACGACATCGAGGTGGCGATCCCGGCCTTCCTGACCATCATCCTGATGCCGTTCACGTACTCGATCACGGCCGGTATCGGCGCCGGGTTCGTCTCGTACGTGTTACTGAAGGTGGTCCGCGGCAAGGCCCGGCAGGTGCACCCGCTGATGTGGGTGGTGTCGGCGTTGTTCGTGGTGTACTTCGCGATCGGCCCGCTGGGGGACTGGCTCACCTGACCGCGCCGGGGGACCCGACGAGCCCGGTGAACCGCGTGGTTGCTAAGCTGTTGATCTCTTCGGGTTCTCCGACTTCACACCATCCCCTCTCGCGGTCGCTGCTACGACGCCCAGAGTCTCGGTTATGACCAACGAACGCTCGTACATCGACAGCTATCCAGCCCTGGCGGCCCGCACCCAACGCTTCTCCCTCGGCCTGCCGAAGGCCTTCACCGCGTCTCCGGACGGCGAGCGCGTGCTCTTCCTGCGCACCCGCGGCCCGGAGGACCGAGCCGGCTGCCTGTGGCTGCTGGACGGCGACGAGGAGCGGCTGCTCGTCGCTCCCGAACACCTCGGCGCCGACGGCCCGGTCCCCGAGGCCGAGCGAATCCGCCGCGAACGCACTCGCGAGCACGGCAGCGGCATCGTCTCCTTCTCCACCGACGACGCACTGTCCGCCGCGGTCTTCCCGGTCAACGGAACGCTCTGGCACTACGACCTGCCCACCGGCGTACTGCGCAAGCTCGACACCGCCGGCGCCGTCGTCGACCCTCGCCTGGACCCCACCGGTCACCGCGTCGCCTACGTGACCGACGGCGCGCTGCACGTCCTGGAACTTGCTGACGGCAACGACAAGGAGGTGGCCGCCGGCAACAGTCCTGACGTCGCCTGGGGATTGGCCGAGCACGTCGCCGCCGAGTCGATGCACCGGAGCCGCGGCCACTGGTGGTCGCCCGACGGCACTCGGCTGCTCGCCACTCGCGTGGACCAGACGCCGGTCCAGCGCTGGTGGATCGCCGATCCGGCCAACCCCGGCGCCCGGCCCCGCGAAGTCGCCTATCCGGCCGCGGGAACCGCGAACGCGCTGGTCAGCCTGCACGTCTTCGATCTGCACGGTGGCAGCACGGAGATCGTCTGGGGTGACTTCGAGTACCTGCCGACCGTCGCATGGGACGCGCACGGCGTACTGATCAGCGTCCAGTCCCGCGACCAGAAGACCGTGCAGGTTCTCGCCGCCGATCCCGCGACGGGCCGGACCGAACTCCTGCACGAACAGCACGATCCCGCGTGGGTCGAGCTCGTCCCCGGCACTCCGGCGCGAACCGCCTCGGGCAAGCTGGTGGTCGCCGACGACACTCCTTCCACCCGCCGCCTGATGATCGACGGCCGGCCGGTCACTCCGGAAGGACTCCAGTTGCGCGCGGTCGTCGACGTCACTGGCGAGACCGTCCGCTTCCAGGCCAACGACGAGCCGACGGAGCGCCACCTCTGGGTCCACGACCCGACCGGACTGCGCCGGCTGACCGACGCTCCTGGCATCCACACGGCGGTCGGTCCCGTCGTCGTCTCCAACACCGAGACCGGCCAGACGTTCGCCGTACGACGTACTGGCGGCCCCGACCGCCAGATCCAGTCGCTGGCCGCCAAGCCGGCGCTGGCGCCACGCATCACCTGGCTGCAGGCGGGCGAGCGGCAGCTCCGGACAGCGCTTATCCTCCCGTCCTGGTACGAGCCCGGCATGACGCTGCCCGTCCTGATGACCCCGTACGCCGGCCCGGCGCTGCAACTCGCCGTCCGCGCCCTCACCCCGATGTACCCGACCGCCCAGTGGTACGCCGAGAACGGGTTCGCCGTGGTCATCGCCGACGGCCGCGGTACGCCGGGCCGCGGACCCGCCTGGGAGAAGACCGTGTACGGCGACACCCTGTCGCTGCCACTCGAGGACCAGATCGCCGCTCTGCATGGCGCGGCCGAGCACAACCCGGACCTCGACCTGACCCGCGTCGGCATCACCGGCTGGAGCTACAGCGGCCTCCTGGCGACCATCGCCGTCCTGCGCCGGCCGGACGTCTTCCACGCGGCGGTCGCGGGCGCGGGTCCGCACGACCCGAGGCTCTACGACACCCATTGGCGTGAGCGCTTCCTCGGCAGCCCGGACGAGAACCCCGAGGCCTACGACCGGAGCTCGTCGATCCCGGAGGCGGCGAAGCTGTCCCGTCCGCTGCTGCTGGTGCACGGACTGGCGGACGACAACGTGGTGGTTGCCCACACCTTGCGCCTGTCAGCGGCTCTGCTGGCCGCGGGCAGGCCTCACCAGGTGCTGCCGCTGTCGGGCGCGACGCACATGCCGACGGACGAGGCCACGGCCGAGGGGCTGATGCGCCACCAGTTGCAGTTCCTGAAGGCTGCGCTCGGCATGGAGTGACCCGCCGCGTCCCGCCTGCTCAGCTCGAACTGGGCAGGCGGGACCGCAGGTCGAGGTACTCGGCGCGGGCGGTGAACAGCGTGCGCAGCTCGTCCGAGACGTTGTCGAGGAACTCGGCCCGGTAGGTCGCGTCGGTCATCAGCGAGATCGAGTAGTACAGACCGGTGAAGTTCGCGATGCCGATGGCGACCTTGATCAGCGCCGCGCTGATCAGCACGGGGTGGCCGAGCAGCTGGAACTGGTAGGACCAGGCGCCGCGGTCGATGCCCCACTCGTCGTACAGGTGCCCGCTGATCGCCAGCATGCCGAACGCGACGAAAAACGCGCCGACGCCGGCGCTGACCACCAGGACCTGCATCCACTGCCGGACGACCAGGCTGATGCTCAGGTTCAGCCGCTGGATCCGGCGCAGCGGCGGGCCCGAACCTCCGGCGTCCGCCTCGATCCGGTCCAGCTCCTGGGGCAGCCGCAGCACCAGGAACAGGTCGCTGAGCAGCGCGAACGCGATCGCCGAGAGCACGATGAAGGCGACCGGCATGCCCGCGAAGACCTGCCACATCTCGGTGTTCACGAACAGGACCAGTGAGAAGACCAGCAGCAGCGGCAGCGCCCGGATCAAGCTCGCGACGGAGTTCGCCAGCTCGCTCGCGAGGCGTCGTACGCCCCAGACCGTCGTACCGATCAGGCCGTAGCCGACCACGACGTACACGAGACCGATCAGGACCAGGTTGCTGAGCGCGACGCCGAAGAACTGCTTCCACTGGAAGTGCGACATCACCGGGAGCAGCGCCGGCAGCAGGACGAAGACGGCCAGCTCGGGAGTCCCGAACCGGGTCGGGAAGGACCAGAACGGCCGTCCGCGCAGTCCGTTCAGCAGCCCGAAGCCGCCGATCAGCACGGTCAGCCCGCCGAGCACGGCCAGCGCGTTCTGCCACCACGGCCAGGTCAGCTCGATCGCGCCGAGCACCTCGGCGACGAACACCAGCGCCAGCACCGGCGTGGCCCGGGCGAAGATGTCGTGCGTCGGCGAGAAGTCCTCGATGAACAGCGGCAGCCCGGCGCGCCGAAACCGCTGCTCGTACCTGTCCAGCTCCACCGGTGTGCCCATGGCGGCACACCCTATGGGCTGACGGGTTCCGGCCGGCCGCTCCGGTGCCGCGCCGGTCCGCAGGGTGGAATAGCGGCCCGATCGTTTTCGTTAGCAAAGGTAATGAGTTATGCTAACGACATGCCCGAAGTCGTAGCCCAGCAGGTGAAGACCGACGTCGGCCTGGCCAGCGCGCTGCGGTCGTCCACCCTGCGGCTGTCCCGGCAGATCCGCCGGCAGCGCGAGCAGGGGCACGACCTGACCGCCAACCAGCTCGGCGTACTGGGGGCTCTGGGCAAGCACGACGCGATGACGATCGGTGAGCTGGCCACCCACGAGCAGGTCAAGCCGCCGTCGATGACGCGGATCGTGTCGAACATGGAAGAGGCCGGCCTGGTGGTCCGCCGGCCGCACGCGACCGACAAGCGCCAGATCGTGGTCGAGCTGACCGACGCCGCGCACGCGCTGCTGCGGGCCAACCGCCGGCGCCGCGACGAGTGGCTGCAGACCAAGCTGAAGAAACTGACCCCTGAGGAGCGCGACATCCTGCGTAAGGCAGCACCTGTTCTCGAACGTCTGGCGGGCGCGTGAGTCCCACCTTCCGGGCCTTCAAGGTCCGCAACTTCCGGCTGTACGCGACCGGAGCGATCGTCTCGAACGTCGGCACCTGGATGCAGCGGGTCGCCCAGGACTGGCTGGTCCTGGAGCTGACCCATTCCGGGACGGCGCTCGGCATCGTGACCGGCCTGCAGTTCCTCCCGGCCCTGCTGTTCGGCCCGTACGCCGGGCTGGTGGCCGACCGCTTCCCCAAGCGCCAGGTCCTGACCGTCACCCAGCTCGCGATGGGCACCGTCGCGCTGGTGCTCGGCACGATGACCGTGACCGGCGTGGTCGAGGCGTGGCACGTCTACCTGCTGGCCCTGCTGTTCGGTGTCGGGACGGCGTTCGACGCGCCGACCCGGCAGGCGTTCGTGGTCGAGATGGTCGGCCGCGACGAACTGTCCAACGCCGTCGGGCTGAACTCGGCGTCCTTCAACGCCGCCCGGCTGCTCGGCCCGGCGCTGGCCGGTCTGCTGATCCACTGGATCGGCACCGGGCCGGTGATCATGATCAACGGCTTCACCTACGCCGCGGTGATCGTGTCGCTGCGCCTGATGCGGGTCGGGGAGCTGCACTCGCCGACCCCGGCCGCCCGCGAGAAGGGCATGATCCGCGACGGCATGCGTTACCTGTGGCGCCGGCCCGACCTGATGATGGTGCTGGTCGCGGTGTTCTTCGCCGGCACCTTCGGGCTGAACTTCCAGCTCACGTCGGCGCTGATGGCCACGAGCGAGTTCGGCAAGGGCGCGGGCGAGTTCGGCATTCTCGGCTCGGTCCTGGCGATCGGCTCGCTGGCCGGTGCGCTGATGGCGGCCCGCCGGGTACGGGTCCGGGCGCGGCTGGTGATCGGCGCGGCGCTGATCTTCGGGCTGTCGGTGGTCGCGAGCGGCCTGATGCCCAACTACCTCTCGTACGCCGCGGTGCTGCCGCTGGTCGGCTTCGCCTCGCTGACGATGCTGACCGCGGCCAACGCCACCATGCAGCTCGGCATCGAGCCGACCATGCGCGGCCGGGTGATGGCGCTGTACATGACGGTCCTGATGGGCGGCACCCCGATCGGCTCGCCGTTCATCGGCTGGGTCGGCCAGGAGTTCGGCGCCCGCTGGTCGCTGATCGTCGGCGGCGCGCTCACCGTGATCGGCACGACCGCCTCGGTGATCTACTTCTCCCGCCGCCGCGGCCTGGCGATCCGCCCGCACCTGCTGCCGCGGCCGCGGCTCGAGGTTCTGCCGCAGAGCGAGCTGCTCGCGGACAAGGCGACCGTCGACACCAACCCGAAGGCCGCCTGATACCGACGATTGCCTGATCTCTCGACAACGCCGCGCGACCTCGCGTCGCCGGCGTCGGCTCGGCCGCCTGGGTCCGCCGGGGAGTTCAGCTCCGCCCGACCGCGGCCAGTAGCGCCGCGACCCCACCCGCCGGCGAAGTGAACGTACGAACGTCGAGGCCAGCCACCGCCTGCGCCATCGACGCCTGGGCGAGCACGATCGCGTCCGCCTCGGCCGTCTCGACCGCCGCGCGGACCAGACGATCGTGCTCGTCCTGATCGCCCGCCGCCCGAGCGTCGGCCGCACCTTCGACGACCGTCGCCGCAACCGTCACCCCGGTACCGGCGGCCGCACGCTCCAGCAGCCGCCCGGTCGGGCCGAGCGTGGCCTGAAGCGTCGCGAGCACCGCGATCCGCCCACCGTCGCCGGCCGCCCGCACCGCTTCCTCGGCCATCGGCGCGTCAACGCGCAACACCGGCACCTCGGCGTCGCGCGCCGCCGCCTCGACGGCCTCGCCGATCGATGAGCAGGTCACCAGCACGGCGGCCGCGCCGTCCTCGACCAGGTACCGCACGTGCCGGCGTACCCGCGCGAAGACCTCCTCGGTCACGCCTTCCCGCACAGCCGTCGCCAGCAGTTCCGCATCAGCGACATGCACCTGACGCAAGGCCGGGTTCTGCCGAGCGACGAGGTCCTGGAAGGTGCCGGCCAGCGCGGGCACGGTGTGCAGAAGGCCGACCTTGAGCTGCGCAGTCATGCCGCCCAGTTTGTGCGAATTCGGACAACACCGCAATTGATGTGCGGTGATTGACAACCGGTACGCCGTCAGGTTGAGGTGGTCGAGTGCGTTACACAGGAGCGACCGCCAGACGCGACGAGCTGATCCGGCGGCTGACGGCGGACGGGTACGTGTCGTCAGCCGGAGCCGCCCTCGAGCTCGGGGTGTCGGAGATGACCATCCGTCGAGACCTCCGGCGGCTCGACCTGGACGGCCTTGCCCGGCGAGTGACGGGTGGCGCGAGTCTCCCGACCGCAGGCGATGGAGAGCCGTTCGACCAACGCAACCGCGCCGGCCGATCAGACAAGCGGGCGATCGTGGCCGCCTGTGCGGAACTGCTGGCCGACGCTTCCACCATCGCGCTGGACGCCGGTACGACGGTGGCGCCGCTCGCGGCCCTCGTACCGAAAAACGTCACGGTCGTGACGCACTCCCTACCGGTGATCAGCACGTGCGCGGCCCGCGACGACATCGAACTCGTCGCGCTCGGCGGCACGTACCAGGCCGACACACGATCCTTCACCGGACCGGCGACCGAGGCCGGAGTCGCCAGTCTGTCGGTCGACGTCGCCGTACTGTCGGCGACGGCCGTCGATGCCTCAGGACTGTTGTGCAGCAAGGCGTTGGACGCGAGCATCAAGCAGCGGCTGGCCGAGGTCGCGCAGCGGACCATCCTGCTGGTGGACCATCGCAAACTCGGTGCGCGGGCGCCGATCCGCTTCGGCCGGCTCGACCTCGTCGACGTGGTGGTCACCGACTCCGGAGCGACAGCCGAGCAGCGGGAGCTGCTGGGCAGCGGCGGCGCTCGCGTGGTGGTGGCGCCATGAGAGCTGCGGGGTGGTCGACTGACCGGCCCCTGCTGGGCGTTGTCGCGGACGACCTGACCGGCGCGTGCGATCTGGCCGGCGGCGTCGCGCACGCCGGACTGACGACCTCGGTGACGCTCGGCGTACCGACCGAGCCGATCCCGGCCGATGTCGACTGCGCGGTCGTCGCGCTGAAGTCCCGGACGAACGATCCCGCCGAGGCGGTCCGGGACTCGCTCGCCGCGGCCCGGGCCCTCGGGGATGCGGGGGTTCGGTACGTGTACCAGAAGTACTGCTCGACGTTCGACTCCACCGACCGGGGCAACATCGGCCCGGTCGCCGACGCGCTGGTGGACCTGCTGGGCCCGGATGCGATCAGCCTCGGTACGCCGGCCACGCCGCAGGTCGGCCGGACGCAGTACCTCGGCCACTTGTTCGTCAACGGGCAACTGCTGTCGGAGTCGTCGCTGCGGGACCATCCGTTGACGCCGATGACGGATGCGAACCTGGTCCGCGTGCTCGGGCGGCAGACCACTCGGCCGGTCGGGTTGGTCGACCATTCCGTCGTACGCCGTGGTGCGGCGGCGATCGCGGCCGCGGTGAAGGCGTCGGTGGGTGCCGCCGGCGAGCACATCGATGCGGGTCGTCGCCATCTCCTGGTCGACGCCGTGGAGGATGCCGACCTGGACCGGCTCGCCGAAGCGATCGGGCTGCTCGACGTACCGGTTGTGCTCGGCGGTGGTGCCGGGCTCGCGGTCGCTGTGGCGCGCTCGATGGCCGGTGCGGGCGAGCAGGGAGCGGAGGAGCTGCCGTCGATCGAGGCGGGTCCGCGGCTGATCATCTCCGGCAGCGGGTCGGAACGGACGCGTGCACAGGTCGCGGCGTTTCGGGGAAAGGTCATCACGCTGGATCCGCTCGCGTTGGCCGGCGACGGCTCGGGGGTCGAGCGGCTGGCCCGGGACCTTGCCGAAGCGGTTCACGCCGACGGGACTGCAGGCGCACCTCCGACTGTGCTGGTCTCGGCGACCGCTGCGCCGAGTGATGTCCGGCGGGCGCAGAAAGAACTCGGTGTCGACCGCGCGGCCGCCCTCGTCGAGGACGCGTTGGCGCAACTCGCCGTACGAGCGGTCGAGGACCTCGGCGTCCGGCGCATGATCGTCGCCGGTGGGGAAACCTCCGGAGCCGTCGCGGCAGCGCTCGGTGTGAAGACCGTGCGAATCGGCGCCCTGGCCGCTCCCGGCGTGCCATGGACGTACGCGACGGTGCGCGATCGGCCGATGGCGCTGCTGCTGAAGTCCGGCAACTTCGGCGGTCCGGACCTGTTCGACACCGCGTGGCAGGTGGCGCCGTGAACGACAACAGCCTGACCGAGATCCGGGAACGAGTCGTCGCGGCCTGCCGGCATCTCGCCGCGGCCGGCCTGTCCCCGGGAAGCTCCGGCAACGTCAGTGTGCGCGTCGGCGACCAGGTGCTGATCACGCCGACCGGCTCGGCGCTGCGGCGCGTCCAGGCCGAAGACCTCGCGCAAGTGACTGTCGACGGCCTGACGAGCAAGAGCGCGGCCAAGCCGTCCAAGGAACTGCCCGTCCATCTCGCCGTCTACCGGCAACGCCCGGAGACGACCGCCGTCGTCCACCTGCACTCGCCGTACGCGACTGCCTGCGCTTGCCTTCCACCGGACGAGCGCGGCCTGGCCCAGTTGCCGCCGCTCACGCCGTACCGGGTGATGCGGCTGGGCGACGTCCCGCTGGCGCCGTACGCCAGACCTGGCTCCAGCGAACTCGGCGACGGAGTGGAGCGGCTGGCCGACCGCCATCACGTCATCCTGCTTGCGAACCACGGATCGGTCGTCGCGGGGACGTCACTCGACGCGGCCGTGGAGTTGGCGGAGGAACTGGAGACAGCCGCGCAGTTGAGTCTGCTGCTGCGCGATCTGCCACACGTCCGGCTCACCCCGGCTCAGGCCGCCGCGCTGCGCTGACGGCGGTCGACGACCTTTCGGCTCGCGAACGGCTGACCGGGGTCGAGTCGGTCGGCCTTGTCGTCAGGGTCAGAATGGGGTGTGACTCATTACGACTTGGTGATCGTCGGCACCGGCTCCGGGAACTCGATCCTCGACGGGCGGTTCGCGGACTGGAAGACGGCGATCGTCGAACGCGGCACCTTCGGCGGGACCTGCCTGAACGTCGGCTGCATCCCGACCAAGATGTTCGTGCACACCGCCGACCTGGCCAAGACCCCGTCGATCAGCTCCCGGTACGGCGTCGACGAGCAGCTGACCGGCGTGCGCTGGCCGGACATCCGGGACCGCATCTTCGGGCGGATCGACCCGATCGCGGCCGGCGGTTCGGAGTACCGGCGACACCACGCGGACAACGCCAACGTCACCGTGTACGACGGAACTGGCCGCTTCACCGGCACCAAGGAGCTCACCGTGACGGCTCCCGACGGGCAGGCGCGGGTGATCACCGCCGACCGCTTCGTGCTGGCCGCCGGCAGCCGCCCGAACATCCCGTTCGTGCCCGGGCTGGCCGAGGTCGGCTACCACACCTCGGACACAATCATGCGGCTCGGCCAGCTGCCGGCCCGGCTGGGCATCATCGGCAGCGGCTTCGTCGCGGCCGAGTTCGCGCACGTGTTCGCCTCGCTCGGCGTCGAGGTCACGATGATCGCCCGCTCCGGCCTGCTGTTGCGCCACGAGGACACCGAGATCGCCACCCGCTACACCGAGCTGGCCACCACCCAGTACGACGTCCGCCTGAACCACGACACGGTCAGCGCGACCCGGCGCGCCGACGGCGCGATCGCGCTGGAGACCCTCAGCCCCGGCGGCCGCGACGAGATCGTCGTCGACGAGGTGCTGGTCGCGATCGGCCGGCGCCCCAACTCCGACCTGCTCGACCCGGCGGCGACCGGCGTCACGGTCGACGAGGACGAGCGGGTCGTCGTCGACGCCCATCAGCAGACCGTTGTCGAGGGCATCTATGCGCTCGGCGACCTGTCCTCGCTGTACCAGCTCAAGCACGTCGCCAACCACGAGGCCCGCGTCGTCCAGCACAACCTGCTGCACCCGGACGACCCGATCGAGTCCGACCACCGCTACGTGCCGTCCGCCGTCTTCGGCTCGCCGCAGATCGCGTCCGTCGGGCTCACCGAGGAACAGGCGCAGGAGCAGAACGTCGAGTACGTCGTCGGCCGCGCCGAGTACGCCGGTATCGCCTACGGCTGGGCGATGGAGAACACCAGCGGCTTCGCCAAGCTGCTCGCCGACCCGAAAACCGGCCTGCTGCTCGGCGCCCACATCATCGGCCCGCAGGCCAGCTCGATCCTGCAACCGGTCATCCAGGCGATGAGCTTCGGCCTCGACGCGCACACGATGGCGCGCGGTCAGTACTGGATCCACCCGGCGCTGCCGGAGCTGATCGAGAACGCCTTGCTGAACATCCCGCTCGGCAAGAACTGAAAATCGGTTTGGTGCGGGTCAGCGGAACGCGTTGATCACCTCGCCGGCGGCGTCCAGCGGAGTGAGGTCGTCGTCGAGGTTCGGCAGGCTGAACATCACCTCGGCGGCGCCGGCCTCGGCCAGTTGGCGAAAGCGGCCGGCCTGATCGGCGATCGTACCGGCGTTCACCGTCGCGGCGTACCGGGCCGGGTCCTGGTTGCGCGGCCGCAGTTGGTTGACCAAGGCATCGACCTCGCGCTGGTCCCGGCCGATCAGCGTCGTCGACAGATGGGTGAGCTCGATCTGCCGCGGCTGGGTCTTCAGGTAATCGGCCTTCTCCCGCACGCGGCCGGCGTCGCCGAAGACGTTGGCGGCGTCGGCGTACCGGGCTGCGAGCCGTAGGGTCCGGGGCCCGCTCCCACCGACCAGCAACGGCACCTTGTCCTGCAAGGGGCGCGGGTAGCAGGTCGTGTCCGGCACGTCGAGCACCTTGCCGCGAAACCCCTTGTTTCCCGCACCCCACAGCACCGGCAGCACCTGCAACGCGTCCTCGAGCAACGCGTACCGCTCGGCGGTCGAGGGAAACTCCCACCCGTACGCTTTGTGCTCGGCCTCGAACCAGCCGAGCCCGACCCCGCACACTGCACGCCCGCCGCTCAGCACGTCCAGCGTGGCAACGATCTTGCCCAGATGCGCGACGTTCCGGTACGTGATGCCAGTGACCAGCGTGCCGAGCCGCACCCGCTCCGTACAGGCCGCGAGGTACGCCAGCGTCGTCCAGCTCTCCAGGAAGTCCTCCCAGGCCCGCCCGATCTGCGGGATCTGCCGGAAATGGTCCATCACGTAGATCGCGTCGAACCCCGCCGCCTCCGCCCGGGCGCCGACCTGCCGGATCCACTCGCCGGTCGTCTTCCGCCCGCCCTTGTGTGTGTAGCTGCTGATCTGCAACCCGAACCGCAGCCCGCGCGGCACCTCGTCCTCCCGCCGTACCGCCGTCTCCGCCTGCACGAACGCCTCCGGTACGACGCGAACCTCCGTCGCCGCCTGCAGCACCTCGTCGAAGCCCTCGCCCGGCAGCTCCTTCTTCACCCGGTTCCACGTCTTCAACTGCGCCGCCAGCGCCTCGGCCGGAATCCGCTTCACCCGCTCACGATTCCGCCGCCGGCACTCGGCCGCCGGGGTGTCGAAAGCCACCGCCACACAGGGCATCCCGTGCTCCCGAGCCAACGCCAACCACCGCAGCCGCCGCTCCCGATCCAGCCCCAACGTGTCGATCACGGTCGTCAGCCGCCGCCCGATCCGCTGCCGCACCACCTCCTCCAGCAACGCGAACGCATCAGCACTCGCCGCCAGATCGTCCTCCCCGGCCCCCACCAACGCCCGCAGCCGATCACTCGACACCACCAGTTCGCCCGCGAACCGCGCCGCGGCCCACGTCGACTTCCCCGCCGCCCCCGGCCCCACCAGCACCACCACACACGGCGAAGGCAGCTTCCGCTCGTCCATACCTCAGTGTGCCCTGCCTGCGCTGCCTAGAGCTCCAGCAGGAACCATTCCCGAGGATCGTCGAACCGGACGAAGGCCCGGTCGTCACGGCACACGATCTGCCGCGGCTGCCCCGGCGGCGCGCTGCCGTCCGGCATCGTCAACGGGAGCTTGCGCTCGACCGAAACGCGGCCGTCGCCGTCGTCATTCCATCCGATGCTGACCGTCACCTGCCGACTGGGAACAGTCCGGCGCCGGTCATGGCGGTAGTCGTCGTACTCGCCGAGAAAGGCGACCAGCGGCCCGGCAACCAAGAGGCCGCGAGCGCCTCTGACGCTTGTTCCACGGACGCTGCGTACTCCCTTCCGATCAACGGTCACCAGCGGGAACTCGGTGTAGGGACAGCCCCACGTGAGCTTCGCGCCGACGTTGAGGGCGTAGCAGTCCATCCATCCGACACCGTCGTACGCCGGCAGCCAGGCGAGATTGCCGTCCGGCTTCCAGCGCCCCAGACCGGGAAGTGGCCGCGGGCTACTACCGGCGATCAGCAACTCACCCTCGTCGGAGTAGCCCGTCCAGATGTTGCCGGAGCGGTCGACCAGCAGGTGCTCGATCGCGTCTCCGGCGTTGAAGGACGTGACGGTCGATCCGTCCGGGCCGACGACGCGGACGTTGTGCCGCCGGGGCGCGGTCTGCCGCCGGTTCCGTGCGTCGGCCACGACGAAGCCGTCGCCCAGGGCATCGATCATCGGGTACTCGGCGTCGAGCGGCTCGAGCTCGACATCGGCGGTGACGCCCGAAGGGCCGACGACCAGCGCACGGGCCCGGTACGGCCGATCCACCGTGGCGTGGGCCACGGCATCGGCGATCAAGGCGATCAGACGACCGTCGAGGTCGACAGAACTGGCGACGATCTGGCTGTCGCCGAAGCAGCCGGGGATCCGGGCCCAAGGCTGGAGCCGGCCGGTGAAGGCCTCGGCTCGGAGCCTGTGCGCGTCGCTCATCGGGTGGACTGGTGATCCGATCTGCTGGTCATCGCCTCATCATGCCCGACCCGGAAGTCGGTTGGGGGCGGCCAGCCCAACTGGCAGTCTGTTCTCATGCGATTGTTCGTGGCCGTTGTGCCGCCTGTGGAGGTAGTCGAGCATCTGAGTGAGTTCGTGGAGCCGCGCCGGTCCCACCCGGACGAGGACGTTCGGTGGGCCAGTGACGAGACCTGGCACATCACCCTCGCGTTCCTGGGGGAGGTGCCGGAGTGGAAGACCGATGATCTGGGGGAGGGGCTGGAACGGGCCGCTGCCCGGCAGAAGCCGTTCGATCTGCGGCTGGGGGGAGCGGGCGCGTTCCCCGGCGTACCGGATGCCCGGGTGTTGTGGACCGGGGTGCACGACGAGACCGGGTCGCTCAAGCACCTCGCGATGACGACGCGGTCGGCGGCGAACAAGGCCGGCGTCACCGTCGACGGGCGCAAGTTCACGCCGCACCTGACGCTGGCCCGGATGCGCCGGCCGATGGACGTCGTGCGCTGGGTGCGGGTCTTCGACGAGTACCAGGGACCGGCCTGGACGGCGGAGAACCTGCGGTTGATCTCGTCGCGCCTGGGCGAGGGGCCGAGTCATGGTGCGGCCTACGACACAGTGGGCGAATGGGATTTCTTAGGTTAACCTTCCAAAGGTTAGACAACCCTAAGTTCCAGGAGTACCGCCATGCTCGCCAACTACCTCATCGGACTGCGTGAGGGACTGGAGGCGTCCCTGGTGGTCAGCATCCTGGCCACGTTCCTGGTGAAGTCCGGTCATCGCGACCGGCTCAAACTGGTCTGGGCCGGAGTGGCCGCGGCGGTCGCCGTCGCGGCCGCCGGCTGGGCCCTGCTGCAGTTCATCACCGCGCTGACCGCGAAGTCGTTCACCACCCAGGAGACGATCGGCGGCGTGATGTCGATCATCGCGGTGGGCTTCGTCACCTGGATGATCTTCTGGATGCGCAAGGCGTCCCGCACGATCGCCAAGGATCTGCGCGACCGGATGGACGTCGCGCTGCGGATGGGACCGGCCGCGGTCGTGCTGCTCGCCTTCCTGGCGGTCTTCCGCGAGGGCATCGAGACCGCGTTCATCGTCTACGCCTCGGCGGCGACAGCGACCACCGCGACGCCGTTCGTCGGGGTACTGCTCGGCCTGATCACCGCGGTCGGGCTCGGTTTCGCGATCTACCGCGGCGCCGTCAAGATCAACCTCGGCGTGTTCTTCAACTGGACCGGCGCGCTGCTGATCCTGGTCGCGGCCGGCATCTTCGCCTACGGCTTCCACGACCTGCAAGAGGCGAACATCCTGCCCGGTCTGCACAACCTGGCCTTCGACATCTCCGCGGCGATCCCGCCGGACAGCTGGTACGGCGTACTGCTGAAGGGGATCCTCAACTTCACCCCGGCCCCGACCGTGATCGAGCTGACCGCGTGGCTGGTCTACCTGATCCCGGTCCTCGTGCTCTACCTCCGTCCGGTCAAGCGTCCGGCGGCACCACCCGCAGTGCCTGCCCAGGCCTGACCACTCCGGCCTCGACGGCCACCCGAGAAGGAATCCCGATGAACCCGATCACCACCCGCCGCGGCCTCGCGGCCGGCGCGGTCCTGCTGCTCGCCGCCCTCACCGGATGCGCCGAGGAGGCCCCCGCGGCCGCGCCCGGCGACGACACCGGCCCGGTCACCGTGAAGGCCTCCGACGACGGCTGCGACCTGAGCCGCCGGGACGTGAAGTCCGGCACCAGCACCTTCTCGGTCTCCAACGGCGGCAGCAAGGTCACCGAGTTCTACGTGTACGCCGAGGGCGACCGCGTGATGGGCGAGGTCGAGAACATCGGCCCCGGCCTGAAGCGCGACCTGATCGTCGAGCTGCCGACCGGCAAGTACCAGGCGGTCTGCAAGCCCGGCATGGTCGGCGACGGCATCCGCGGTGACCTGATCGTCACCGGTGAGGCGGCCGCGCAGGTGGACACCGACACCGCGCTGAAGGAGGCCACGGTCAGCTACCAGCGCTACGTGAACTCGCAGGCGATCGCGCTGGAGGAGAAGACCACCGAGTTCGTCACCGCGGTCAAGGCGGGCGACGTGGCCAAGGCCAAGGCGCTGTTCCCGGTCTCGCGCACCTACTGGGAGCGGATCGAGCCGGTGGCGGAGTCGTTCGGCGACCTCGACCCGAAGATCGACGCCCGGGTGAACGACGTCGAGCCGGGCACCGAGTGGACCGGCTACCACCGCATCGAGCAGGCGCTGTGGGAGAAGAACAGCACCGCCGGTATGGCGAAGTACGCCGACCAGTTGCTGGTCGACGTGAAGACCGTGGTCGCCAAGGCCAAGACCGTGCAGCTCAACCCGCTGCAGTTGGCCAACGGTGCCAAGGAGCTGCTGGACGAGGTTGCCACCGGCAAGATCACCGGTGAGGAGGACCGCTACTCGCACACCGACCTGTGGGACTTCCAGGCCAACGTCGAGGGCTCGCAGGCCGCGATTCAGGCGCTCCGCCCGGCCCTGCAGCAGCGCGACGCCGCGCTGGTCACCACGCTGGACACCAACTTCAAGGCGGTCTTCGCCGCGGTCGACAAGTACCGCGTCGGCGACGGCTTCAAGCCCTACCTGCCGACCGAGGCCGAGCGCCGCGAACTCGGCAACGTCGTCGACGCCCTGGCCGAACCGGTCAGCAAGGTCGCCGGGGTCATCGCGAAGAAATGAGTGAGCCGAAGAAGGGCATCTCCCGCCGCGGGCTGTTCGGCGCGGCGGGGGCTGCCGTTGCCACCGGCGTTGCTGGGTACGCCGCGCACTCCGTCCTGAGCAGTGAGGAGTCGCAGGCCGCCGACAACAGTGGGCCGGTGGAGTTCCACGGTCAGCACCAGGCCGGGATCGTCACCCCCGCGCAGGACCGGCTGCACTTCGCGACCTTCGACGTCACCACCGACAAGCGTGACCAGGTGATCGCGCTGCTCAAGGAGTGGACCGCGGCCGCCGCGCTGATGACGGCCGGGCGCGACATCGGCCAGTACGGCGCGGTGAACGGCCCGGCCGAAGCGCCGCCCGAGGACACCGGTGAAGCCGTCGGCCTCCCGCCGGCCCGGCTCACCCTGACGATCGGCTTCGGCCCGAGCTTCTTCCAAGATGCCAAGGGCAACGATCGCTTCGGCCTGAAGGCCCGTCGCCCAGCCGCCCTGGTCGATCTGCCGCACTTCATCGGCGACAACCTCGACCCGGCCCGCAGCGGCGGCGACATCGCCGTCCAGGCCTGCAGCGACGACCCGCACGTCGCCGTCCACGCGATCCGCAACCTGGCCCGAATCGGCTTCGGCACCACCGCCGTGCGCTACTCCCAGCTCGGCTTCGGCCGGACGTCGTCCACCTCGCGTGCGCAGACCACGCCGCGCAACCTGTTCGGCTTCAAGGACGGCACGAACAACCTCAAGCTCGAGGACACCGCCAAGCTGGAGCAGCAGCTCTGGGTGCAGCCCGAGGACGGCCCGGACTGGATGGTCGGCGGCTCGTACCTGGTCGCCCGCCGGATCCGGATGACGATCGAGACCTGGGACCGTACGTCGCTCAGCGAGCAGGAGCTGATCGTCGGCCGCGGCAAGGGCACCGGCGCCCCGCTGGGCAAGTCCGAGGAGTTCGACCCGATCGACTTCGAGGCCAAGGGCGCGGACGGCGAGTTGAAGGTCGCCAAGGACGCGCACATCCGGTTGGCACATCCCCAGTTCAACAACGGCGCTGAACTGCTCCGCCGCGGCTACAACTTCGTCGACGGTTCGGACGGTCTGGGCCGCCTCGACGCGGGCCTGTTCTTCCTGGCCTACCAGCGCGATCCGCGCAAGCAGTTCATCCCGATCCAGCGCCAGCTGGCCCGCTCCGACGTGATGAACGAGTACATCCGCCATGTCGGCTCCGGCATCTTCGCCTGCCCCGGCGGCGTACCGGCTGGCTCCTTCTGGGGCGAGAAGCTCTTCGCCTGAACCACCGGCTCACTACATTGTGGCGGTGAGCAACCAGCAGAACGGCCACCCGGGCCAGCCGCCGTACGGTCAGCAGCCGCAGCAACCGCCGTACGAGCAACCCCAGTACGGGCAGCCCCAGCCGCCGCCGTACGGGCAGCCGCAGCACGGCCCGCAGTACGGCGGTTACCCGCCGCCCCCGCCGCCGCGCCGCTCGAGCAAAGCCGGCGTGATCGTGCTCGGCGTCGTCGGCGCCCTGGTCGTCGTCGCCGGTGGCGTCTTCGCGGTCACCAGCTTCACCGGCGGCTCCGACGACAGCGCCGGCGGCTCGACCCAGCCGGCTGCGACCCAGCCCGTGAACGACGGGCCGACGTTTCCGGCCGACAGCCCCTCGGCCGGCACGAGCCCCGGCGTATCGCCCAGCTCGCCGGCCGTTCCTCCGGCACGGACGGTCTGCAACGACTGCTTTCCCGGCATCACGGTCAGCGGTCTCGTCGGCACGCTCAAGTCCAAGGGGTACGTCTGCACGGAGGACCGGGTGCTCGGGATCGAGTGCACCAAGGGCAAGCTGGAGGTCGGCATCGACCGCGACTACACCCAGAAGAACTTCGTCGAGAGCGTCGACGTCGGCGGCCGCGCGGGCGGTGCCGGCGAGTTTCCCCAGGGTCCGGGCCTGGCCTTCGCGACGCTGAAGGCGGGCCTGCCCGGCGTACTGCCGCTGGTCATCAAGGACCCGGCGGTCCGGCAGCAGATCACCAGCTTCACCGCGCAGCACGCCGGCCAGGCCGACGGCGGCCCGGCGACGGTGCGGGACGCAAAGTTCGGTGGCTACCGGGTCTCGATCCACGGGGTGAGCGGCGCGACGATCCGCAAGAACGGCCGGTCCGCGTCCAGCTTCTCGACGTCGGTGAACATCTACGGCCCGTCGGACTACTGAGTCCGTACGACGAAGCGCCCGGCTCCGGGGAGATCCGGGACCGGGCGCTTCGGCGTACGGGGGACTGCTACTTCACCGCACCCGCTGTCACGCCGGCGACGAAGTGGCGCTGCGCCAGCAGGAAGCCGATCACGACCGGGATGCTGACCACGAGGGCCGCGGCCATGATCTGGTTCCAATAGACGTTGGTCTGGGTCGAGTACTGCCGCAGACCGACCGACAACGTCCGGTTGGCCTCGGTCGTCATCACCGACGCGAACAGCACCTCACCCCACGCGGTCATGAAGGAGTAGATGGCGACCGCGATCACCCCCGGGCGGGCGGCGGGCAGTACGACGCGCCACAGCGCGCCCATCGGGCCGCAGCCGTCGACCAGCGCGGCCTCGTCGAGCTCGCGCGGGATGCTGTCGAAGTACCCGGCCAGCATCCAGATCGAGAACGGCAGGCTGAAGGTCAGGTAGGTGATGATCAGCCCGAGCCGGGTGCCGACCAGCTGCACCCCGGTGGAGTTGTTGATGTTCACGAAGATCAGGAACAGCGGCAGCAGGAACAGCACGCCCGGGAACATCTGCGTCGACAGCACGGTGGTGCTGAACACCGTCCGGCCGCGGAACCGGAACCGCGACACCGCGAACGCGGCCAGGATCGCGATCGCGACCGAGAACACCGTCGCGGCCACCGACACGATCGTGGAGTTCACGAAGTACCGGGCCAGCGGCACCGTGCGCCACATGTCCACGAACGGGTCGAGGGTGAGGTTCGACGGCCACCAGGTGAAGGCGCCCTGGACGTCGCTCAGCGGCTTCATCGAGGACGTCACCATCACGTACAGCGGGACCAGGACGAACAGGCCGAGCACGGCCAGCACGACCGCCCGGTAGATCTTGAATCCCTTGGTGTCACGCACGACGCGACCTCCTTCCGGTGACGAGCAGGTAGGCGCCGGTGACGATCATCAGGAAGATCAGCAGCAGCACCGACATCGCGGCGCCGGAGCCGAAGTTCCAGGTCAGGAACGACGCGTTGTAGATGTGGAAGGTGATCAGGTCACCCGCGGGCGGTTGCGCCGTACCGAACAGCACGTACGGGGTGTTGAAGTCGCTGAACGTCCACAGGAACAGCACCAGGACCAGCACCAGGTTGACCGGTCGCAGCGACGGCAGCGTGATGTGGCGCCACTGCCGGAGCAGGCCCGCGCCGTCCACCGAGGCGGCCTCGTAGACGTCGTTCGGGATGCTCTGCAGGCCGGCCATCAGGGTCAGGAACGCGAACGTCCACAGCTTCCAGACCGCGACCGTGATCAGCGAGATCAAGGCGTTGCCGCCGATCAGCCAGAACGGCCGGTCCGAGGTCAGGCCGAGGTTGTCGACCAGGACGTGGTTCACCGCGCCGGTGTCGCGCTGGAGCATGAAGTTCCAGGTCAGGATGCCGGCGTAGGCGGGCAGGGCGTACGGGACCAGGAACAGGGTCCGGACGATGCTGCGGCCCTTGAACGCCGGCTGCAGCGCGACCGCCGCGGCCATGCCGAGCGCCCAGGACAGGGCCAGCGTGACCGCGGAGAAGACGATGGTGACGCCGAACGACTTGAGCAGCCCCTCACCGACGGCGTTGTCGAAGTCGACAGCCACCTTGTAGTTGTCGAAGCCCGCCCAGGGTGCCGCCGACCAGTTGGCGATGAAGAACTTGGTCAGCTTGACGAAACTCATCCAGATGCCGACCAGCATCGGGATGATGTGGATCAGCAGCTCGAGCAGGACCGCGGGGGCGAGCAGCAGGTACGGCAGGCTCCGGCTCAGCCCGGGCCGGCGGTCCGGTCCACGCTTCTTCTTCGCGCGTGGGGTCGCGCCCGCGGTGACGGGCGCATCGTGTGTGGCGACGGACATCCGGCGCCTCCTGTCTGTGGATCGCGGGGTCGACGGCGACGAAAGGTGGCCCGGGCAACGTTGCCCGGGCCACCGTTCGTGGGTCAGCTACTCGCCGCGACCTGGTCCTCGGCGGTCTTCAGGGCCGCCTTGACCTCGTCGGCGGTGACCGTGCCACCGGTCGCGATCTTGGCGAACATCGAGTTCATCGCCTTGCCGACGGTGCTCTCGAACTGGTCCTCGGCCGGCACCAGCGGCAGCGGCTTGGACTTGGTGTTGTAGATGTCCTGGAACGTCGCCGCCTCGGTCGCGTCGGTGGTGAACACCGGCTTGGCGTCCTTCAGGACCGGCAGCGAGGCGAACGGCTTGCCCAGCGTGGTCTGGGTCGGCGCGTCGGTCATGTACTTGACGAACTTCAGCGCCGCGTCCTTGTTCTTGGTGTTCTTGAAGATCGACAGGTTGATGCCGGCCACGTGGCTGGCCACCTGCTCGCCGCCGGCCGGCGCCGGGAACGGCACGACGCCGTACTCGCCGGCCTTCATGCCGTTGGCAACGATCGAGGAGTCGGCGTTGTTCTGGTTGATCACCATCGCGACCTTCTTTGTCGCGAAGTCGTTCACCGACTTGGTGCCGTTGTCGTACTGGGCGTTCGACGGGTTGGCGACCTTGTCCTTCTGCATCAGGTCGAGGTAGCGCAGCACGCCCTGCACGTTGCCGTCACCGGTGAAGGTCGGCTTGCCGTCGGCGTCGAACCAGTCGGCCTTGTTCTGCGCGGCGTTGATGAACGCGAAGTGCACGTTCTCGGTGTAGCTGCCGGCGGCCAGCGCCATGCCCCACTGGTTCTTGGCCGGGTTGGTCAGCTTCTTGGCCGCGGCGACCATCTCTTCCCAGGTCTTCGGCGGCTGCAGGCCGGCCTGCTGGAACATCGCCTTGTTGTAGTACAGGCCGTAGGCCAGACCGTAGAGCGGGACCGAGGTCGGGTCGGTGCCTTCCTTGCCGCCGGTCGCCAGAGCCGTCGGCACGAACTTGTCCTTCCCACCGATCGCGTCCATCGCCTCGCCGTCGAACGGCAGGAACGCGTCGGTCGCCTGCAGCGAGGCGGCCCACGTGTTGCCGATGTTGACGACGTCCGGCGCCTGGCCGGAGGTGATCGCGGTCTGGATCCGGGTCTGCAGGTCGTTCCAGCCGATCACCTCCAGGTTGACCTTCACACCGGTCTCCTGGGTGAACTTCTCCAGTACCGGGGTCAGGACCTGCTTGTCGTTGTCCAGGCTGGTGCCCTGGTTGCTGGCCCAGTAGGTCAGCGTGGCGTCTCCACCGCCACCACCGCCGTTGGAATCACCGGAGTCGCTGCCACCACAGGCGGCCAGGCTGATTCCCAAGGCGGACACCGCTACTGCGGCTACAAGCGAACGCAGTCTCACGTCGGACTCCCTCGTCCCATCGAGCCTCCGGCAGGGAAGCAGAGGCTGGTCCGGCCCATAGTGGCCTAACCGGTTAAGTTCGTAAACCCGAACCGGTTCAGTCGGGTCTGCTTCGTTACTGCTATGTGACCTGAGCGGAACCGTGTGCGGGTAATCGGCAGCTTCGCGCACGAGTGCGCACACCACGGTTGCGGCGGTGTTGCGGTTTCGAACTAGTGCGGGGCTCGAGCGCTGGACTCCCGCGCCCGCAGTACCCCGGCAGGTGCCTGGACATGCAGCTCTGAGCCGCCCGCCGCGATCTTGAAGAGCAGGTCGGCCGCCGCCCGGCCGCGCTCCATCGTCTGCTGGTCGACCGCGGTGATGCCCGGCCGGGCCAGCTCACACAGCGGCGAGTCGTCCCACGCGACAATCGACAACTCGTCCGGTACGACGGTGCCGAGCTCGGTGGCGACCCGGAGCGCCGCGACAGCCATTAGGTCGTTGCCGAGCACCAGCGCGGTCGGCCGGTCGCTGTCGGTGAGCACCTGGCGGGTGATGTCTGCGCCGTCCTCGTACCGGTAGCTGCCCTCGTGGTGCCGGACGCGGACGCCACGGCGTACGGCGTGCTCCTGGAACAGCTGGACGCGCAACTGCTCGTGCACGAAGTGGAACGGGCCGCTGACGTGGGCGATGTCCCGATGGCCCAGCGCGACCAGGTGATCGAGGAGGAGAGTGACGGTCTCGTCCGGCGAGCTGATCAGCCGGCCGACGCCGTCGTCCGGCGCGTTGGAGCTGACCACGACGCTGGGAACGCCGAGCTCCTTCAGCAGCGTGATGCGCGGGTCCTGCTGGTGCTCGTCGAACAGGATGAACCCGTCCACCCGGCCCTGCCGGCTCCAGCGCCGCAAGACGTCCAGGTCCTCGCCGTGCTCGCCGGTCAGCCGCAGCAGCAGGGAGGAGTCGACCTCGTTCAGGTACTGCTCGATGCCGACCAGTGTGCGCATATAGAACGCTTCGGTGGAGATCAGCGCGGGGTCGCGGGCGATCACGATGCCGATCGTCCGGGTCCGGCTCGCGGACAGCGCGACGGCGGCCGAGTTCGGGTGGAAGCCGAGCTCCTCGGCCAGCTCGAGCACGCGCCGGCGGGTCTCCTCGCTGACGCCGGACCGGCCGTTCAGCGCGTAGGAGACCGAGGCCTTCGAGATGTCCAGGCGGCGGGCGAGATCGGTGATCGTCACCCGCTGGCTCCGCCGGGCGCTGCTGCTCGCCGGAGGCCTGTCCGCGGTCTGCCCGCTGTCCAAGGACCCGGTTCCGGTCATCGCTGTCTCCCGCCCCGCATGTCCCGGAGAGTAGCAGCGCGGCTCGGCGACAGGCCGTCGTACGCCGTGGGTCGCGACTCGTGGATAGCGTTGTCCCATGGTTGATCGCCTCGATTTCCTGCCCTGGGAGTACCCCGGCCGCGCGTCCGCGGAGCAACGTGCGGACCAGTCCGAGCGGCATCGGCAGCTGGCGGAATCCGGCCCGACCGAGCTGGCCGAGGACGTCTTCGTCGCGTCGACCGCGGCGGTCTTCTGCGACCGGTTGCGGATGGGGGAGCGGTCGTACCTGGCCGCGCACACCTACGTCACCGGCGAGATCAGCATCGGCGCGGACAGCACGATCAACCCGTACGCCGTGGTCCGCGGCCGGATCACGATCGGCGACGGGGTCCGGATCGGCGCGCACACGTCGCTGCTCGCGTTCAACCACGGCACCGCGCCGGACCAGCCGATCTTCCGCCAGCCGCACACCGCCCGCGGCATCACCGTCGGCGACGACGTCTGGATCGGCTCGAACGCGATCGTCCTGGACGGCGTCACGATCGGTTCGCACAGCATCATCGGCGCCGGCGCGGTGGTTACCAAGGACGTGCCGGCGTGGTCGGTTGCGGCGGGGAATCCGGCGCGGGTTCTCCGCGATCGGCGCGCGGCGAATTCCGCGCCGGTTGCCGTACCCTTCTCCGCTCAGCTGACGCCTGCCGCCACCCCAACCTCCGCCACGAGCTCGACTCCCGGCGCCGCCCCTACCTCCGCCACGAGCCCGACTCCCGCCACCGCCCCGACCGCTGCCGGCTTCGATCTCCCGGAGCGGCTGGCGGCCTTCGCCTCCCGCGCCCGCGACCAGGTCGGCGACGTACTGGCCCGGTCCTTCGACGGCGAGCGCTTCGTCGACCGCCCCGGCGTCGTTGCCGACCCCGCGATCCGCCCGTGGTGCGACGCGATCGAGATCTCCGACCTGCTGCTGCGCCGAGCCCCCGAAGGCCACACCACCGACGACCTGATCCGCCGCCTACGGTCCCGCCAAGACCCCGTCACCGGCCTCGTCGCCCCCGGCGATCTCGCCTCCGACGACCAGCCCGACTTCACCGGCCTCTCGGTCCTCGAAGGCCCCGCCAGCTACCACATCCTCTGCGTCGGATACGCCCTCCAGCTCCTCGGCAGCAGCTTCGAGCATCCCATCGTTCTCCCGGACAATCTGACCACCCGGCTCGACCAATTGCCCTGGGCAAGAAACGCCTGGAGCGCCGGCGCCGGAATCGATGCCCTCGGCACCGCGATGGCCCGCAATCTCCACGACCACAAGGAAAATCCCGGTGACGCGTTCTTCACCCTCTTCGGCTGGCTGACCACTCGTGCGGATCCCGAGACCGGTGCCTGGGGCAATCATCACCCCGACGACGGCTGGCTCCAGGTCGTCAACGGCTTCTACCGGCTGACCCGCGGCACCTACGCCCAGTTCGGCCTTCCGCTGCCGTACCCGGAGCAGGCCGTCCGGACCGTGCTCACCCACGCCCAGGACCGCGCCGTCTTCACCGGCGACGGCTACAACGCGTGCAACGTGCTCGACGTCATCCATCCGCTCTGGCTGGCCGCGCGGCAGACGTCGTACGGGCGGGTGGAGGGCGAGCGATGGGCAAGGGACATGCTGTCCGGGATCCTCGACCGCTGGGTCGACGGAGGGGGCTTCGCCTTCGCACCGGACGGCCGCGACGACCGCTCGATCCCCGGTCTGCAGGGCACCGAGATGTGGCTGGCCATCGTCTGGCTGCTCGCGGACCACCTCGGGATCTCCGGCTCGCTCGGCTACACGCCGCGGGGCGTGCACCGGCCCGACCCGCTCGTCACGCCGCCCGGAGGCCATCTACTAGCCTGAACCGGTGGACCCCCGGACCCGACGGCTCGTCACCTCTGTCGTACTGCTGGCTCTTGTCGCCATCGTGGTGATCGCCGCCCTCGTCGGCTGACGCGCTAACCTGACGCGCCATGAGCTCCCCGACGCGGTCGCCGTACCTGCTGCGGGCGGGGCTGGTCCGTAACGTCCGCAGCGGCGAGCACCTGACCACGTTCGTGGTGTCGGGTGTGGCGACCGTGCTGATCACCCGGCTGATCCTCGGACTCAGCGGCTACCCGCAGATCGGTGGCAAGGGCCTGCACATCGCGCACGTCCTGCCCGGTGGCCTGCTGATGCTGGTGGCCATCGTGCTGCTGCTCGCGTACGTCGGTCCGGTGGTCCGGCCCGCAGCGGCGCTGATCGGTGGGGTCGGGTTCGGCCTGTTCATCGACGAGGTCGGCAAGTTCGTCACCTCGGACAACAACTACTTCTACCAACCCACCGCCGCGATCGTGTACGTCGTGTTCGTGCTGATCGTGCTGGGCAGCCGGTTCGTCACCACCCGGCGGCCGATCGACCCGCGCGAGCAGCTGGCCAACGTGGTCGACCACGCCGTCGAGGGAGTCGCCGGTGGGCTGTCCCGGCGCCGGCTGGCTCAGGCGTCGGAGCAACTGCGTCAGGTCCCGCCGCAGGTCGCCGGACGCCGCGAGACCCGGGCCCTGCTCGCAGCGGTCGAGCCGGACGAGGTGGAGCTGGCCGCGCCGGTCGACGCGGCCTGGCGGGCGCTGAAGCGAGGCTTCGACCGGCTGTCCACGCATCCGCTCGCGCCGCGCGTCGCGGTCGGCGTACTGGCTCTGCAGGCGTTGGGGGCTCCGGCGATTGCCGCTGGGATCCGCTTCGACAGAGGGGAGTTGCTGACTGACTTCCCCGTGCTGGGGGTTGCCGCGGGAAGCGTGCTGTCGGCCACCTTCACGGTGCGCGGCTGGCTGCGGCTGCGGGTCGGTGACCGGGCTCGTGCGGTGCGGCTGTTCGAGCTCGCCGTACTGGTGTCGCTGCTGGTGACCCAGGTGTTCCAGTTCGCCGGGACGCAGTTCGCCGCGGTCGGTGGCATGCTGCTCGACCTCGTGCTGCTCGGTCTGCTCGGGGCGGAGCGGGACCGGCTGCGGCGCGAGGCCGAGCCCAGTGTCACTGAGGCGGCGACGAAGCGGTTGCCGCCTGTTCCGGACGGTCCCCGGTTCCCGGAGGACCCGAACGACCCCGTCTAGGCTGCCGGCCGCCCCAGTCCTCGCCGTGCCCGAAGACCAGCGGTGACATGGTGGCGACGAAGTAGATGGCACCGGCCGTCAGCAACGCGGGAGCCAGTCCCAGCACCACGATCATCGCACCGGCCACCACGCCACCCAGCGGTACACCGGTCCAGGCCATCGCGTCGCCGAGCGAGTTGACCCGGCCGAGCAGCGGGCGGGGGATGCGCTCGATGAACAGTGCGCCGAGCACCGGGTTGATGAAGCCGGCACCGACGCCGGCGAGCGCTGCCACCGCGCACACGGCCCACAGAGGTGAGTCGAACGCCATCACGACGAACCGTGGCGCTCCACAGATCAGGAAGGCGACGGTGAACACCAGCTTGCGGGGGAGCTTGTCGCCGATCGCCGACGCGAGAGCGGCGAACAACGTGGCCGTCACGCTGAACGCGGTCAGCACCAGGCTGATCTCGGGCGGGCCGAACCCGTGGTCCCGGATCCAGACCGGCAGCATCACCGCGGCGTACGCCATGTCGAACAGGTTGGTGACCGCGATCATCAGGACGAGTGGCAGGAGCAGCCGGTCGCCGCGAAGGAACCGCCAGCCCTCGTGCAGCCGTTGGCGGTAGGTGCCTTCGTCGTCCTGCTCCTCGGTTCGCTGGTGAGCGGACGGGATCCAGCGCCGGATCAGCAGCGCGCAGAGGCCGAACGACGCGGCGTCGATCCACAGTGCGTTGACCTCGCCGACCAGAGCGATGAGCGCACCGGCCACACCGAAGGCAATCAGGCCGGCCAGGCGTTCGGTGGTGCTCTCCAGACCGGTGACTCGTTCCAGCGGCATCTTGGCCGCTGTCGCGATGTCGGGGACGAGCGTGCCCTTCGCCGCGTCGCCTGGACCGCGCAGCGCACCTGCGACTGCGACCACGGCGAGCAGTAGGGGAAAGCTCAGCAGGTGCAGGGTGTGCAGCAGCGGGATGAGCGCCACCACGAACATGCTGGCGGTGTCGGCGGCGACGCTGATCCGCTTGGGTCCGAGCCGGTCGATCAGCGGACCGCCGACGGCCTTGCAGACCACCAGTGGCAGCATCTCGGCCAGCGCGACCACACCGGTCTTGAACGGCGACCCGGTGCTGGTCAGCACGAACCAGGGGATGGCGATCGTGCTCAGCCGGGTCCCGCAGATCGAGACCACGTTCGCCACCAGGAACGCGATCAGCGGCGCCCGGTACGGCGTCGGCGCCTGCTCGGCGGTCATTCGCGTTCCCAGGTGAAGGCTTGGATCTGGACGGTGACCTTCTTGGTGCCTTCGGGGGCCGGCTGGGCCAGGTCGGTGCGGTACTTCTCGAAGACGGCCATCACCTCGCTGGTCAGTGTGGTCAGCTGTTCCGGGGTCAGGTGGAAGGCCCAGTCGGACAGCAGCGTCGCCTCCCGCCACTCCGGGTCGAGCGTCTGCCAGCCGTCGATCGCGCGGAACATGTTCTCGGCGTAGGTCTGGCCGATGCCGTGCAGGAAGCCGAGGGTCAGTTCGGGCTCGGTCTGCAGCAGTGCCGCGGCGTCGAACTCGGTGCCCATGTGCGAGGCCTTCCACCACCGGTCGCGGGCGTTGCCGCGGCTCTCGTCCTCCTCGACCAGACCGGCCTCGGCCAGCTGGCGCAGGTGGTAGCTGGTGGCGCCGGTGTTGACGCCGAGCCGGCCGGCCAGGGTCGTGGCGGTCTGCGGGCCGTGGATGCGCAGCAGCCCGACGATCCGGTTGCGCATCGGGTGCGCGAGGGCGCGCAGGACCCGTCCGTCCAGCTGAACGATCTCGTCTCCGGTCATGCGGTCACTCTAGAACTGCACAATCGGTTTGCAAAGAGCTTTTGCAAAAATTCTTTGCAGTCGGTTGTCCACAGCTTCCGAACTCGCCGCCGGGTGCGGCTCGGATCGCGGCACTTTGTTCGTGAGAGGGGAACCCGACGCGGTCCGACCGAGGCCGGCGGCTCCCCGGACTGGAGGCTGGACCATGCTGCGGGTGATGCTCGAGGACGCCGACTACTGCGACGTCCCGGCCGATCTGATGACGTTCGACGACGGGGTGGTCGTCTTCTGGCGCGACGGCGAGGAGGTCGGCCGCCATCGCCAGGCCCGGATCCGCTCGCTCGAGCTGATCGCCTCGCGCTCGATGACGCGCCGGATCGAGGAGGCCCGCAAGGCTCACCCCAACGCCTTCCGGGTCTGGACCCAGGAGCAGGAGAACCTGCTCACGAAGATGTGGCACGAAAAGGCCACCCTCGACGAGCTCGTCACCGCGTTGGGCCGCCAGCCCGGCGGGATCGCCACCCGGCTCAGAGCCCTGGGCCTGCTCGGCGAGGACGAGAAGATCACCTGACGCGCCTGTCGAAAGCCCTGTTGGTCACCCAGCCGTTCGGTGCTGACAGCAGCCGGTGACGACCTGTCGGGAGCGACCCGGCGAAGGGCCCGCAGACACTCCGGACGAGACCCTTTTGTGATGCAAGGAGGTGGTCGGCGACAATGGCGCGATGCAAGCGGAGCTGGAGCCGGAATCGATGCCGGACATGAACCCGGAGGGGACCGACGACGAGTCCGGTCCACTCGGGGCGGTCCGCGCTGCCCTGCTCTCCTCGCAGAGCCTGGTCCGCGCGATCGGATCGGGCCGACGCCGGGGTGCGGAAGCGCCGGCGTACCACCGGGCCGAGATCCGGTACGTCGATCTCAAGGCCGGGCGGCACCTGCAGATCACCGAGTTCGACGAGCGGCAGTCGCACACCCGCAACGCCCCGGCCGACAGCGCCGAGGCCGGCGAGGTCGTCGACGAGCTGCTGCGTGCGCCGTACGGGAACTGGCATGTGGAGACCACCGGCGAGACGCTCCGGCTGCGGTACACCAAGAAGGGCAAGGTGCTGCTGCACCGCGAGCAGGAGACGCGTGAGCAGTGGACCGATCACGACCGGACCAAGCAGCGGGTGCTGGATCCGGCCGCGCCGTTCCTGGTCGAGCTCGGGATCAGCGATCACCACGGCCGGGTGAAGCCGTCGCGGCAGTCGAAGTACAAGCAGATCGAGGAGTTCTGCAAGCTGCTCGCGCCGGCGCTGGAGGAGGCGATCGCGGCGGGCCGGATCACGACCGGTCAGCCGTTGCAAGTGGTCGACCTGGGCTGCGGAAACGCCTACCTCACGCTTGCCGCGTACCACCTGCTGACGGCCGCCGGACACGACGTGCGAATGACCGGCATCGACCACAACCCGGCAGCCCGCGCGCGGAACACCAAGCGGGTGGCCGCGCTGGGCTGGCAGGACCACCTGCGGTTCGTCGACGCGACCATCGCCGACGCGCAGCTGGACGTGCGGCCGGACGTCGTGCTCGCGCTGCACGCCTGTGACACCGCGACGGACGACGCGCTGGCCCGTGCCGTCGGGTGGGAAGCGCCGCTGGTGCTCGCGGCACCTTGCTGCCACCACGACATCCAGAAGCAGCTGAAGAGCGTCGAACCACCGGCGCCGTACGGCTTGATGACGAGATATGGCATCGTTCGGGAGCGGCTCGCCGACATGTTGACGGACTCGTTGCGTGCGGCGGTGCTGCGCCAGGTCGGCTACCGGGTGGAGGTCGTGCAGTTCGTGGACAGTGAGCACACGCCACGCAACCTGTTGCTCCGCGCCGCCCGGACCGGAGCGACCGCGGGACCCGAGGTTCGCGCGGAGTACGAGGAACTCGTCGGCGCGTGGCAGGTCACCCCGCGCCTGGCGACGCTGGTTCAGGAACTCAACCGCGAGGCGGTGTCGTGAGCTTGCTGCGCACAGTCCTGACCGTGACGGCGGCATCACTGCTCAGCCTGACCGGCGCCGCCCTTCCCGCGGGAGCCGCCGGAGCCCTACCGACTTTCAGCACGACCGCAGCCGCTGGAGCCGTACCGAACTCCAGCACGAGCGAAGTCGCTGGAGCCGTACCGAACTCCAGCACGACCCGAGCTGCTGGTCCGGTCGGGAACGAGCGCGCGGCGGATCCGCCGCCGGCGCCGAAGAAGCGGTTCACGATCCGCGACGACCGGGTGGACGACTCCTCCGGTCTGGCCCGGAGCCAGAAGTACGAAGGCATCTGGTGGACGGTGAACGACTCCGGCGAGAACGCCGTGGTGCACGGCATCGACAGCACCGGCAAGGTCCGGGTGGAGCTCGGGCTGAAGGCGCCGGCGAAGGACGTCGAGGCGATCGCGGTCGACCGCGACGGCACGATCTACATCGCCGACATCGGTGACAACAAGAAGAACCGCGACATGATCGAGGTCTACACGATCCCCGAGCCGTCCGCGCTCGAGGACGAGTCGGCGCTGCGGCCGCACCGCTACGACTTCGAGTATCCCGACGGCGCGCACGACGCCGAGACGCTGCTCATCGATCCCGGCACCGGCCGCCTGTTCTTCGTCACCAAGGTCGCCTCGGGCAAGTCCGGCATCTACGCCGCCCCCGAGCAGGCCTCGCGCGAAGGCACCAACGAGCTGACCAAGATCGCCGACGGCCCCGCCGGAGTGACCGACGGCGTCTTCCTGCCCGACGGCAGCCAGGTCGTCCTGCGCAGCCTCACCGACCTCGCCACCATGGAGTGGGGCGACGAGCCCAACGTGATCGCCCGGACCGCCACGCCGACCGCCCAGGGCGACGCGGTCGCCCTCAGCGACTCCGGCAACTCGCTGCTGATCAGCAGCAAGACCTCCGCCGTCTACGACGTCGCCGTCCCCAGCCGCAAGCCCGCCGCAACCCCCCCCAGCCCCAAGGCAACCCCGGCCCCCGCCGCCGCCTCGGACTCCGGCGAGACCAAGAAGAACCACAACCTCCGCTGGATCATCGTCGGCGCCGCCCTCTTCGCCATCCTGATCACCTTCCTCACCTTCCCACCCGGCCGCCGCGAACGCCTCGACCGCATGGCCGAAAACGCCCGCCTCACCGGCCAACCCCCACCAGACCCCCACGGCCGCCGCCGCGCCGCCTGATCCCGCAACCGCCGGCCCACCCCGAGTCGACCGCCACCACGCCGCCAACCGCCGCTGCCGCACCCCCGGCACACGACCCTGAACCACGCGCGCGCCGCCGCGTCGGTGCCGAACCAGCAGAGTCGACGGCACATGCTCGGCGGAGCGGCTGGCCTGGCTGCTGACAAGCTGCCGGCCGCACCACCCGCGCCACCCGCGCCACCCGCGCCACCCGCGCGACCCTCGCCACGCTTACACCGCGCCCCGTCAGGTGTCGAACCGGCGGACATGTCGCCACGTCGACTCGGCCGAAGTCGACGACCGCGGCTCGGCCGGAGTCGCCGACGGCAGCAGCAGCGGAGGGCACGCCGCTGCTTCCGCACCACTCCGCACTGCCCTCGGCCACGCTCACGCCGCGCCCGCCAGTTCTGAATCAGCGGACAAGTTCCCGCGCCGACTCGGTCGGCGTCGACATCCCGGTCGACGACCGCGGCTCGGCCGGAGTCGCGGTCGGGAGCAGCAGCACGTGGGCAGGTCGCTGCTGCCGCCCGCGACCCCTCGACCACGCTCACACTGCCTCCACCAGCTGCCGACCAGCCCTACAAGTGGCCGTCCGCGCGGGTGAGCGTCGCCGTCGACCAGTGGACAGGTCCCGCTTGCGCGGGGTGAGCTTCGCGGCCGACCATCTTCACCGGCGCGCCCGCCGGCCGCCGCCGAGCCAGCGAGCAGGTGCGGGGTGGAGTGAGTGTGGCCGTTCGCCATCTCACCGGCGCCCGCCGGCTGCCACCGGACCAGCGGGCAGGTGCCCGTCTGGCGGGCTGAACGTCGGACCATGCTCGCCGACGCCGCCTAGCGCGCCGCCGAGCCGGCAGGTGACATCGAGCCGCGGCTGCGCGGAGTCGCGGTCTCGGCAACCGGTCGACCGAGGTCAGAGGTACTGCGCCTCGCCGTGGCCGAACGACCAGTCGGGGTCGCTGTTCTCCGTGACGGTGATCAGGACGTTGCGCGGATCCGTGCCGGTGTGCTCGTGGATCAGTTCGGCGATTCGCCGGTGCATCGCCTGCTTCATCTCAGACGATCGTCCGGCGCGCAGGGTGACGGCGACGAAGACGATCTCGTCGTCCCGGTCGATGCCGAGGAAATTCCCGTATTTCAGCGTGCTGGTGGTGCCGTCGTGGCTGGTCAGTACTTGGAACAGGTCGTCGGGCGGGATGTCGATCGTCTCGACCAGAGCGTCGTGAACCGCCCGACCCAGCGCGGCGAGACGATCGGGGTCAGCGCGTAAAGCGTCGATCCGGACCAGAGGCATGCCGACATACTAGTAGGTACAGCCGTCCGCCGGCCTTGGTGAAGGATTGAGATTGCACGAACAGCACACCTTCAGCGTCTCGCCGTTCCAGGCGAAGAACCACGGCCGGAGCGTCGGCGGTACCCGATCGCCAGGTCGGCCCCGCGGGCCAGGCGATGCGGCCGAGCTCCCGGATCCGTTGCGGCGGTGTCGGCCCGGAGCCGATCTCGTCCGCGGTGATTTTGTCGGTCGCGCTCGACGCCGCTTGCCCGACGGGCCGAGCGCCGACACAGGTCATCGAGCAGGTCCTGCGCGACAGCCGGGACGGCGTCGCGCTCGGCCGATCACGTGCGGCCCCTCGACCGGCAGGGTTGAAAGAGGTCGCGTTGTCGATCGGCCGCGTGTACGCGAGAGGTGGTCGGCGTTTCAGGCCGTCGCGGGTTCGCCGCGGACGGCGGCCTGGTACGCCGCCAGGGCTTTGGGGTCGTCGACGCTGCCGTGGTGGTGGAACTGGAGCCACCGGCCCTCGTGGTAGCGCAGGTATCGCGTGGTGCGGAAGGTGATCGGCACCGCGGGACCGTTGTCGACGGCGTACTCGGCGGTCTCCCGGCCGGCGAAGACGGCGTGGTCGGCGCCGAGGTACTCGACGATGTCGCCGAAGGTGACGGTCAGCCGGACGCGGCCGTGGAAGACCTTGTCGTACAGGTCGGCGATCGCCTCGGTGCCGCGCAGGATGCCGCCGACCGGGTTGTTGAGCTGCGCGAGGGGATCCGCGGGCCAGACGCGGACCAGCGTGTCGAGGTCGCGCTGGTTGAGGGCGGCGTAGAACGTCTCCAGCGCGGCGAGGGCGCCGGTGCGTCCGGGGTCGGTCGTCTCGTCGAAGCGGACGCGGGCGTCGGGGCCGAAGGTGTCGATCAGCAGGTCGGGCATCAGTTTCTCCTCGGGTGGAGGGGTCGATGGAGCCTCCACCAGTCCGTACGACGGAGGCCGGCGAATTCTTCCCGCACCAGTTGCCCTCGGCGCACATCGACGGTGTCGGCCTCTACGTGGCGATGAAGGCGCCCGACCGGAGAGCACAAAACCCCCGCCCGGAAGGGGCGGGGGCCTCATGGAGACTCAGCGCAGGGCGTCGACGGTGAAGTCGATGGCCTGGGTCAGCTTCTCGACGTCGTCGGGGTCGACGGCCGGGAACATCGCGACCCGGAGCTGGTTGCGGCCGAGCTTGCGGTAGGGCTCGGTGTCGACGATGCCGTTGGCGCGCAGGGTCTTGGCGACCGCGGCGGCGTCGATCGAGTCGTCGAGGTCGATGGTGCCGATCACCAGCGAGCGGGCGTCCGGGTCCTCGACGTACGGCGTCGCGTAGTCGGACTTCTCGGCCCAGGTGTAGAGCCGGTTGCTGGAGTCGGTGGTGCGGGCGACGCTCCACTCCAGGCCGCCCTGGCTGTTGATCCAGTCGGTCTGCTCGGCCATCAGGAACAGCGTGGACAGCGACGGCGTGTTGTACGTCTGGTTCTTGCTGGAGTTGTCGATCGCGGTGGCCAGGTCCAGGAACGCCGGGATCCAGCGGCCGCTCGCGGTGATCTCCTCGACCCGGGCCAGCGCGGCCGGGGACAGGATCGCGATCCACAGACCACCGTCGGAGGCGAAGCACTTCTGCGGCGCGAAGTAGTAGGCGTCGACCTCGTTCAGGTCGACCGGGAGACCGCCGGCGCCGGAGGTGGCGTCGATCGCGACCAGCGCGCCCTCGTCGGCGCCCTCGACCCGCTTGACCGGTGCCATCACGCCGGTGGAGGTCTCGTTGTGCGGCCAGGCGTACAGGTCCACGCCGGCTTCGGCGACCGCGACCGGACGGGTGCCCGGGTCGGCCTTGATCACCGACGGCTCACCCAGGTGCGGCGCCTGCTGGGAGGCCTTCGCGAACTTCGAGGAGAACTCACCGAAGCTCAGGTGCTGGCTCTTCTCCCGGATCAGCGCGAACGTCGCGATGTCCCAGAACGCGGTCGAACCGCCGTTGCCGAGCACGACCTGGTACCCGTCGGGCAGCTGGAACAGGTCGGCGACGCCGTCCTGGACGCGCTTGACCAGGTTCTTCACCGGGGCCTGGCGGTGCGAGGTGCCGAGCAGCTTGGCACCTTCGGTCGCGAGTGCGGCGACGGCTTCCGGACGGACCTTCGACGGCCCGGCGCCGAACCGGCCGTCGGCGGGCTTGAGCTCTGCGGGGATGACAATGTCGCTGGTCACCTGGGGTGTCCCTTCGTCGTCTGGCTGGTTCCTCGCCGACGACGCTGTCAGCACCGCCTAGTGTTCCACATCGGCTCGGCGACCTCGCCCGCCGGTCCGGATGATGACGCCCGCGCGGCCACCCACGATCAGTTCGCCGGACGCCGAAATGTCCCGGGCTTAGCCTGCGGGCATGAGTCAAGAGGCGGTACGACGGCGCTACCTGGAGATCAACGGCACGCACCCGATGACGGCCGCGGACGACGCCTACGTCACCCGCCAGTTCAGGGTGCTGAGCGAACTGTGCGAGCAGACCGGGCGCGACCTGCACGAGGTTCGAGGCTGGATGCTGGACGGACGGCTGCCGATGCCGAGCTATCTGCGCTCGGACGGCGCGGAGATGGTGCCCGCGGACCTGTTCGAGCCGGCGGACAAGGTCGGGCTCGACAACCTGCGCGAGTGGTTCGTGGCGCACTGGCCGGATCCGGCGACAGGCCGGGAGGAGTGGCAGGCGTACCTGAGCGGTCAGTACGTGTGTCTGCATTCGGTCACCCCGGCGACGATCCAGCGCAAGGGCGAACTCGTCCACGCGATCGAGCGAACGACGGACCCAGCGGACCTGAAGCGACTCGTAGACGAGCTCGACGCGCTGGAACCGGACTTCACCGGCTACGACCGCCTGCGGTTCGGCGGCCCGGTCTCCCGCGACACCCACATCACGGCAGTCCGGAAACGCCTGGCCTGACCCGCTTCGGAGCGGTCCATCCGAGGGCGGCGCCCTAGAGTTGGTGAATGGTGTTCTTCGGTGGGCTGCTGGGGTTGCTCGGGCTGGTGACGTTGCTGGTCCGGGACGGCGACGTGGCCGGGATTCCGGCGGTCGGGTTCGGCGTCGGGCTGCTGCTGGTGGGTGCGGCGGTGGCCGGGTTGGGCTTGTGGCGCAAGGCGGCGGTCCGTCGCCGGCGGCGGGAGCGGGGCGAACCCGAACCGGTGGGCGACATCTTCGAGCGGGCCCGCGCGTTGCCCCGGCTGATCAGGGCAGCGCGCCGCGGGGACTACCCGGGCCTCCCGACGAGCCGGATGGCACTGTGGGGCTTCGCGGTGCTCTACCTGGTCTCGCCGATCGACGTACTGCCCGAGCTGCTTCCGATCATCGGGATCGCCGACGACGCCGGGGTCGCCGCCTGGCTGTTCACCAGCGTGTCGACGGCGGCCGGCCTCTACCTGCGCCACGAGCGCGACCAGCAGAGGCCGATCCGCCCCTGACCTACTCGTGCTTGCGGGTGACCGTGTGCGTCCCCGTCAGTACGGCGACCGGCCCGTCCGCCGTCTCGACCCACTCGCCGCACGCGCCGCCACCCTCGGCGACGCCGAGCTCGAGCGGCGTACCGTCCATGCGCAGCGCCGGGTGGTAGTACTCCGCGACCTGCTCGGCCTCGCCCTGGATGTAGTGGCCGATCAGTGCCCGCCGGAAGCGATCGGTGGTCACGTTCGGCGCGCTCCCGTGCACCAGCGCGCCGTGGAAGAACAGCACGTCCCCGGGCTCCATCTCCACCGGTACGGCGGCGTCCGGCGCCGGCAGCGGCACGGTGATGTCGGTGAAGCTGACCATCGTGTCCGCCTTCTCCGTACACAGGATCGGCCACTGGTGACTGCCCGGGACGACCTCCAGGCACCCGTTCGCCTGGTCGACCGGATCGAGCGCCATCCAGGCGGCGATGCACGTGCCCGGCTCGGCCTTGAGATAGAAGTTGTCCTGGTGCAGCGCCTGTCCGCGGGAGCCGGCGGGCTTGAAGTAGAGCATCGTCTGGACGGCGTACGGCGACCGCCCGAGGATCGTGGTCATCACCTCGTCCAGCCGCGCGTCGATCAGCCAGCGCAGCGAGACGTCGTCCCAGCGGTGCATCTGCGCCATCCGCGGATACCGCTTCAGCGGATCGCGACTCCCGGCCTGTACGCCGACCAGGTCCTCGGCGTACCGGTCGCGCTTGCGCAGCACCATGTAGTGCTCGCGCAGCCGCTCGGCTTCCTCAGTGCTGAACAGTCCGCGCACCAGCGTGTAGCCGTCGCGCTCGAACTCGTCCTTGAACGAAACGCTCATCCCAACCTCCTTCGATGCCTCTAGTCTGTAAGTCGACAAGACGACCGGCGACGGACGATCGACGCAAGGGGTTGAACTTTTGACGCACCCCATCGGGTTGACCGGCAGAGTGCACCTGTTGTCGCCGCCCACGTTCTGGCGGTGCGAGCCGAGCTGGACGTGGGTGTCGCGACCGCTGGCGGACCACTTGCTGTGGTGCGTCCTGGACGGGATCGGCCGGCTGGAACTCAACGGTCAGGTCAAGGAGCTGACGCCAGGAACGTGCGCGGTCTTCGCGCCCGGGGACGCGCCGACCGCGGGCCACGACCCCAAGCGGCGGCTGCTGGTCTTCGGCATGCACTTCGAGCCGGTCCGCAGGGCCTGGCGTACGGCGGACGTCGTCCCCGCGACGCGGTGGGGCAAGGTGCAGGACCGGGTGCTGCTGGGAGCGCTCGCGAAGGCGTCGGACGCGGCGTACCGACGGCAGGACGCACTGGGCTCCAGGAAAGCAGAACTTTGCCTGGAGCAACTACTCGCCACGGTCTGGGAGGCCGCCCACGACAAGGGCCGGACGGCGGGGGACCAGGTGATCGACGAAGTGGCACAGGCGATTCGGCAGGACCCCGGCCGGGACTGGTCGGTCGGTGGGCTGGCCCGCGACGCGGCGCTGTCCCGGGCGCAGTTCACGCGCCGATTCGTGGCGCGGCACGGCAGTACGCCGGCGCAGTACGTGATCCAGGCGCGGATCGACCGGGCCCATCAGCTGCTCACCGAGTCCGGCATGACCGTGACCCAGACGGCTGCCGCCCTCGGCTACACCGACGTGCCGTACTTCAGTCGGCAGTACAAACAACGCACCGGCCGGTCGCCGAGCGACGACCGGCCGGTGCGGTGACGAGCAGGCCTCACGCCCAGGCGTCGTTCCAGCCCTCGATCGAGGTGGCCGGGCGGGTGGCCGGGCCGGAGTAGACGGCGGACGGACGGATCAGCCGGCCGGTGCGCTTCTGCTCCAGCACGTGGGCGCTCCAGCCCGCCGTCCGGGCGCAGGTGAACATCGACGTGAACATGTGCGGCGGCACCTCGGCGAAGTCGAGCACGATCGCGGCCCAGAACTCCACGTTGGTCTCGAGCACCCGGTCCGGGCGGCGTTCGCGCAGCTCGGTGAGCGCGGCCTGCTCGAGCGCCTCGGCGACCTCGTAGCGCGGCGCGTCCAGCTCACGGGCGGTCCGGCGCAGCACGCGGGCGCGCGGGTCCTCGGCCCGGTAGACGCGGTGGCCGAAGCCCATCAGCCGCTCGCCGGCGTCCAGCAGCCCTTTCACGTACGACCGCGCGTCGCCGCTCTTCTCGACACCCTCGATCATCGTCAGCACCCGCGCCGGCGCACCGCCGTGCAGCGGGCCGGACATCGCGCCGACCGCACCGGACAGCGCCGCGGCCACGTCCGCACCAGTGGACGCGATCACGCGGGCGGTGAACGTCGAGGCGTTCATGCCGTGCTCGGCGGCGGAGGTCCAGTACGCGTCGACGGCCTTGACGTGCTTGGGATCGGGCTCGCCGCGCCAGCGGATCATGAACCGCTCGGTGATCGTCGTCGCCTTGTCCACCTCGCGCTGCGGGACCATCGGCTGACCGATGCCGCGAGCGGCCTGGGCGACGTACGACAGTGCCATCACCGCGGCGCGGGACAGGTCGTCGCGGGTCTGGACGTCGTCGATGTCGTACAGCGGCCGCAGGCCCCAGGCCGGGGCGAGCATCGCCAGCGCGGACTGGACGTCGACCCGGACGTCGCCGGTGTGCACGGGCAGGGGGAACGGCTCGGCCGGCGGCAGCCCCGGCGTGAACGCGCCGTCGACCAGCAGGCCCCAGACGTTCTCGAACGGCACCCGGCCGACCAGATCCTCGATGTCGACGCCGCGGTAGCGCAGTGCCGACCCCTCCTTGTCCGGCTCGGCGATCTGAGTGTCGAACGCGACGACTCCCTCGAGACCGTGCTGAACTTCGGTTTTCGGATCTGACATCAGCCTGTGACTCCCTTGTCCTCGATAGGCGCTCCGGCAGCATAGTTCGCCGCCTCGCCCAGCGGACAGACCTGTGACACGTTCGGCCTCTACGCTCGGGAAATGGGAAACCCGAAGGCATTGGCCGGTGTTGTCGTCGGTGTCGTGCTGGGCTGGGTGGCGATCGCACTCACCGCGTACGCCGGGACGCAGCTCTACACCCGGCGGCTCCAGCGGTTCGACCCCGATCAGTCCGCGACGCTGCCCTACGTGGTGGCGCTGATCGCCATCGGGCTGGTGCTGGGGTTGGCGATGTCGATCAGCGCCATCGGTTCGGGCGTGATGACCGGCGTGGGGCTGCTGATGACGGTCGTCGGCGTGGCAGTGCAGGTGCTGCCGATCAGGACGACGATCGACGCCGTCAGGTTGTTCGAGCTGCCGGGACAGAACACCCGCGGGCTCATCCTGCTGATGGACGGCGCCCTGGTGGTCGTCGGGGTGCTGCTGCTGGTGGCGGGCGGACGGCGAATGGTTGCCGAGTCGCGGCGGTCGATGCCGCCGTACTACCTGGACAGCCAGGCGCAGCCGGGTCTGTACCCGCAGCAGCCGGGCCGGCACCCCCAGATGCCGGGCCACTACCCGCAGCCGGGCCAATACCCGCCGCCGGGCCAATACCCGCCGCCGGGGCAGTACCCGCAGCAGCCGGGCCAGACCTGGCCTGGACAGCAACCGCCGCCGGGCCGTCCCGGACCGCAGGACCGCCCGCACTAGTCTCAGCTGTGTGGACCTAGCAGAGATGCGGCAAACCTACGGCCTCGGTGAGCTGCTCGAGTCGCAGGTGGACGCCGACCCGATCAAGCAGTTCGGGCTCTGGCTCGCGCAGGCGACCGAAGCCGGGCTGACCGAGCCGAACGCGATGGTGATCGCCACCGTCGGCGCCGACGGCCGTCCCTCGGCCCGGACCGTGCTGCTGAAGGGGCTGGACGAGCGAGGTTTCGTCTTCTACACCAACCAGCAGTCCCGCAAGGCCGACGATCTCGCGGCCAACCCGGCCTGCGCGCTGGTCTTTCCCTGGCACGCGATGGAACGCCAGGTCCGCGTCGAGGGCACTGCGACCAAGCTTCCGGCCGAGGAGGTCGACGCGTACTTCGCCAGCCGCCCCCGCGGCTCGCAGCTCGGCGCCTGGGCCTCCCAGCAGTCGCAGCCGATCGAGTCGCGCGAGGAGCTGGACCTCCAGTACGCGTCGTACGAGCGGCAGTGGCCGGAGGGCACCGAGATCGCCACGCCGTACTTCTGGGGCGGCTACCGGATCGAGCCGACCGCCTTCGAGTTCTGGCAGGGCCGCGTCGGCCGCCTGCACGACCGGCTGGCCTATCGGCGCAACGAGCACGGCTGGGAGCTGGTCCGGCTCCAGCCCTGACTCAGCTGGCTGACTCCACCAGTTGCTTCTCCCGCTCGGCCGGCTCCTCGCGGAAGCCGTGGCGCTGCCACCAGCGGGTCAGTGGCGCGGGGGCCCACCAGTTGGCCCGGCCGAGCAGGCGCATGGTGGCCGGGACGAGCAGGGCCCGGACGACGGTGGCGTCGAGGAAGATCGCGATCACCAGGCCGACGCCGATCATCTTGACGAACACGATGCCCGAGGTGGCGAAGGCGGCGACCACGATGATCAGCAGCAGCGCGGCGCTGGTGATGATGCCGCCGGTGCGTTGCAGGCCGAGCGCGACCGCTTGCGTGTTGTCGCCGGTGCGGTCGTACTCCTCGCGGATCCGGCTCAGCAGGAAGACCTCGTAGTCCATCGACAGCCCGAACAGTACGGCGAACAGCAGCACCGGGTTGGTGGCGTCCAGGAAGCCCGCGGGGGTGAAGTCGAGCAGCCCCGACAGATTGCCGTCCTGGAAGATCCAGACCATCGCGCCGAACGACGCCGACAGCGACAGCACGTTCATCAGCAGCGCCTTGGCCGGCAGCACCAGGGAGCCGAAGGCAACGAACAGCAGGACGAACGTGACCAGCACGATGAACCCCGCCATCCACGGCGCCCGCTCCGCCAGGACGTGCAGCAGATCGAGCAGCGCGGCCGTCTCACCGCCGACCTCGACCGACGTCCCCGGCGGTGCGGCAACCGCGCGGACTCCCTCCACGACGTCGCGCGCCGGCAGCTCCTGCGCGGTGTAGTGCGTGTGCACGATCACCGACGCGACCCCGTCCGCGTACCCACCGACGCGAACAGACTCCACGTCCTTCACCTGCTGCAGTTGACCGACGTAACCGGTCAACGCCCCAGCCGCATCAGCAGGCGGAGAAGCGAACCGCACAGCCACCAGTACGTCGGACCCACCCGCGCCCGCGAAGTCGCGCTGCAACGTCTCGGTCACCTCGCGGCTGGCAGCGCCGTCCGGCAACGCTCGGTGATCCACACCGCCCAACTGCGCCTGCAGGAAAGGAATCCCGAGCAACAGCATCAGCGGCACCAGCACCACGACGTACCGGATCGGCCGTCGCATCACGTTCTGCGCCAGCCGGTACCAAGCGCCGTGCCCGGCGCCGGAGCCCGTGTGACGGCGAAAGCCCGGCAGCCGCAGCTTGTCGACCCGATGTCCGAGCACCCCGAGCAGCGCGGGCAGTGCGGTGAGCGCGGCAACCATCGCCACCGCCACGGCCGCCGCGCCGCCGTACGCCATCGAGCGCAGGAACATCACCGGGAACAGGACCAGGCTCGAGATCGCCACCCCCAC
Source organism: Kribbella sp. CA-253562 (assembly GCF_050942265.1). Taxonomy (GTDB): domain Bacteria; phylum Actinomycetota; class Actinomycetes; order Propionibacteriales; family Kribbellaceae; genus Kribbella. The sequence goes on along the minus strand of NZ_CP192049.1, from coordinate 7,296,555 downwards.
GGTGATCCCGGAGAACGCGACCGTGCGGCCCGCCGTGCTCATCGTCCGGACCAGCGCCGCCTCGACGTCGTCGCCGGCCGCCAGCTGCTCGCGGAACCGGGTGACCACGAACAACGCGTAGTCGATCGCCAGCCCGAAGCCGATCATCGTCACGATGTTGATCGAGAAGACCGACACGTCGGTGACCAGGCTCAGCCCGCGCAGCACCACGAAGGCGCCGAGAATCGCCAGCCCGCCGACGAACAACGGCAGGCTCGCGGCGACCAGTCCACCGAAGACGACCACCAGCAGCACCAGCACGATCGGCAGCGAGATCGTCTCGGCCTGCACGATGTCGTGCTCGGTTTGCGTGTTCACCTCGTCGAAGACCGCGATCTCGCCGCCGACCTGCACGTCCAGCCCGGCCGGCGCCGCGCGGACCGCGTCCGCGATCCGGTGGTACGACGCGAGCCGCTGCTCGGGATCGGCCCCGGCCAGCGTCAGTACGGCGTACGTCGTGCGCTGGTCGTCGGCCACGAAGGCGGGGGAGCGGGTCGTCCAGTACGTCGCACTGGCGACGACGTCCTCGCGCGGCAGGCCGTTCAGGTGGTTCTCCACGCCGCGCCGGTACGCCGGGTCGGCGACCGTCCGGTCGTCGCTCCGGTACAGCACGATCACGTCGGACCCGGTCCGGCCTACGCTCTGCTCGATCGTGCGCACCGCCCGGGCCGCCTCGGTGTTGGGGGCCTCGAACCCGCCGTTGGCCAGCGATCCGAAGACCCCCGTGCCCCAGACCAGGGCGGCCAGCACGAACACACCGGTGACGGCGAGGACCAGGCGGCGGCGCCGATACGTGAACCGGCCGAGCGTCTCGAACACGAACCCCTCCCGAGGGCGTAATCTGAACAGTGGTCGCTGGAGTGAACACCGTTAACAGTTAACGGTGTTCACCATAAAGGACCGGGTGACCTTGTTGTCAAGGAAGGTGAGTGTGGAAACGAGCACCAGGCGGGAGCGGCGGCGCGCCGAGACCGCCGCCGAGATCAAGGCGGCCGCCCGCAAACTGCTGGTCGAGGGCGGCGCGAGCGCGGTCGGCCTGCGCGCGGTCGCCCGCGAGCTCGGCCTCAGCGCCCCGGCGCTCTACCGGTACTTCGCGAGCCACGAGGACCTGATGGCCGCACTCGTCGCCGAGCTGTACGACGAACTGACGGCGTACCTGGTCGCGCTGCGCGACACCAGCGAGGACCTCGGCGAGCAGCTGTTCCTGGTCGCCGGCGGCCTGCGGGACTGGGCACTGGCCCACCCGGCCGAGTTCGGGTTGCTCTTCGGCGCACCGGTACCGAACCCGCTGGCCGACGACCACGACCTGACGCCCAGCCACCAGGCGGCGATGCGGTTCGGGGCCGTGTTCGAGCAGTTGGTCGTGCAGGTCTACCGCCAGCGGCCGTTTCCCGGTCCATCCGAGGAACTGCTCGGCTCCGAGCTGGTACGGCAGCTGGGACGCAAGCCGGAGATCTTCGGCGAGATGCCGCCCGGTGCGGTCTACCTGGCGCTGACCTACTGGACCCGGCTCTACGGCCTGATCTGCATGGAGGTCTTCGGGCAGCTGCACTGGGCGCTGGACGACGCCGGCGCGTACTTCGAGGCGCAGCTGCGGGAGATCGGCGAGGCGCTCGGCCTCGACTGCCCACCGGCCTGATCCGGGCCGAGGCAAAAAAAGAGACCCGCAGACACTTCCGAAGACCCGACCGGGTGGCCGGACTGCGGGCCAGGCGGACTTTCCTGGCTGCCTGCGGGCCCGGTGGCGGCGTTGGATTGGCCGACCACATGCCCACTAACTAGTGGTTGGCGGTCAGCCCGCCGCCACCTCACGAGTCCGATAGCAATTCATGCGTTGGACCACCTCCCTTCGCGTGTACTCAGAACCTACGTCGCGACGGCGGGGCGTTCAACCAGTTTTCGCCGACAGATGAACGCCGTCCGTGATCCCATGGGAGACATGGTGCTGAGGCTCGGATTACCCGTCTTGATCCTGCTGATCGGAACCGCCTGGTTCGCCTGGTCGTCGTACCGCCGGGCCACCCTCGCGGAGCGGTCCGTGATCGAGCTGACCGGCGAGACCAAGGCGCTGGTGCAGGAGGTCCGGGCGCTCGAGAAGGCGGTCGCGGCTGCCGAGCAGGGCCTGCGTACGCTCAGCTCGCATCCGTCGGTGCCGCGGGACGTCGCGGTCACCGCAGACCTGACACTCGCCGACATCCGGCGGCTGACCGAACGCAAGGAGCTCGACACCTGATGGCCAAGCTGGGGACCACCACCGTCGCGAAGAAGGGCGGCGTCGCGGGCAAGCTGATCGGCGGGGGCGTGCTCGTCGTGCTGCTGATCATCGTGCTGGCCAACCTGTTCAACTTCGCCGACACCGACGCCAACAAGATCGGTCTGCACTACGGCGGCGGCGTGGTCGAGGACAAGAAGTTCAAGTCGGTCATCCCGCCGGGCGCGACGAACAAGCTGATCGGTCCCGGCGACACGGTCTACAGCTACCCGATCGACCAGCGCTCCTACATCATCGGCGGCGCGGGGGCCGACACCGACAACGCCGACGAGGTCACCGTCGTCAGCAAGGACAACGTCCGGCTCGGTGTGCGGGTCCAGGTCTACTTCACGCTGAACCGCGAGCAGGCCGTGCTGCAGTCGTTCCACGAGCGGATCGGGCTGAAGACCGAGGCCTACGAGGACAGCGGCTGGAACGACATGCTGCAGTCGTACTTCCGGCCCCAGATCGACCGCGCGCTGGCCGCGGTCGGCACGAACTACAACTGGGCCGAGCTTTACAACAACGAGGCGAAGAAGTCGGCCTTCCAGACCGCCGCGGCCAAGGAGTTCACCCGGCTGCTGCCGGCCGCGGTCGGCGGCGACTACTTCTGCGGCCCGTCGTACACCGGTAACAACGCCTGCGGCGAGCTGTCGTTCACGATCCAGAAGCCGAACCCGCTGGACAAGGGCATCATCGACGGGCTGGAGGCCAAGCAGCGCGCCGAGCTGGCCAAGCAGGCCCAGGAGCAGAAGAACCAGCAGGTCAACGTCGAGCTGCAGTCGGTCCGGCAGCAGGTCGCGATGCTCGGGTCGAACGGCTACCTGCTGAAAACCGCGATCGAGTCGGGCAAGATCCAGTTCATGGTGATCCCGCAGAACGGCAACGTCAGCATCCCGGTGCCGACCCAGACCCAGCCGCCGAACGCCCAGCCGCCGAACGCCCAGCCCTCGCGCTGACCCGATGTCCGCGCTGCCGTCCCACCTCGAGCTCGTCCAGGGCGTCGTGCTGCCGAAACCGGTCGGCGCGGATCCCGTCCTGGACTTTCTCAACACCCGGTCGGAGTGGACCGATCGCGGACCGGCCCGCAGCGAGTGGCTGACCAGCTTCGAGACGCTGGTGATCTGGACGGGCTACGTCGGCCTGCTCTCCGACGCCGGGGTCTTCCGGCTGATCGAACTGGCCGCCGGCCGCCCGACCGACGCGGCCCGGCGGTTCGAGGCCGCGCTGGAGTTCCGCGCCGACCTGTACGACGTACTGACCGATTCCACCGCGACGTCGTCGTTCGCCGCGGTGGAGCGGGTGATCGCCCGGGCCACCGCGCACCGGCGGTTGGTGCCGATGCCGACCTTGCACGGGCTCAGCGCCAGCTGGGACCTGCCGGAGGACCTCGACCTCCCGCTGGACCACCTGGCGCTGCTCGCCGCCGACCTGCTCACGGGTGAGTCCCGCGCTCACGTCCGCCGCTGCCCGGGCGACGCGTGCGGCTGGCTCTTCCTCGACCCGCGCGGCCGCCGCCGTTGGTGCTCGATGGCGACCTGCGGCAACCGCGCCAAGGTCCGCGCCCACGCCGCTCGTACGCGCTAGGGACGCCCGTAGGTCTCCAGCAGCCGCAGCCAGATCTCGTTCACCGTCGGGTACGCCGGTACGGCGTGCCAGAGCCGGTCCAGCGGGATCTCGCCGACCACCGCGACGGTCGCCGCCTGCAGCAGGTCGCTGACCTCCGGCCCGACGAACGTGACGCCGAGGATTACCTTGCGGTCTTCGTCGACGATCATCCGCGCCTTGCCCTTGTACCCGTCCTGGCGCACGCTCGCCCCGGCCACGTTGCCGATGTCGTAGTCGACCGTCCGCGTGCTGTAGCCGGCCTCGCGCGCTGCCTTCTCGGTCAGTCCGACCGACGCGACCTCGGGATCGGTGAACGTCACCTGCGGCACCGCCTCGTGGTCCGCGGTCGCGACGTGCGTGCCCCACGGCTTGTCCGACACCGGCTTGCCGGTCGCCCGTGCCGCGATCACGTCACCGGCGGCGCGCGCCTGGTACTTGCCCTGGTGGGTGAGCAGCGCCCGGTTGGTCACGTCGCCGACGGCGTACAGCCAGTCGAAGCCCTCGACCCGCATCGTGTCGTCGGTCGGCAGCCAGTCGCCGGGCTTCAGCCCGATCGTGTCCAGGCCGAGGTCGTCGGTGCGCGGCTTGCGTCCGGTCGCGACGACGATCTCGTCGGCCTCGATCGTCTGCCCGTCGGAGGTCTCCACCGACACCGTGCCACCGTTGCGCCGGACCTTGGTGGTGGTCGTGTTCAGCAGCACGGTCGCGCCGAGCTCCCGCAACGACTCCACGACCAGCTCGCCCGCGAACGGCTCCAGCTGGGACAGCACCTTGCCGCGCACGACGACCGTGACCTCGGAGCCGAACCCGGCGTACGCCGTCGCCATCTCGACCGCGACCGTTCCACCGCCGATGATGACCAGCCGATCGGGCACCGACTTGGCGCTGGTGACCTCGCGGCTGGCCCACGGGTTCGCCTCGGCCAGACCCTCGATGTCCGGGACGACGGGGTCGGAGCCGGTCGCCACCGTGACCGCGTGCCGGGCCGTGAGCACCGTCGTACCGCCGTCCGGTCCGGTCACCGTGACTTCCTTCGGCCCGCTGAACCGGGCGTGACCGCGGACCAGCGTGATGCCGGCGCCCTCGACCCACTTCACCTGGCCCGAGTCGTCCCAGTTGCTGGCGAACGAGTTCCGCCGGTCCAGCACCGCTTGGACGTCGAGCTTGCCGGTCACCGCCTGCGCCGCGCCCGCGACGTGCTGGGCCGCGCGCAGCGCCTGTCCCGGTCGAAGCAGCGCCTTCGAAGGCATGCAGGCCCAGTACGAGCACTCTCCGCCGACGAGCTCGCTCTCGACGAGCGCGACGGTCAGTCCACCCTGCACCGCCCGGTCGGCCACGTTCTCGCCGACAGCTCCGGCGCCCAGCACGATCAGGTCGTAGTCGGTCGTCTCCATGCCACCTGCATATCACCCGTGCGTTCCGGCGATCGGCAACTTCCGCCCGCTCGGCTGCATCTGGTTCGTAACCGGTAATGCCGAAGGGGTGGGTTCCGTGAGAAGAGTCGCAGCGGCCGTAGTGGCCGGACTGGTCCTGACGCTCGGCTTGGTGAGTCCCGCCCGAGCGGCCGGCATCGTGCTGAGCAACGTCCAGGTCGCGTGGTCCAGTGCCGCGCACACGCACGTCCGGGTGACCTGGCAGGAGAGCGAACCGACGGGCAACCGGGTATTCGCGGAGTACCCGTGGGACAACGGCAACGGCAGGGAGCTCCCGACGGCCGCGCCGAACCAGGTGGACTTCCCGGTGGCGGAGTTCTTCAACTCCCCGGTGGTCCGGATCGGCGTGTTCGGCATCACGGACGCCGGGGTGAACACCGCGCCGACGGTTCACTCGGTTCCTTTCGACACCCTGACGCGGGGAGTCCCGGTGGTCGACCAGGTCGTCGCCGTGAACGGCAGCTACACCCTGCGCTGGCACTCGGCACCGGATCCGGTGGACGAGAACCCGGGCGATCCGCTCGACCTGGCGAACGTTCCCCACCACTACCAGGTGTTCGTGCGCCCGCTGCCCACCTCCGTCTGGAGTCCGGTCGGCTCGCCCGGGCCGACGCCCACGGTGACCTTCCCGATGCAGGACGCACCCCCGTTCACCGTCGCCGTTCGGGATTCCAACGAGTGGCCCCGCTCGCCGGCGGTGCTGTGGACGGAGTTCTACGGCGGCAGGCCCGGCCCGGTCACGGTGCCGGCGGCCACGACGTACGGGCAGCCGACCGTGATCACCGGCCGGTTCGACCGGATCGGCCGGCGCTGCGCAGAAGGCACCTGCTGGACCACGCCGATCGGTGACATCCCCCGGACGGTCGTGCTGCAGGCCCGGGCCGACGCGACCTCACCCTGGTACGCCGTGGGCACGGCCCAGACCTACGACAGCGGGTCGTACCGGTTCGCGCCGGTGGCACGGGGGACCAGGCAGTACCGCGTCGCGGTGCCGGATCGGTACGCCGGCAACAACTTCTCGCTCGGAGCGATCGGTACGCCGTCGACCGCGCTGACCCGCCCGCGGGTTCTCGCCTCGTTCGCCGACCCGACGGTGAAACTCGGGCAGCCGGCGCGAGCCAGGATCTCCGTCTCGCCGGCGGTGAACGTCCGGACCACTCTGCAGCGCTGGGACGGCACGGCTTGGCGGGACCAGAAGTGGGTGGACCTGAAGAGCGGCTGGGGCGACCACACGTTCGCCGCGACGCGGCGCGGTTCGTCCGCCTACCGGTTCCTGGTCCCGTCCTCCACGTACGGCGGCCTGCCGCTGGCCTGGCAGGTGTCCCCGACGTTCGTGCTGACCGCTAGTTGACCTGAGCGCTAGTTGAACAGCGCCGGGTCGACCGCGATCCAGGTGTGCCGGGCGCGGGCCAGGATCCGGCCGTCGGAGTCGTACAGCGTGGTGGCGGTGAACGTCTTGCGGCCGGACTCGCCGAGATGACGGCCCATGATCACGCAGGGCTCGCCGATCTGCGGCCGCGCGTCGACGCAGGTCGTCATCTGACCGAGCACCGACGGGCGGCCCTCCAGGTCGATGCTCCATCCACCCGGACAGTCGAGCGCCGCCCAGAGCTGGACGGCTGGGACCAGACCGTCCGAGTCGGCCAGCGTGGGCGCGGGCGTCCAGGTGCACGCGGTCCGGCCGTCGCCGAGCAGGCCGGGCCGCAGCCGCAGGCCGTGTTCGTTGTCCGGTCCGCACGCGTAGCAGCCGGGGAACGGGTGGTTCGTCAGTCCCCGGTACGACGCTTCGGCCGCGCGCGCCTCGTCGTACTGGACCGGGTCGATCGCGGCCTCGTCCAGCACACCGGCCGGCACGGGCTCGGCCTCCGCGACGACCGTGTCGTCGGAGGTCCGGAGAAAGGCACTGTGCGCGGAGGCGCTCAAGCCGAGGTCGGTCTCGAGCGGCGGCGGCATCCGCAGGGTGACCTGGGGAACGCTGTCGCCGGTCCCGGTCAGGCTGGTCCCCACCAGGCCGGCCGTGTAGCCGCCGTTCGCGGAGCGGTCCGGGCCCCGGAAGCGTCGCTCGATCCGGAGCACCTCGTGCGTCGTCATGCCCACCGACCCTAACCGGCGGCGCGTCGAGCGATCCGCGCGGTCCTCACCAGCCGGCGACGTCGCTCCCGTGCGGTGTTGTGACGCCGTCACGGTGGGTACCGGAGGCATGCATCACTGGCACGGACCGAAGGAGACGCGATGAAGAGCCGGGCGCGGGCGATGGGTCACGCGATCCATCCGATTCTGATCGTCCTTCCGTTGGGACTGCTGAGTACCGCCGTGATCTTCGACATCCTCTACCTGATCACCGACCGCGCCGGCTTCGCGCTGGCCTCGGCCTACATGATCGCCGCCGGTGTCATCGGCGGACTGGTGGCCGCGCTGCCCGGGCTGGTCGACTGGCTCGCGATCCCGTCGGGCACCCGGGCCAAGAGCGTCGGCGCGCTGCACGGCATCGGCAACGTCGTGGTGTTGCTGCTCTTCGCCGTCAGCTGGTTGCTGCGCGACGGCGCCGATCAGTGGGATCCGTCGGTCGCGGCGCTCGTACTCGGGTTCGTGGGGCTGCTGCTGGCCGGTGGGACCGGCTGGCTCGGCGGTGAGCTGGTCGAACGCCTCGGGATCGGCGTCGACGAGGGCGCGCATCCCGACGCTCCCAGCTCGCTGTCGCAGCGCGAGGTGCGGCCGACGACCTGAGAACCGTCCCTGCAACCAGTTCTCCACGCGTCGGCGAGAGCCCGGAAGACCCTTGATCGTGCCGCTGGGCTGCACGATCAAGGGTTTTCCCGCGTCTTGAGCAGATTTACTGCCCTGACCACTCTCATTCAAACGTCCGTTTGAACTATGCTGACTGCAGGCTACGGCGCGTGAGCAGGTGGGGTGCCTGCGCGAGCGGTGGCCGGGGGGAAGGAGAACTCTGTGGACACACCACCCGTGGAATCGACCCGGGAGCGGTTGCTCAACATCGCCGAGCAGCGGTTCGGCGAGGGCGGCTACGAAGGAACCTCACTGCGCGCGATCACGGTCGCGGCGGCCGCGAACATCGCGGCGGTCAACTACCACTTCGGCTCCAAGGAAGCCCTGTTGCGGGCGGCGGTCGCCCGCGCGATGGCGCCGGTCAACGCCGAACGGCGGCGCCGGCTGGACCAGTTGGAGGCGGCCGGCCAGCCGACCGCCGAGCAACTGATCCGCGCCTTCATCGAGCCGGGGCTGGAGCTCGTGCTGCGCCGGGGAGAGCGCGGCGCGATCGTGGCCCGGTTCATCGGCCGGGTCGCGTTCGACCCGAGCCGCCGGATCCGGGAGCTGTACGCCGCGGAAGCGGATCCGGTCGAGGCCCGGTACCTGGCCGCGCTGCAGCAGGCGCTGCCCCGGGCGGCGCCGGAGTCGGTCGCCTTCGGCTACGCGAACATGCTCGGCCTGCTCGCGTTGCACCAGTCGCAGGCGCTGTCCCGGGGCCCGGGCGCCGAAGATCTGGAGGATCCCGGTAAGTTGGCCGAGAACCTGATCGCGTTCCTGGTGGCCGCCTTCGACCGCGGCCTGCGCGCCTGAGGCACGGACCCGGCGAACGGCCCGTCGCAGTCGCGAAGTGGCGGGCCACTCGATCCAGTGGTCTGGTCGGAACTGTCCATCAATTGCTCACGGATGTTCGAACCCCTGGGTAACGCTGCATAATGGCGCTCCGTGGAGCCCTGTGAAGTCGTGGTCGCCGTCGATCTCGGTGGAACCCGAATGAAGTGCGGCCTGGTCGCCGCCGACGGTGCCGTGCTGCACCGCGAGACCAGGCCCACCCCTCGGACTGTTCCCGAGCGCAACGACGCCGGCCGCGCGGTGCTCGACGCGCTGCTGGAAACCGTCGTCGAGCTCGGCCAGAAGGCCGCCGCGGACGGGCACACCGTCCGTGCGGTCGGCGTCGTCGTTCCGGGCATCATCGACGCCGAGCACGGCACGGTCAGCGCGGAGAACCTGCTCTGGGTCGGTACGCCGGTCCTCGCCGAACTGCAGGCCGCTGTCGGCCCCGGCCGGCAGGTCGTCCTGGCCCACGACGTCCGCGGCGGCGGCTACGCCGAGCTGCGCCAGGGCGCCTTGAAAGGCACCACGAACTCACTCTTCCTCCCACTCGGCACCGGCATCGCCGCCGCGATGGTGGTCGACGGCTCCCTGGTCAGCGGCGACGGGTACGCCGGCGAGCTCGGCCACACCCGCTTCGTGCACGGCGAGGCCGCCGAGCTCTGCGCCTGCGGCCAGTACGGCTGCCTCGAGACGGTCGCCTCCGCCGCCGCCCTGGCCCGCCGGTACGGCGCGCGAACCGGTCGCGTGGTCGACGGCGCCCGCGAAGTGCTGGAACTGCTGGCCGAAGGCGACGCCGACGCCGCGATCGTCTGGGAGGAGGCGCTGGCCGCGCTGGTCGACGCGCTCGTGCTCTACACGACGCTGGTGGCGCCGACCCGGATCGCGATCGGCGGTGGTCTGGTCGGCGCCGGCGAGACCCTGCTCGCGCCGTTGCGGGCCGGGCTGCACGAGCGGCTGACGTTCCAGCGCGAGCCGGAGATCGTCGCCGCGGTGCTCGGCGAGGACGCGGGCTGCCTCGGCGCGGCCCTGATGGCGTGGGACCGGGTGACGCTGGACGAGAGCGGAGAGCAGGGCGAATGACGACGTACAAGGTGGGCCGGCTGGTGACGCCGGACGACGTGCTGGAGAGCGCGTGGCTGCAGGTCGAGGACGGCGACATCATCGCCTTCGGCCGCCGGTCCGAGGGCATGCCGGCCGACGGCAAGCGCCCGGAGGACCTGGGCGACGCGACCGTCGTCCCGGGATTCGTGGACATCCACACCCACGGCGGCGGCGGGGCGACGTACACGACGACCGATCCGGAGGAGGCGCGCAAGGTCGCCGCGTTCCACGCCCGGCACGGCACGACCACGACGATGGCCAGTCTGGTCACCGCGCCGCTGGACGACCTCGTCTCGCAGATCGCCTGCTTGGCCGACCTGGTCACCGACGGCGTGATCGCCGGCGTGCACCTGGAAGGCCCGTTCCTGTCCGAGGCGCGGTGCGGCGCCCACGAGCCGACGTTGCTGCGCGACCCGGTCGAGGGTGACGTCGCCAAGGTGCTGAGCGACGCGGTGAAGATGGTGACGATCGCGCCCGAGCTCGAGCACGGGCTGGACGCGATCCGTCAGGTCGTCGACGCCGGAGTCGTCGCCGCGCTCGGGCACACCGACGCGACGTACGAGCAGATGATCGCCGGGGCGGACGCCGGGGCGACCGTCGCGACCCACCTGTTCAACGGGATGCGGCCGTTCCACCACCGCGATCCCGGGCCGGTCGGTGCCGCACTCAACGATCCGCGGTTGCTGCTCGAGGTGATCAACGACGGCCTGCACCTGGACCCGCAGGTGGTCCGGGTCGCGCTGGCCGCGGCCGGGGTGAACCGGATCGCGCTGATCACCGACGCGATCGTCGCCGCCGGAATGCCCAACGGGCGTTACCAGTTGGGCGATCTCGAGGTCGACGTGAACGACGGACTGGCCACGCTCGCGCACGGCTCGCACTCGATCGCCGGCAGCACGCTCACCATGGATGTTGCCTACCGCAACGCCGTGAACGCCGGCGTCTCGCTGGTGGACGCGTCCCGGATGGCCTCGACCACGCCGGCCGAGGCGTTCGGCTGGTACAACGTCGGTGGCATCGAGACCGGCAAGCGGGCCGACCTGGTCGTGCTCGACGACGACTACCTGGTGCGGAAGGTGATGCGCGGCGGCGCGTGGATCGACCGCGAGGCCGAGGCCCCGGCGGCCGACGCCGACGCCGGCCGATGATCGGCACCGTCACGCTCAACCTGGCGCTCGACGTCACCTACGCCGTCGACGAACTGGTCGTCGGCGGCAGTCACCGGGTCCGTGCGGTCCGGCAACGGGCCGGCGGCAAGGGAGTCAACGTCGCCCGGGTCGCCGCGACCCTCGGCCACCAGGTCCTCGCGCTCGGCTTCGTCGGTGGGGTGACCGGTGAGATCGTCGCGGCCGAGTTGTTCGACGCCGGCCTGACCGCGCTGCTCACCCCGATTCACGCCGAGACCCGCCGAACCGTTGCCATCGTCAACAATGTCGACGGTGACGCGACGATCTTCAACGAGGCCGGGCCGGCCATCACCGCCGACGAGTGGCGTGCTTTCCATGACCGGATGCCGTGGGGCCGGCTCGACGTCCTGGCGTGCTCGGGCAGTCTGCCGCCCGGACTGCCCGCCAACGCGTACTCCGAGCTCGCGGTCCGCGCCTGGCAGCACGACGTACCGACGGTGATCGACACCGGTGGCCCGGCGCTGCTGGCCGCGGCCGAGGCCGGTGCGGTGGTCAGGGCGAACGCGGCCGAACTGCACGAGGCGCTCGGCGACGAGCTGACCGTCGAGGACGGCGCGCGCAGACTGGTCGACTTCGGCGCCACGGCCGCGGTGATCACCGACGGTCCGCGCGGCATGGTCGCCGCGAACCGCGACGGCGTCTGGCGCGCGGACCCGGTCGAGCGGGTGGCCGGGAACCCCACTGGCGCGGGCGATGCGTGCACCGCCGTCGTGGCCGCCGCGATCGCGGAGTCGCCGCGGCCCGACTGGTCGCTGGTCCTCAAGTCCGCGGTGGCCGCCTCGGCCGCCGCCGTCCTCACACCGGTTGCCGGTGACATCGATCTGGCCGCGTACCGGCGGTGGCAGCCGCAGGTCGTCGTTCGTTAGGAGAGCTCATGCCGTTGGTGTCCGGAGCCGAGGTCGTACTGGCCGCTGCCCAGGCGGGCCGTGGAGTCGGCGCGTTCAACGTGATCCAGCTGGAACACGCGACCGCGCTGATCGCCGGGGCCGAGCAGGTCGGTGCGCCGGTGATCCTGCAGATCAGCGAGAACGCCGTGAAGTACCACGGCGCGCTCAAACCGATCGGTGTCGCCACCCTGGCCGCCGCGGCCGCCGCGAGCGTGCCGGTCGTCGTGCACCTCGACCACGCGATGGACCGCGACCTGGTCACCGAGGCGGTGTCGCTCGGCTTCACCTCGGTGATGTTCGACGCCTCCAAGCTCGAGTACGCCGACAACGTCGCCGCGACCAGCGAGGTGACCACGTTCTGCCACGAGCACGGGGTTTTCGTCGAGGCGGAGATCGGTGAGGTCGGCGGCAAGGACGGTGTGCACGCACCCGGTGCCCGGACCCGCCCGGACGAGGCGCTGGCCTTCGCCGAGGCGACCGGCGTCGACGCGCTCGCGGTGGCCGTCGGTTCGTCGCACGCGATGACCGAGCGGACCGCCGAGCTGGACTTCACGTTGATCGGCGAGCTGCGGTCCGCCGTACCGGTTCCGCTGGTGCTGCACGGGTCGTCCGGGGTCGCCGACGCGGACCTGACCCGCGCGGTCGAGGCCGGGATGACGAAGGTGAACATCGCCACCCACCTGAACAACGTCTTCACCGGTGTGGTCCGCGAGATCCTGGCCGACCAGCCGAAGCTGGTCGACACGCGCAAGTACCTCGGCCCCGCCCGTACGGCGGTCGCGGCCGAGGTAGCTCGCTTGCTGACGGTGCTGAAAGCCGTCTAGGTCAGGTCGCGGCGGATCCGCCAGAAGCAGAAGCCGGTCAGGCCGAACGCGAGCAGGAGGAACAGACCGGACTCGCGCCACTGCAGTCCCCAGAAGTGGCTGGCGGGGTGGTAGCTGATCTGCTGCCGGTAACCGTCGTCGGCCAGGCGCTGGAAGCAGGCGCTCAGTGGCTTGCGGCTCCTGGCCTCCTCCGCGGTCGCGTTCGGCGGCGGAGGTCCGCATTCGGCGAGATAGCCCGGCAGGCTCTTCTGGACCTGGCCGGCCGAGTTGATGGTGTTCTCCGACAGCTTCCAGTTGCCCTCGCCGGGCAGCTTCGCCTCCACCCGCATCACGGTCGGGTTCTGCTCCGGACCCGACAACTGCAGACCACGCATGTTCTCGGCGGTGACCACGACGGTGGTCTCGACCGGCGACATCAGGTACGGCCGGATCAGGATCGGCGACAGGATCTGGATCGCGATCACGCCGGCCAAGGTGATCGCGATCGCGACCACACTGCGCCGGACCAGCAGACCGACGGCGACCCCGAGCGCGAACGCGAACGCCGCGTAGCCGATCGGCACGACCCCTCGCGCGCCGAACACCGGCGGCAGCAGCCGGGCGACGTTGTAGATCCCGGCCGCCTGACCGGCGTCGATCGCGTCGTCGATCGGGTCGGACCACCACGTCACCGCGAGCGTCAGCACACCGGTGACGGCCATCGCGCCGAGCCCGGTGATCGCGAGCTTCGTGACCAGCCAGCGGGTCCGGCTGATGCTCTGGTTCCAGACCAGCCGGTGCGTTCCGGCCTCGAGTTCCCGGGCGATCAGGGGCGCACCCCAGAAGGCGCCGATGATCGGGGGAGCGGCGTACACGAGCGCCTGGCCGGCGATGTACAGGTACTGGTTGATCCGGTCGAACTGGATCTGCTTCAGGAACTCCGCGGGCCGGAGCTGGTAGGTGTCCAGCAGGCCGGGGCCGGTCACGGCGAGGAACACGCCGAGCACCACCACCGCGCCGACGACCACCAGGGCCTGCAGGCGGAACTGCCGCCAGGTCAGCCAGATCATCGCTGCACCTCCAGGACGGGCCGATCGTTGGCCTTGGGTTTGGTCGTGGCCGAGCGGCCCATGTAGGCCAGCACGACATCCTCGAGGGTGAGCTGCGAGACCGACCAGGCCGGATCGAGAATCGGTTCGTCGGTCCGGACCAGGAACGTGGACTGGCGATCGGTGTGGCTGGCCGAGATCACGTACTGGTTCTGCGGCATCGACTTCTCGTCGCGCCGCGGTCCGACCAGCCGGTAGTGGGTGGCCAGCAGTGTCTCGATGTCGCCGCTGATCTGGACCCGCGAGTCGACCAGCACGATCAGGTAGTCACAGGACCGTTCGACGTCGGAGACCAGGTGCGAGGACAGGATGACGCTCAACTCCTGCTCGGTGACCGCCTCCATCAGGTCCTGCAGGAACTCGCGCCGGGCCAGCGGGTCGAGCGCCGCGACGGGTTCGTCGAGGATCAGCAGCTCGGGCCGTTTCGCGATGCCGAGGGTGAGGGCGAGCTGGGCGCGCTGACCGCCGGAGAGCCTGCCGGCGCGCTGTTTCGGGTCGAGACCGAGCCGCTGGATCCTCGCCTGGGCGAGGGAATCGTCCCAGCCCGGATTGAGATGCGCGCCGAGCTTGAGGTGATCGGCGACCGACAACCGGCTGTACGTCGGGGTGTCCTGCGCGACGAACCCGATCCGGGCCAGCTGCGGTCCGCCGGTCGGCGCGTCCAGCACCTCGATGCTGCCGGTCGTCGGGGTGAGCATGCCGACGGCCAGGTTCAGCAGGGTGCTCTTGCCGGCGCCGTTCGGGCCGACCAGGCCGACGACGCGGCCGGCCGGGACGTCGAGCGTGCAGTCGGTCAGCGCCCAGCGGCGGCCGTACTTCTTGCCCAGTCCTTGAGCGCGCAACGCGGCGGATGAGGAGGCGCTCATGCTATGTCCTCCTGAGCGGCGGCCCGAAAGGTCGTCCGGAACAACGCCTCGATGCTGTCGTCGTCCAGACCGGCCTTGCGCGCTTTGGTCAGCCAGCGCTGCAGGTCCTGCCGCAACGGCCCGTGCGCCGCGAGACTGTGGTCGGTCAGCGTCCGGGTCACGAACGTCCCGCGCCCCGGCCGCGCCGCCACCAGCCCTTCGTGCTCCAGCTCGCGGTAGGCCTTGAGCACCGTGTTGGGGTTGATCGCCAGCTGCCCGACCACGTCCTTCACCGTCGGCAGCTGATCCCCCTCCCGCAACAGCCCCAGCCGCAACGCGTTGCGCACCTGCTGCACCACCTGCTGGTACGGCGATACGCCGGACCGCCCGTCCAGATGAAACTCGATCACCCTGTCACCCCATTTATCTAGTTAACTAGCACAATACAGGCAGAGGTGATCGCCAGGTCAAGGCTTCGGGCACGACGGACTACTTGATCGCGTCGTAGCGGCGCAGGGACTCCAAGCGCGCCTCGGCATGATCGACGATCGGCGCCGGGTAGCCGGCCGGCGGTTCGGCCAGGGCCCAGGGCTCGTGCACGGCCTTGCCCGGTACGGCGGCGAGCTCGGGGATCCAGCGGCGCACGTAGGCGCCGTCCGGGTCGAACTTCTTGCCCTGCGTGGTGGGGTTGAAGATCCGGAAGTACGGCGACGGGTCGGCGCCGCAGCCGGCCACCCATTGCCAGTTCAGGCTGTTCGACGCCAGGTCGCCGTCGCGCAGGTTCCGCAGGAACCAGCGGGCGCCGTACTTCCAGTGGATGTGCAGGTCCTTGATCAGGAACGACGCGACGACCATCCGGATCCGGTTGTGCATGAAGCCGGATTCGGCCAGTTGGCGCAGGCCGGCGTCGACGATCGGATAGCCGGTCCGCCCCTGGCACCACGCGGTGAAGGCGTCGCCGGGTTCGTCGTAGACCATCTTCTCGAACTCCGGGCGCAGCGGTTTCCACGCGGCCTCGGGATATCGCGCCAGCAAGTCGGCGCAGAAGTCCCGCCATGCGAGCTCGCGGCGGTACGCGTCGGCGCCCGCGCTGCGCCGGCGGGCCAGGTCGGCGAGCATCGTGCGCGGGTGGATCTCGCCGTACTTCAACGGCACCGACATCCGCGACGTGCTGTCCAGATCCGGCCGGTTGCGTTCGTCGTCGTACGCCGCGACGCTCTCCACCCAGCCCTGCCAGTGCTTTCGCGCCGCGGCCTCGCCGGCGTCCTCTACGTCGGGGACGTGACGGAGCGCGTCGCTGCGCTTGCCGATCCACTCGACCTTCGCCGGCGCGTCAACGGGCTGCCGCCACCCGTGCTCGAGCCAGGCCCGGAAGTACGGCGTGAAGACCTGGTACGAGCGGCCCGACCCGTTCAGCACCCGGCCCGGCGTCACGGCGTACGGCGAACCGGTCGCGACCAGGGGACAGCCCAGCGCCTTCTCGACCGCCTCGTCCCGCTGCCGGCCGTACGGGCCGAAGTCGGCGGACACGTGCACGCTCGCCGCCCCGACCTCGGCCGCCAGCTCCGGTACGACGTCCGCCGGATCCCCACGCCGTACGACGAGCTCGCCGTCCATCCCGTCGGACAGCCGCCGCAGCGAGTTCACCAGGTGGTCGCGGCGCGGGTCGCCGGCCGCGTCCCACAGCACCGGGTCGAGCACGAACAGCCCCAGCACCCGGCCGTCGCCGGCCGACACCGCGTCGAGCAGCGCCGGGTTGTCGGCCAGCCGGAGATCACGCCTGAACCACATCACCGCCGTCATCCGGACAAGTCTTGCCGATGAACAACTTTGAAGGGCACTTGAACCGCGGGTGACCGGATCGGCCCACCGATTCGGTAAGGCTTGCCTGCATAGGTGAGAATGGTTGTCGTGAGCGAGCTGATCGATACCACCGAGATGTACCTGCGGACCATCTACGAACTGGAAGAAGAGGGCATTCTGCCCCTGCGCGCGCGGATCGCCGAGCGCCTGCACCAGTCCGGCCCGACGGTCAGCCAGACGGTGGCGCGGATGGAGCGCGACGGGCTCGTCACGGTCGAGGGCGACCGGCACCTCGAGCTGACCGAGGTCGGCCGGATGCAGGCCACCCGGGTGATGCGCAAGCACCGGCTGGCCGAGCGGCTGCTGGTCGACGTGATCGGCCTGGAGTGGGAGGACGTGCACGCGGAGGCCTGCCGCTGGGAGCACGTGATGAGCGACGCGGTCGAGCTGCGGCTGCTGAAGATCCTCGACAACCCGACCGAGTCGCCGTACGGCAACCCGATCCCCGGGCTGGAGGAGCTGCAGAAGGACGTCCAGGCGACCGCGATCGGCGAGTTCCGCAGTGGCGTCGAGCCGCTCGACAAGGTGCTCGACCAGTCCACCGGCAACGCGGTCCGGGTGCTGGTGCGGCGGATCGCCGAGCCGGTGCAGACCGACGACTTCGCGATGTCGGTGCTGCGCCGGGCCGGTGCGCTGCCGGGCCGCGAGGTCGACTCGATGCTGGACGCCGAGGGTGTGCTGCTCGGCAGCCGCGACGCCGGCGGTGTGATCAGCGACGAGACCGCGGGCCACATCTTCGTCAGCCTGGTCTGATCCCCGCGGGTCGTCAGACCCGCGTCAAGAAATCGGCCACGGTGAGCGCTCGATGCGGCACCCGCTGTGGTCACGAGGTAACGTCTGTCCGCGATGTCACAGAACCAGATCGACTGGCCGGGATACCTGCGCGAGTTCCACACCGCCACCCCGGGCAGCACGGAAGCCCTGCTGTCCCGAGCGGTGGCGGGCGACCACACGCCCTACCGCTGGCTCGTCCGTGCCGTGTCCGGCGAGTCCAAGCGGGTGCTCGACCTTGCGTGCGGCAACGGGCCGGTCGCCCGCGAGCTGTACGGACGGTGGGTCGTGGGCGTCGACAGCAACGCGGTCCAGCTGTCCGGTGCGCCCGGTCCGAAGGTGCAGGCGGACGCTTTGCACCTCCCGTTCGCGAACGAGGCCTTCGACGTCGTCACCTGCTCGATGGGCCTGATGGTGCTGCAGCCGCTGCCCGACGTACTGGCTGAGGCGGCGCGGGTGCTGCGGCGCGGAGGAGTTCTCGCCGCGACCATCCCGGCGGTTCGCCCGTTGCGCCGCGGCGACCTGCGGACGCTGACCGGGCTGACGACCCGGCTGCGCTCCCGTCCGCAGTTCCCGGCCGGTGGTGAGATCACCGGGTTGAAGGAGCAGTTGCGCGAGGCCGGCTTCATCGTGATGGAGAGCCAGCGCGAGCGGTACGCCTACACGGTGCACAGCCTGGACGACGCGCGCAGGCTGGTCGGTGCGCTCTACCTGCCCGGTACGTCGGACAAGCGGCGCGAGCAGGCCGCCTCCTGGCTGGCCCAGCGAGCCCGGGACCGCGACGGGCTGGAGGTCGCGATCCCGATCCGCCGGATCACCGCGATGCGCACCAAGCTCGCGCTGAGCTGATCGGTCAGGCGATCAGCAGCAGTACGCCGATCGCCACCATGACCGCGGCGGTGGCCCCGTGGACGCCGTACGCGGTCGCCTTGGGCCCCTTGCTGCGCAGCACGATCAGCGCGTCGCCGGCCGGAATCGCCGCGGCAGCCAGCATGAACCAACCCAGCACGCTGGGTGTCGCTGCCGCGATCAGGACGAACACGAACAGGCCCGAGGCGATGTCGCGCACGGCCTTGACCGACAGCCAGGCCTGAAAGGTCCGGTCCTCGGCCGGCGTACCGGGGATGCCGAAGCCCACCGCGGCTTGGGGGGTGTGGAAGGCGCGCGCGCCGATGACGATGATGCCCAGCCCGATCAGGGCGGCGAGCACAGTGGCGACGGGGATGAGCATGAGGTGCGGTCCTCTCGAAACAGCGCCACCGATCTAGCGGCGCTAGCAGATGTAGCAACGATAAGCTTAGCTTCGACAGAATGTCTAGCGGTGCTAGGCTGTGCTCATGTCCGCTACCGAGCGCCGCGCACGGGAACGTGCCGATCGTCATCAGCTGATCGTCAGCGCAGCCCGCGAGCTCGCGGAGACCGAAGGCTGGGAGGCGGTGACAACCCGGCGGCTGGCCGACCGCGTCGAGTACAGCCAGCCGGTGCTCTACAGCCACTTCAACGGCAAGGACGCGATCGTGACCGCCGTCGCGGTCGACGGCTTCGCTGAACTCGCCGAAGAGTTGCGCCGCGCGCGGGAGGCCGAGCCGGCGCAGGCCCTTCGTGCCGTCTGCCGTGCGTATTTGCAGTTCGCGACCGAGCGGCCGGCCCTTTATCAGGCCATGTTCGTGCTGCCCACCGACCTGACGTTCGCGAGCGAGCAGACGCTGCCGCAGTTGCGGGCCGGCTTCGACGAGTTCGTCAGCTGCTTCGACCCGGGCACCAAACAACGCGAGCTGCTCGCCGAGGTGGTCTGGAGCGCGTTGCACGGCCTGGCCGTGCTGTCCGACAGCGGGCGGATCCCGCCGGAGGGTCAGGAGCAGCGGATCGATTTGCTCGTCACCCGGATGGCCGACTGACTGTACCGTTCTGCTGTGCCCGCACTGACCTGGTCCGTTCGCTCGGTCGACCACGCGCTGGGTGGCGAGTCGGTCTACCGCGAGCTGTTCGCCGCCGAACCGGTCGCCTTCTGGCTCGACGGCAGCCTCACCGACCGGTCGGTGCGCCGGATCTCCGTGCTCGGCACGAGCGCCGGTCCGGACGCCGAGGTGATCGTCCGCGACGTCGCCGACGGGGATGTGTTCGCCGAGCTCCAGGAGCTGCTCGCCGCCCGGCGTACCGGCGTACCGGCTGAGCTGGCCGATGTGTTCAGCGGCGGGTACGTCGGCTACTTCGGGTACGAGCTCAAGGCGCAGACCGGTGGCATGGCGGCGTACGAAGCCCAGACGCCGGACGCGTTGTGGATCTGGGCCAACCGGTTCGTCGTGATCGACCACGACCGCGACCGCACGTTCGTGGTCGCCGTGCACGCACCCGACAACCACGACGCGCTGGCCTGGCTCGACCGCGCGCAGAACGCGGCGTCGTCCTGGTGGATGGGCTGGGTCGATCCGCCGGCGATCTCGTTGCTCGACGTCGAACAGCATCTCGAGCAGGACCGCGCGACGTACCTGGCCGGGATCGACGCCTGCCGGGTCGCGCTCGAGGCCGGCGACACCTACGAGGTCTGCCTGACCAACCGGGTCCGCCTGCCGCCGGTCCCGGAGCCGCTCGACTTCTACCTGTGGCAGCGCGCGAGCAACCCGGCGCCGTACTCGGCCTTCCTCCGGTACGGCGAACTCGCGATCGCCAGCTCGTCGCCGGAGCGGTTCCTCGCGGTCGACGCCGACGGCTGGGCCGAGTGCCGTCCGATCAAGGGGACCGCCCCGCGCTCGGCCGACCCGGACCAGGACCAGCTGGTCGCGAAGGCGCTGGCCGAGGACGAGAAGACCCGGGCCGAGAACCTGATGATCGTCGACCTGATCCGCAACGACCTCGGCCGGGTCAGTGAACCCGGCACGGTTCAGGTCCCGCAGTTGATGGTTGTCGAGAGCTACCAAACCGTGCACCAGCTGGTCACCACCGTGCGCGGCAAACTGCGCGAGGGCGTCGACGCGGTCGCCGCGGTCCGGGCTTGCTTCCCGCCGGGATCGATGACCGGGGCTCCGAAGATCCGCACGATGGAGCTGCTCGACTCGTTGGAGTCGAGTGCCCGCGGGGTGTACTCCGGCGCGCTGGGGTACCTGACGGTCGACGGGCGCGCGGACCTGAGCGTAGTGATCCGGACCGCCGTCCTGACTCCGCACGAGACCGTCATCGGGGCAGGTGGAGCGATCGTGCTCGACTCGGACCCGATCGCCGAGTACGACGAGATGGTGCTGAAAGCCGCAGCAACGCTGGGAAGGGCGGGGTGAACTCCGTGCTGGTCGCCGATTCGTTTCTCGTGCACAACGGTCAGGTCCGGGGGCTGGACCTGCACCGGCAGCGGTTCGCCTCGTCGTGCGCGGCGCTGGGGGAGTTGGGCGCGGGCAAGTACTTCGACGACCAGGTCCGCCGCCTACCCGGTTTCGGCCGCTGGTTCCCGCGCTTCGAGTTCGGCGACGGTCTGGCGGTTCAGTTGCGTCCGGCACCGACCCAGGGCGGGCGGGTCCGGATCGCCGTGCACAGCGGCGACGATCCCCGCACCCAGCCGCGGGTCAAGGGCCCGGACCTGGAGGCCCTCGGCGCGCTGAAAGCCGAGGCGGCTGCGGATTGCGGCGCCGACGAGGTCCTGCTGATGGATGCCGACGGCATCGCGGTCGAAGCGGCGTACTCGGCCTTGGCGTGGTGGGAGGGCGACGTCCTGCACTTCCCGCCGTCCGACCGGGCGTTCCTCCCGTCGGTCACCGCCGCCCTGGTCCGCGACCTGGCCATCACCCGAGGCGTCGAGGTCGTCGAGGCCGCCCGCCGCCCCGAGGAACTCGCCGAGGTCGACGAGGTCTGGCTGCTCAACGCCCTGCACGGCATCCGCCCGGTCCACGCCTGGCACGACGGCCCGATCGACCCCCTGCCCGGATCAGCCTCCGCCGACTGGCAACAAGCACTCACGGCGCTGGCCCGCCCCATCGCCTGACCCGGCCGCCCTCAACCGTTCAGCCAACAAACCCTCGCCGCGCCGGCTTGCCGGCACAAGGTCGAATCAGCCGCTGGCAAAAAGTGATATCACTATGCTACCTTCGAGCTATAAGAACTCTCGAAGGAGTGTGCAGCGATGAGCGCTGAGGTCGACGTGATGGTGGAGATGCCGAAGCCCAAGGTGACCGAGCGGCCGGCCCGCGATCTGAACGGATGGCCGATGCTCGGCCTGTCCCTGCTGCTGCTGATCGCCGGCGTGGTGCTGTTCGTCGTCGGGATCGCGCAGGGTCAGCTCGCCGTGGTGATCGTGTCGGCCGTGCTGTTCGTGGCCGGCGTGATCGTGGCGGCGGGGCTGACGCCGGTCTCGCCGGGGCGGGCGCGGGTGCTGCAGATCCTCGGCCGGTACGCCGGGACGATCCGCACCGACGGCCTGCGCTGGGTGAACCCGATCTCGGTGCGCCAGCCGGTCTCCACCCGGATCCGCAACCACGAGACCGCCGTCGCCAAGGTGAACGATGCCGACGGCAACCCGATCGAGATCGCCGCGGTGGTGGTCTGGCAGGTCGAGGACACCGCGCAGGCGTTGTTCGAGGTGGACGACTTCGTGGAGTTCGTCGCGATCCAGACCGAGACCGCGGTGCGGCACATCGCCAACTCCTACCCCTACGACGTGCACACCGACGAAGGTGGTCTGTCGCTGCGGGACAGCACCGACGAGATCACCGAAACGCTGTCGGCCGAGATCGGCGTCCGGGTCCAGGCCGCCGGGGTGCACGTGATCGAGTCGCGGATCACCCATCTGGCCTACGCGCCGGAGATCGCTCAAGCGATGCTGCGCCGCCAGCAGGCCGGTGCCGTCGTCGCGGCGCGGCAGCGGATCGTCGAGGGTGCCGTCGGCATGGTCGAGCTGGCGCTGGACCGGCTGTCGGAGAACAACGTGGTCGACCTGGACGAGGAGCGCAAGGCGACCATGGTCAGCAACCTGCTGGTGGTGCTGTGCGGCGACCGTGACGCGCAGCCGGTCGTGAACACCGGCTCGCTCTACCAGTAAGGACGCGGGGCCGATGCCCACCGAACGCAAGAAGATCCTGCTCCGGCTGGATCCCGTGGTGCACGACGCGCTGGCTCGTTGGGCCTCCGACGAGCTGCGCAGCACCAACGCACAGATCGAGTTCCTGCTCCGGCGCGCCCTCGCCGACGCCGGCCGGCTGCCCGGGGAGGTCGGCAAGATGCGCCGCCCCGGCCGCCCCCGCAAGGAGGAGACATGAACGCCCGCCTCGACCGCCGTTCCGGTACGCCGGGCCGCGCCGCTCGCCCCGGCCCTCCCGGCGCCCGGCCCGATCGTCCCCGCCAAGTTGTTGCTGCTAGCAAGGGAACGGTGCCGCCCGGTCTGCCGGAACGCCTTTATCTGCTGGCTTTCGACCCGTCCACCGGCAAGGTCGCCAATCGTTCCCGCCTAGGGTTGTTGCTCAACGCGGCAGCACTGACCGACCTCCACTTGGCCGGTCGGTTGACCGACGAGGACGGCCGTGTCATCGCCGCCACCGGTCCCACCAGTTCGCCGATCGCCGAGCACCTGCTCGCCGAGATCCAGGCCGGCGGCCGCAAGCGCTGGAAGCACTGGATCGAGCGCCGCGCCCGCCACGCCGTCCCGCGGGTCCGCGACGAACTCGAGCGCGGTCAGCTGATCAAGGTCGAGGCCTATCGGAGGTTCGGGATCTTCCCGGCCGAGCGGATCACCCTCCGCCAGCCGCTCGTGCGCCGCCAACTGCTGCAGGCGGCCACCGACACGCTCCGCCCCGCCCGGCTCGTCACCCGGGTCGACCTGCGCGACGCCGCCCTCGTCGTCCTGGCGGCGACCGGGGAGCTCAAGCCGGTGCTGTCCAAGGAGCAGCGCAAGCAGGACAAGGAGCGGCTCGCCCAGTTGGCCGTGCGGATCGGGCCGGTGATCCCGGCGCTGCGCAAGGCGATCCAGGCGCAGAACGCGGCGCACTCCAGCGGCGGCTGAACCTCGGCAGTTGACGGCAGGGGGTTCGTTGGTGCTACGGTTCATTAGTCAAGTAATGAACCTATGAACCGCTGTACCCTGACGACCGGCCGCTGGGAGAGGAAGGGATCCACGATGTTCGACGATCGCAGTCCCATCTATCTCCAGATCGCGGACCAGATCAAGAACGACATCGTCACGGGTGCCCTCGCCGAGGACGAGCAGGTCATGTCGACGAACCAGTACGCCGCCTTCTACCGGATCAATCCCGCCACCGCGGCCAAGGGCTTCGCCCAGCTGGTCGACGAGGGCGTGCTCTACAAGAAGCGCGGGATCGGGATGTTCGTCAGCCCGAACGCCCGCGAGCTGCTGCGGGGCGGCCGCCGGGACGCGTTTTTCGCCGAGGTGGTCGACCCGATGATCGCCGAGGCCCGCGCGGTCGGCGTCCCGTTGTCCGAGGTGGTCCGGTACATCCAGAAGGAGGACCAGTGAACGCGCTGGAAGTGCGGACCGAGAACCTCACCGTCCGGTTCGGCGGAGTCCCCGCCGTGGACGGGCTGGACCTGCGACTGGCGCCGGGCAAGATCCACGGCCTGCTCGGCCGCAACGGCTCCGGCAAGAGCACGCTGGCCGCGCTGCTGGCCGGGTTCCGCAAACCCGACGAGGGCCAGGTGCTGATCAGCGGCGGCGACCTGGGCGCGCCGCGTTCGCCGTACGAGGACGCGGTGGTGACCAGCCGGATCTGCCTGATCCGGGAGTCGGGCGACGTGTACGACCAGGTGCCGGTCAAGCACGTTCTCGGGTACGCCGCGAGCCTGCGGCCGTACTGGGACCATGACCTCGCCGGCGAGCTGCTGGACAAGTTCGAGGTGCCGACCGGCAAGAAGATCCAGAAGCTGTCCCGCGGCAAGCGGTCCGCGCTGGGCGTCGTGCTCGGCCTGGCCAGCCGCGCGCCGCTGACCATCTTCGACGAGACCTACCTCGGCATGGACGTACCGTCCCGGGAGCTGTTCTACGACGTCCTGCTGGCCGACTACGCCGAGGCCCCGCGGACGATCCTGCTGTCCACCCACCTGGTCAGCGAGGTCAGTGCGCTGCTCGAGGAGGTCGTGATTCTCGATCGCGGCCGGCTCGTCACCCAAGCGCCGGTCGACACACTGCGCGGACGTGGAGCGTCGCTGGTCGGCCCGGCGGCCGTGGTCGACGAGCTGACCGCCGGCCTCGCCGTACTGGCTGAGCAACGGCTGGGCGGGACCAAGTCGGTCACGGTGCTCGGTGACCTCGACGAAGCCCTGCTGGCCAAGGCTCGTTCGGCCGGCCTGGAAGTCGGCCAAGTCGGCCTGCAAGACCTGTTCGTCCACCTGACCGCACCGGCTCTGTCGAAGGAGGCAAGGCGATGACCACCACCAGCCGGGCCGCGACCCTGCCGAACGGGGTCACCTCCGGACAGCGCCTGCGCCGGGTGCTGCAGGCGATGCGAATCGGGATGACCCCGATGCTCGGCGGCTACTGGGTCATCATGGTGCTGGGCTTCCTGCTGGCCGGCCTGGTCATCCAGTTCGTCAGCGACGGCGACAACCACTCGATCTGGGACTACGGCACCCAGTCGCCGAAGTACTTCTCACTGGCGGTCGGCATCACGATCGGCCCGGCGTTCTTCACGTCGATGATCTCGCTCGGCATCACCCGGCGGATGTTCTCGGTGGCGGCCAGCGTCTTCCTGCTCGGCGCCGCGACCGGTACGGCGCTGCTGTGGGTGCTGGTCTACCAGATCGAGCACGTCATCTACGCCTGGCAGGGCTGGACGCAGGCCTTCGCCAATCCGCATCTGTTCACCAGCACCTCACAGGTCGGGCTGATCTTCACCGAGTTCTTCCTGCTGGTCCTGTCGCACGAGGTCGCCGGCTGGCTGACCGGCCTGGCCTTCATGCGGTTCGGTGTCTGGAAAGGGCTCCTGCTGCTGCCGGTGACGTTGCTGCCGGCCGCCGCCGCGGAGTTCCTGCTGGTCGCGCAGTGGCTCGCCGAGGCGATCGCGAACAGCGGTTACCATCGCCCGTCGCTGGCCGTCGCCGTCCCGGGAGTGCTGGCCGTCAGCGCCCTGGGCCTGTACGCCGGCTACCTGATGATCCGCTCGTTCGGCGTCCGGCCGACCAAGGGCTGATCCCTCCACCACCCCCTCTCGTTCTTCACCTTCACCTGCACCGAGGAAGGCTTCGCCATGCCCGAAAACACCTTTGCGGACGACCTCGTCGTCGTCCGCAACCTCCGCAAGACGTACGGCGCGACGGTCGCCGTCGACGACGTGTCGCTGTCCGTCCGCTCCGGGGAGATCTTCGGCATCCTCGGCCCGAACGGCGCCGGCAAGACCACCACGGTCGAGTCGATCGCCGGGCTGCGCACCCCCGACAGCGGCACGGTTCGCGTCGCCGGCCTGGACCCGCACGCCCAGCGCGGGCAGATCACGTCGCTGATCGGCGTCCAGCTGCAGGCCAGTGAGCTGCCCGACAAGATCAAGGCCCGGGAAGCGCTCGAGCTCTACGCGTCCTTCTACCCCGAGCCGCGCGACCCGGCCGAACTGCTGGAGCAGCTCGGTCTGACCAAGGTGCAGAACACCGCCTTCGCCAAGCTGTCCGGGGGACAGAAGCAGCGGCTCTCGATCGCGCTCGCGCTGGTCGGCAACCCGAAGATCGCGATTCTCGACGAGCTCACCACCGGCCTGGACCCCCAAGCCCGGCGGGACACCTGGGAGCTGGTCCGCGCGGTCCGCGACACCGGCGTGACGATCATCCTGGTCACCCACTTCATGGAGGAGGCCGAGAACCTCTGCGACCGGATCGCGATCATCGACGGCGGCCGTGTGGTCGCGCTGGACACCCCGGCCGGCCTGGTCGAGGCGGCCCGGTCCGAGCAGCGGATCACCTTCCGGCTGTCCGGCCCGCTGGCCGACGAGACCGTGCTGACCTCTTTGCCGGCCGTCAAGACGGTCAGCACCGACAACGGCCGCTTCGTTGTCACCGGCAACGATGACGTGCTGGTCGCCGTCGTCACCACGCTGGCCGCGCACGGTCTGGCGCCGATCGACCTGCACACCGAACAGACCACCCTGGACGACGCCTTCCTGCTGCTCGCGGGCCGGAACTTCGAAGGAGCGAACTGATGAGCCAGACGATGACCCTGACCAGGATCGAGAGCAAGCTGTTCGTCCGCGACTGGGCCGGACTGTTTTTCGTGTTCGTGCTGCCGCTCGGGCTGCTGACCGTCTTCTCGCTGATCGGTGGCGGCGAAGCCAGTCCCGAGGACGGCATCCCGGCCAGTTTCCTGCCCACGATGGCGATCGGCATCGGCATCGCCCTGCTCGGCATGGCCACCCTGCCGATGATCCTGGCCGGCTACCGCGAGAAGGGCGTGCTGCGCCGGATGTCGACCACGCCGGTCAAGCCGGTCAAGCTGCTGGCCGCCCAGCTGCTGCTGCACCTGATCGCCGCGGTGCTGGTGATCGGGCTGATCCTCGGCGCCGGCGCGTTGTTCTTCGACGCGGCCCTGCCCAGTGCGCCGTTGCCCTTCGTGGTCGCCGCGGCGCTGTACTCGGCCGCTCAGTTGAGCATCGGACTGTTGATCGCCGGACTGGTCCCGACCGCGAAGGCGGCCAGCGTCGTCGGCAACATCCTGCTCTTCCCCAGCATGTTCTTCGCCGGGGTCTGGACGCCGGGCGACGTGATGCCCGAGTCGATCCGCTGGCTGCGCGACGTCACGCCGATGGGCGCGGGCATGACCAGCATGCAGGACGCCTGGTCGGGACAGTGGCCGGGCACGGTGAGCCTGATCGCGCTCGTCGTCGCGATCGCCGGCTGCCTCGCGGTGGCGGCCCGGTTCTTCCGCTGGGAGTGACGGTTATGCACAGGGGGTGTGCATAACCACGACGATTTCTGTGGACGGCCGGGCACACACTGTGGACGACACGCGGTCATTGCTGAAATAGCGGCAACCGCCCGCCGGAAAGGGTTGTGCGGTGTGGGTCCGCGGCGGTAGAAAGGGCGGCACGCCGTTCCATTCGGAACGGCGGGTCGAACGGAAACCGAGGCCCCTTGCGGTGGGGATCCCCACCGAGGTAGACCGGTGACGGGGTCTGCCGGACTCCACGGATCCGTTTCGGGAAGCTGGAGACGTCACCTTCCTTCAGCTCTGCTGGGCCCCTCCGACTCATACTCTGAGGGGCCCAGCTTCACGTCCGCGTGCTACCGCAAGGTGATGCTCACGCTGCTCGACGACCCTCGAGCGGCCACCCGCACCTCGGCGCCCCGACTCGTCGTCACCAGCTCGTACGCCGTACGGCGGCCGTCCAGCGAGACTGCGGCGACCTTCGCCCCGGCCGGCAGGACCGCGCCGACCGTGACGTCGGCGTAGACGCCCCGGGTCTTCACATCGGTCCGCAACTCCTTGCCTGCAAGGCGTGCGGACACGTCAACCGATCCGCGGCCGACCCGGATGTTGCTTCCGGCCACCTTCTGCTGGCCGCCGGGAAGCTGCGGGACGACGGCGAGCCGGTGCCGGCCCAGATCGGGGTCGACGCCGAGCTGCTGGTGCACGACCGGCCACAGCACGCCGTACGTGCCCCACGCCTGGAGCGACATCGAGCGGTCGGTGAACGGCCGGTCGATGTTCGCGGGGGAGTCCGGTGACGGGGCGATCTCCGGCATCGCGCCGGGCGTCTCCCAGACTTCTCTGTCGAGCTGGATCCGGGCGTTGCCGGTGGTGTAGACCTGCTGCTGGTCCTTGCCGAGGCGACCGAAGTTGCCCTCGGCAACGGCCATGATCGACGTGTTGAGCGAGAAGATCGCGCGTTCGCTCTTCACCGCCGACACGACGCTGTCGCAGGACGGGCCGGGGTTGCCGGCCGGGTCCGCGGTCGGGCCGGTGCCGGTGTGGAACAGGCCGAACTCGCCTGTGTAACAAGCCTTCTCGCGCTGGTCGAGGGCGATCTTCGCGTGCTCCGGGGAGGCCAGCGGACTGTCCGGCTTGCCGGGACGGGTGAGCATCGCCTCCATCGGAGTGACGCCGGTCCAGTGCCGCTGGAAGATCGGCTTGTTGTCGTTCGCCGGGTCCGCCGGGTCGTCGATCGAGTCGGCGTACCCGAAGGCCTGTGGTACCCACCACTGGGCCTCGAACCGCTTCTCCAGGTCTTCGGCCTTCGCGGTCGCCCACTGCTGGGTCGCCCGGTCGCGCTTGGAGGCCGCCAGATCGGCGAGGTCGCGCAGGCCGCGGCCCAGGTAGACCGTGCTGTCCAGCTTCTCAGCGCCCATCCCGCTGCGTTCGACGTTGGCCAGTCCTTCGAGCCAGCCGTCGTTGTCCTTGTCGAGTTCGCGGTAGACATAGCGCAGGTTGCGCACGCTGAAGTCGTACAGCTGGTCGCGGAAGCGGTCGTCTCCGGTCCACCGCCACAGCAGCGCGACGACGCTGGGGAACTTGACCGTCTCGTCGGTGTTGCCGGCGCTCTGGTTCGAGCCGAAGTAGACGTCGCCGGTCGGCATCACCTCGTGCGCGACCTTGCCGCTGCGGTGGTTGAGGATGTCGCTGATCTCCTGCAGGGACTTCAGGTGCTGCTTGGCGGTGTCGAACTGACCGGCCGCGACCGCGGCGTACGCGGTGTACTCGCCGTCGGTAGCGAACAGCCACGGGTAGTCCGGGAAGCCGGCGCCGAACCAGCGGGCGCGATCGGCGGTGCCTGCCGGGGCGGGATAGGCCTTGCCCTCGTTGACGTCCCGGATCTCCAGGTCGCGGGACTCCTGGACGGAGTCGGCGAGGTTCTGCTTGCTCCACTCGACACTCTGCTGGAGCAGACGGTCGCCGGGCAGGTCGACGACGGACTGGCCGGCGAGGCCGGCCCTCGTCCTGACCTTTGCCTTGAGCAACCTCTCGGGATCGCTGATCGCACGGCGGAACTCGCGCGACGCGGCGGCGCTGCTGTCGTCCGACCCGGCCACGGCGAACCACAGCGTCGTGGACTTCCCGGCCTTCAGGTCGACGCGGTAGCTCAGTCGTCCACCGGTTCCCTTGCCGAACGCCGAATCGTCACAGCGCGGGGGCGGCGTACCGTCGGCGGGGCAGATCACGGCCGGGTCTTGCGGGCCGCGATGGTTGGCGCCGAGGGCGTGGCCGGTCGGACGCAGCCTCGATCCGACCACCGCGGTGTAGTCGTGCGGCTCGGCGTTGGGGATCGGGGAGGTGCCGCGGTCGCGGAACCGCAGCACTCCGTCGGCGTACGATCCGCTGTCCGGCAGGTTGGCCTGACCGGCGTTGGGTGTCGTCCCACCCCAGGGGTAGGCCGGCATGAGCTCGGAGTGCGCATCGAGATCCAGCCGGACCGTCTTGTTCTCCTGGGATTTGAAAGTCAGGCCGACGACCGTCGCCCTGACGCCGTCCGGTACGAAGTCGGTCCGCTGGACGCCGTTGGCGTAGTCGATGCGCTGGTAGCCATAGCCGCTCGTGTACTTCGTCGCCGCGACCTGCTCGCCGAGCCAGGCGCCGTCGACCCCGAACCACATCCCGTCCAGCAGTTTGATCGGCTGGGACCAGATCCCACCCATCTCACCTCGGGTGTGCCATCCGGTCGCCGGGTAGAGCCCGGTCTCGTCACCCATCGCGTAGGCCCGATCGCCGACCACCAGGGACCGCCGATCGGAGAGCCGGGTGCTCTCGGAGAGCTCACGCGCTACGCCGGGCCGGCCGGGGTGCCCGCTGCTGCGCCCGTCGCTCGCGGCGGCGCCGGGGGCGCTCGTCCCGCTGTCGGCGGCTCCGCGGGGCGGGACGGCGTTGGCTTGCGCGGCCATACCCGCGAGCAAGGTGGCGGCGGCGAGCAACCCGACGCCCGCCGTACGGGACGGTCGATCGCGCAGCAGTCCGGCGCCCGCCGTGCGGGAGCGGCGGGGGCCGGGTGGTCCGGAGGTGGTCGGGCGGGGTGTCATGGCAGGATTCCTCCTTCTCGCGGCACTCGCACGTACCGCGTCATCAGCCAGGGGCCGAGCTGCCCCTGACGATCAGTTCGGGTTGCAGCAGGCGTTCGACCGGTTCGTCGCCGGCCGGGCCGGTGAGGATGTTGATCAGTTCGGTGGCGATCAGGTCGATCGGTTGCCGCAGCGTGGTCAGCGCGGGGGAGACGACCGACGCCAGCGGCGAGTCGTCGAAGCCGGTGAGCGCGACGTCGGACCCGGCGGCGAGCCCGCGCCGGTTGAGTTCCCGCAGCGCCCCCAGTGCCAGTACGTCGCTCAAGGCAACGATCGCGTCGACCGGTTCGGTTGCGTCGAGCAACGATGCCGCGCCGCGAGCGCCGTCGTCGAAGGTGTCCTCGGCGCAGTGCACCGCGAGCCCGTCGGTCGGCAGTCCGAGCTCCCGGCAGGTGTCGCGCCATCCCGCGAGCCGGTCTTCGGCCAGCCCCGACGTCCGCGGCCAGCCGAGGAAGCCGATCCGCCGCCGGCCCGCGTCGTACAGATGCCGCGTCGCGGTCGCGCATCCCGCCGCGCCGTCGACGTCGACGTACGGGCCGGGCTGGGTGGTTTCCTTCCAGACCCGCCCGAAGGACACGAACGGGATCCGCTTGTCCTTCAGCCACCCGTGCCGCGGATCGTGCGTCTCGGTCTGCGACAACACGAATCCGTCCACCAGTCGCCGCGCGTGCAGGTCGTCGTACACCGACATCCCGTCGGCTCCGGCCGGTGCCGTGAACAACAAGATGTGCCGTCCGGTCGACTCCGCCGCCGCGCACAAGGCGTGCAGGAACTGGTCCATCACCAGATGGGCCTGCCCGCCTTGCCAGCTCGGCACGCAGTACCCGATCAGTTCGACCGCGCTCGTGCGCAGACTGCGGGCGTTACGATTGGGCCGGTAGTTGAGCAATTCGATCGACCGGGTCACCCGTTCCAAGGTGTCCGGCCGGAGTCGGTGCGGGGCGTTCAGGGCGTTCGAGACGGTCTGCACCGAGACGTCCGCGTGCGCCGCGACCTGCTTGAGCGTAGCCACCACGACCCCCTCACCGGGCACGGGTTTGAACGTTAAAAGCACCGGCAGTCTCACCCCACGGAAGCTGCCCTGTCAACGGCTCAGCGCGTACTCAGGCCGGGTCGCCTGATGCCACGCCGTCCCGTCAGCCGAGCGCGGGCGGCCCGGCTCGCAGGATGCGTTCTGCTTCGGTGGTGGGGCCGGGCGCGATCCAGCGGCCCCACCAGGTCGCGCCGGCTGCCGCGAAGGCGGCGGGGTCGCCGCCGCTGACCTTGATGTCGAAGTCGTCGCCTCGCTCGGCCCGGAGGCTTCGGACGTCGTCGGGCAGGACCGGCAACGACGCCGTCGTCGGGCCTTTGTAGGCGCACGATCCGTCCCACCGCAAGATCCTCCGGCGGACGGCGGGGACCAGCAGGTTGCCGCCGATCCACACCGGGATGCGCGGCCGCTGCACGGGACGCGCGGCCAGCCGGACACCGTCCAGCTGGTAGTGCTTGCCGTGATGATGAACGGGCTCGCCGGACCACAGCGCGTCGATCACCGCGAGGCCCTCGTCGAGCATCTCGGCCAGGACGCGCGGGGAAGCTTGCGGCAGGAACGGGTCGGACGGATCACCGATCCCCACCCCGAGGATCATCCGCCCACCCGACAGGTGATCCAGCGCGACCGCTTCCGCCGCGACCTTCCACGGATGCCGCCGGGGCAACGGCGTCACCGTCGTACCCAGCCTGATCCGGTCGGTCGCACACGCCATCGCCGCCAGACAAACCCACGGATCGTACGTCGGCACCGTGCCGTCGCCCTGATAGACGAGATAGTCCTCGAGGAAAACCGCGTCCCACCCACACTCCTCGGCCAACCGCGCGAGCGCCGCCAGCCCGCGCGGATCCCGCCCTGCGCCGACCGCCCCGAACGTCACCGAGAACTTCATCCCGCGAACGTAGTCCTCTCGAGGGGCAGCACCCGAACCCCACAAGGCTCGGTGTTGAAGTGCCCCGTCAAGGCCCGGATCACCCCGGAGTGACACACGGCGATGAACGGCTCAGGACCAAAACCCGCTTGCCGCCGCAGCGCGCCGAGCGCCCGCCGGCGTACGGCGGAGAGCGGCTCCCAGAGGCGAGTCTCTCCGGCCGGCCACTCGCCCTCGCATTGTTCGAAATCAGCGCTGAGGGCCTGGACGTCCTCGAGTCCTCGCCATGAGAGCGACGAGTCCGGTAACCACTCGCGAAGGTCGAGTTCGACGGCGGTGAGCGGGAGCTGCGTCTGCGCGGCGATCAGACTCGCCGTCTGCATGGCTCGGGTCATCGGCGACGCGACGATGCGACGAGCTCCCGCCTGCCGGAGTTCGCGGCCGACGGCCTCGGCCTGCTCGACGCCCTTGGCGGTGAGCGGGGCCCAGTCCCGGGCAGGGCCCCACCATCCTTCCGCGTCGATCTGGTCGGAGCCGGCTTCGCCGTGGCGGACGAGAAAGACGCGGGACATACGGCAGTGATATCGCACGGGCCCGGAGGTCGCGGTCCTCCGGGCCCGTCTCGGGTACTTCGCCCGGTCGGCCGGCAGATCGCTGCCGTCAGGCCGCGTGGCCGCCGTCGATGGTCAACTCGGTGCCGGTGACGTAGCCCGCGGCCGGGCCGGCGAGGTAGACGACGGCCGCGGCGACCTCCTCGGGGGTGCCGAAGCGGTCCAGGGCCAGTTGCGCGAGCTGACCGGCGGCGTACGGGCCGTCGGCGGGGTTCATCGCCGTGTCGGTCGGGCCGGGCTGTACGACGTTCGACGTGATCCGGCGAGGTCCGAGGTCGCGGGCGAGGCCCTTGTTCATGCCGACCAGTGCGGCCTTCGTCAAGGCGTACAGGCTCATCCCGGGCCCGGCGTTGCGGTCGGCAATGGTGCTGCCGAGGTGGATGAGCCGGCCGCCGTCGGACAGCCGCGCCGCCGCCGCCCGGGCCGCGACGTACGCGCCCCGCACGTTGATCGCGATCACCCGATCGATCTCCGCCAGCTCGACGTCGGTGATCATCGCGCTGGTCCCCACGCCCGCGTTGTTGACGAAGACGTCGAGCCCACCCAGTACGCCGACCGCCCGCGCGACCGCATCCTCGATCGCCACCGCGTCCGCCGCATCCGCCTGGAAAGCGAAACCGCGCCGCCCCTCCGCCTCGATCCGCTTCACCACTGACGCCGCTTCGTCGCCGGCCTCCCGGTAGGTGATCGCCACGTCGGCCCCGGCCGCCGCCAGTGCCACGGCGGTCGCGGCGCCGATGCCGCGGCTGCCACCGGTCACCAGCGCGAGCTTGCCTGCAAGGTCGTTCATCGTCATCCAGCTTTCTTCCGTCGATCGGTTCGGCCTCCAGTCCAGCCGCGATCACAGCCGCACGCTGGCGAGAAAGCGGCGCCAGCTCCTGACGTCGTTTTTCCGCCGAACCTCCATGGCGCAAAACCGCTAGAAACTGTCCGCGCCGACGGCGATGCTGGGGTCCATGTACGAATGTGTCGAGCGGTGTGTGCGAGCCGTCCAGTCCAAGGACGCGCGGTTCGACGGGTGGTTCTTCACCGCCGTGCTGACGACCAAGATCTACTGCCGGCCGAGCTGTCCGGTGGTGCCGCCCAAGGTCGAGAACATGCGGTTCTACCCGAGCGCCGCCGCGGCGCAGCAGGCCGGGTTCCGGGCCTGCAAGCGCTGCCGGCCGGATGCCAGCCCGGGCTCCCCGGAGTGGAACGACCGGGCCGACCTGGTCGCCCGCGCGATGCGCCTGATCAGCGACGGCGTGGTCGACCGCGACGGCGTACCGGGCCTCGCGACCCAGCTCGGCTACAGCGTTCGCCAAGTGCAGCGGCAGCTCCAGGCCGAGCTCGGCGCCGGCCCGCTCGCGCTGGCCCGAGCGCAAAGAGCACAGACCGCGCGGATGCTGATCGAGACCAGCGACCTGCAGATGGCCGACGTCGCGTTCGCGTCCGGCTTCGCCAGCGTGCGCACGTTCAACGAGACCGTGCAGGAGGTCTTCGCCCTCTCGCCGACCGAGCTGCGCAGCCGGGCGAAACGCGGCTCGCACCCCACCGCCCCCGGGACGATCTCCCTGAGACTCCCGTTCCGTGCACCGCTCACCCCCGACAACCTCTTCGGCCACCTGATCGCCACCGGCGTCCCCGGCGTCGAGGAGTGGCGCGGCGGCGCCTATCGCCGCACCCTGCCTCTCCCACACGGCCACGGCGTCGTGTCGCTCCGCCCGATGCCCGACCACATCGCCTGCCAGCTGTCGCTGACCGACCAGCGCGACCTCGCGATCGCGATCAGCCGCTGCCGCCGCATGCTCGACCTGGACGCCGACCCGGTCGCCGTCGACGAGCTGCTCGCCGAGGACCCGGTCCTCGCGCCGCTGATCGCGAAGGCGCCCGGCCGTCGCGTACCGCGCACGGTCGACGGCGCCGAGTTCGCCGTACGGGCGGTACTCGGTCAGCAGGTCTCGACAGCCGCCGCGCGGACCCACGCGAGCCGGCTCGTCCAGGCGTACGGCGAACCGATCGACGATCCGGCCGGCGGCCTGACGCACCTGTTCCCGCGGATGGACGCGCTGGCCGAGCTCGACCCGGAGACGCTGGCGTTCCCGAAGTCCCGGCGGACGACGCTGACCACGCTGATCGCGACGCTCGCGGCCGGAGAGATCGACCTCGGCGCCGGCAGCGACTGGGACCGCGCCCGCGCCCAGCTCGCCGCGCTGCCCGGCATCGGCCCGTGGACGGTCGAGTCGATCGCGATGCGCGCGCTCGGCGACCCGGACGCCTTCGTGGCCAGCGATCTGGGCATCCGGTACGCCGCCCGCGACCTCGGGTTGCCCGAGGCACCGAAACCGCTGATCGAGCACGCCCGGGCCTGGCGTCCCTGGCGCGCGTACGCCGTGCAGTACCTGTGGGCCACCGGCGACCACGCGATCAACACGATCCCGACGACGGAGTGAGATGACCGAGCTGAGAACCGAGCGACTGCTGCTGCGCGAGTGGACCGAGGCCGACAAGGAGCCGTTCGCCGCGATGAACTCCGATCCGGCGGTGATGGAGCACTTCCCGGCGGCGATGACGCGCGAGGAGAGCGACGCTTTCGTCGAGCGCATCGGAGCGCAAATGGCCGAGTGGGGGTTCGGCCTGTGGGCGGTGGAGGTCCGCGACACCGGCCGCTTCATCGGCTTCACCGGCCTGTCCCGGCCGAGCTTCGAGGCGCACTTCACCCCCGCGGTCGAGATCGGCTGGCGCCTGTCGAAAGATGCCTGGGGCAATGGTTATGCGACCGAGGCGGCCCGCGCCGCGCTCGCGTACGGGTTCGGCCCGGCCGGCCTGGACGAGATCGTCTCGTTCACCGCGACCACGAACCTGCCGTCGCAGCGCGTCATGCAGCGCATCGGCATGACGCACGACGAATCCGACGACTTCGACCACCCGCGCGTGCCGGCCGGCCATCGGCTGCAGCGGCACGTCCTCTACCGCATCGCCCGCCCCTGACATGCCGTACGCAGTGATCAGCAGCCCGATCGGCGACCTCACGCTGGTCGGTTCGCACGACGACGAACTGGTCGGGCTCTACATGGAGCAGCACCGCCACCAGCCGGCCGTCGAAACCTTCGGCCCGCGCGACGACACGATCCTGCCGAAAGTGGTGCACGAGCTCACCGAGTACTTCGCCGGCGAACGCACCACCTTCGACGTCCCGCTCGCCCCGATCGGCACGCCGTTCCAGCAGGAGGTCTGGACCGCGCTGCAGGACATCCCGTACGGCACCACCACGACGTACGGCGAACTGGCGCTGGCGCTCGGCAAACCCCTGTCCGCCTCCCGGGCCGTCGGCCTGGCCAACGGCAAGAACCCGATCAGCATCATCGTGCCGTGCCACCGCGTCGTCGGCTCCACCGGCAGCCTCACCGGCTACGGCGGCGGCCTGCCGCGCAAGCAAGCCCTGCTCGACCTGGAACGCGGAGACGCGTTGTTCTAGGCCCAGGACTCGCTGAACAGCACGGTCCCCTCCGGTACGACGACCCGGCGGCTGAACGACTCGGGCGTCCGGTCCTCCTCCGGCGCCGCGTACTCCTCGGGCGCGACGTACACCCGAGCAGCCGCCAGGAAGTCCGTGCCCGGCAGATCCAGCCAAGGCTCGCCCGCCTCGTGCAGGAGCGCGTAGACCGCCTGCTGGACGTCCTCGACCGCGACGGCCGCGTCCGCCTCGGTCTCCGTCGGCCACAGCCGCCGGTGCGCCGCCCGCCCGGCCGCCAGCAACTCGCCGGGCTCGTGCACCCCGAGGTCGACCCGGGTCACCAGCGTGAGCACCTCGACCGGTACGTCGCGGGTGTCGTCCTCGTCCGCGAAGTCGTCGTCCTCGTCGTCGTCCAGCGGCAGGGCCGTGGTTCCGGTGTGGTCGAAGACGGCGTCGTCCCAGTCCCGCAGGAGACCTTCGAGCGTGTCGTTCGCCGCGAACAGCCTGGACTGCTCCGCGCTGCCGCCCCGCAGGTCGAGCAGGGTCGCGACGTGGTCGCGCAGCCCGGCGATCAACGCATCGGTGCTGTGCCGGAGTACCGCGCGGCTCTCGTCGGAGAACTGGTCGATCTCTTCGATGTCGTCCATCTGCTCAGCATGCTCCCAAACCGGCTAAGAAAGTGCTCATTGGATGAGCACTTATCTGCGGCAGAGTGGGATCAGACGGCGAGGAGAGGATGGTCGAGATGACCAGCAAGGCGGCGGTGGCGAAGGTGGACATGTCGGACGACCTGGCGGTGCGGCTGGAGACCGTGCAGGAGTGGCGCGCGTGGCTCGAGGCCCACGGGCGGACCGAGCGGTCGGTCTGGCTGGTGGTCGGCCGGGGCGGCGAGGGCGTGGACTACCTCGCGGCCGTCGAGCACGCGTTGTGCTTCGGATGGGTGGACAGCAAGACGATCCGGCGCGACGACAGCACGACGTACCAGTGCTTCACGCCGCGGAATCCGCGCAGCACCTGGAGCAAGGTGAACCGGGAGCGGGTGGCCCGGCTGACCGCTGAGGGACTGATGGCGCCGGCCGGCCTCGAGGTGGTCGAGCAGGCGAAGAAGTCCGGGACCTGGGACGTGCTGGCGGAGGCGCAGGACCTGATCGTCCCGGCCGATCTTCAGCAGGAGCTCGACCGGAACGCCGAGGCGGCCACGCACTTCCAGGCGTTCCCGCCGTCGTCGAGGCGGCTGATCCTCGAGTGGATCGCGCTCGCCAAGCGGCCCGAGACGCGGGCCCGGCGGATCCAGCAGACGGTGGAGCTCGCCGCGGTCAACCAGCGCGCCAACCACCCGAGGTGAACGCCCACCACTGACCAACCTGCCCGCAATCGCCGAACCTCACCAAGCCGCAGGCGTAGCCGTGGGCCAGACCGCGGCTTGGTGAGTGGTGCACGTTCAGCTGCCGGTGTTGGCCGGATCGTCCAGCCGCTCCTCGGCCGGCCCATCCACCGGTCCGCCGGCTGCCCCGCCGGCCGCTGCAGGCATCGGAGCGGCCTTCCGGCGACTCGTGAGCTTGCGCGCGACCGGCTCGGTGTAGCGGGCGGCAACCGGCCCGAGCATGACCAGGATCAGCACGTACGCCGTTGCCAACGGCCCCAATCTGGGTTCGACGCCGACCGCCAGGCCGGCGATCACGATCGAGAACTCGCCGCGCGCCACCAGCGTCCCGCCGGCCCGCCAGCGACCGGCCGTCTTGATGCCCGCGCGCCGGGCGGCGTACCAGCCGGTGAGGATCTTGGTCAGGCCTGTGACGACCGCGAGTCCCAGTGCGACGCCGAGTACCGGCGGGATGTCCCGGGGATCGGTGCTCAGCCCGAAGAACACGAAGAACACCGCCGCGAACAGGTCCCGCAACGGGCTCAGCAGATTCCGCGCACCGTGCGCGACCTCGCCCGAGAGCGCGATCCCGACCAGGAACGCGCCGACCGCGGCCGACACCTGCAGCTTCGCCGCGATGCCCGCGACCAGCAGCGTCAGCCCGAGGACGACGAGCAGCAGCATCTCCGGGTTGTCCGACGAGACCGCCCGGCTGATCAGCCGTCCGTACCGCAAGGCGACGAACAAGACGATGCTCACCGTGCCCAGCGAGATCAGCAGCGTGATGCTTCCGCCGGCCAGGCCGACGCCGGCCAACAGGGCTGTCAGGATCGGCAGGTAGACGGCCATCGAGAGGTCCTCGAGCACCAGGATCCCGAGGATCACCGGTGTCTCCCGGTTACCCAGCCGGCCCAGATCGCCGACCACCTTCGCGATCACGCCGGACGACGAGATCCAGGTGACGCCGGCCAGTGCGACGGCCGCGACCGGACCCCAGCCGAGCATCAGCGCGACGGCCGCGCCCGGCAACGCGTTCAGCACGAAATCGACGACGCCTGACAGGTACTGCGTCTTCAGTGTGGT
The DNA here is from genome assembly GCF_050942265.1 of Kribbella sp. CA-253562. Lineage (GTDB taxonomy): Bacteria > Actinomycetota > Actinomycetes > Propionibacteriales > Kribbellaceae > Kribbella. Next base: position 7,257,704 of record NZ_CP192049.1, on the reverse strand, counting down.
GACCAGGTCGGAGGCCGTGTACTCCAGCCCGAGCAGCAACAGCAGCAGGATCACGCCGATCTCGGCGCCGGTGGCAACGAACTCCTCGCTGGCGTCCAGCGGCAGCAATCCGCCGTGGCCGAACGCGAGCCCGGCCAGCAGGTACAGCGGGATGGGTGAGAAGCCGAACCGGCCGGCGATCCGGCCGAGGATGCCGAGTGCCAGGATGACCGCGCCGAGCTCGATCAGCAGCATCGTCATGTCGTGCACATCAGCCTCCCGAGATCAGGTCGGCGACGGCGTCCACGCCCTCGCGGGTCCCGACCACGACGAGCGTGTCGCCGACGGTGAACCGGAAGTCCGGCGTCGGGGACGGCGTCGCGCCGGTCCGTCGCAGCACCGCCACGATCGACGCCCCGGTCCGGCTCCGGGCCTGGGTGTCGCCCAGCGTCCGGCCCGAGTACGGCGACCGGCCGGTGATCGGGATCTGCTCGGTGACCAGGTCGATCTCCAGGTCGTTGCGCAGCGGGTCGATCGGCGTCGGGATCAGCAGCTGCGCCAGCGCGGCCGCCTCGCCCGGATCGAGCGGGACCGAGTTCGTGCAGTTGTCGTCGTCGTCGGGATCGTGAAAGCCCAGGAACCGCCGTCCGTCCTCGTGCACCACGATCGAGACGTGCTTGCCACCGTCGGTGGTCAGGTCGTAGCGCGTGCCGATGCCCGGCAGGGTGGTCCGGGTCGGGTGGGCGTGGTCCATCGTTTCCTCCGGCAGGGAGATAGTCGGCTCCTGCAACCATTCTCCCGTACGGCGCCAGGCCGCGCTGTGATCTGTGCTGCACTCAGGTGCAGTGCAACGAGTTGCATAGGTAGGGTGGCGCCACCAGGAGGTGGTTCACGGTGGCGCTCGAGCACGCGTTGCTGGTCTCGCTCAGCGAGCGGGAGGGCTCGGGGTACGAGCTGGCCCGGCGGTTCGACCGGTCGATCGGCTTCTTCTGGGCGGCGACGCACCAGCAGATCTACCGCGTGCTGCGGCGGATGGAGGAAGCCGGCTGGGTCACCCACACCGACATCGCGCAGGAAGGCCGGCCGGACAAGAAGGTCTACCAGGTCGCCGACGCGGGCCGGGCCGAGCTCACCCGCTGGCTGGCCGAGCCGATCGAGCCGACGAGCCTGCGCGACGAGCTCGGCGTGAAGCTGCGCGGCGCGTCGCTCGGCGACGAAGCCGCCGTACTGCGGGAGATCGAGCGGCACCGCGACGAGCACGCCGCGCGGCTCGCGGCGTACCAGGCGATCGAGCGGCGCGACTTCCCCAAGCCGGGCAAGCTGTCCGGCCGCGAACTGCACCAGTACCTCGTGCTCCGCGGTGGGATCCGCGCGGAGCAGTCGTTCACCGCGTGGTGCGACGAGGTCGTCCAGGCCCTGCGAACGGAAGGCGCCCGATGAACGACTACCCGACCCTGCTGTCCCCGCTCGACCTCGGCCACGTCACGCTGCCGAACCGGGTGATCATGGGCTCGATGCACACCGGTCTCGAGGATCGCGCGCGCGACCTTCCGAAGCTGGCGGCGTACTTCGCCGAGCGCGCCCGCGGTGGGGTCGGCCTGATCGTCACCGGCGGCTACGCCCCGAACCGGACCGGCTGGCTGACGCCGTTCGGCTCCCGGCTGTCGACTCGCCGGCAGGCCGCGCGGCATCGGATCGTGACCGACGCCGTGCACGCCGAGGGCGGCCGGATCGCGCTGCAGATCCTGCACGCGGGGCGGTACTCGTACCACCCGTTCAGTGTCTCGGCGTCCGCGCTGAAGGCGCCGATCAACCCGTTCCGCCCACGCGCGTTGTCGGATCGAGGCGTCCGGCACCAGATCGACGCGTACGTCGAGTGCGCCGCGCTGGCCCAGGAGGCGGGGTACGACGGTGTCGAGATCATGGGGTCCGAGGGTTACTTCATCAACCAGTTCCTTGCCGAGCGCACCAATCGCCGGACCGACCACTGGGGCGGTACGGCGGAGAACCGGCGGCGGCTGGCCGTCGAGATCGTCCGCCGGACCCGCGAACGGGTCGGCCCGTCGTTCCTGATCATCTACCGGTTGTCGATGGTGGATCTGGTCGAGGGCGGGCAGACCTGGCCGGAAGTCATTGCTCTGGGCAAGGAGATCGAGGCGGCCGGGGCGTCGATCATCAACACCGGCATCGGCTGGCACGAGGCGCGGGTGCCGACGATCGTGACGTCGGTGCCGCGGGCGGCGTTCACCTCCGTCTCTGCCGCCTTCCGGCCGCACGTCGGGATCCCGGTGGTCACCTCGAACCGGATCAACCTGCCGCAGGTCGCCGAGGAGGTGCTGGCCCGGGGCGACGCCGACCTGGTCAGCCTGGCCCGGCCGTTCCTGGCCGATCCGGAATGGGTGCTCAAGGCAACTGATGCGCGCGCGGACGAGATCAATGTCTGCATCGCGTGCAACCAGGCGTGCCTGGATCACGTGTTCGCCAAGCGGCTGGCCAGCTGCCTGGTCAACCCGCGCGCCGCGCGCGAGACCGAGCTGGTGTTGCTGCCGACCCGTCGTACGAAGAAGGTCGCGGTGGTCGGCGCCGGACCGGCCGGGCTGTCGGCGGCGGTGACGGCCGCGGAACGCGGGCATTCCGTGGAACTCTTCGAAGCCGCCGACGAGATCGGCGGCCAGTTCGGCATCGCGCGCCGGATCCCCGGCAAGGAGGAGTTCGCCGAGACGATCCGCTACTACCGCCGCCGGCTCGACCTGACCTGCGTCAAACTCCACCTCGGCCGCCGCGCCACCGCCGACGACCTGACAGACTTCGACGAGGTGATCGTCGCCACCGGCGTCGTACCGCGGATTCCGTCCATCCCCGGCATCGACCACCCCAAGGTCCTCACGTACGCCGAACTGGTCCGCGGCGAACGCCCAGCCGGCCGCTCCGTCGCGGTCATCGGCGCCGGCGGAATCGGTGTGGACGTCTCGGAGTACCTCACCACCAGCGCGTCGCCGACCCTCGACCTGCCCGCGTGGAAGGCCGAGTGGGGCGTCGGCGACCCGACCGTCGACCGCGCCGGCCTCATCGCCCCCGCCCCCGAACCCGCCGCCCGCGAGGTCTACCTCCTGCAACGCAAACCCGGCAAAATCGGCGCCGGCCTCGGCAAAACCACCGGCTGGGTCCACCGCGCGGCGCTCAAGAACAAGCAGGTCACCCAACTCCGCGCCGTCAACTACGAACGCATCGACGACGAGGGCCTCCACATCACCTTCGGCCCCAAACGCGAAAACCCACGCACGCTGGCCGTCGACACGGTGGTCCTCTGCGCCGGCCAGGAATCGGTGAACGACCTGGCGACCCAGCTACGCACCCGAGGCCAATCCGTCCACGTCATCGGCGGCGCCGACGTAGCCGCCGAACTGGACGCCAAACGAGCCATCGAACAAGGCACCCGCCTCGCGGCCGAACTGTAGAAGAACAAGAGAGAAGAACAAGAGAGAAGAACAAGAGAGGGCTCTGGTTGCTGCCGGCTTGAGAGGTGGCAGGTCGCGTGGAGTCAGGACGACGTGGCGGCAGAGCCACGGCCCGAGCGGAGCGCGGCAAGCTCGGTTCTGATTGACCCTCAGCGAGAATCTCAGCGTGGAACCGGAAACAGAGATTCAGTGGTCGCCGTGGCTGCCGCTCGAGGAGGCCGCGCGCGTGGCGCCGCTCAAGCCCGGGGTGTACGTAGCACGTGAACGGCTGACCCATCAGATCGTGTACATCGGCATGGCGGGTGAGCGACGAGGGCGCGGTCTGAGGGACCGTCTGCGCGTCTACCTCACGGGCAAGGCGGCCGTTAGTGGTCTCGGGGAAGCGGCCCTTGACCGCGCGCTCGCGGACCACGCCTGGCTCTCCAAGATGATCCAAAGAACACGCGTCGAGGGGCCGCTGAGAACCAAGCAGTGGGCGCAAGCGGCGCTGACCCGAGCCGACCTTGAGCTGAGATGGTTCGTCACACCAGACAAGGCGTCGGCGCTGGTCGCCGAGCAGCGGCTCATTGCCTTGGCGGAGGCCCAGCTCTGGAACCGTCGGAGGTAGGTGCGCCTATGGAGATAGTGTGCGCAGGTCGCACCGAACTGAGTCGGGGTGGCTGAGCGAGTCCTCCTAGGAGGCCGGCAGGTACCTCACGGCCCACTACGCGGCCCGCCGGTCTCATCGTCGCCGTCAGCTGGTGGTTGGCACGTACTGGTCCGACGACAACTCGTACACGCGTACGGGCCGGCCGCTGGTGGGATTGACGGTCTCGCGGGCCAGTTGCATCCCCAGTTTGGTCATGATTCGTTCGGAGGCCTCGTTGCCCACCTGGGCGATGCTGACGATCCGTTTCAGGCCTCGCTCTTCGAACCCGAACCGTACGGCGGCCGCGGCGGCTTCGGTGGCCAGGCCGTGGCCCCAGTGGGAACGGCCTAGGCGCCAGCCGACCTCGACGGCCGGGAGTATCTCCGGCATGAAATGGGGCACCGAGAGGCCGGTGAAGCCGGCGAGTTCGCCGGTTGACCGGATCTCCACGGCGAACAGGCCGAAGCCCTGCGACTCCCATTCGCTCTCCCAGGCCTGGATTCCGGCGCGCGTCTGGTGTTCGTCGCGGACGCTGCCGTCGCGGATCCAGCGCATGACCTCGGGGTCGGCGTTCACCGCCGTCATCGGCGCGACGTCCTCCTCGCGCCAGCGACGCAGGAGCAAGCGGGGAGTCTGGAGCGTGAGCATCCAGTCATTCTGGATCAACCGCTCGGTGTTGGCTCGATCACCTTCCGCGAAGCTGACAAGTCAGGTTAGGTAAGGCTACCCTCCTGCCATGCGAGAGTCGGTGGGGCTGGCGGGCGCCGGGTTGCGGCTGGGGTATCACGGGCGGTTGGTGGTCGACGATGCCGCGTTGAGCATCGAGCCGGCCGCGGTGACCGCCCTGGTGGGCCCGAACGGGAGCGGGAAGTCGACGCTGCTGCGGGCGATGGCGCGGTTGCACAAGCCGGAGGCCGGGACGGTGACGCTGCCCGGTGGCGAGGACGCGCTGGCGTTGTCGCAGAAGGAGTTCGCCCAGAAGGTGACGCTGCTCTCGCAGTCGCGGCCGACTCCGAACGGCGTCAGCGTGCGCGACGTGGTCGGCTACGGCCGACACCCCTACCGCGGGCGCTGGCGCAACGACGACCCGGACGGCAACGCCGCGATCGAGCACGCGATGGACGTCACCGGCGTCACCGCGATGGCCGAGCGGGCCGTCGACGAACTGTCCGGCGGCGAGCTGCAGCGCGTCTGGCTCGCGACCTGTCTGGCGCAGGACACCGGCGTCCTGCTGCTCGACGAGCCGACCACCTTTCTCGACCTGCGCTACCAGATCGAGATCCTCGACCTGATGCGCGACCTGGCCGACGACCACGGCGTGGCCGTCGGCGTCGTACTGCACGACCTGAACCAGGCGGCCGACGTGGCCGACCGGATCGTCCTGCTCGACCACGGCAAGGTCCGCGCGACCGGTACGCCGGCCGAGGTCCTGCAGACCGAGGCGTTGTCGGAGACCTACGGGATCCGGATCGACGCCAGCACCGACCCGGCCACCGGGCGGATCAGCACCCAGCCGGTCGGCAGGCATCTGCACCGGCACATCCTTCAAAACATCTGAGGTTCCCCGATGAGAAGAGTCACCGCCCTGGCCGCCGGCTTGTTGCTGGCCCTGACCGCCTGCGGCAGCAGCGAGCCGGCCGCGACGCAGTCCGACGGGTCTCCCGTCGCCGCTCAGCCCGTCTCGATCACCGACGCGCGCAACAAGAAGATCGACCTGCCCAAGCCGGCGGCGAAGGTGGTCGGCCTGGAGTGGGGCGTGGTCGAGAACCTGATCACGCTCGGCGTGATGCCGGTCGGCGTCGCCGACGTGAAGGGCTACACCACCTGGGTCACCGCGGCCAAGCTGGACGCGAGCGTCAAGGACGTCGGCACCCGCGGTGAGTCCAGCGTCGACGCGATCGTTGCTCTCAACCCCGATCTGGTGATCACCACCACCGACGAGTCCGCGAGCACGATCGCGCAGCTGGAGAAGGCCGCGCCGGTGCTCGTCGTCCGGGGCGCCGACGCCAAGAACGCGATCCCGCAGATGAAGAAGAACCTCGAACTGGTCGGCGCCGCGATCGGCAAGACCAAGGAGGCCGCCGACGCGAACGCCGCGTTCGACCAGGCGGTTGCCGAGGGCAAGAAGAAGATCGCCGACGCGGGCAAGGCCGGCGAGGGCTTCACGATGGCCGACGGCTACAAGCAGGGCAGCACGATCTCGATCCGGATGTTCACCAAGGGATCGCTGCTCGGCGCGGTGGCCGGCGAGCTCGGCCTGAAGAACAACTGGACCGGCGAGGGCGACCCGGACTACGGCCTGGCGCAGACCGACGTCGAGGGCCTGACCAAGCTCGGCGACGGCAGCTTCCTCTACATCGCCTCGACCTCCGACGGCGGTGACGTGTTCGGCGGCGACCTGGCCAAGAACGCGATCTGGAAGAACCTGCCGTTCGTGAAGTCGGGCAGCGTGCACCGGCTGCCCGACGGCATCTGGATGTTCGGCGGACCGAAGTCGACCGAGCAGTTCATCGACGCCACCGTGCAGGCAGTCACCTCTTGACCCAGCTGACCACCGAGCGGCCGCGGGTCGCCGAGGCCCTCCAGCCGGTACGGCGGATCCGCGTCGCCGGGGTGTTCGTGATCGCGCTGGCCGCGGTCGTCGTACTGGCCGGAGTGCATCTGACCCAAGGGACCTCGTCGGTCGGCGCCGGAGACCTGCTGCGGCTGGTGTTCGGGCAAGGCACCGACAACTCGGCCAACGTGCTGATCGCCTCGCGGCTGCCGCGGCTGCTCGCCGGTGTACTCGTCGGTCTCGCGCTCGGCGTCGCGGGCGCCGGGCTCCAGTCGCTGGCGCGCAACCCGCTCGCCTCGCCGGACACACTGGGCGTCAACGCGGGCGCGTACCTGGCCGTCGTGACGGTCGCCGCGTTCGGGATTCCGCTGCCGGTGCTGCCCGCGGGCGGCGTCGCGTTCCTCGGCGGGCTCGCGGCCGCCGTACTGGTGCTGGCGCTGTCAGCCGGCGGGACTTCTGGTCCGACCCGGTTGATCCTCGCGGGATCGGCGGTGGCGATGGCGTTGTCGGGACTGACGACGTTGCTCTTGCTGCTGCGTCGCGAGGAAACGATCGGGAGCTTCGCCTGGGGGAGTGGGACGCTGGTCCAGACCGACCTCGACGCCGTCGGCCAGATGGCGCCGATCGTCGTGGCCGGTCTGGTCGCGGCGTTGTGGCTGGCGTCGCGGCTCGACCTTCTCTCGCTGGGCGACGACACGGCGTCGGTGCTCGGCGTCCGGGTACGGCGTACGCGGGTGCTGATCACGCTGGTCACGGTCATGTTGTCCGCGGCCGCCGTGACGGTGGCCGGGCCGGTCGGCTTCGTCGGGCTGGTCGCGCCGGTGCTCGTGCGGCTCGTCGCGCCGCTGGTGCCGGGGTTGATGCGGCACCGGGTGCTGCTGCCGTTGTCCGGGGTGTCGGGCATCCTCGTGGTGCTCGGGGCGGACGTCGTACTGCGAGCTGTGCTCGGTGGTCAGGCCGGCGTGGAGATCCCGACCGGCATCATGACGATGCTCGTCGGCGCGATCGTGCTGGTGTGGCTGGCGCGTCGCTACCGTGACTCCGGGCCGAGCCGTACGCCGGCCGGCGCGTCGTCCGGGCTGCGGAGTGTGCGCACGTTCTGGATCGTGACGGGTGTGCTGACCGTGCTGCTGGTCGGCGCGGCGGTGATGGCGATGCTTGCCGGAGACGCCTTTCTGAAGACCGGCGACATCGCGAACTGGATCAACGGCCGGTCGGGACGGGCGATCACCTACGTCCTGGACCAGCGGTTCCCGCGGGTGCTGTCGGCGATCCTGTGCGGTGCCGCGCTGGCGATCGCCGGGGCGACCGTGCAGGCCGTCTGCCGCAACCCGCTGGCGGAGCCGGGAATCCTCGGCATCACCGGCGGCGCCGGAGTCGGTGCCGTGGTCACCTTGATGGTGGTGCCTTCGGCAAGCATCTGGCTCTTGTCCGGTGTCGCCTCCGCGGCCGCGCTGGGCACCTTCGCGCTGGTCTACCTGGTCTCCTGGAGGGGTGGGCTCAGTTCGGACCGGCTGGTGCTGATCGGGGTCGGCGTCTCGTCGGCGACGACCGCGATCATCACCTTCGTCATCGTCTACACCAACCCGTGGAACATCACGATGGCGATGACCTGGCTGTCCGGCAGCACGTACGGCCGGACGCTTCCGCAGGTCATCCCGGTCGCCGCGGCTCTGGTCGTGCTCACGCCGGTCGTGGTCATGGCCCGGCGGGAGCTCGACCTGCTCTCCCTGGACGACGACGTGCCGCGCATCCTCGGCGTACGGCTGGAACGCACGCGCCTGCTCGCGCTCGCCGCCGCCGCGTTGATGACGTCAGCCGCGGTCTCGGCGATCGGCGTGGTCGGCTTCGTGGGCCTGGTCGCCCCGCACGCCGCCCGGGCGCTCGTCGGCGGACGCCACTCCCGCCTCCTGCCCGTCGCTGCGCTGCTCGGCGCGGTCCTGGTCTCGGTGGCCGACTCCATCGGCCGCACGGTCCTGGCTCCCGCCCAGATCCCGGCGGGTTTGCTCACCGCGATGATCGGCGCGCCGTACTTCGTCTACCTGCTGTGGCGGACGAGGACCACTCGTCCTTGAGCGGTGTATCTGCACCACCCACCAACTCCCGCTCCGACGCCTTCGGCACGCCTGGCGGCGGTCGCCGACCGGGCTCCGGAGGTCGTTTGGTGGGTGGTGCAGGTCCGCACTGAGGAGTCGACGACCCCGCTGACAGACTGACGGCGTGAGTTCATCCCTTCAGGCCGCGCTGGACCTGGTCGTGCGAGATCTGGCGAGCACCGGCGGGATCACCCTGCGGGTGCTGGACGAGGCAGACGACGATCCGCTGTACGAGTCGGTCTGGTTGCTGTCCGGGCGGAGGGCGCGGACCGGATTGCTGGCGCCGCGGTTCCTGGCGGCGGACGAGCGGGTCGTGCACGTGGCTGACCAGGTGCAGGAGTTCGTGCTGGAGGAACTCGGGCGGCTCGGAATGCCTGCGACCTGGCCGGAGTGCCCGGAGCATCCGGAGTCGCATCCGCTCGAGGTGCGGCTGGCGGACGGTGGGCCGAGCTGGGTGTGCCCGAAGGCCGAGCGCACCGTCGCGCGGATCGGGCAGCTCGGCTGAATCAGTCCGCGGCCTTGGCGGCGGCCTTCTTCGCCTGCTTGTATTCACGGACCTTGAGCAAGGAGTCGGCGTCGACCACGTCGGCGACCGAGCGATAGCCGTCCAGGGCGTAGTCGCCGGCGGCGGCTTCCCAGCCGTCGGGCTTGACGCCGAGTTGCTTGGCCAGCAGGGCGACGAAGATCTGCGCCTTCTGCTTGCCGAAACCGGGCAGCTCCTGGACTCGTTTGAGCAGTTCCTTGCCGGTGGTGGGCTCGGTCCACAGGCGCGTGACGTCACCGTCGTACTTGGACTCGATCAGGGCCGCCAGCTCCTGGAGACGGGCGGCCATCGAGCCGGGGAAGCGGTGGATCGCCGGCGGCTGGCTGCAGAGGATCTTGAACTCCTCGGGGTCCGCGGCGGCGATCGCGGCGGGGTCGAGAGTGCCGAAGCGGCTCAGGACCTTCCAGCCGCCACGGAACGCGTGCTCCATGCCGTACTGCTGGTCGAGCATCATCCCGACCAGAACGGCGAACGGGTACTGGTCGAGGACCTGGTTGGCCTCTGGTTCGTTGGCGATCTGGAAGCCCATACCGGCATGATTCCACGTCGCGAGGACCTCGGCGTACTGCACACTGGAGGTCCACGCCGCCCGAGTCCGGAGGTTCCGATGAGCGAGGCCGTCAACGACTACCGCCGGCTGCCGGACCCGATCCGGATCGAGGACACCGTCGTGTCGGTGCCCGGGACCGCGCCGGGCGACCCCGACGCCGGGCGCAACATCGACCAGGACCTGGCGGTCGGCGTCCGCGACCTCGGCTGATCCGGCTCCGGGGTACCGAGCGTCCGCGCGCCGCACCCGCCGTCACACCGCCTGTCCGCGCGCCCGCATCCCGCCGTACGGCAGCCGCGCAGACGGCGCCCACCCGCGTGCGGGTTAACCCGTGGATCCACGCCGGACATCCGGCGGGACGCCGAGGGCGGGCCTATGCTCGGCAAGGGCAGGCCGACGGGAAGGGGTGCGGATGGACGTCCGGGATCTGGATCGACGGGCCGGAGCGGTGCTCGGCGAGGTGGTCATGCAGGTGCGGGCCGAGCAGTTGTGGTTCCCGACGCCCTGTCCCGACTGGACCGTCCGCGGTTTGCTGCGGCACATCGTCAGCGACAACGAGGGCTTCGCCGCCGCGGCGGCGAACGGTTCGGCGCCGGTGCAGACCTGGAACGGCGGGCGCCTGGGTGACAACCCGGCGGGTGCCTACCGGCGGTCCAACGTGAAGGTCGCCGAGGCGTTCGCCGACGGCGGCGCGCTGGACCGGCCGATCGAGGTGCGCGAGTTCGGGACGTTCCCGCGCCGGGTCGCGCTGACCTTCCACCAGCTCGACTGCATCGTGCACGCCTGGGATCTGGCCAAGGCGATCGACATCCCGTACGACCCGCCGCTCGACATGGTCGAGATGGCGCTCGGCCTGGCCCGCCGGATCCCCGACACCGACAGCAGCCGCGGCCCGGGCGCCGCGTTCGAACGCGCGGTCAAGGTCCCCGGCGACGCCTCCGACTTCGACACCCTGCTGGCCCTGCTCGGCCGCAACCCCGACTGGGTCTCACCGCTCGACTGAACGCAGCCAACACGCCTTGAGCATGGGGCAGCCAGTTCACAGCTGAGCGGTGCTCAAGGTGCGGTGTGGCGGGCCGGAGTGAGCGCGGGGTAGTCCCGGAGCTCGATGGCGTCCGGTTCCGCCGCGGCGACCTTCGCCAGGACGCCGCGGAACGGCCGGGACGTCATCGTCCGGATCATCAGGTCCCGGGCGCGGATCGCGAGCGCGCTCATCGGCATCGCCATCGCGATCCCACCCGGCGGCAACGCGCTGCGCTGGACGACGTACTCCCGCATCCCCTCCTGGTACGCCGGGAACGCGCGCCGGTGATCGCCGTCCGCGGCGAGCTCCCCAGCCAGCACGTACGCGCCGACCAGCGACATCGCCGTACCGTGGCCGGCCAGCGGGGAACCGCAGTACCCGGCGTCGCCGAGCAGCACGACCCGCCCGCGCGACCACTCCGGTACGACGACGCTGCTGGTGCTGTCGAAGTAGAAGTCCTCGGCCGCCCGCATCCCGTCGACAACCTTCCGCGTGTGCCAGCCGGTGCCGTGGAATCGCCGCGCCAGCAGGGCTTTCTGCTCCTCGGCGTCGCGGCGGTTGTAGCTGATCTCGGGGGAGCGGAAGCTGAGCAGCGCGCGGGCGAACCGCGGATCGTGGTCCGGGCGCAGTCCGACCCAGCGACCGCCGGGCGCGTTGTGGATCTTCATCCAGCCGTCGAGGTCCTCCGGCGCCGGGATCGTGAAGTACGCGCCGTAGCCGCCGAGGTGGCGCACGAACTCCGCCTCAGGCCCGAAGGCGAGCGCGCGGATCCGTGAGTGCACGCCGTCGGCGCCGACGACCAGGTCGAAGTCCCGATCGGCCGCGGTCGCGAAGCTCACCCGGACGCCGTCGGTCGTCTGCGTCAGGCCGGTGACCGAGTCGCCGTACAGGTACTCGACGTCCGGAGTCGCGGCGAGCAGGATCTCGGACAGGTCGCCGCGGAGGATCTCGATCTCGGCGACCGGGCCGGCGCCGTCGAGCACTTCGGCGGGGAGGGCTGCGGCCTGCTTGCCGTTGGCGCGGATGTACGCGAGTCCCTTCTCCGGCAGGCGGCGAGCCTTGACCGCGGGCATCAGGCCCATCCGGCGGACGACCTCCTGCGCGATGCCGCGGATGTCGACGGTCTGGCCCCCGGGCCGGGGTGCCGCGGCGAGCTCGACCACGGTGGGCTCGAGGCCGGCGCGCCGCAGCCAGTACGCCAGGGCCGGTCCGGCGATTCCGGCTCCGCTGATCAGTACCTTCATCGTGATGTCCCTTCGAGGTAGTGCGCTGTACGGTGTACGCAGCAACGGTGCCGCGTCGGCAGAGACGCCGTCCAGTCCAGGCGCCGGGTGCACTAGGGCACTAGGAGGACGATGAGCGCGCCGTACCAGCAGATCGCTGCCGCGATCCGGAAACGGATCAGCACTGGTGAGCTCGCCCCGGGCGACCGGGTGCCGTCGACCCGCGAGCTGGTGCGCGAGTACGGCGTCGCGATGGCGACCGCGACCAAGGCGCTGACGACCCTGCAGCAGGAAGGCCTGGTGCACTCGCGGCCTGGGGTCGGCACGGTGGTCGGGCCTGCTCGCCGTACGCCGGTCCGGTCGGCCGATCCGGCGTTGAGCCGGGACGAGGTGGTCCGGGTCGCGATCGCGCTGGCCGACGCCGAGGGGTTGGCCGCGCTGTCGATGCGGCGGATCGCGAGCGAGCTGGGCGTGTCGACGATGGGCCTCTACCGGCACGTCGGCGGCAAGGACTCGCTGGTGCTGCAGATGGTCGACCGGGCGTTCGCGGACTTCCCGGTCCCGCCGGGTGAGCCGGCGAGTTGGCGTGAGGGGATCGAGACGGCCGCGCGGTTGCAGTGGGCGGCGTACCGGCGTCATCTGTGGTTGCCGGGCGCGATCACGCTGAGCCGGCCGCAGATGCTGCCGAGTCTGCTGTCGCACACCGACGCCGTTCTGCGGGCTGTCGCCGAGTTCTCGGTGGATGCGGACACGGCGATGTACACCGCGATCACGGTCTTCGGGTACGTGCGCAGCGTCGCGCTGAGCCTGGAGGCGGAAGCGCTGGCCGAGCAGGACACCGGGATGACCGCCGACGAATGGGGCGAGGAGCAGGCGGAACGGCTCGCGGTCCTGGCGGCGGGCATGGCGGGGTTCCGCAGTCTGGGCGAGGGGTTCGCCTTCGACTTCGACCTGGACCGGTGGTTCGAGTTCGGGTTGCAACTCGTGCTCGACGGGCTGGGCGTACAACTCGAACGGGTGCGGGCGCGGCTACGCTGAGTGTCGTTCGTCCAGAGCTGGAGGTGGCGATGGAGCCGGTGTTCGCGCCCGGGGTGCCGATGGAGGTACGCCGGTTGTTCGAGCGCAGACCTGAGCTGTTCGTGCCGGCCGGTCAGCCGCGGCCGAAACGGCGTACGTCGTGGTCGGAGGCGCCCGGGAACACCTTCGGCACGCTGCTGGTCTGGGTGGCGGTCTGCGTCGGCGGATGGATCCTGGCCCTGATCGTCATGGCGGTCGCGCTGCCGACCGAGGTCGCGGCGTGGGGCTCGGTCGCGCTGGCCGCTCTGGCGGTGGTCGCGACCGGTGCCGTCGCCGTGCGGTCGGCAGTCGAGGACCGCGGGCGGAAGGCGGTCCGGCGCCAGCACGGGAACTACCTGCTCGCCGAGGACTTCGACGAACCGGCGATCCGGTTGCTGACCCGCGCCCAGCGCGCGGTCAAAACGGTGCTTGAGGCAACGGTCACCCAACGCGGCCTGCTCGACGACATGCAGAACGAACTGGTCCTGCCCGAGCAGCTGTGGGACATCGGCCAGGTCCTGCACGAGCAGTCGGTCCTGCGCGCCCGCCAGCAGGAGGTCGCCCGCGGCATGGCGACCGCCGAACTGGACGCCGTACTGGGACCCCAGCGACGTGCGCTCGGCCGATCGGTCGACGCGATCAAACGCAAGGTCGAGCTGCTCGAGCAGTACGCCGACCGAGTCCGCTCCGCCGACGCCGCCCTCCGCGCCGAAGCCGCCCTCGACGACGGCGACCGCTACATCGAACTCCTCGCCCGCACCGAACCCGCCGGCGACACCACCGTCGTCCAGGGCTTCGCCGACGAGGCCGCCGCCCTCAAAGACACCTTCACCCGCTCCATCAACGCCGCCCGCGACGCGGGCCGCACCCTGGCGCTGCCGGAGTGATCAGCGACTCGTCGGTCTCGCGGTCGCCGGTCCGACGGTAGCCGCCGGGAGGGGGTTGGACGAGCGTATTACGCTGCCCGGATGAAGCGGACCGTGATTGTTGCCGGGGGCACCGGTGGTTTGGGTGGGGCGGTGACGGCGCAGTTGCTCGCGGGTGGGTGGCGGGTGGTGGTGCCGGGGCGGAGTGAGGAGTCGCTGGCTGCGCTCGGGGCGGATGAGGCGCTGGCTCCGGTGTTGGCGGATCTGTCGGATCCGGCGGGGGCGGCGGACGTGGTCGCGCTGGCGACGTCGGAGGAGAGTGCGCCGTTGCACGCGCTGGTGAACCTGGTCGGCGGGTTCGCGTCGGGCAAGCGGGTGCACGAGACGCCGGTGGAGGACTTCGAGCGGCTGCTCGCGCTCAACCTGCGGCCGCTGTACCTGATGACGCAGGCCGCCGTGCCGCATCTGATCGCCAACGGCGGCGGGTCGATCGTCTGTACGTCGAGTCAGTCGGCGCTCAAGCCGTTCTCCGGGGCGGCGGGTTATATCACCGCGAAGGCAGGTGTGATCGCCTTCGCCGACGCGCTGGCGACCGAGTACGCCGGCGACCACATCCGGGTGAACACGATCCTGCCCGGCACCATCGACACCCCGGCGAACCGCGCGGCCCGGCCGAACGCCGACACCTCGCGCTGGACGCCACCGCAAAGGATCGCCACCGCGATCCGCTTCCTGATCGACTCCGACGCGATCACCGGAGCCCACATCCCGGTCTAGGACGTGGCTCCCTAGCGCTGGTCGATCAGCAGCTGGATCCCGTCGAGGATCCGGTCCAGGCCGAAGCGAAACGCGTGGTCGGAGTCGAGCGCGGCCTGGTGCTGCTCGCCCGACGCGGTCCCAACCCGCCCGGCGACGGGAAAGCGATCGGCAAGCCCGGCCATGTAGCGGTCGAGCAGTGGGCCGGTGGTCAGCCACCACTCCTGATCCGTCAGCCCGCTCTCGCGCTGGGTCCGCTGATGCTCGGCGGCCGCCCGCGCCGTGCCCTGGACGTGGGTGAGGACCAGCGTCAGCGCCGAGTCCATCTCCACGTCGGTCAGCCCAAGTCCGTCCAGCGGCCGGAGCTCCGCCTCGTACTTGAACGTGATGTTCGGCCCGAGCGCGTTCCGGATCGCCGGCACCTCGTGGATCCAGGGGTGCGCCATCAGCGCCTCCCAGTTGCGCCGCGCGACGAACTCCATCCCGCCGCGCCACCCGCCCGGCTGCCGGGCCGGCTCGTCCACGTCGGCGTACAGGTCGGCGTACACGGTGTCGAACATCAGGTCCGTCAGCTCGCCCTTGCCCGGGATGTGCGTGTAGAGCGACATCGTCCCGGCTTTGAGCTGCTCGGCGATCTGCCGCATCGACACCGACTCCAGCCCGTGGGCGTCGGCCAGCTCGATCGCCGTCTCGACGATCGCCCGGACGGTCAGCCCGGAGCGCCCGGGTTTGCTGTGGCTGCCCCAGAGCAGGGCCAGACTGCGCGCCGGATCGGGCGCCGCGGACTTCTTCGCACTCACCGGGAACAAACTCCAACCGCTCGTCGTTGACCCGATCGTACCTGAGTCGTACGGTGTACGGTACGGCCTACGGAAGCAGCAACGGCGAAAACGAGGTGCAAGTGTCCACAGAACGCGTGATCGTCGCGGACGACGTGCGCAAGAACTACCCCGGCGGCACCGAGGGAGCGGGCCTGAACGGCTTCGACCTCGAGGTCAGCGCGGGGTCGGTGGTGGGACTGCTCGGCCCGAACGGCGCCGGCAAGACCACCGCGGTCCGGATCCTGTCCACCCTGCTCGACCTGGACTCCGGCCGGGCGACCGTCGCCGGGTACGACGTGCGCCGCCAGGGCCAGGAGGTCCGCAAGCGGATCGGCCTGGTCGGCCAGTACGCCGCGGTCGACGAGATCCTCACCGGCCGGCAGAACCTGGTCCTGTTCGGCCGGCTCAACCACCTGTCCCGCAAGGCCGCCCTCAGCCGGGCGGACGAACTGCTCGAACGGTTCGCCCTGCGGGAAGCCGCGGACCAGGCCGCGAGCAAGTACTCCGGAGGCATGCGCCGCCGCCTCGATCTGGCCGCCAGCCTGATCGTTGCCCCGGCCCTGTTGTTCGTCGACGAACCGACCACCGGACTGGACCCGGCGGGCCGGCGCGAGGTCTGGTCGGCCGTCCGCGACCTGGTCCGGGCCGGTACGACGGTGCTGCTGACCACGCAGTACCTGGAAGAGGCCGACCAGCTCGCCGACCGGATCTCGATGCTCCGGGCCGGACGAGTAGTTGCCGAAGGCACCCCGGACGAGTTGAAGGCGCAGTTCGGCGGCGACTGGCTGGATCTGGTGCTGGCGGATCCGGCCGACGTACAGAAGGTCCTGGCGCTGGTCGAACGGCTGGCCGACGGCGAGGTCCGGGTCGACGACCTGACGGTCAGCGTGCCGGTCCGGGATCGCACGAAAGCACTGGTGGACGTCGCGATCGCGCTGCGCGACGTACGGATCGAACCGGAGGACATCACGTTACGACGACCGACCCTGGATGAAGTGTTCCTGCACCTGACCGGATCGGAGGTGGCGGCATGAGATGGGCCCTGGCCGACGGATGGACGATCGCACTGCGCACGCTGACGCATTGGCGGATGCAGCCCGGCGTGGTGATCTTCGGGTGGTTCTTCCCGATCCTGATGCTGCTGATGTTCGGCGCGCTGCTCGGCGGAGCGATGGAGCGCCCGGAGGGACGCTCGTACTACGAACTGCTGGTGCCGGGCATCTTCGCGCTGTCGATGCTCTTCGGACTGGAGGGCACGATGACCGCGATCACCACCGACGCGGCCAAGGGTGTGACGGACCGGTTCCGCTCACTGCCGATGAGCTCGGCCGCGGTGGTGCTCGGCCGGTGCATCGCGGACATGCTCGACTCGGCGGTCACGCTGGTGATCCTGGCGGCGGCCGGGCTCGCGCTCGGCTGGCGATGGCACGAGTCGCTGGGTGAGGCGCTGGCGGCGTTCGGGCTGCTCCTGCTGCTGCGGTTCGCGCTGCTCTGGGTCGGCATCTTCATCGGGCTGTCGGTGCGCAACGCCCAGTCCGTGACCGCGATCCAGGTGGCGATCTGGCCGGTCGGGTTCCTGTCCAGCGCGTTCGTCAACACCTCGACGATGCCGGACTGGCTGGGCACGATCGCGCAGTGGAACCCGATGTCGTCCACCGCGACCGCGGCCCGCGACCTGTTCGGCAATCCGGGAGCGACCGCCGAGTCGTGGATCGGTGAGCATGCCCTGGCGGGCGCGGTGATCTGGCCACTACTGCTCGTGGCCGTTTTCCTGCCGCTGTCGGCGCGCAAGTTCCGCAACCTGTCCCGCTGATTTCCGCGCGGGTGGCGCGTGCACCAGTAGACTGGACCCGACGTCAACCGATCGACCCCGCCCAACGTCTGAAGAAGTGTGCGGCCTGGGTACCTGGTGTCCAGGCCACGGGGCATCGACAGGGGAATCATGGGTCGTCGTGCACGCGCCACCAGCGCAGCGGGGAGTTCTACCGGCACGCCCGAACAGCGGCGGACCCCGGCCAAGACCGTGCCGCAGTCCCTCGGCCTGACGCTGCTCAGCGCGCTGCTGCCCGGAAGCGGGCTGATTCTCGGCGGCCGCCGCCGGCTCGGCGCGGTCGTGCTCACGCTGAGCCTGGTGCTGGTCGGCCTCGGCCTGTACGCCGGGTTCTGGCGCCGTGACGACGTCGCGCAGTCGATCGTCGTCCCGAGCCGGCTGCTCGGCATCGCGATCGGGATCGGCGTGCTCGCGCTCGGCTGGATCGTGGTCGTCGTCGCGTCCCACCGATTGTTGCGTCCGGCAACGGGCGGACCGGGCGGGCGGGCCGCCGGGGCGATCCTGGTCGGGTTGCTGTGCTTCGCGATCACCGCTCCGGCCGCGCTCGGCGTACAGAGTGTGCTGGCACAGCGGGACCTGGTGGAGAACGTCTTCGTCTCCCAGGGGGAGAGCAAGAGCGCGACCCGGCCGGAGACGGTGAACGTCAAGGACCCGTGGGAGGACAAGCCGCGGCTCAACCTGCTGCTGCTCGGCGGGGACGACGGCAAGGGCCGGACCGGCGTGCGGACCGACACCGTGATCGTCGCCAGCATCGACACCAAGACCGGGGACACCGCGCTGATCTCGCTGCCGCGGCAGCTGATGTTCATGCCGTTCCCGAAGGACTCGCCGCTGCACAAGATCTACCCGAACGGCTTCGGCAGGGAGGGGCTCAGCCTGACCGGGCGGCTGGAGTGGATGCTGACCGCGATGTACCAGAACATCCCGGCCATGCACCCCGGCATCCTCGGCCCGTCCGACAACGAGGGCGCCGACGTGGTCAAGCAGTCGGTCGGCGAGGCGACCGGGCTGGACATCGACTACTACCTGCAGGTCAACCTGCAGGGCTTCGACCAGATCGTCGACGCGCTCGGCGGAATCACCGTCAACGTCAACGAACGCGTCGCGATGGGCGGCGTCAGCAGCGCGCACATCCCGCCCGGCCAGTGGCTCGAGCCGGGCCCGAACCAGCACCTGGACGGCTTCAAGGCGCTGTGGTTCGCCCGCGGCCGGTACGGCACCAGCGACGACGAGCGTCAGGTCCGGCAGCGCTGCGCGATCAAGGGCATCGTTGACGCCGCCGACCCGAAGACCTTGGCCACGAAGTACCAGGCGATCGCCCGCGCGGGCAAGAACCTGCTGCGGACCGACATTCCGCAGGAGTTGCTGCCGGCGCTGGTCGAGCTCGGGCTGCGGGTGAAGTCGGCGACCGTCTCCAACGTCTTCCTGGACCAGTCCAAGCTCAGGCTGAAGTACCTGCACCCCGACTACGCAGGCCTCCGCGAGACGATCGCGAAGGCCCTGGAGCACGACCCGGTCACCACCACCCAGCCGCCGGTCACCCCGACGCCGGGCAAGCCGACCGCCCTCAACCGGCCGGGCGGCGCGCCCGCGGCCACGCCCCCCGGTCCGACCGAGGATCTGCGCGACGCGTGCGCGTACGACCCAACCGGCGCCCAGAACGGGCGCTGAGCCGGCGAGCAGGCCGACGCCCGCCGGCTCTACGAGCTGACCAAAGACGTCCTGACGATCAGGTGAACAGGTCCGAGTCCGGGCCGAAGTCGGCCTCGTCGACGACGCGGCGGACCTCGACCTCGTCGTCCAGCGCCTCGGCCAGCCGGGCGGCCCACTCGATCGCCTCGTCCTTGCTGCGGACGTCGACGATGATGATGCCGCCGATCAGCTCCTTGGTCTCGGCGAACGGGCCGTCGGTCACCGTGCGCTTGCCGCCGGTCACCTTCACCCGGGCGCCGAGCGCGCTGCGGTGCACGCCCTCGGCCACCAGTAGCACGCCCGCCTTGGACAGGTCGTCGACCAGCGCGCCGACGTTCGCGGCGACCTCGTCGCTCACCATCCGGCCGGCCTCGCTGGCCTCGTCGGCCTTGTTGATGATCATGTAACGCATCTGCTGCCACTCCCCTTACTCGTCGGTCGAACACTTACTCTCACGTCGACCGGGTCACCCGGGGATCGACACACCCGTTGTCGCGATTTCCGGTACGCCGCTCAGGGTTGCGCCCGACTCCACGCTCTGCCCGGCGCGGATTCGGGCGAGGGCCCTTGCCGTGACCCCGGTCGTGCTGTTCTATCGGTCGGGTGACGGTGACGGACACGCACGGGGCGATCGACGCGGTCTGGCGGATCGAGTCGGCCAGGATCGTCGCCGGGGTCGCGCGGATCGTGCGCGACGTCGGCCTGGCCGAGGAACTCGCCCAGGACGCGCTGGTCGCGGCGCTCGAGCAGTGGCCGGAGTCCGGCGTACCAAAAAATCCTGGTGCCTGGCTGATGACGATCGCCAAGCGTCGCGCGATCGACCTGATCCGGCGCAAGGACACCTACCAGCGCAAGCTCGCCGAGCTGGGCCACGAGCTGGAGATCGAAGGCGACTCGGTCGAGGACGACGTGGAGGCGATTCTCGAGGACACCATCGAGGACGACCTGCTCCGGCTGGTTTTCACCGCGTGCCACCCGGTGCTCACCACCGACGCCCGGGTCAGCCTGACGCTGCGGCTGCTCGGTGGGCTGAAGACCGACGAGATCGCCCGCGCGTTCCTCGCGCCCGAGGCGACCATCGCGCAACGCATCGTCCGCGCGAAGCGGAATCTGGCCAAGGCCGAGGTCGGCTTCGAGGTGCCGGCCGGAGAGGAGCTGCTGGAACGGCTCTCGTCGGTGCTCGAGGTCGTCTACCTGATCTACAA
The DNA here is from genome assembly GCF_050942265.1 of Kribbella sp. CA-253562. Taxonomy (GTDB): domain Bacteria; phylum Actinomycetota; class Actinomycetes; order Propionibacteriales; family Kribbellaceae; genus Kribbella. Next base: position 7,237,421 of record NZ_CP192049.1, on the reverse strand, counting down.
CGAGGGGTACTCCGCGACCGCGGGCGACGACTGGATGCGTCCGGCACTGTGCGACGAGGCGATCCGCCTCGGCCGGCTGCTGGCCGAGCTGATGCCTCAGGAACCAGAGGTGCACGGCCTGCTCGCACTGATGGAACTGCAGTCGTCCCGCGCGAAAGCCCGTACCGGCCCGTCGGGGGAGCCGGTGCTGCTGCTCGACCAGGATCGCCGCCGCTGGGACCGGCTGCTGATCCGGCGCGGTCTGGAGAGCATCGACCGGGCCTGGGCGCTGGAAGGCGAACCGGGTCCGTACCTGCTGCAGGCCGCGATCGCCGCCTGCCACGCGCGAGCGGCCGAGGCGGAGGACACCGACTGGGCGCGCATCGCCGGGCTGTACGCCGTACTGGCTGCTGTGGTGCCCTCGCCGGTCGTGGAGCTGAACCGCGCGGTCGCGATCTCGATGGCGTTCGGGCCGGAGAACGGGCTGATCGCGGTGGACGCGCTGCTCGACGAGCCGGCGTTGAAGGACTACCACTTGCTGCCGAGTGTTCGGGGCGATCTGCTGTTCAAGCTCGGGCGGCTGGAGGAGGCGCGCGCGGAGTTCGAGCGGGCCGCGTCGCTGACCCGGAACGAGCGGGAGCGGGCGCTGCTGCTGGACCGGGCTGCTGCCTGCTGAAACCTCTCGGCAAGGGTGTCGATCCGGGAGATGGGTGTTCGACGCAGTGGTGTGAGGCCGGAAGGACGGCCCCGGACACTAGGAGCACTCATGGAGAAGGTCACCTCGGCGGACGGCACCGCGATCGCGTTCGACCGGCTCGGCACAGGACCCGCGGTGGTCCTGGTCTGCGGCGGCTCGGTCGACCGGATGTCGAACGCTCCGCTGGCCGCGCTGCTGGCCGAGCACTTCACCGTCTACAACTACGACCGCCGCGGCCGGGGCGACTCCGGCGACGCGAAGGTCTACGCGGTCGAGCGGGAGTTCGAGGACCTCGACGCGATCTTCGCCGCGGCCGGCGGATCGGCGTGCCTGTACGGAACGTCGTCCGGTGCCGCGCTGGCGTTGCTGGCGACGGCCTCCGGGCGCCCGGTCGAGCGGCTCGCGCTGTGGGAACCGCCGTACATCCTCGAAGGCGGACGGCCGCGGCCGCCCGCGAACACGGCCGACATCTTCCGGGACTTCGTCGCGGCGGGCCGGCGGGACGCGGCGGCGGAGTACTTCATGGCGGAGATCGTCGGGTTGCCGCCGGAGTTCGTCGCGATGGCGAAGGCGTCGCCGTGGTGGCCGGCGCAGGAGGCGATCGCGCACACGCTCGCGTACGACGCGACGGTGATGGGCGACTACTCGGTGCCGGTCGACGCCGTACGGCGGGTGAAGGTGCCGACGCAGGTGCTCACCGGCGGCGCGTCCTGGCCGTGGATGGTCGAAGGCAATCAGGCCGTCGTCGCCGGTCTGGCCGACGGCAGCCACCGCACGCTCGACGGGCAGGAGCACAACGTCGACCCCGCCGTGATGGCGCGGGCGCTCAAGGAGTTCTTCGGAGGTGCGCGATGAAGTTCCGGACCGTGCTGGTCGGTACGACGAAGGTCGGGATCGAGGTGCCGCCGGAGATCGTCGAGTCGTTCGGCGCGGGCAAGAAGCCGGCCGTCCGGGTGACGATCGGCGACCACACCTACCGCAGCACCATCGCGGTGATGGGCGGCAAGTACATGGTCGGCGTCAGCGCCGACAACCGCGCGGCGGCCGGAGTCGCGGGCGGCGACGAGGTCGAGGTCGAACTGGAACTCGACACCGCACCCCGCGAGGTGGACGTCCCTGCGGATTTCGCGCAGGCGCTGGACGCGCAACCGGAGGCGCGGAAGTTCTTCGACGGGCTGTCGTACAGCCAACGCCGGTGGTTCGTGCTGGGCATCGAAGAGGCGAAGAAACCGGAAACCCGCGGCAACCGCATCGAGAAGGCGGTCGAACGCCTGGCATCAGGCCGCGGCCAGCGCTGACGCGCGCCGGCAGGCGCGAAGCGCCTTGCCGTCGGGGCGGCGGGCTCCCTCTGCCACCCCCGCCGCGCGCAGCGCGGCGGGACCTGCGGTGCGTCCGGAGCTCGGTGCTCCGGACGCTGCAGGTACGGATCAAACGACGGTGATCAGACCACCGGCGTTGCTGCGGGCGGCGTCGAAGCGCGCCTGGGCGTCGGCCCAGTTCACCACGTTCCACCACGCCTTGACGTAGTCGGGCTTCACGTTCTTGTACTGCAGGTAGAAGGCGTGCTCCCACATGTCCAGCATCACGATCGGGATCTGCCCGGCCGGCAGGTTGCCCTGCTGGTCGTACAGCTGGTGGATCAGCAGCTGACCCTGCAGCGCGTCCCAGCCGAGGATCGCCCAGCCGGAGCCCTGGATGGTCGTCGCCGCCGCGGTGAAGTGCGCCTGGAACGCGTCGAACGAGCCGAACGCCTCGTCGAGCGCGGCCGCCAGCTCACCGGTCGGCTTGTCGCCACCTTCCGGGGACAGGTTCTTCCAGAAGATCGAGTGGTTGACGTGCCCGCCCAGGTTGAAGGCGAGGGTCTTCTCCAGCCCGACGATCGAGCCGAAGTCGCCGCTCTCGCGAGCCGCGGCCAGCTTCTCGAGGGTGTCGTTCAGACCCTTCACGTAGGTGGCGTGGTGCTTGGAGTGGTGCAGCTCCATGATCTCGCCGGCGATGTGCGGCGCGAGTGCGCCATAGTCGTAGGTGAGGTCGGGAAGCGTGTACGTGGTCAACTCTGCTCCTTCGTCAGGGCCCGCGCGGGGCCGGTTCTCCGATGTCCTGTTGCAGCGGCACCAGCTTGAAACTTCAACCACGGTTGAGGTCAAGTCGCCACGCGGGGCGGCGTGGTCCCAGACCCGTGCCCGGCCCGTCGCCGCTCACACGCAACGTGCCGGTCGCCTCCAGCTTCACATACTCCGGCCGCGCACCCACGCCGGAGGTCTCCCAGTCTCATCACAGCGCCTGGCCTCAGAGTCGCCGCCTCTCGAACCACCGCTCCCACTGCGCAAATACCGACCCAGTACGACGGGAGCCGCGCCCGCCACCACGACCGCGAGCACCGCCGGAATCAGCAGTCCCAGCGGCAGCCCGGCCCGCGCGGCGACGGCGCCGATCACCGCCGGCCCGACCAGCCCACCGCCGTAACTGATCGTGGTCACGGTCGACAACCGACGCCCTGACGCGCCGGAGCTGCCGAGCGCGCTCACTACGACGGGCCACACCACGGCCATCCCCGCCCCGGCCAGAATCCACCCCGCCATCGCCGTACCGACTCGCGCGGTCCCGATCACACCGGCCAGCAGAACCAGCCCGTAGCCCCCGGTCGCCACCGCACCGGCGTACCGGATCGTCGCGGTCGGTCCCAGCCGCGCCCGGACCGGATCACCCACGAACCGCACCACCGTCATCGCGACGAAGAAGGCCGTGAAAACGAGCGACCCGACCGCCGGGTCAGCGCCCAGCACCCGCGTCGCGTGAATCCCCGCCCAGTCCGTCGCCGCCCCCTCGGTCAGAAACGCCGCTGCCCCGATCACCCCGAGCGCGACCATCAATCCGCTCCGCCGCTCCTCGACCAGCACCGCGTCGGACAGCTGAGCAGCGGCAGGCGACGGAAGATCGCGGGTGACGGCAACAGCCGCGACGACGAGCCCGGCCGCGAACGCGAGCAGCACCGACTGCACGCCGAGGCCGAGCCGCAGCCCCACGGTCACCAACGCCCCGCCGAGGACGGCTCCCAGAGTCCACGTCCCGTGCATGGTCGCCATCACCGGTCGTCCCGTCGCCCGCTCGACGTCCACCGCCTGCAGGCTCAACGCGACATTGAGCCCACCGGACAACATCCCGAACACGACCACCGCGCCGGTCAACACCTCCGCCGAAGGCGCCAGCGCGACAAGCACCGGCGCCGGTGCCGCGGCCCGCAACGTCCACCGCAGCAACCGGCGCCCGGACCACCGATCCGCCAACCGGCCGGCGATCGGCATCGCCACCAGTGCCCCGACGGCCAGTGCCATGAGCAGTACGCCGAGCCGCCCGGCCCCGAGATCGAGCCGGGCGTCGGTGGCCGGCAGCGTCGCGCCCCACGCCGCGTTCAGTACGCCGGTCAGCCCGTAACAGGTCGCGATGCGAAGTCTCATGCCCCGACCATCAACCGCCGGTCGACCCGGACTCCAACACCTGTTCCGCGCCGATTCACACACCCAGAGCGTCAGTCCGAGCTACACGGTCGTGTCGAGCACCAGCTTGCCGCGCGTCCGCCCCGACTCCATCCGCTCATGCGCCTTCGCGGCCTCGGCCAGCGGGTACACCTGCTCGATCTCGACCCGCACCTTGCCAGCCTCGATCAGCCGAGCGATCTCGCCCAGCGCATGCCCGTCCGGCTCGACCAGGAACCCGGTCGCATGCACCCCGGCCGCCTTGGCCTTGCTGACCAACTCCGCCGAAGTCCCCGACGGTACGGCGACCAACCGGCCACCGGGCTTGAGGACCTTGATCGCCTGATCCAGCGTCGTCTCGCTGCCGAGCAGGTCCACCACCACGTCGATGTCCGCGACAGCCTGGTCGACAGCCGTGCTCTGGTAGTCGACCAGCTCGTCCGCACCGAGTTCACGCAACCACTCGTGCTTGCCGGCGCTCGCCGTACCGGTCACGTGTGCGCCGAGAGCCTTGGCGAACTGCACGGCCAGATGCCCGACACCGCCGGCCGCGGCGGTGATCAGCACCCGCTGGCCCGGCTGCACGTCGGCAGCGGCGGTCAGGATCTGCCACGCCGTCAGCCCGGCCAACGGTACGGCGGCTTCGGCGTACGAGAGGTTGGCGGGCTTCTTCGCGAACTGCCGCGACGGCGCGGTCACGTACTCGGCGTACGCCGACGCCGCGCGCGGGAACCACGGCATACCGAAGACCTCGTCGCCGACCTCCAGCGTGTGCACGCCGCCGCCGACCTGCTCCACCACGCCCGCGACGTCCCACCCGAGCACGAACGGCGGCGTGCCGAGGATGCCCGCGACGCCGCTGCCCTCCCGGGTCTTGTAGTCGACCGGGTTCACCCCGGCCGCGTGCACCCGGATGAGCACCTCGGTCGGCAACGGCTCCGGTCGCTCCAGTTCGACGACCCGCAGCACCTCCGGCCCACCGAACTCGTCCTGGCTGATCGCTCGCATCGCACTCCTTCCACAGTCCTTGCTGACGCCCGAGAAGCTATCTTCCGGCGGGTACTTTCCCGCAAGGACCGCTACTATCCATCGGGAAGTACTACCGCAAAGGACGCCTGATGACCGCCACCTGCTCCACCGGCCAACACGACAAGCACGACGTCTACGCCGCGCAGTGCCCCTGCCGCGACGTGCTCGACCTGCTCGCCAACAAGTGGGCCGCGCTCGCCATCGGCGCGCTCGAGTCCGGCCCGCTGCGCTTCGGCGAGCTCCAGCGCCGCCTCGAGGGCATCAGCCCGAAGGTTCTCACCCAGACGCTGCGCCGCCTGGAGGAAGCCGGCTTCCTGCACCGCGAGATCTTTCCCGCCGTCCCGCTGCATGTCGAGTACTCGCTCACAGACCTCGGTCGCAGCGTCTCCGTCCCTCTCGCCTCCCTGCGCACGTGGGTCGAGTCGCACCTGCACGAGATCGGGTGAACGTGCACCACTGACCAACCACCGGCCAACGACGCCGGCCACGCTCAGCCCTGGCCTCCGAAGCCGCGGAACGGGACGTTGGTCAGTGGTGCACGTCCGCCCCTGACGTCGACGTTGCATCAACCTGCCCCGGCAACGCGGTTTCGGGGCGCTGAGTGGCCGGGCGGTGACGCGTGGCGTGAGTCACTGTTCGGTGCGAATAGACTTCGGGGGTCGATCCCGGTGGCGAGCCCGGCCGCCTGGGGTCCCGGATCCCCCGAACACCGAACTCGAGGTTTGTCGTGCTCACCATGCAGGACGCGCTGCTCGCGCTGACGAAGTACTGGACCGACCGGGGCTGCATGGTGGTGCAGCCGTTCAACACCGAGGTGGGGGCCGGCACGCTGAACCCGGCGACCATCCTGCGGGTGCTGGGTCCTGAGCCGTGGCGGGTCGCCTACGTCGAGCCGAGTGTGCGCCCCGACGACAGCCGCTACGGCGAGAACCCGAACCGCCTGCAGACGCACACCCAGTTCCAGGTGGTGCTCAAGCCGGACCCGGGCAACCCGCAGGAGCTGTTCCTGGCCAGCCTGGAAGTGCTCGGCATCGACATCCACGCCCACGACGTCCGGTTCGTCGAGGACAACTGGGCCAACCCGGCGACGGGTTCGTGGGGTCTGGGCTGGGAGGTCTGGTTGGATGGGCTGGAGATCACCCAGTTCACCTACTTCCAGCAGGCCGGCGGGATGACGCTGGACCCGGTGTCGGTGGAGATCACCTACGGCATCGAGCGGATCATGATGGCGCTGCAGGGCGTCTCGCACTTCAAGGACATCGCCTACGCGCCCGGTATCTCCTACGGCGAGGCGTTCGGCCAGGCCGAGTACGAGATGAGCCGGTACTACCTCGACGACGCCGACGTGGATTCGCAGAAGCGGCTCTTCGAGGAGTACGCCGCCGAGGCCCGGCGGATGCTCGACGCCCGCCTGCCGGTGCCGGCGCACATCAACGTGCTGCGCTGCTCGCACACGTTCAACGTGCTGGACTCCCGCGGCGCGGTCAGCACGACCGAGCGTGCGAAGGCGTTCGGCCGGATGCGCACGCTGGCCCGCGAGGTCGCCCAGCTGTGGGCCGAGCGGCGGACCGAGCTGGAGTACCCGCTCGGTCAGTCCGAGCTGCCGCCCGCGGCGCCGGAGCCGACCGAGTTCCCGAAGGTCACCGGGACGCGGCAACTGCTGTTCGAGATCGGCACCGAGGAGATGCCGCCGTCGGAGGTCGCGAAGACCGCCGAGTCGGTGCGCAAGGCTCTGACCGAGAAGCTGGCCGCCACGCGACTGGGCCACGGCAAGGTCACCACGTACGCGACGCCGCGCCGGGTCGTTGCCTTCGTCACCGAGGTACAGGCGATGGAGCCGGACGCCGAGCGGATCGCCCGCGGGCCGAAGAAGGCCGCCGCGTTCGATGCCGAGGGCAACATCACGAAGGCGGCCGCCGGGTTCGCCCGCGGCCAGGGCGTCGACCCGGCCGAGCTGCACGACCTGGACGTCGACGGCGTCACGTACGTCGCGGTGACCAAGCCCGACCCGGGGCGTGGCGCCGCGGAGGTGCTCAGCGGCGTACTGAGTGAGATCGTCAGCGGGCTGCGCTCAGACAAGAACATGCGCTGGAACGACGCCAAGCTGTCGTTCACCCGACCGGTGCGCTGGCTGGTCGCGCTGCTCGGCGACCAGATCGTCCCGGTCGCCGCGTCGACGCTGTCCGCGGGACGGACCACTCGCGTGCACCGGACCGCGGCCCAGCCGACGGTGGAGATCGCGGCCGCCGAGGGATACCTCGACCTGCTCCGGATCCACGGCATCGAGGCCGACCCGGCCCGCCGGCGCGAGCAGATCGTCGCCGCCGCGCAGGAGTTGGCCGCGTCGGTCGGCGGCACCGTTGACGTCGCGGGCGAATCCGCGCTGATCGATCAGATCGTGAACCTGGTCGAGGAACCGACCGCGATCCTCGGTGGATTCGAGCCGGGTTACCTGGACCTGCCGGCCGAGATCCTGACCACCGTGATGCGCAAGCACCAGCGCTACCTGCCGGTCCGTGACGCCGACGGCAAGCTGCTGCCGCATTTTGTTGCCGTGGCCAACGGTTCGGTCGACCCGGACGTCGTGCGCGGTGGCAACGAAGGCGTACTGCGGGCCCGGTACGAGGACGCCAGCTTCTTCTGGCGCGCCGACCTGCAGACCACGCCGGAGGCGATGAAGGGTGAGCTGGACAAGCTCGCCTTCGAGCAGAAGCTCGGGTCGATGGCCCAGCGGGCTGGGCGGATCGGGCAGATCGCGCTGTCGCTGGCCGGCACGGTCGAGCTGGCCGGGGACGACCTGACCACGCTGCGCCGGGCGGCCGAGCTGGCCAAGTTCGACCTCGGCTCGCAGATGGTGGTCGAGCTGACCAGCCTGGCCGGGACGATGGCGCGCGAGTACGCGCGCCGCTCCGGTGAGACCGAGGCCGTCGCGCAAGCGCTGTACGACATGGAGCTGCCGCGGTCTGCCGGCGACCCGGTGCCGGCGACTACGCCGGGCGCGCTGCTCGCGCTGGCCGACCGGTTCGACCTGCTGGCCGGGCTGTTCGCGATCGGTGCGAAGCCGACCGGAAGCTCCGACCCGTTCGCGCTGCGCCGCGCCGCGGGCGGGGTGGTCGCGATCCTGCGTGAGCACCCGGAGCTGCGGGCGATCACGCTGCCCGTCGGCCTCGCGGCGGCCGCCGAGCAGATCGGTGCCCAGGGCATCGAGGTGCCGGACGAGTCGCTGGCCGAGGTCGCGGAGTTCTCCGTCCGCCGGTACGAGCAGCAGCTGATCGACCGGGGCGAGGACCACGACCAGGTCGCCGCCGTCCTGCCGCTGGCCGAGGCGCCGGCGACTGCCGACGAAACGCTGGCCGAGCTGCGCCGCCAGGTCGAAACCGAAGGCTTCGCCGAACTGGTCGCCGTACTGCAGCGGGTCCGGCGCATCGTGCCGCCGGAAACCGAGCCGTCGTACAACCCGGGCAAGCTCACCGAGCCCGCCGAGGTCGTCCTGCACGAGGCCGTCCAGAAGGTCACCCCCGCCCCGACGACGCTCGCCGAGTTCGTGCCCGCGGCGACGGTGCTGGTCGAGCCGGTCACCACGTTCTTCGAGGAGATCCTGGTGATGGCCGAGGACCCGGAGGTCAAGGCCGCGCGCCTCGGCCTGCTCGCAACCATCCGCGACCTCGCCGCCCCCGTCCTGGACTGGCAGGCCCTGGGCACCAGCCTGAGCTGACGGCTCCAATCACGCCAAAGGGCGCCCCGTCCACCCGGACCGGGCGCCCTTTGGCGTGAACAGAGAGAAGAACAGAGAGAAGAACAGAGAGAAGAACAGAGAGAAGAACAGAGAGAAGAACAGAGAGAAGAACAGAGAGAAGAACAGAGAGAAGAACAGAGAGAAGAACAGAGAGAAGAACAGAGAGAAGAACAGAGAGAAGAACAGAGAGAAGAACAGAGAGAAGAACAGAGAGAAGAACAGTCTAAAGTTACCGTTGGCCTTGAGTGCGGGGCGCCGCGCTGGGTGAAGGATCGGCTGGGGCAGCAAGATGCAGTAGAGCGGGCCGGGCGACCAACCTTCACTGACCCACACCTTGAAGTTCTACAAGCGCGGCCACTCGCTGGGCCCGTCTGATATCGCCTCCGCTTGCGGCTTCGATCCCGGGACGGTTCAGCGTGCTTTACGCGCGCTCGAACATGAGGACCCACGTTCACCATGGGCTGCAGGGAGTGCTTACGGATGGCGCAGTTGGGATCGGTGCTCCGGCAGGTCACGCTCGCCGGGCGGTTAGCGCATGGCCCATTCTTGGCGCCTGGCGGCTCGTCATCGTTGGTGCGGAAGGTTGCTGTCCAAGTCTCCCATGAGGCCGTCGCAAGAGGCTCGGTTCGGAGGTGTTCAGATGCCCTCGGCGAATGCGCTGCGGATGCTGTTGCCGTATTCGTCGTTGGACAGCGCGTTGAGGTGTGCCTGGCCCAGTTCGAAGTGTTGGTAGTCCGCGGCCAGGTTCAGGTGGAGGGAAGGGAGGAGGGCGTTCTTGCCGCCGGGGTTGCCGCGGGCGACGGCTTGTTGGTCGGTCAGGTCGTTCAGGAAAGCGAGCGCTCGGAGGTCCCACGCGAGTTCGTCCTCGGGGCGCTCCTGCACATCAGCCAGGGAGTGAGCGAGGAAGACCTTGGCGTACGCGTCGTCGCCGTTTTCGACATTGGTGATCAGTGACTCCAGGAGGGCCTTGGCTTCGGGGGAGCGGCCCTGTTCGCGGAGGGCAATGCCCTCACGGATCGTCGCGTACGCGGGTGGCTCGGGCGGAGTGGGCATGCTGGTCCTCGTCGCGATCACGGCGAAGGAAGGTGGCGACTTGCTCGTCGGGCAGGATCAGAACGATAGCCGCAAGATCTGGTGGTGGGCTCCGACTGAGGGGTGTCCGGGTCACAATGGCCGGACAGCTTGATCGGAGGATCTACATGAAGACCGATGTGCTGGAAGTCGCCGGTGCGAGCCTGTACTACGAGGTCCGCGGCAGCGGGCCGGTTCTGCTGCTCATCTGCGGGGGTGTGTACGACGCGGAGGCCTTCGCGCCGCTTGCGGAGCGGCTTGCGGACCGCTACACCGTTGTCACCTACGACCGTCGCGGGAACTCTCGGAGCCCGCTCGACGGGTCGCCGGAGGCGCAGCGGATCGAGACGCACGCCGAGGACGCTCGGCGGTTGCTGGAGCTTGTTTCGCCGGGGGAAGCTGCTGATGTGTTCGGCAACAGCTCGGGTGCGATCATCGCGCTCGAGCTTGCCGCTCGGCATCCGGAAGCGGTTCGTGCGGTCGTTGCGCACGAGCCGCCGCTCTTCGATCTGCTGCCGGATCACGCTCGCTGGAGTCAGTTGATGGACGACGTCGAGAGGACTTTCCGGGCGGAGGGGCCGTGGCCTGCTCTGGAGGTGTTCAATGCGGGGTTTGCCGAGGCTGCGGCAGCGGACGAACCGCCTGCGGATGCGGGTCCGGCTGATTCCGCGGAGTCCGACGAGGTCGGGCCGGGGTCCATTGCCGAGCCGAGTGCGGAAGTTCAGGCACGGATGCAGCAGAACTTCGGGTTCTTCATCGGGTACGAGGTGCCGTCGTTCGCGAAGTACAGGGTGGATCTTGGGGCGTTGGGTGGCTCGAGGATCGTCGCCGGGGTGGGGAGTGCGTCGGGGGAGGAGCCGTGGGCGCGGGCGGCTCGTGCGTTGGCGGATCGGCTGGGGCACAAGGCGGTCGTGTTCCCGGGGGATCACGGCGGATTCGGGTCTGAGTCCGAAGCGTTCGCGGTGACGCTGGAGGAGGTGCTCAGAGGGAAAGGGTGAGCAGCGGCGCGAGGCGGTCGGCGATCAGGCGGTAGCCGTCGGGGCCGGGGTGGAGTTCGTCGGCGTACAGGGCTCGGGCCTCGTCGGCGGTCAGAACAGTGCGGCCGTCGATGAGTTGGAGGTCCGGGTCGGCCAACGCCCGGGCGCCGAGTTCGACGCAGGCGCGGATGTCGTCGAGGGTGAGGCCGACCTCGTTCGGGATGCCTTCGAGGTCGGGAGCGACGATCGGGGTGATCAGCACCATCGGGGTGTGCGGGTGGCCGTCGCGGACCGTGCGGAGGAACGACTCGACCTGCCCGGGCAGCGTGCGTCCGCTGAACGTCGCGCCGCCGTAGATGTTGATGCCCAGGCAGAGGGAGATGAGCCGGGCGGGGGTGTCGCGGATCGTGCGGGCCGCGATCGGGTCGAGGTGGCATTCGCCGGCGAAGCCCATCGCGGTCAGGTCCCAGCCGTGACGGCGGGCGACCAGTGCGGGCCAGGTCTCGGACGGGCCGTACGCGCCGGTGCACTGGGTGATCGAACTGCCGTAGGTGATCCAGCGCGGGCCGGTCGGCGGTGACGGGACCGCGTCGCCGGTGAACCTGACCTCCCGTACGCCGATCGCGCCGGCCTGCGGCAGCCAGATCGTCAGCTCCACCGATTCGCCGGGCAGATCGACGGCGATGGTCTGGTCGCCGATCGAGACCTCGCAGCGCCGGTACAGCTCGCCGTCGACCAGGAAGTCGACCGGCGCGATTGAGCTGTAGATGTCCAGCGCGGCCCGGAGGTCGAGTCGCACTTCGGTTGCCGTCGTACGCCACGATGCCCGTACGCCGGCCGGTGTCGCGGCTCGCGTCCACAGCCGGTGACCGGGCCGATCGGCGCGGCCGTGCCAGTCGTGCAGTGCGCGCGGTTGGCCGCGCGGATCGAGCCGCCAGAACGTCGACCACCCGTCGGCATCGACCTCGCGGAAGCGGTATCCCGTCCAGAGTGGATCAGCCATGGGTGCGCTCGATCGGCCGCCAGGACAGCCACTCGGGTCCACGCCAGGACTGCGACTCAGACATGCGTCCCCTCCGCCTCGTACGCCGACGGTGTGGTCAGCCGGCTGGCCGCGCGGGCGCCGAGGCTGGCGTCGACGTGGGCGAGCATCACGGCCGCGGCGGTCTCGCTGTCGCGGGCGGCGATCGCGTCGACCAGCGCGAGGTGATCCGCGCGGGTGCGCTCGAGGTCGTCCTCGGACCGTCCGCTCTCCAGCGCCAGCCGGCGGTACCGGTCGGCCTTGTCCCACAGGCCGTCCAGTGTCTGGATCAGCAACTGGTTGTGCGACGCGGTGTAGATCGCCGCATGGAACCGCCGATGCGTCTCCAACTCGGCCGTGCCCGGATCCGTCCGCAGCGGACGCAGCCCGGACGCCGCCTGCCGGATCAACAACAGCTCCTCCCGCGTACGCCGCTCGGCGGCGAGCCCCGCCGCCAGCGGATCGAGCGAGCGCCGGATCTCCAGCAGGTCGCGCGCCTCCTCGGCGGTCAGCGGAGTGACGCGCGCGTCGCGGTGCGCGTCCAGCTCGACCAGCCCGTCGCTCATCAACCGGCGTAGCGCCTCGCGCAGCGGTGTCGTACTGATGCCGAGGTCGCGGGCCAGCGGTCCTTGCTGGATCACCGCGCCGGCGACCAGTTCACCGCTCAGGATCCGGGCGCGGACCAGCCCGTACGCCGCCTCCGCCTTGGTCGGCCGGGTCCCGTTCTGCTCGTCCATCGCACCTCCCTCGACCGGGGCTCAAACTTATCGCACGCCTGCGACTGTAGCTCGTTATAACGAGTCATGACAGGATAACCAACCAGTTCAAGGAAAAGCCTAGATCGCGATGACCTCTTGACCAAACAGGTTATAACGAAGCACAGTGGGCGTCGATCCCGAGGAGAGGAACCAGCGTGAACGGCACCCCCCGCAGCTACCGGCTCGGCATCCTGCTCGGCGACGGCATCGGCCCGGAGATCGTGCCGGCCGCGGTCGAGGTGATGGACGCGGCCGTCGCCCGGGCCGGCGCGGCCCCGATCGAGTGGGTCCCGTTGCCGCTCGGCGCCGCGGCGATCGAGACGCATGGCAGCGCGCTGCCGCCGGAAACGCTGGAGACCCTCGGCGAGCTGGACGGCTGGCTGCTCGGCCCGCACGACAGCGCGGCGTACCCGGAACCGCACCGCTCGCAGCTGAACCCGAGCGGCGCGATCCGCAAGCACTTCGACCTCTACGCCAACATCCGGCCCGCCAGGTCGTTCGACGATCGCGGGACCGACCTGGTGGTGGTCCGGGAGAACACCGAGGGCTTCTACGCCGACCGCAACACGTTCGCCGGCACCGGTGAGTACATGCCGACCAAGGACGTGGCGATCGCGATGGGCGTGTTCACTCGCCCGGCGATCGAGCGGATCGCGCGGGAGGCGTTCGAACTGGCGAGGCGCCGGCGCAAGCACCTGACCGTGGTGCACAAGGCGAACGTGCTGCGCACCTCGACCGGGATGTTCCTGACGATCTGCCGGGAGATCGCGGCGGAGTATCCCGAGGTCGCGGTGGACGACTTCCACATCGACGCGATGACCGTGCACCTGGTCCGCCGCGCCGCGGACTTCGATGTGATCGTCACGGAGAACATGTTCGGCGACATCCTGTCCGATCTGGCCGGCGAACTGGCCGGGTCGCTCGGCATCGCGCCGTCGGTGAACGCGTCGGCCGAGCGGGCGATGGCGCAGGCGGCGCACGGCTCCGCGCCGGACATCGCCGGCCGCGACCTGGCCAACCCGACCGCGATGATCGGGTCCGGCGGCATGCTGCTGGACTGGCTCGGCCGGCGCTGCGACGACCCCAGCGCGGGCGCCGCGGCCCGATTCGTCGACGAGGCGCTGTTCAGGACGATCCGGTCGGGGGTGTGCACCCGCGACCTCGGCGGTACCGCCGGTACGGCGGAGTTCGGCTCGGCCGTCGCCAAGGCGATCGCGAGCGGCGAGAGCGGGCCGGCAGCCGAAGCCGCCTCGGCGGGTGCGGTCTGATGATTGCTCCCGATTACCAGCCGCTGCGCTGGTCCGCCCCGGACCATCTGCCGCGGACCCTCCGGATCCTGCTGGAGAACACGCTCCGGCACGGCACCGAGACCGGCGTACTGCGGAATTGGGTGCCTGGGGCAACGGGTGAGCTCGAGGTGTTCCCGTCGCGGGTGTTCCTGCACGACACCAACGGCGTACCGGTGCTGGCCGATCTGGCCGCGATGCGGGACGCGATGGTGGCGATCGGCGGGGATCCGGCGCGGGTCGATCCGCTGGTGCCGGCCGAGCTGGTGGTCGACCACTCCGTGATCGCCGACGTGTTCGGGCGGCCGGACGCGCTCGAACGCAACGTGGAGCTGGAGTACCGGCGCAACGGTGAGCGGTACCGGTTCCTGCGCTGGGGGCAGGAGGCGTTCGAGCAGCTGAAGGTGGTGCCGCCGGGGTCGGGCATCATGCACCAGGTCAACCTGGAGAAGCTGGCCCGGGTGGTCGAGGTGCGCGACGGGCAGGCGTTCCCGGATCTGTGCTTGGGGACCGACTCGCACACCACGATGGTGAACGGGCTCGGGGTCCTCGGCTGGGGGATCGGCGGGATCGAAGCCGAGGCGGCGATGCTCGGGCAGTCGATCTCGATGCTGGTGCCGAAGGTGGTCGGGGTCCGGCTGGTCGGCGCGCTGCCGGCGGGGTCGACCGCGACGGATCTGGTGCTGACGATCACCGAGCGGTTGCGGGCGCAGGGTGTCGTCGGGAAGTTCGTGGAGTTCCATGGTCCGGCGTTGGTGGATCTCCCGGTGCCGGATCGCGCGACGATCGCGAACATGAGCCCGGAGTTCGGGTCGACCGTCGCGTGGTTCCCGATCGACGAGCAGACGCTGGACTATCTGCGCTTCACCGGTCGCGCGGTCGAGCATGTCGACCTGGTCGAGAACTATGCGAAGGAACAGGGTCTCTGGCACGACACCACTGAGCTTCTGTACGACGAGGAGCTGACGGTGGATCTGAGCGAGGTCGTGGCGTCGATCGCAGGACCGAACCGCCCGCACCAGCGGATCCCGCTTTCCACGGTGGCTTCCACCGTCGGAAAGTCAACAACAGAAGAGCTTTCCGACAATTCGGTGGTGATCGCGGCGATCACCTCCTGTACGAACACCTCCAACCCCAGCGTCATGGTCGCCGCCGGGCTGGTTGCCAAGAAGGCGGTCGAGCTCGGGCTGGCGGCCAAGCCGTGGGTGAAGACGACCCTCTCGCCCGGGTCGCGGGTGGTGATGGACTACTACGCCGCGGCCGGGCTCACGCCGTACCTGGAGAAGTTGGGGTTTCACCTCGCCGGGTTCGGGTGCATGACGTGCATCGGGGCGTCGGGCGGGCTGGTCGACCGGGTTGCCGAAGAGGTACGCGCGAAGGGGCTGTCGGTGGCCGCAGTGCTGTCCGGCAACCGGAACTTCGAGAGTCGCATCCAGCCCGACGTCCGGCAGAACTACCTGGCCTCGCCGCCGCTGGTGGTTGCTTACGCGCTGGCAGGCCGGATGGGCATCGACCTCACGACCGAGCCGATCGCGGATGGCGTCTACCTGAAAGACCTCTGGCCCACGCAGCAAGAGATCGACGAGGTCATCCAGCAAGCGCTGAAGCCGGAGATGTTCACCGCCGTGTACGCCGACGTGTTCGCCGGCGACGAACGCTGGCGAGGTCTCGAGATCTCAACCGGCCGGAACTATCAGTGGGAAGACGACTCGACCTACCTGCGGCGTCCGCCGTACCTGGTACTGGACGCCGAGCCGGGTGATCTGAAGAACGCCCGAGCGCTGGTCCGGCTCGGCGACTCGGTCACCACCGACCACCTCTCGCCGGCCGGCGCGATCCCACCCGACAGTGTCGCCGGCCAATACCTACGCGCCCTCGGCGTCACAGAGCTGAACACCTACGCCTCGCGACGCGGCAATCACCTGGTGATGATGCGCGGCGCCTTCGCCAATCTCCGCCTGCGCAACGCGCTGGCAGGCGGTGTCGAAGGCGGCGTCACCCTCAAGGACGGCGAACTGGTCACGATCTACGACGCGGCCGAAGCATACAAGGCCGAAGGCACGCCCGTGGTCGTGGTCGCAGGCAAGGACTACGGCACCGGATCGTCCCGCGACTGGGCCGCCAAGGGTCCCGCACTGCTCGGCGTCCGCGCCGTCCTGGCGCAGTCGTTCGAGCGGATCCACCGCTCCAACCTGGTCGGGATGGGCATCCTCCCGCTGGAGTTCGCGCCCGGCGAGGGCGACGACCTGACCGGTGAGCATCCGATCGACGTCGCGCTCGGCGACGACGGGTTCGCGACCGTCACCTCGGACGGCCGGACGTACCGGATGCGGATCCGGCTCGACACCCCGCGGGAGTCCGAGTACTACCGGCACGGCGGCGTCCTGCCCTACGTGCTGCAGCGTCTGAAGGCAGGAGAGCTCTGATGATCCGTTCCGTCAACCCGGCCACGGGTGAGCAGTTGGCCGCTTTCGATCCCGATTCGGCGCAGTCGATCGACGAGCGCCTGACCACGGCGACGGTCGCGCAGGCCCGCTGGCGACAGACTCCGGTCGGCGAACGCACCGAGTTGCTGAGCCGCCTGGCGAGCACCCTGCGCGAGCGCTCCGGCGAGTTGGCCCTGCTGATCATACAGGAGATGGGCAAGCCGCTGACCGAGGCGCTGGCCGAGATCGAGAAGTGCGCGGTCACCTGCGAGTACTACGCGGCGAACGCGATCGGCTTCCTCGCCGACGAGCCGGTCCGCAGTACGGCGAGCCAGAGCCGGATCGTGTACGACCCGCTCGGCGTGGTGCTCGCGGTGATGCCGTGGAACTACCCGTTCTGGCAGTTCTTCCGCTTCGCCGCCCCGGCCCTTGCCGCCGGCAACGGCATCGTGCTCAAGCACGCGAACTCAGTCCCGCAGTGCGCGCTCGCGATCGCCGCCGTCCTGCATGCCGCCGGTACGCCGGAGGGCCTGGTCCAGGTGCTGCTGGTGGAGACCAGGCAGGTCGCGACGCTGATCGCCGACGACCGGATCGCCGCGGTCACGTTCACCGGCTCGACCGAGGTCGGCACGATCATCGCGGCCCAGGCCGGCGCGGCCCTGAAGAAACAGGTGCTCGAGCTGGGCGGCTCCGACCCGTTCGTCGTGCTGGCGGACGCGGACGTGCAGGCAGCCGCGGAAACTGCGGTCAGAGCGCGCTTCGTCAACGTCGGGCAGAGCTGCGTGAACGCGAAGCGCTTCATCGTCGAGCAAGCCGTCGCGGACGAGTTCGTCGACGCCTTCTGTGCGGCAACCGACCGGCTGGTTGTCGGTGATCCGCTCGACACCACGACGACAATCGGTCCGCTGGCGCGTGCGGACCTGCGCGACACGTTGCACGACCAGACCCGTCGTTCGGTCGAGGCCGGAGCGAAGCCGCTGCGCGGTGGCGAACCCGTCGATCGGCCGGGTTATTACTACCAGCCGACGGTGCTCGACCACGTCGTACCGGGCATGGCCGCGTTCGACGAGGAGACGTTCGGGCCTCTCGCCGCGATCACTCGCGCGGCCGACGCGGCCGACGCGATCCGGCTGGCCAACCTGACCGAGTTCGGGCTCGGAGC
Source organism: Kribbella sp. CA-253562 (assembly GCF_050942265.1). Classification (GTDB taxonomy): domain Bacteria; phylum Actinomycetota; class Actinomycetes; order Propionibacteriales; family Kribbellaceae; genus Kribbella. Next base: position 7,219,803 of record NZ_CP192049.1, on the reverse strand, counting down.
CGCGCTGTGGACTGGCGACCCCGAGCGGGCCGAGCGGTACAGCCGGGAGCTCGCGGCCGGCGCCGTGTTCGTCAACGGCATGGTTGCCTCGGACGCGCGGCTGCCGTTCGGCGGGATCAAGCGATCCGGGTACGGCCGGGAGCTCGGGCCGCACGGGATGCGCGAGTTCATGAACACCAAGACCGTCTGGGTCGGCCCTGCGACGGCACCGGAGTCGGAGTGCCTGGTCGTGCGGCCGGACCAGGTCGAGCTCTTCGATCGCGGCAACGGAGTCGTCACCACGCCGTACGTCGGGAGCTGGAACAGCGCGCACAACACAGTCACCACCGGTACGACGACGTTCGCGGTCGGCACGCAGATCCCGTTGCACTCGCACAACGTCGAGGAGTCGGTGCTGATCGTGCGCGGCAGCGCGGTCGCGGTGATCGGCGGCGACCGGGTCGAGCTGCGCGCCGGTGACGCGACCTGGGTGCCGGCCGGCGTACCGCACCACTTCGTCAACGTGGGCGACGACGAGCTGGTCATCTACTGGGTCTACGGCGGCCGGGCGGTGACCCGGACCCTGACCGAAACCGGCGTCACGGTGGCCCATCTGTCGGATCGGGACCGCGGAGCCGTTGCCACAGCATCGAAGTAACGCTTAGCATGATGTAACAGGTGATGCGTTAGAGCGAAGGTTACGCTCACCTAAATTCTTCCGGAAGGAACTGCAGAGATGACCGCGGACGTCGTCGGCCAGCCGGCCGAGATCCACCACTCGCACCGGGACGTCACCGGTGGCTGGTTGCGCCCGGCCACCTTCGGCGTGATGGACGGCCTGGTGTCGAACTTCGCGCTGGTCGCCGGTGTGGTCGGCGGCGGCGCGAGCGCCAAGGTGGTGATCATGACCGGACTGGCCGGTCTGGTCGCCGGAGCGTGCTCGATGGCCTCGGGGGAGTTCACCTCGGTGTCGTCGCAGACCGAGCTGATGCAGGCCGAGATCGAGACCGAGCGGCGCGAGCTCAAGGCCCACCCCGAGGACGAACTGCGCGAGCTGGCGATGATGTACGAGGCCAAGGGCCTGCGGCCCGAGCTCGCCGCCCAGGTGGCCAAGGAGCTGACCGCCGACCCGGAGGTCGCGCTCGACGTGCACGTGCGCGAAGAGCTCGGCGTCGACCCCAACGACCTGCCCTCGCCTTGGGTCGCCGCCGGGTCCTCGTTCGCGGCGTTCGCGGTCGGTGCGGTGATTCCCCTGCTGCCGTTCCTGTTCGGGGCGATGAGTGTGTGGCCGGCGCTGGTGCTGAGCGCGATCGGGCTGGTGGTCACCGGCGGGATCGTCGCGAAGATCACCGCCCGCCCGTTCTGGTACGGCGGTGGCCGGCAGCTGCTGCTCGGCGGGCTGTCCGCCGGCGTGACGTTCCTGATCGGTCTAGCGGTGGGGACCGGATTGTCGTGAAGCCGCTGCGCGTGACCGTGCTGACCAAGCAGGTGCCGAAGGGCGACCACGACGGTCGCCTGGACGCCGACGGCCGTCTCGAGCGAGGTGGCAACGTCACGGAGATGAACCCGTGGTGCCGGCGGGCCGTGGCCCAGGGCGTACGGCTCGCGCAGGAGTCCGGCGGACGCAGTACGGCGATCACGATGGGCCCGCCGTCGGCGGTCGACGTACTGCGCGAGGCGATGGGATGGGGGATCGACGACGCGGTGCACCTGAGTGATCCGGTGCTGGCCGGCTCGGACTGTCTGGTCACCGCTCGCGCGCTCGCCGGTGTGGTCGATCAGGCCGACCTGGTCCTCGTCGGCGCCAGCTCGGTCGACGGGAGCACCGGGGCGATCGGCGCGATGATCGCCGAGTTGCTCGGCCTGCCGTTCGTCGGCCCGGTGCTGGAGCTGGAGGTCGCGAACCACCAGGTGCGGGCCGTCGTCCAGTACGACAACGGCACCGAGTCGGTGGTGGTCGACCTGCCCGCCGTGATCGCCGTCGCCGAACGCTCGTGCTCACCGTGCAAGGTCCCACCCGAGCAGTGGCCGTCCGGCGACACCATTCGCCACGTCACCACCGATGCCCTCCCCGCAGCCCGCTGGGGCCTCACCGCAAGCCCCACCCGAGTCACCGGCGTCCGCCCGCTCGGCCTGACCCGCGAACCCGTCATCTTCCGGGGCACTCCGCAGATCCAGGCCGCCCGAGCCCTCGCCGAACTCAACAACCGAGGCTGCTTCGACCGCTTCACCCACCAACCGGAATCACTTCAGTCGGTTCCCACCACCCGCGCGGCGGCGCTGCGCGCCGCCGCGCGGGGATCAGGTGAAGCCGCCGATGCATCGCGGGCGGGGCTGGAGGGGGCTCCAGCTCCCTCACCAGCGGGCGGGCTCGGCGCTCAACTCTCCTCGCCCGCCGCCGGAGGCGGCGGGCGAGACGTGGTGGCGCTGGTGGGACCGGCGCCCGAGGAGTCGACCCGGGCCTTGCTGGGCTCGGCGGCGCTGCTGGCTCAGGAGGTCGGCGGGCAGGTGTTCGCCGTACGGACTGATGACAGCGCCGACGCGAGTGACCTCGTGCGCTGGGGTGCCGACTCCGTGGTGTCGTTGACCGGGGACGAGCCTCGGCCGGTGGCTGGGGTGCTGGCGAAGTGGTTCGCCGAGGTGGCTCCTTGGGCTGTCGTGGCGGGGGCTCTGCCGTGGGAACGCGAAGTACTGGCTCGCCTGGCGGTATCTCTGGGAGCCGGGATGATGTCCGATCTGGTGAGCCTGGGTGTCAACACGGACGGACTGTTGGCCGGCCTGAAGCCCTCGGGCGGCGGCACCTTGGCCGAGATCGTCAGCTACGGCTCCCCACAGATCGCAACCCTCCGCACGGGCATGCTGCCGTTGCTGCGTCCTCGCGAACCGCACGCCTTCGATCACCAGGTGCTGCCGGTCGAGCGAGATCCGGCGATCACCCGCACCGACCGCCGGACCGGCCACGAGGGTGACGCGCTCGACCGCGCGACCGTGGTGATCGGCGTCGGTCGCGGTGTCGACCCCACCCAGTACGGCGACCTGGAACCGCTGCGCGAGCTCCTGAACGCCGAGCTGGCCGCGACCCGCAAGGTCACCGACGAGGGCTGGCTGCCGCACGGCCGTCAGCTCGGGATCACCGGCCGCAGCGTGGCCCCGCGGATGTACTTCGCGGTCGGCCTGTCCGGCAACCACAATCACCTGGCCGGCACCAGCCGGGCGGGGACCGTACTGGCCATCAACACCGACCCGGCCGCGCCGGTGTTCGCGCACTGCGACGTCGGTCTGGTCGCGGACTGGCGGGAGGTGATGCCCCACCTCGTCGACGGCCTGCGAACGCGAGCCGAACGTGCCGACCGCTAGACCGCATCACCCACGAAGCGACGCCGCACCCGATCGGCCGGATAACCTGTCCGGCATGGCGACGACCCGGCGGAGCAAAGCGGCAACCAGCGCGAACAAGGAGAGCTGGCTGCTGCTGATCTACAAGGTGCCCAGCGACTCGTCGCGGGCCCGGGTGGCGGTGTGGCGGGAGCTGAAGCGGCTCGGTGGGTTCTACGTGCAGCAGGCGGTCTGCGTCCTGCCCGACCGCGAGGAGTTGCGCGCCGGCATGGCGAAGGTCCGGGAGAAGGTGAGCGAGCTCGGCGGCTCGAGCGTCTTCCTCACGCTGACCGACGTCGACGACGACGCGCGGACCCAGTTCGTGGAGGGGTTCCGCAGCCAGTCGGCCAAGGAGTACGCCGAGATCGTCGAGGAGTGCGAGACCAAGTTCGTCAAGGAGATCGAGTTCGAGCGGTTCCGCGAGAACTACACGTTCGAGGAGGCCGAGGAGATCCGGCAGGATCTGGAGAAGCTGCGGCGCTGGCTGGCCAAGGTGGAGGACCGGGACTGGCTGGATGCCGACGGCAAGGAGCTCGCACGGGCCAAGGTGGCCGAGTGTGAACGCCTGCTGGAGGAGTTCGAGGCCGACGTCTACGAACGGACCGAGGGCAAGGTCTGACCGACCGCGCTCCCGGACCGGTGACCGATCACTTGCGTCGCGGCCGGCGTTTCGGCCGCGGCAGCACCAGTGACGTCTCGTCGGTCATGCCGTAGCCGTTCAGTTCCTCGCGGAGCGTGTTCATCCGCTCGGTGGCGGCGAGTGCCCGGTCGCGATCCTGTGCGGCCACGGCGATCGTCAGTGCCTCCAGCAGGATGAGCACGGTGGCCTGGCTGGTGAACGTGCCGGGCCGGCTCATCGGTGCCGACAGCACGACGTCCACCTTGTCGCGCAGAGCTTCACCGAGGGTGTCGGTCAGCAGGATCACCGGAACGCCGACCTGGACACAGTGGTCGAGGATCACCCGCAGCTCGCGGTTGATCCGGTTGTGCGCCATCGCGACCACGACGTCCTCGGGGCCGAGCAGCAGCAACCGGTCGGCCAGCCGGTAGCCGGTGTCGGACGCCGTCCGGGCCCGGTGACCGATCCTGGTCAGGTGGGTGGCGATGTAGTCCGACATCCCGGCCAGGCCGGCGAAGCCGCACACCAGCGTCTCGCGGGCGCCCCCGACCAGCTCGACCGCCCGCCGGAACTCGGCGCCGTCCAGGGTGTGCTCGGCGGCCTGCAACCGCTCGACGTGGTCGCGCAGGGTCGCGGTGAGCATCGCCTCGGGTCCGTCGGTGATGCTCTGCAGGCTGTTGCTGAGCCGGTTCGCCGGGGTGAGCAGCTTCTGCAGGTGGCCCTGTAGCGAACGCTTCAGGCCGGGCAGACCGTCGAAGCCGAGCGCCTTGGCGGTCCGGACCACGCTGGCGTCGCTGGTGCCGGTGGCCTTGCCGATCTCCTCGGCCGACGAGAATGCCGCCTCCTGGGGATGGGCGGCGAGGTACTCGGCGATCTTGCGCTCGGTGGCGGTCAGCGAGCCCCTCCGGCTCGCCACCCGCTCCTGCAAGGTCGGGGTCTTGGCCACGGACACAGCTCCTCGCCTCACAGTAGTTCGCCGGACACCTTCCGATCATGTCACCCGGAGGTTCCAGATCACCGTCAGGTCAACGGATTCGCCGACCCGTTGACAGCGATTGTAGCAATCACTACGGTCAGCTGAATATTCGTAATGAACACAACGAAGCCATGTCCCGTCCATCTCCTGGAGCGACTCCCGTGACGCAGCTGCAGACCATCGAGATCTCCGCCGCCGGTGCGCGCGACCGCGGCGCGCAGTACGGCGAGGCGGCGCGGGCGCCGATCGAGCGGTCGCTGGACTTCTACACCCAGTCGGTGGCTCGCGCGACCGGTCTGCCCTGGGCCGACGTGGTGGCCCGCGCGCCGCACTGGGTTCCGCTGATCGAGGACTTCGCGCCCGACCTGGTCGAGGAGATCCGGGGCATCGCGCTGGGCGCGAACCGGTCCTTCGAGGAGATCCTCGCGCTGAACGTCCGCGGCGAACTGCTGCGCGGCAACCCGTTCGGCACCCGCCCGGCGGCCGGCAACGACGGCACCGGTGACGGGCGCACCGACGGCAGCGACGACGGCTGTACGTCGTTCGCGCTGCTGCCGGCCGCGAACCCGGTCGGCCACGTGTACGCCGGCCAGAACTGGGACCTGTACTCCGGCGTCGCCGACACCGTGGTCGTCCTGCGGATCGAGCAGCCCGGCAAGCCGACGATCATCGGCCACGTCGAGGCCGGGCAGGTCGCCCGGCACGGCGCGAACTCGGCCGGTATCGCCCTGAACGCCAACGGACTCGGGGCCGGCTTCGGCTCCGGCCTCGGCGTCCCCGGCACCGTCGTCCGCCGCAAGGCGCTCGAGTGCTGGGACCTGCACGACGCGCTCCTGGCGATCTTCGACGCCCGCCAGAGCCTGTCCAGCAACATCCTGCTGACCCACCGCGACGGTTTCGCCATCGACGTCGAGACCACGCCGGGCCGGCACGGCTGGATGTACCCGACGGACGGTTTGCTTGTCCACGGCAACCACTTCCAGTCCTTCGTCCCGCCGCAGATCAACGACACCTACAAGCCCTTCTCGGTGGACTCGCTCTACCGGTTGCCTCGGGTCGAATCAGGCCTGGCGCAGGTCCGCCTGGACGGAACCACCGAGGAAGCGGTCGCGCGCATCGTCCAGACCACGATGAGCGACCACTTCGGTCACCCGAACGCCGTCTGCCAGCACGCCGATCCGCGCCGGCACCCGCTCGACCGCAACGAAACCATCGTCTCCAGCCTGGTCGACCTGACCACCGGCACCTACCGCCTGACTCCTGGTCTGCCCTGCACCCACAGCTACCAGCAGGCGCCCTGGAACCTGTACGACGGCCCTGGTCCGCAGGACCGGCCCGATGTTCCCGCTCCGGCGATGTCCCTCGCTCGTCGCGGATGAACCACGTCCCCGCTTTGCTCTGCCTACACCAGGAGCACACGCCATGTCCCACACCGCTTCGAAGGGCCGGCGCCTCGCCGCCATCCTCACCCTGACCGCCGCCGCGGCCGCCCTGTCCGGCTGCGGCGGCTCGAGCTCCTCGCCGGCCACCGGCGCCGCCCCGAACGCCGACCGCGCCGCGGCCGCCCAGGGGGTCAGCTCGGACGTCAACACCGATCAGTGCGGCGAGGACTCGCGCACGATCAAGCACGACCTCGGCACCACCACGATCACCGGCAACCCGGCCAAGGTGGTGGCGCTGGAGTACTCCTTCGTCGACGCGCTGGTCGCGGTCGGCATGTCCCCGGTCGGTGTCGCCGACGACGACCAGCCCAAGCGCATCATCGCCGCCCTGCGCGACAAGGTCGGCGCGTACAAGTCGGTCGGGCTGCGGGCCACGCCGAACATCCAGGTGATCACCGCGCTGAAGCCGGACCTGATCGTGGCCGACTCCGGCCGCCACAAGGCGATCTACGCCCAACTGTCGAAGATCGCGCCGACCATCGCCTACCCCAGCCTGAACGGCAACTACCAGCAGGTGCTGGACAGCGAGATGTCGACCGCGATCGCGGTGAACAAGTGCGACGAGATGAAGACCCGGCTGGCCGAACACGCCAAGACGATGGCCGACCTGAAGGCCCAGGCGCCGTCCGGCGAGACCCGTAAGGCGCTGTTCGTCCGGGCCTCGGAGAAGGCCTTCACCGGGTTCCCGCCCAAGGCCTACACGCCCGGTGTGCTGTCGGTGATCGGGATCCCGTCGTCGCTGCCGGACGACTCCGGCGACGCGTCGGTCTCGCTCACCCTGGAGACCCTGGTCACCAACAAGCCGGACATCCTGTTCATCGCCGCGAACGAAGGCCCGACACTGCGCGACCAGTGGACCAAGAGCCCGTTGTGGAAGCAGTTGCCGGCGGTCCAGAACAACGCGACCTTCGACGTCGACCCGAACGAGTGGTCCCGCTCGCGCGGCCTGATCGCCGCCGAGGTCGTCGCCAAGGAAGCCGTCAAGCTGCTCTACGGGAAGTGACATGACCACGTCCACCCTGCCCAGGCCCAGCACGACCGGCGACCACAAGGCGCCGAAGATCGTCACCAGCAAGCAGCGGGTCACCTGGGTGACGCTGGCGCTGCTGGTGGTGGTCGTCGTGGGCGTCGCCTGGGCCCTGTCGATCGGCAGTCAGCAGATCTCGCTGACCCGGTTGCCGGCCGCGATCTTCAAGGCCGACCAGCCGGACGAGTTGATCATCCAGTCGATCCGGCTGCCGCGGGTGGTGCTGGCGCTGTGCGTCGGCGCCGCCCTGGCGGTCGCCGGTGCGCTGATGCAGGCGGTCGCGGCCAACCCGCTGGCGGCGCCGGAGATCATGGGCGTGAACGCCGGCGCCGTGCTCGTGGTCGTGCTGGCGATCACGATCGTGCCGTCGCTGTCCGGCGCTCCCACGATCCTGCTGGCCTTCGGCGGAGCCGCCGCGGCCGGCATCTCGGTGATGATGCTGGCCGGCTCGGGCCGGGGGCGGATCAGTCCGATCCGGCTCGCGCTGGCCGGCGTCACGGCGAGCAGCCTGCTGATCTCGCTGACCCAGGTGCTGATCATCTTCGACGAGAACTCCACCGACAGCGTGCTGTTCTGGCTGGTCGGCGGTGTCAACTTCGCCGCCTGGCACGACATCCGCAACCTGCTGCCGTGGCTGGTGCTCGGGCTGGTCGGCTCGTTCGCGATGGCCCGTCCGCTGAACCTGCTGGCCCTCGGCGACGACATGGCCCGCGGCCTTGGGCAGAACATCGAGCGGACCCGGATGCTCGGGTCGGCGCTGGTGATCGTGCTGTGCGGTGCCGCCGTCTCGGTGGCCGGCCCGGTCGCCTTCATCGGCCTGATCGTGCCGCACATCATGCGCCGCCTGGTCGGGTCCAGCTACACCGTGCTGCTGCCGCTGTGCGCGATCGGCGGCGGAGTGCTGGTGCTGTACGCCGACATCCTGTCCCGCTTCGTCAAACCGCCGTTCGAGGTCCCGGCCGGAGTGGTGACGGCCCTGATCGGCGCACCGATCTTCGTGTACCTGGCCCGTCGGCAGAAGGTGACCTCATGACGACGACGATCGTCGCGCAGCACGTCCGGCGGACGTCGGTGGCCCAGCGGCATCCCGCGATCCTGATGGGGTCGCTCGGTGTGCTCGCCGTGCTGCTCAGCTTCTACAGCCTCAGTGTCGGCGCCACCGAGGTCTCGCTCGGCGACGTCTTCAGCGCCCTCGTCGGCGACACCTCGAACCAGGCCGCGCGGATCGTGGTGGACTTCCAGCTGCCGAGGGTCCTGCTCGCCTGGCTGGTCGGTATCGCGCTGGCCGTGTCCGGTGCCGTCATGCAGGGCGTCATCCGCAACCCGCTCGCCGCCCCCGACGTGGTCGGCGTGACCAAGGGCGCCGGTTTCGCGGGCATGCTGCTCCTGCTCGCGATTCCCGGGCTGCCGGTTTTCGCCGTCGTGCCGGCCGCCTTCATCGGCGGGCTCGTGGCCGCCGGGCTGGTCTATCTGCTGGCCTACCGCAAGGGGGCGACGCCAGTCCGGATCGCGCTGGTCGGCATCGCGGTCAGCGCGGCGTTCGAGGCGGGGATCCGGTTCCTACTGGTCCGCAACCCGCTCGACGTCAGCGCCGCGCTGATCTGGCTGACCGGCAGCTTGTTCGGCCGCTCGATGCGGTCGGTGCTGGAGATCCTGCCGTGGGTGCTGGTGCTGGTGCCGCTGATCGTGATCTGGGCCCGCAAGCTCGACGTCCTGGGACTCGGTGACGACCTGGCCGCGGGTCTGGGGGAGCCGGTCGAGCGGACCCGCCGGATCCTGCTGCTGTTCGCGGTCGCGCTGGCCTCCGCGGCGGTCGCGGTCTCCGGCACGATCGGCTTCGTCGGTCTGATCGCGCCGCACATGGCCCGCCGGGTCTTCGGCGGCCGGCACCTCGCCTCGATCCCGTCCGCGGCGGTCTTCGGCGTGCTGCTGATGCTGGTCGCCGACATGCTCGGCCGCGGACTCGCGCCACCGCTGGAGATCCCCGCCGGACTGGTCACCGCGGTCGTCGGCGGACCGTACTTCCTCTACCTGCTCGTGAAGACCGGAAAGTAGGAGACCGCCATGCGACTGCAGGCACAAGGGGTCCAGCTGGCCTATGACCAGAAGGTCATCGCCGAGGATCTGACCCTGACCATCCCGGACGGCAAGGTCAGCGTGCTGATCGGGCCGAACGGCTGCGGCAAGAGCACGGCACTGCGGGCCCTGGCCCGCTTGCTGCCACCGGCCAAGGGCAGCGTCGTCCTGGACGGCAAGTCGATCCACGACACCCCGACCAAGGAGGTCGCCCGGCTGCTGGCGATCCTGCCGCAGGTGCTGACCGCGCCGGAGTCGATCTCGGTCGAGGACCTGGTCTGGTTCGGGCGGCACCCGCACCGGACCTCGCTCAAGGTCCCGAGCCCGGCCGACAAGGAAGCCGTCGAGTGGGCGATGCAGGTCACCAGTACGGCGGACCTGCGCCACCAGCACGTCGACCAGCTGTCCGGCGGTCAGCGTCAGCGCGTCTGGATCGCGCTCTGCCTGGCGCAGGGCACCGACCTGATCCTGCTGGACGAGCCCACGACGTACCTGGACGTGGCCTACCAGCTCGAGGTGCTCGACCTGCTGGCTCAGCTCAACCACGAGCAGGGCAAGACGGTCGCGATGGTGCTGCACGACTTCAACATGGCGGCCGAGTACGCCGACCACGTGTTCGTGATGAAGTCGGGCACGTTGATCACCGAAGGTGCGCCCGAGGACGTGTTCACCTGCGACATCATCCGCGACGTGTTCGGGGTGGAGTCCAAGGTGGTACCGCATCCTGTCAGTGGCAAACCGATGTGCATCCCGCTGCGAGCCGGTCTGCGGACCCAGCTCGCGGTGGCCTCCGGATGAGGAGAACGTATGACCGAACGGTTCACCGAGGCAGCACCGACGCCGGCCGGGATCGCGGCGCGATCCGAGCGGGTTGCACCGAGGTTGCGCGAGCATCTGCCGATCACCCCACTGGTGCGGTTCGACGCGTTCAGCGAGGAACTCGGGGCGGAGGTGCTGGTGAAGTGTGAGCACCACCAGCGCACCGGATCGTTCAAGGCGCGCGGCGCGATGGCGAAGATCCTCACTCTGACGCCCGAACAGCGCGATCGCGGGGTGGTCACCGCGTCGACCGGAAACCACGGGCTCGGGGTCGGCAACGCGCTGGCGACACTCGGCGGGCACGGCATCGTCTACCTGCCGGAGAACGCCGCGCCGGGCAAGGTCGCCGCCCTGCGCCGTTTCGGGCTGGAGCTGCGGGCCGAAGGGCTCGACTCCGGTGTCCTGGAACCGAAGGCCAGGGCGTACGCCGAGGAGCACGAACTCACCTACGTCTCGCCGTACAACGACCCGGACACCGTTGCCGGGCAGGGCACGGTCGGCGTGGAGATCCTCGAGCAGCTGGCCGGGCGACAGTTGGACGCGGTGGTTGTCGCCGTCGGTGGTGGCGGACTGGTCAGCGGGATCGCCTCGGTGCTGAAGAAGCATCGGCCGGGGATCCGGGTGATCGGTGCGTCGCCGGTGCGCGAGGCGCCGATGGCGGCCTCGGTCGAGGCCGGCCGGATCGTCCAGGTCGAGGGACGGGAGAGCCTGTCCGACGGTACGGCGGGCAGCGTCGAGCCGGGCAGCATCACGTTCGCGCTGTGCCGTGACCTGGTCGACGACTGGGTGCTGGTCAGCGAGGACGCGATCGCGGCCGCCCTGCGGATGGTGATCGACACCGAGCACCAGTTGATCGAAGGGTCGGCGGCGATGGCGTTCGCGGCCGCGCGGGCCCGGCGGACCGAGCTCGAAGGCAAGCGGGTCGCGGTCGTGTCGTGCGGCGGCAACATCTCGGCGAGCACCCTGGTGGCCGCGCTGGCCTGACCCCTCCCCGGCGCGGCGGGCGCCCGGCCGGCCCCACGGATTCGGGGCCGCCGGGCGCTTCGGCCTGCCCAAAAGTTGCTATGGGCAACTTTTTGGGACGACGCGTTGACACCGCGAAATTCATGTAACTATCGTTCAATGCAGCATCTGTTGCATCGAGCTGAAGGAAGTGAGTGATGGACGCGGCAACGTGGGGCCTGATCATCGCGACGTTCGTCGCGTGTTTCGTGGAGATGGTGGAAGCCACCACGATCGTGATGGCGATGGGCTACACCCGGAGCTGGAAGTCGGCGCTGCTGGGCACGCTGGCGGCGCTCGGCGCGCTCGCGGTGGTGACGGTGTTCGCCGGCTACGCGCTGGCCACCTTCCTGCCGGAGTCGGCCTTGCAGCTGGCGATCGGCGGACTGCTGCTGATCTTCGGGTTGCAGTGGTTGCGCAAGGCAATCCTGAGATCGTCGGGCCGAAAAGCGGTGCACGACGAGGCGGCCATCTACAAGGAGGAAGTCGCCGCGGCCAAGGCCGCCGGCAAGAGCACCGGCAGTGTCGACATGTTCTCGTTCATGGTGTCGTTCAAGGGTGTCTTCCTGGAGGGCATGGAGGTGGTGTTCATCGTGATCACCTTCGGCCTGAACGCGGACAACATCCCCGGCGCGAGTGCCGGCGCGCTGGCCGCCGTCGCGGTGGTGCTGGTGATCGCGATCGCGCTGCGCCGCCCGCTGTCGATGATCAACGAGAACCTGCTCAAGTACGGCGTGGGCCTGCTGCTGGCGACCTTCGGCACCTACTGGGCGGTCGAGGGCATCGGCATCTTCCGCGGTGACCACGAGAGCCTCGACTGGCCCGGCCACGACCTGGCGCTGATCGGCCTGCTGATCGCGTGGCTCGTGCTCAGCCGGGTGTTCGTCGCAGTGCTCAAGACCCCCGCGGCTCCGGCCGCGCCCGCAGACGTCGTGGTGGAGGCGAAAAAGTGAAGTTCCTCAAGTCCTTCGGGCAGTTCTGGTACGACTTCATCATCGGTGACGACTGGAAGATCGCCGTCGCGGTCGTGCTCGCGCTGGTCGCGCTGTACGTCGCGATGACGGTGGAGCTGTTCGGCGACACCGGCCTGACGCTGCTCGGCGGCGTGCTGCTGGTGGTCGCGTTCGCGATCAGCCTGGCGATCGACGTCCGGCCCAAGAAACAGTGAGACTGTAGCGTCTACGACATCTTCCCTGAGCCTCGTAGTGGCTGTTACAGTGCCGTCGAGGCGCCCCGGCGCACCATCCGTCCTGAAGGAGGTCCCATGCGCGACATCGCCGAAGCCCTGCTCGCGTTGCTCCCCGCCGATGTGGGCTACGCCGACGTCCGGGTGGTGCACCGCACGCACGAGCAGGTCCTGGTCGAGCTCGACGGGCCGGGCGAGGTCGGGTACGACGACTCGCTCGGCCTGGGGCTGCGGGTCGTGGTCGGCGGTCACTGGGGGTTCGCCGCCACCCACCGGCTGGACCCGCGCGGTCTCGACGCCGTGATCGCGCAGGCCGTCGGCCAGGCCCGGGCCGCCGGCGGGGGTGGCCGGGTCGCTCTCGGGCCGCCGGTCACCACCCGGGCGACCTGGTCGTCGCCGATGGTGGTGGACCCGTTCGAGGTCGCGCTGTCGACCAAGCTCGACCTGCTGTCGGCGACCGTGAAGGAGGCCTCGACCGCCGGCCCCCTGGTGCAGCAGATCGAGGCCTCGGTGGACTTCTACCGCGACCACAAGGTGTTCGCGAACACCGAGGGCGCGCTGATCGAACAGACCCTGACCGAGAGCGGCGGCGGACTGCTGGTCAACGCCGGTGACGGCAACGACCTGCAGCGGCGCTCCTTCCCGCAGGGCGTACCGCGGCAGATCCGCGGCCAGCGCGGCGACTTCGCCACCGCGGGCTGGGAGCACGTCATGTCGCTCGGCCTGGTGGAGAACGCGGCCCGCGTCGCCGCCGAGGCGGTCGCGCTGCTGACCGCACCGCAGTGCCCGGACGAGGTCACCACACTGATTGCCGGTAGCAACCAATTGGCGATGGTGCTGCACGAGTGCGCCGGGCACCCGATGGAGGCCGACCGGGCGCTCGGAACCGAGGCGAGCCTGGCCGGCGGCACGTACGCGAGCCCCGAACGCCGCGGCAACTTCCGCTGGGGCTCACCGATCGTCTCGGCGTACGCCGACGCGACGATTCCCGGTGGCCTGGGCTCGTTCGCATACGACGACGAGGGCGTGCCGGCCCAGCGCACCCAGGTGATCAAGGACGGCATCTTCCTCGACTACATGTCCGGCCGCGAGTCGGCCGCGGCACTAGGACTGGAGTCGACCGGCGCCGCCCGGGCCGACGGCTGGCAGCGCCTGCCGCTGGTCCGGATGACGAACATCTGCCTGGAGCCGGGCGAGTCCTCGCTGGCCGAGATGATCGCCGGCACCAGACGCGGGATCTTCGTGGAGACCAATCGCGGGTTCTCGATCGACGACCAGCGGATGTCGTTCCGGTTCACCACCGAGGTGGGCTGGGAGATCCGCGACGGCAAGCTCGGGCGGCTGCTGAAGAACTGCAGCTACGAGAGCGTCACGCCGAAGTTCTGGGCCAGTCTGGACGCGCTCGGCGGACCGGAGGAGTGGAAGCTGCACGGTGTCCCGTCGTGCAACAAGGGCGAGCCGCTGCAGGTCGCCCACGTCGGCCACGGCACGGTTCCCGGCCGTTTCCAGAAGGTGCAGGTGGGACGATGACGATCGAACAGACCCAGGTCGAGCAGGCGCTGGAGATCCTCGGCGACGGGACCCGCCTGGACGTGCTCGGCGAGAACGCCGACCTGCTGCGGTACGCGGAGTCGGAGATCACGGCGCAGCACAGCGAGCGTCGCCTGAAGGTGCGGGTCCGGATCAACCGGAACGGACGGTCGGCGGCCGGCACGCTGGAAACGCTGGATGCCGAAGCGGTCCGCACGCTGGAGAGGCGCTTGAACGCCGCCATGGCGGATCTCCCCCCATCACCTGTTCCGGGCCAAGAGACGGCGGGCAAGGGCTTGCCTACCGCTCCCGTGGTGGAGCCTGCCTCGTCGGTGCTCGAGTCCGACCCGGCGGTCCGGCATCAGTGGTTCTCGACCGTGCGGGACGGGTTGGGCGACTCCGCCAAGCTCGGCGGGGCCATCCGGTTCGACGTCCTGGACCGGGTGGTGGCGAATTCGTCCGGCCTGTTCCGGGCCGAGACGCTGACCAAGGCGTCGATCCAGGCGATCGCCAAGCAGGACGAGAAGTCGGCGAGCGTGAAGCTCGTGCACCGGGACGCCGACCAGCTCCGGATCGACGAGATTCCCGGCCGGTTGCGCGAAGCTCTGGCGCCGCTGCCGGTCCGGGAGCCGCACCACGGGACCTGCCGGGTGCTGCTGAAGCCGCAGGCCGTGAACAGCCTGATCGCCACCTACGCCTTCTGGGCCCTCGGCGCGCACCACTATGCGACCGGCCGGTCGGCGGTCAGTGGCCGGATGGGCGAGCAGGTCGTCAGCGAGCTGCTGACCCTGGTCGACGACGCCACCGACCCGGCCGGACTGGTCAGCGGATTCGATGCGGAAGGCAACATTCGCCGCCGGGTCCCGTTGATCGACCACGGCGTGCTGACCGGTGTCGTGTCCGACCGGCGCCGCGCGGACCTGACCGGCGGCGTACCGACCGGGCACGCCGTACCGGACGGCTGGCGGTTCGGCGGTGACCCGGTTCCCTCCCACCTGCTGCTCGACGCGGGGGAGTCGACCGAGGACGAGCTGCTCGCCGAGACCGGCAGCGGCCTGGTGGTGAACCGGCTCGACTACCTGCGCGTGCAGCATCCGACGCAGACCTTGGTGACCGGCACGACGCGGGACGCGACGTACTGGGCCGAGGACGGAAAGCTGGTCGCCTGGCATCCGCAGCTGCGCTTCACCTTCCGGATGGACGAGGTGCTGAAGGCCGTGATCGGTGTCGGCGCGACCCGGGAGATCTGCGACCAGACCTTCATGGACAGCATCGTCGTCCCGTCCCTGTTGATCGACGCCGGCCCCCTGGTGCTGTCCTGAGCCGGCGTCCCCGTACCAGCAGCGCCCCGCGATGCGTGCTCATAACCCCGCGGGGCGCTGCTGCTCCACCGCACCCAGGAGATCCGATGCCGACCGTGGCGCCGCTGCTGAACGGCTATTCGCTGTCCTCCGACCAGGGCAACCCGGCGTTCTGCTCGATCCTGCTGGTCGAGAGCGAGGGACGGCGGATCGTGTTCGACTTCGGGCACGTCGGCCGCCGCCGCGCGCTGCGCGAGGCCTTGGCCGATCGCGGGCTCGAGCCGGCCGACATCGACGCCGTCGTGCTGTCGCACGGGCACTGGGACCACGTCCAGAACGTCGACCTGTTCGAGCGGAGCCCGGTGCTGGTGCATCCCGCCGAGCTGGAGTTCCTGGCGGACCAGGCCTGGCCGCAGACTCCTCGCTGGACCAGTTCGGTGCTGGCCGGGCTGAAGCTCACCGAGACCGCAGAGGGTGAGGAGATCCTGCCCGGCGTCCGCGTACTCGAACTGCCCGGGCACACGCCCGGGTCGATCGGTCTGGCCGTCGCGACCGACGAGGGAACCGTCGTACTGACCGGCGACGCCGTACCGACGTTGGACGTACTGCGGTCCGGCGAGGCGTCCGGGCACCCGATCGATCGGGCGCAAGCGGACGCCTCGATCGCGCGGATCGCGGCGACGGCGGACTTCGTCCATCCTGGGCATGACCAGCTGCTGCGGCGCCGCGCCAACGGCGAGTTCGAGACCGCGGGGGCACGGGTGCCGTTGGCGTTCCGCGGCCCCGGAACGGTGTGAGTGAAGGAGTGACCGTGGAGACCGTCGCAGGCCGGACACCGAGTTTGATCGACGAGCCGCCCGAGCTGGACCTCGCCGCGGCCACCGAGTTGCTGCGCTCCCGGTACGGGATCGCGGCCGATCTGCGGATGTTGCGCAGCGAACGGGACCGCAACTTCCTCGCCGTCACGACCGACGGCCGCGAGCTGGTGCTGAAGATCTCCAACACCGGCGACGACGCGGCGCAGATCGCGATGGAGAGCGCGGCGATGCGGCATGTCGCGCAGACCGATCCCGGGCTGCCGATTCCCCGGTTGCTGCCGGCCCTCGACGGCAGCTCGGTGGTCTTGGCCGAAGCTGCTGACGGCCGCCGGCACCTCACTCGGCTGATGACGGTGATGCCCGGCCAGGTCGGCGATCTGGTCCGGCTGCCGAGCTGGTTCGCGGCGTCGTTCGGCACGCTCTGCGCGCGGCTGGTCAAGGCGCTGCAGGGGTTCGGTGACCCGGCCGCCCATCGTCGGCTGGATTGGGATCCACGCGTCGTCTCGTCGCTGCGCCCGTACGCCGACCGGCTGCCCGACGCGCGTCGCCGAGCGCCGATGCACCGGCTGCTGGACCGCTTCGAGTCCTTGCCGGAGGCAACTAGGAGGCTGCCGGGCTTCGTCCTGCACGCGGATGTGACGCTGAGCAACGTGCTGCTCGGGGCCGACGGCATCGACGGCGTGATCGACTTCGGCGACATGCACCACACGGCCCGGGTCGCTGACCTGGCGATCAGCCTGACCTCGTTGCTTCGTGAGTCCAGCGACCCGTGGCCGGCGGCGCGCGAGTTCCTCGACGCCTACCAGCGGGTGCTGCCGCTGGAACCGGAAGAGGTCGAGCTGATCGGCGAGCTGGTGCTCGCGCGCTGTGCGGCGAGCACGCTGATCTCGGCCTGGCGGGCGCCGCTCTACCCGGGCAACGAGGAGTACCTGACCAGCCTGGTCGCGGGCAGCTGGCATGTACTGGACCTGTGGGCGGATCTTGCGCCCGAGGACCTGGCCGCCCGCTTCCACCGGATATGTGGCACCTCCCGGGCAACCGGCCCCGCGACTCCCGATCCGACGCTGCTCGCTCGGCGCGACGCGACCTTCGGCGGCCGCACGTTGTCGCCGCTGTTCTACCGCGAGCCCCTGCAGGTCGTCCGGGCCGAGGGCGCCTGGATCGAGGGTGCCGACGGCCGCCGCTATCTCGATGCCTACAACAACGTTCCGGTCGTCGGCCACGCGCATCCCGCGGTGGTCCAGGCGCTCGCGCGCCAGGCCGGCGTACTGAACGTGAACTCGCGCTACCTGCACCCGCACGCGATCGAGCTGGCCGAGCGGCTGACCGCGTCGATGCCGGACGGCCTGGACACCTGTGTGTTCATGAACTCCGGCAGCGAGGCCAACGACCTGGCCTGGCGGATGGCGCGGATCGTCACCGGGCGGTCCGGAGTGCTGGCCGCCGACCTGGCGTACCACGGGGTGAGCGAGGCGACGGCCGCGTTCTCGACCAACACCTACCCGCCGTCGGCTCGGCCGGCGCAGGTCGGCACGTTCGAGGCGCCGCGGGTGGATGGCGAGGGTCGGCAGCCGACCGGAGCGGACGCTCGGCAGCGGGTTCGGGCCGGTCGTGAACAGCTTCGAGGCCATGACGTCGCGCTGCTCGCCGTGGACTCGGTGTTCAGCAGCGCGGGCATTCTCACGCCGACCGGTGAGTTCATGCGCGGGCTGCAGGACGAGGTGCGTGCGGCGGGTGGGTTGTTCCTGGCCGACGAGGTGCAGGCCGGCTTCGGCCGGGGCGGGCGCAACCTGTGGCGGTTCGCGGACTACGGCCTGACGCCGGACTTCGTCACGCTGGGCAAGCCGATGGGCAACGGGCATCCGGTCGCCGCGCTGATCACCCGGAGGGAGATCGCCGAGCAGTTCGCCGACGTGGACGAGTTCTTCAGCACCTTCGGCGGCAACCCGGTCTCGTGCGTCGCGGCGAACACCGTCCTGGACGTGATCGAGGAGTCGGGCCTGGTGGCTCGCTCAGGGGCGATCGGTGCTCAGCTCGCCGCTGGACTGGCCGAGCTCGCGCCCTCACTGCACGACGGCGTCCGGGTCCGCGGCCAGGGCCTGATGGTCGGAGTGGACATTCCTTCCGAAGCGGGCATCACCGCGGTGGAGCTCGCCGAGCGGCTGCGCGAGCACGGCGTACTGGTCGGGACGACGGGTCCTGGTGGTCAGGTGCTCAAGATCCGCCCGCCGCTGATCTGGCAGACGCGTGAGGTGGAAATCTTCCTGGGAGCTTTCGCCGCCGCACTAGTCTGAGGCGGTGCGTGAACTAGTCGTGCTGGGCACCGGCAGCCAGGTGGCCTCGCGGGAGCGGAACCAGAACGGCTATTTCCTGCGCTGGGACTCCGAGGGATTCCTGTTCGACCCGGGCGAGGGGACCCAGCGCCAGATGCTGTACGCCGGGGTCGCGGCCGGGGCGATCACGCGGTTGTGCGTCACGCACTTCCACGGCGACCACTGCCTCGGCGTACCGGGGGTGGTGCAGCGGTTGTCGCTCGACGGCGTGCCGCATCCGGTGCACGCGCACTACCCGGCGTCCGGGCAGCAGTACTTCACCCGGCTACGGTACGCCGCGTCGTTCTTCGAGCGGGCCGAGCTCCGGGAGGAGCCGATCGAGGAGGACGGCCTGCTGTCAGTCGGGTCGTTCGGGCAGCTCTGGGTCCGGCGGCTCGAGCACCCGGTCGAGGCCTTCGGCTACCAGTTGATCGAGCCCGACGGCCGACGGATGCTGCCGGACCAGCTCGCGGCGTACGGCGTGCACGGCCCGGCGATCGGGCGGTTGCAGGCAGCCGGATCGCTGGTGGTGGACGGGCGGACGGTGACGGTCGAGCAGGTGAGTGAGCCGCGCCGGGGACAGCGGTTCGCGTTCGTGATGGACACCCGGCTGTGCGAGGGCGTCTTCCGGCTGGCCGACGGTGCGGACCTGCTGGTGATCGAGTCGACGTACCTGTCGTCGGAGGCGACGCTCGCCCGGAACTTCGGCCATCTCACTGCCCGGCAGGCGGCCCGGGTCGCGCAGGAGTGCGGGGTGCGCACGCTGGTGCTGACCCACTTCTCCCAGCGCTACACCGAGATGAAGCTGTTCGAGGAGGAAGCGCGGGCGGAGTTCGACGGGGAGATCGTGATCGCCGCCGATCTCGCCCGGGTCCCGGTGCCGCCGCGCCGCTGAGCGTAGGGAATCTTCGCGGCACCGTTAGGGTTGTACGCGTTATACCCGCGTAAGCAAGGAGATTTGCATGGCTGAGCAGTTGTACGGCGCCGCCCACGTCAAGGCCTACGAGGACAGCGACGGTGCGGTGGGCTCCCAGTGGGGCGACCACGGCGCCGAGATCCTGATCCTGACCACGATCGGCCGCAAGTCCGGTGAGGAGCGCAAGAACGCGCTGATCTACCGCGAGGTCGACGGCGGCTACGCGATCGTCTCCTCGAACGGCGGTGCGGCGGCCCACCCGGCGTGGCACTTCAACCTGCTCGCCGACCCGAACGTGAAGGTGCAGATCAAGGCCGACCGGTTCGCCGCCCACGCCCGCGTGGCGACGCCGCAGGAGCGCGCCAAGATCTGGCCGAAGATGGTCGAGGTGTGGCCGGACTACGAGACCTACACCACCCGCACCG